>NZ_JAUTXY010000015.1:0-204280 GCF_036327795.1 Rhodococcus artemisiae
CGGGCGCGCAGTGCATCGTTGAATACCACCCGTGCGCATCCGAACGAGCGGGCCAGCATGTCCTGCTGGCCTGGCGTCGGATACACGCGGTATTGGTATCGCAGTTGCACGCCCGCACCGTACAAGCGACCACCGACACACACCGGTCGTGAGATCGGCTGTCCCGGCCGTGAACGGCCGAGCTTGCGCCGAAGATAGTGCGGTCAGCGGGGCATCTGCGGATGTAGCAGTGAAGGCGGCAGCAGTGATGGTCGGAACAGACGAGTCGCTCATGCTCCTATGCTCGCTTGCGAAGGGCCGGCGCATCCGGGGTCCGGTCCCTACTCGGGTCGCTCGTCGGATGCGGCCCGGCGACGTAGCCTGCGCGCCGCCGCGACGAGGTTGCGCAGCGACGGCTCGAGCTGCCAGTTCCGGCGAGACTTGAGGCCACCATCCGGATTCGCCCACAGCCGGTCGAGGTCCACGGACCGGGCTGCTTCGGTCAGCAGCTCGTCGAGCTCGTCGATGTCGGGGATCCGCGCCGAACGCGACTCGTAGACACCCGGCCCGACACCGTGGGTCAGGGCCTGGTCCTTGATCGCCTCGAGCACCCAACCGATCGACCTGGTCGCGACGATCGCGGTGACGTCGGCATCGAGTCGTTCGATCGCGTCGACCACCGACTTCTGACCCGAGTAGGTCAGGTGTGTGTGCACCTGGGTCTCGGGCTGTGCCCCGCCGGTCGCGAGGCGGAACGCATCGACGGCCCAGTCGAGATACTCGGCGCGCCCGTCCTGCCTCAGCGGCAGCAGTTCACGGATTGCCGGTTCGTCGACCTGGATGATCACGATCCCCGCTTTCTCCAGATCGGAGATCTCGTCTCGGATCGCGAGTGCCAATTGGTCGGCCGTCTCGTGACGCGGTTGGTCCGCCCGCACGTAAGAACGCGCCAGCATCGTGACGGGTCCGGTGAGCATTCCCTTGACCGGTTTGTCGGTGAGCGACTGCGCGAACGCGGTCCACTCGACCGTCATCGGTTTCGGCCGCACGATGTCGCCGTACAGGATCGGGGGGCGTGTGCAGCGTGACCCGTAGGCTTGTACCCAGCCGAAACGGGTGGTGGCAAAACCTTCCAGCAGTTCGGCGAAGTACTGCACCATATCGTTGCGTTCGTGTTCGCCGTGCACGAGGACGTCGAGGCCGATGTCCTCCTGCAGCCGAATCGTCGACTCGATCTCGGCCTCGATGAGCGTGGCGTACTCCTCGTACGACAGTCGCCCCTGGTCGAGTTCGTACCGCGCCTTCCGCGCCTCGGCTGTCTGAGGGAACGAACCGAGGGTGGTCGCGGGAACGGGCGGCAGATTCAGGCGCCTCTGTTGGGCGACGCGACGCTCCTCGTAGGGGGCGCGGACGCGATGCTCGGCGGTGAGAGCGTTGAGGCGGGCCCGCACCGTGTGCTTCTGCTTGAAATGCACCGAGACGGGCGGCCGGCGCCACTTCTCCTCGGCGCCGGTGGTGAGCGCCTTCGCGAGCGAGACGACCTCGCCGACCTTCTGCTTCGCGAACGCGAGCCGGTCGGCGACGTCACCGGGGATGTCGTATTCGATGAGGAGGTCGTACGGCACGTGCAGCAGCGAGGACGACGTCGAGACGACGAGATCCGGCGCGATCGCAGCGAGCGACTGCAGATATTCGAGCGTCCGGCGCCGATCGACCTTCCACACGTTGCGACCGTCTACGACGCCCGCGTAGATCCGCTTGCGTTTCAGGCCGGGGACGGCGGCGAGCTCGTCGGGAGTCATCCGTCCGTTGACGAGGTCCAGGCCGAGCGCTTCGATCTTCGACGCCGCCAGGATCGGCAGTGCTTCACCGAGATGGCCGTAGGGTCCGGTGACGAGGATGCGGGGCCGCAACGGTGCGTGCGAGAGCACGTCGTAGGCCCGCTTCAGCGCCGCGAGTTCGTCGACGCTGCGGTCCTCGGTGAACGACGGCTCGTCGAGTTGCACACATGTGGCACCGCGCTTCGCGAGTTGCTCGAAGAGTCGCTCGTACTGCTCGAGCAGCGGATCGAGCAGGTCGAGCGTCGTGAATCCGTTCTGCCGGGAAGTCGGCGCAACCTTCGACAGCAGCAGCAGCGAGACGGGGCCGAGCACGACTGGCCGGAGTTCGACGCCCTCGGCCACGGCCCGATCGAACTCGTCGAGCAACGGGGACGACTTCAGGTCGAAGACGGTGCACTCGTCGAGTTCGGGCTGACGGTAGTGGTAGTTGCTCCCGAACCAGCGGACGAGTTCGAGGGGCGGGAAGTCCGGGCGGCCACGACACATCGTGAAGTAGAAGTCGAGTGGGTCGAGTTCGTCGACGAGTGGACGGAACCGATCCGGGACCGCGCCGAACAGCAGTGCATTGTCGAGCACGTGGTCGTAGAAGGAGAACGTGTTGCCGGGGACTTGCGTCAACCCGGTGGCAGACAGTTCACGCCACATGTTCTCCTGCAGTTCGCGACCGACCGCGATGACCTCGGCGCGTGTGCCGTCGCCGTGCCAGTAGGAATCGAGAGCACGCTTGAGTTCACGACGGGGTCCGATGCGCGGGTAACCGAGAATGCTCGAGCCGTGGCCTGCCATGGCGGAATCGACCTCTCCCTCACTGCACGTCGCGCACGGTACGCGACAACTTCTCGGTGGGTGCCGCCTGACTAGCCGGCCTTCTTGGTCGCGCGACCGTTGTCGGCGTACTCGTAGAAGCCGGCTCCCGACTTCTTGCCGACGAGTCCGGCCTCGACCATACGGAGAAGCAGCGGAGGTGCCGAGTAGAGCGGCTCCTTGAACTCGTCGTACATGGAGTCCGCGATCGACTTGACGGTGTCGAGCCCGACCAGGTCGGTCAACTCGAGCGGACCCATCGGGTGGGCGCACCCCAGCACCATCGCCTTGTCGACGTCCTCCTTGGTGGCGAAACCGGATTCGACCATGCGGACTGCCGAGAGGAGGTAGGGCACGAGCAGCGCGTTCGCGATGAAGCCTGCCCGGTCGGACGAGCGGACGACCTGCTTGCCGAGGATGTCGCTTGCGAAGGACTCCGCGCGTTGCGATACCGCGCGGCCGGTCTTGAGAGTGGTCACGACCTCCACGAGAGGGAGCACCGGTACCGGGTTGAAGAAGTGCATGCCGATGACACGTTCGGGTGCCGTGGTTGCGATGCCGAGCTTCATGATCGGGATCGACGACGTATTGGAGGCGAGAACGGCATTGGGGTCGGTGACGACCTTGTCGAGTTCCGTGAAGATCTCGGCCTTGGTCTTCTCGTCCTCCACGACCGCTTCCACCACGAGCTGCCGATCCGCGAAGTCTTCGAGGTCGGAGGTGAATCGAAGCCGCCATGCAGCCTGCTCACGCTCACGTTCGGTGATCTTCCCGGTGCTCACACCGCGGTCGAGGGACCGGAGGATCCGTGCACGCCCGGCCGCGGCCAATTCGCGGGTCTTCTCGAACACCAGCACATCGACATGAGCGCGCGCACTCACCTCGGCGATACCCGAGCCCATGATGCCGGCACCGATCACACCGACGCGTTGAATCTTGTCGCTGGTCACTCGAATCTCCTCAACCTGCCTGTGCTCGGTGACAACGGATGTAGGCGAGTACATGGGTAACTCACCGGGTACGTCCACAAGCCTCTGGATTCGACACCGGCGGCCCGCAACGAAAGTCGCGGGCCGCCGGTCTTGTACGCCGAGATCCGGAGAGGCGGTCCAGCTCCTAGTGGAACTGGCCTTCCTCCGTGGAGCCCTTCAGGGCAGCGGTGGAGGTGTTCGGGTCGACCGTGGTGGCGATCGAGTCGAAGTAGCCGGCGCCGACCTCACGCTGGTGCTTGATGGCCGTGAAGCCGCGCTCTTCTGCAGCCTTGAACTCGCGCTCCTGCAGGTCGACGAAGGCGGTCATGCCCTCGCGGGCGTAGCCGTGAGCCAGGTCGAACATGCCGTAGTTGAGCGAGTGGAAGCCGGCGAGGGTGATGAACTGGAACTTGAAGCCCATCGCGCCGAGCTCCTTCTGGAACTTCGCGATGGTCGCGTCGTCCAGGTGAGCCTTCCAGTTGAAGGACGGCGAGCAGTTGTAGGCCAGCAGCTGGTCGGGGAACTCGCTGCGCACTGCCTCGGAGAACTTCTTCGCGACCTCGAGATCCGGCACGCCGGTCTCCATCCAGATGAGGTCGGAGTACGGGGCGTATGCCTTGGCACGAGCGATGCAGGGCTCGATGCCGTTCTTGACACCGTAGAAGCCCTCGGCCGTGCGGGTACCGTCGAGGAATTCGCGGTCGCGCTCGTCGACGTCGGAGGTCAGCAGGGTTGCAGCCTCAGCGTCGGTGCGGGCGATGACGACCGTCGGGACGTCGGCAACGTCGGCTGCGAGGCGAGCCGAGGTCAGGGTGCGGATGTGCTGCTGGGTCGGGATGAGCACCTTGCCTCCGAGGTGACCGCACTTCTTCTCCGACGCGAGCTGATCCTCCCAGTGCGAACCGGCAACGCCGGCCGCGATCATGGCCTTCTGGAGCTCGTAGACGTTCAGGGCGCCACCGAAGCCGGCCTCACCGTCGGCGACGATCGGAGCGAGCCAGTTGTCGACGGAGGTGTCGCCCTCGACCTTGGCGATCTCGTCGGCGCGGAGCAGCGCGTTGTTGATGCGGCGAACGACCTGCGGGACCGAGTTCGCCGGGTACAGCGACTGGTCCGGGTAGGTGTGGCCGGACAGGTTGGCGTCGCCGGCGACCTGCCAGCCGGAAAGGTAGATGGCCTTCAGGCCGGCGCGAACCTGCTGAACGGCCTGGTTGCCGGTGAGGGCGCCCAGCGAGTTGATGTAGTCCTCGTTGTTCACGAGGTCCCACAGGATCTCCGAACCACGACGGGCGAGGGTGGCTTCCTCGACGACGGAGCCCTGCAGCTTGACGACCTGCTCGGCCGTGTAGTTGCGGGTGATTCCCTTCCAGCGGGGATTGGTGTCCCAGTCCTTCTGGATTTCTTCAGCGGTCCTCGGGGTGCCGGTGGTCGACATCAAAGCTCCACTCTCTAGATCTACTCCGCTCGGCGTCAGCAGTACGTCTGTACTACTTCACATCCTTTGCGGCCCATTCGGATGTACAAGACGACAATGACACAACTGAAAACCCCTCGCTACCTGTTGCTAATGCCAATATCGGAAATTTTTGCTCGGCGCTTTGCAAAGATTGCTAATCAATGGGGGCACCAACGACTGCACCCTCGTCGGCAGAAGTTACCCATCAGTAGCACTGACCTTGCCTTTTCCCGCCCTGCATGTTGCCGATCGCGATGCGGCACTTCCTCGCGAAAAGCCGGCCCGCGAGCCCCTGATGGTTCCCGGATGTGACCGTCTTCACAGGACTCCGCGACCTACACACGCCATGTAAATGACCTTGAAAGCACCCATTCCGGTCGTACGATGTGCCGCACGACCGGATCGGGGCCGGTCGCGCAGAGTGCTGCGCGCCTCCTGCTTCGGTTGCCGTCCGCACAACCGAGGAGCAGTCATCCTTTCACCCACGTCGCGTTCGATCGTCGAGATGACCCTGCCTGTGGTCGGGGCAAACATCGGCGTGATCTCCGAGGTGTTCTACGAGAAACTGTTCGCCGCAGTCCCCTCGCTGCGCACCAACCTGTTCAACACGACCAACCAATCGAGCCGCACCCAGCAACAGGCGCTCGCAAGTTCGGTTGCCTCCTTCGCAACGCTGCTCGTCACCCAGGAACCCGGAAACATCGACCCGATCATGGCCCGGATCGCCGCCAAGCACGCATCCCTGGGCGTGACATCCGACCTCTACGAGGTTGTGCGCACCCACCTGTTCGCCGCAATCGTGGAGGTCCTCGGCGACGCAGTCACTCCCCAGGTCGCGTCCGCATGGAACGAGGTCTACACCTTGATGGCCAACTCCCTCGCCGAACAGGAGTCGCAACTGTACCGGGATGTGGGTGTGGCCGAAGGCCAGGTGTGGAGGCAGGCCCTGGTCGCTGCGCGCGAGTACGACGGCGCCCACGCCGCAACCCTGTTCCTGCGTCCGCTGGACGGCAAACCGTTCCGCATCCACCGCCCGGGCCAATACACCTCGGTCCGTATCCGCTTCGCCGACGAGTCAGAAGAGATCCGTCAGTACACGGTCACTCACGGACGCCAATCGGGTGAGTGGGCACTGTCCGTCAAACGGGTGCCGGACGGACTCGTGTCGCCGATCCTCGTCGACAAGGTCGCGGAAGGTGATCATCTCACCGTGTCGCAACCGTTCGGCGGCGTCGTGGTCGACAACGACGACTCCCCTTTGCTCCTGATCTCCGCCGGAATCGGTGTCACCAACACCCTGGCGACGCTCCAATACCTGGCCATGTACAACCCCGGGCGTGAGTTGACGATCGTCCATGTGGAGAAGTCCGCATACGAACACGTGAGGCGCATCGAGTTCAGTGCGGTGGTGAAGTCACTGCCCAACGCCGAGCTGTTCCTGCGCTACAAGGATTTCGACGGCGAGCACGAGGACGGCCGAAACCCGCTGACGCGCGTCCCGTTGCCTTGGAATGCGCAGACGTACGTCTGCGGCCCGGTCGAGTTCATGCGGTCGATCCGTCGCGAACTGATCGGCGCCGGACTGCCACCGGCATCGATCCATTTCGAAGCGTTCGCCCCGGGCTCCTGGCTCGGGCTCGAGAGCGAACATGCACCCGCCCCTTAGCCATGTTGCGAACCCTACGTTGCAAAGCTGATGAAAGCGTCTTACGCTGGGCGAATGGCCAAGACCTACGTCGGCGCCCGCCTGCGCCAGCTACGGACCGAGCGTGGACTCAGCCAAGCCGCACTCGCGAAGACACTCGAGATTTCCGCGAGTTATCTCAATCAGATCGAACACGACGTCCGGCCGCTCACCGTACCGGTGCTGCTGCGGATCAGCGAAGTGTTCGGCGTCGACACGACGTTCTTCTCGTCGCAGGACGACACCCGCCTGATCGCCGAGATGCGTGAAGTCGCGCTCGACCAGGAGATGGGTATCGAGGCCGACGCGCAGGAGATCGCCGAGATGGTCGCGGCGCATCCCGGTCTCGCGCGGGCGATGGTCAACATGCACCGCCGATTCCGCAACACCACCGCACAGCTCGCCGCCGCAACAGAAGACCGCTACAGCGACGGCAGCGGAAGCGGCGCGATCACGATGCCGCACGAAGAGGTCCGCGACTACTTCTATCAGCGGCAGAACTACCTCCACGAACTCGACACCGCAGCCGAGGAGCTCGCCAACCGGATCCGATTCCACCGAGGTGATGTGGGTGGCGAGATCGCCAAACGCATGGCTGCGGTCCACGACGTGCAGGTCGTCAAGCGCATCGACCTCGGCGAAAACGTCCTGCACCGCTACGACCCCGAGACCCGGGTCCTCGAGATAGCACCGCAGCTGTCGGGAGGACAGCAGGTGTTCAAGCTCTCGACCGAACTCGCCTACCTCGAGTGCGGTGACCTCATCGACAAGCTCGTCGACGACGGTGGCTTCACCAGCGACTCGTCGCGCACGCTCGCGCGTCTCGGACTCGCGAACTATTTCGCAGCAGCACTGATTCTCCCCTATTCGCAGTTCCACGAGATCGCCGAGGACTTCCGCTACGACATCGAACGTCTCTCGGCGTTCTACGGTCAGAGCTACGAAACAGTCGCGCACCGCCTGTCGACGCTGCAACGTCCGAAGCTGCGGGGTGTGCCGTTCTCTTTCGTCCGCGTCGACCGCGCGGGCAACATGTCCAAGCGGCAATCCGCCACCGGATTCCACTTCTCGACGAGCGGTGGCACCTGCCCGCTGTGGAACGTGTACGAGACCTTCGCATACCCGGGCAAGATCATGACCCAGATCGCGCAGATGCCCGATGGTCGCCGTTATCTGTGGGTCGCGCGGACAGTCGAACGCCGCGCCGCCCGCTTCGGTCAACCGTCGAAGACCTTCGCGATCGGCCTCGGCTGCGAACTGCGCCATGCGCACCGGCTCGTCTACGCAGAAGGCCTCGATCTCGACGAGTCGAACCCCGGCACTCCGATCGGCTCCGGCTGCCGGGTGTGCGAGCGGATGAACTGCCCGCAGCGCGCCTTCCCGCCCCTCGGCAAGGACATCGACATCAACGAACACCGCAGCTCCGTCTCGCCGTACCTCGTCCGCTGAGTATCCTCTGGCCACATGTCACGCACTTCCGCCGCACTGGGCGACCGGGCCCTCGAGTTCCTGTCCGAATACCACCTCGCGACCCTCACGACGCTGCGCAAGGATGGGACCCCCCACGTCGTCGCGGTCGGGTTCACGTGGGATGCCGATACCGGACTCGTCCGGATCATCACGTCGGAGGGCACGCAGAAGGCACTCAATGTCGAGCGAGGCGGATACGCCGCTGTCAGCCAGATCGACGGCCGGCGGTGGCTGACATTGGAAGGTCCGGCGCATGTCACCCGCGACAGCGACTCCATCGCCGAGGGCGAGCGCCTGTACGCGGCCCGCTACCGTGAGCCCCGCCCCAACCCGCGCCGCGTCGTCATCGAGATTGTGGTCGAGCGGGTCATGGGTTCCGTCCTCGACCCCACGTAACCCCGTGTGAGCACGACGTAACACCGACGTCATCAATGTCATGGAACGGTCACCGGAAGACACTCCGGCGCAATAACACCCACCTATCGTATGGATCCACGGATACAGCGCTGTATACGCCGCCCGGTCCCCTTCCACGAAGGACACCCCCATGACAGTTGCCCGATCCAAGTTCGCAACGAGCGCCGCAGCGCTGGTCGCCGTCGGACTCACCCTCACCGCGTGCGGAAGCAGGGCTGCGGACACCTCGGCGGGAGACGCATCCGCCTCCGCTGGTGCGTCGTGCGTCGACACCGCCGGTGACAGCATCAAGGTCGGCTCCTTGAATTCGTTGTCCGGAACCATGGCGATCTCCGAGGTCACCGTGCGCGACTCGATCGCCCTGGCCGTCGAGCAGATCAACGCCGACGGCGGCGTGCTCGGCAAGCAGATCCGGATCGTCGCGGAAGACGGTGCCTCCGAGCCGACCGTGTTCGCGGAGAAAGCAGAGAAGCTCATCAGCTCCGACTGCGTCGCAGCGGTGTTCGGCGGCTGGACGTCGTCGAGCCGCAAGGCGATGCTTCCGGTGTTCGAAGACCGGAATTCATTGCTGTACTACCCCGTTCAGTACGAGGGACTCGAGTCGTCCTCGAACATCTTCTACACCGGTGCAACGACCAATCAGCAGATCGTCCCCGCCCTCGACTACCTGAAGGAACAGGGCGTGCAGTCCCTGTACCTGGTTGGCAGCGACTACGTCTTCCCGCAGACGGCCAACCGGATCATCAGAGCGTACGCCGAGGCGAACGACATCGAGATCAAGGGCGAAGACTACACACCGCTCGGCTCGACCGACTTCTCCACCATCGTCAACAAGGTCCGCACGGCCGACGCCGACGCCGTGTTCAACACTCTCAACGGCGATTCCAATGTCGCGTTCTTCCGGGAGTACACGAACGCGGGTCTCAATGCCGCGGAGATGCCCGTCGTGTCGGTCTCGATCGCCGAAGAAGAGGTCGTGGGTATCGGCGCGCAGAACATCGAGGGCCAGCTCACCGCGTGGAACTACTACCAGACGGTCGACTCCCCCGAGAACACCGCCTTCGTCGAGGCGTACAAGGCGAAGTACGGCGACGCGAAGCCGACATCCGACCCCATGGAAGCGGCCTACACCTCGGTGTACCTGTGGAAGAACACCGTCGAGAAGGCCGGGTCGTTCGACGTCGCAGCGATCCAGGAGGCCGCAGACGGAGTGACGTTCGACGCGCCCGAAGGCACCGTGACGATCGACGGCGACAATCACCACATCACGAAGACCGCCCGCATCGGTGAGATCCGCGGCGACGGCCTGATCTACACGGTCTGGGAGTCCGACGGACCGGTCGATCCCGATCCGTACCTCGAAACCTACGACTGGGCCTCGTCCCTCTCCGGGAACTGACCGGTACCACCGTCGACGAGGAGGACCGACATGGATATTGTTGCAGGACAGTTGTTCACAGGATTGAGCATCGGATCGATCCTATTGCTGGCAGCATTGGGGCTATCGCTGACGTTCGGTCAGATGGGCGTCATCAACATGGCCCACGGCGAATTCATCATGGCCGGTAGCTACACCGCATTCGTGGTACAGCAGGTGATCTCGTCCGCAGGCATCTCCCTGTTCGTGTCCCTTATCGTCGGTTTCCTCGTCGGCGGTGCACTCGGCGTCCTCCTCGAGGTCACTCTCATCCGGCGGATGTACCACCGCCCCCTCGACACACTGCTCGTCACGTTCGGAGTGGGTCTGCTCCTCCAGCAGCTCGCCCGCGACATCTTCGGCGCACCTGCCGTCAACGTCATTGCACCGGAATGGCTTTCCGGAGGCGTCGAGATCCTCGGTGCGGTGGTTCCCAAGACCCGCCTGTTCATCCTCGTACTCGCTACCGCGTGTGTGGTCGCCCTGATCACCGCGATGAAGTACACGTCCATGGGTCGCCGGATCCGCGCGGTCGTGCAGAATCGCGACCTCGCGGAGACCGTCGGAATCTCGTCCCGCCGCACCGACCTGACCACCTTCTTCCTCGGCTCCGGACTCGCCGGCCTCGCCGGGGTGGCGCTGACGCTCATCGGGTCGACGAGCCCGACCATCGGGTCGGCCTATCTCATCGACGCGTTCCTCGTCGTCGTCATCGGAGGCCTCGGCCGAATCGAAGGCGCCGTCATCGCCGCTGTCGCCCTGGGCCTGCTCAACTCGTTCATCGAGTACTCGACCACCGCCTCGATCGCGAAGGTGATCGTGTTCGTGCTCATCGTGATCTTCCTCCAGGTCCGCCCGCAGGGCCTGTTCGCGGTCAAGACAAGGAGTCTGGTCTGATGTCGACGACCTTCCACCCTCGCGACCTCACCCGCCCCGGCCCCGTGCGCACAGCCGCGGGATTCGCCCTCGCCGCAACGATTCTCTTCGCCCTCGCCCCCGCAGTGCTGTCCGATTTCCGTCTCGGGCTACTCGGCAAGTTCTTGTGCTTCGCGATCGTCGCCGTGGGTATCGGACTCGCGTGGGGCCGCGGCGGCATGCTCACCCTCGGCCAAGGCGTGTTCTTCGGACTCGGCGCCTACATGATGGCGATGCACCTCAAGATCGCCGACGCCGAACTCCGCGGCGACACCGTCCCCGATTTCATGCAGATCGCCGGAATCCGAGAGCTACCCGGCTACTGGGCGCCGTTCGCCTCCCCGATCGTGACCATCCTCGCGATCGCCCTGCTCCCGGCTCTCGTCGCACTGTTGCTCGGCCTCGGTGTCTTCAAGCGCCGCGTCAAGGGCGCGTACTTCGCCATTCTTTCGCAGGCGCTCGCCGCTGCCTTCGCGATCCTGCTCATCGGTCAACAGTCGACCGGAGGATCCAACGGCCTCAACCGATTCCGTAGCTTCTTCGGTTTCGATCTGGCAGATCCCGCCAACAGGCGGATGTTGTTCTTCATCGTCGCCGCAATCCTGCTGCTCGTCGTTGCCGCGACCCGCCAGCTCATGCAGTCTCGCTACGGGGAACTACTCGTTGCAGTCCGTGACCAAGAAGAACGCGTCCGATTCCTCGGGTACGACCCCGCCAACATCAAGGTCGTCGCCTACACCGTCGCCGCGTTCTTCGCCGGAATCGCGGGCGCGATGTTCGTTCCGATCGTGGGCATCATCTCCCCTGCCGATATCGGGATCGTGCCCTCGATCGCCTTCCTCATCGGTGTCGCGATCGGTGGCCGCACTACTCTGCTCGGCCCCGTCCTCGGCGCGATCGGTGTCGCATGGGCCCAGACCACCCTGTCGGAAAGCTTCCCCTCCGCCTGGACCTACGCCCAAGCCCTGCTGTTCATCGTTGTCATCGGCTTCTTCCCCGCCGGAATCGCCGGGCTCGCCAAGCTCCGCAGACGCCGCACGAAGGCGGATTCCACCGACGATCCGACGACGTCCCCGTCCGAACCAGAACTGGAGCCGGCCCGATGAGCGCACCCGAATTCGGCGGTAATGCCGGCATGTCAGCGGAGTACCTCGAAATCCGCGATCTGCGAGTACAATTCGACGGGTTCACCGCCGTCGATGGTGTCGACCTCACCCTGTTCCAGGGTGATCTGAGGTTCCTCATCGGTCCCAACGGCGCCGGCAAGACGACGCTCGTCGATGCCGTCACCGGTCTCGTCCCCGCGACCGGTTCGGTCACCAAATCCGGTGTCGAACTGCTCGGCAGGAAGACCCACAAGATCGCACGTCTCGGTGTCGGCCGCACCTTCCAGACCGCATCCGTGTTCGAGGAACTGTCGGTGCTGCAGAATCTCGACATCGCCGCCGGTGCCGGTCGCTCACCGTGGCAGCTGCTCCGCCGTCGCAAGGACGTCCTACCCGAGATCGAACAGGCCCTCGAGACGATCGGCCTCACCACTCACCGCGACACCCTCGCCGGCATCCTCGCTCACGGTCAGAAGCAGTGGCTCGAGATCGGAATGCTGCTCGTGCAGAACGCCGACGTCCTGCTCCTCGACGAACCCGTCGCCGGCATGAGCGGTGCCGAACGCGAAGAGACCGGGCAACTGCTCCGGCGGATCGGCGCACAGCGCACCGTGGTGGTGGTCGAACACGACATGGACTTCATGCGTGCCTTCGCGACATCGGTGACGGTGCTCGCCCGCGGCAAGGTCATCGCCGACGGCACGGTCGAGGAAGTACAGAACAATCCGCAGGTCCAGGAGGTCTATCTCGGGACCACCGCTGCAGTACAGGAGGCGTGAGATGCTCGAACTCGTCGACGTGCGCGTCGCATACGGTCGCACCGAGATCATCCACGGCGTCTCCCTCGAAGTCCCCGGCGACGGAGTGGTTGCCGTGATGGGCCACAACGGGGCAGGTAAGACGACGCTGCTCCGCGCCGCCGTCGGCCTGCTGCCCGTCACGCGAGGAAAGATCCTCTTCGACGGCGAGGACATCACCGGCCTGCGACCCGCCGCCCGCGTCGCGCGCGGCCTCGCATACGTGCCGCAGGGCCAGCAGTCGTTCGGTCAGCTCACCTGCTCCGAGAACTTGCAGGTCGTCGCCGACGGACGCAAGAACGGCAAGAAACTGATCGCGGACATGCTCGAACTCTTCCCCGCGCTCGTCCCGCTCCTCGACCGACGCGCGGGTCTGTTGTCCGGTGGTCAGCGACAGCAACTCGCCATCGCGCGAGCGCTCATCACCGAACCACGCATGCTCATCCTCGACGAACCCACCGAAGGCATCCAGCCATCGGTCGTCGCGGAAATCGAGAACACCATCGTCGAATTGAGCCGCTCGGGCAACCTCGGTGTGCTGCTCGTCGAGCAACACATCGGTTTCGCGCTCGACAACGCCCTGCGGTACTACGTCGTCGAATCAGGCCGCGTCACCTCTACCGGTGACGGCGGCGCCGAGGCGGCACACACCGTCCGCGAAGCGATGGCGATCTGATGACGACCGCTACCCACCGCGACCGGGTGTACCGGGCATTACGCGACGACCTGATGTCCGGGGCCTTGGCGGCCGACGAACGACTCGGCGAGGAGAAGCTCGCGGATCGCTACGAGGTATCGCGCACACCGGTGCGCGAGGCATTGGCCAGGTTGGTCTCCGACGGGCTCGTCGAACGCCGCACCGGTGGCCTGTTCCCGTACCGACCGCGTTTCGACGACCTCGCCGACCTGTACGAACTGCGGATCACCCTCGAGCTACACGGAATTCGGCGTGCACTGGAGAATCCGACGATCCGTCACGACCCCGCTGTCCTCGGCCCGGAGTTGGACAACTGGTACACGTTGCGCGCCGACCCGCCTGCACCCGATGCCGGTTTCGTCGCTCTCGACGAGCAATACCATCTGGCAGTACTCGCGTCGTCCGGAAACCGCGCATTGTGCGACGCCCTCGCCACGGTGAACGGCAAGGTCCGGCCGGTACGAATGTTCGACTACCTGACTCCGGATCGCATGGCCGCGACCATCGACGAGCACATCGAGGTGGCCGAACTCCTGCTCGACGGCAAACTCGACGACGCTCACCGGGTGCTGCTCGGCCACATCGACACCTCCCGGGCCGTCGTGATCCGGCGCGCCGAAGAAGCGCGCGCGATGGCGCGCTTCGCGCAAGCGCTCCGGGACTGACATGCACGTGTCGCGCGTGACTCGTGCCCGGCACTCGTGCACACTACGACCGTGACGCCACGAATCCAGCCCGGACGACTGAAGGAACTCGGCCCGATCAACTGGGTTGCGTGGAAAGCACTGTCCCGTGCCGCGGGCACGCCCGACGCACATCTGTTCAGCACCCTCGGCCGATCGGGCCGACTCTTCCGCGGCTGGCTGCACTATTCGGGCATGCTGATGCCGTTCGGCAAGCTGAGCCGTTTCGAAGCGGAGATGGTCATCCTGCGCGTGGCCCACCTGCGTGCCTGCGACTACGAATTCGACCACCACACACGCCTCGGCCGGCGTGCCGGGATCACCGATGAGATCCGCGGACGAGTTGTCACCGGGCCGTCCGCCGAGGGCCTGAGCCGACGTCAGCGCGCAGTTCTGACCGCCGTCGACGAACTGGTCGGCACCCGGGACCTCACCGACAAGACCTGGGCGGTCCTCGCGGAGTTCTTCGACGATCGACACATGATCGAATTCTGCCTTCTCGTCACGCAATACGACGGTCTCGCCGCCACCATCGGTGTGCTTCGACTCGACCGCGACTTCGGCGGCGATTAACGCTTCCGTTTCTCTTCTGACACGCCGGCAGCTTCCGGCATTCTGCGCTCCACCCGGCACCAGCGGTGACAGCTCTTTCTAACCGACGCTTTACCGCAGGAAACCGGGACGAAACACCGGGCCCATAGCGTATACAGCAGTGTCCACAACGACGGATACAGCAGCGGCACACTCATTTCCGCGCTGTTCGATGTGGCTCCTGTTCGCCCGCCAATTTCGAAGGAGAACGCCGTGGCATTCGGTTTCGACACCCTTCTCGTCGCGAATCGTGGTGAGATCGCGTGCCGCATCATGCGCACCGCGCACCTGATGGGGCTGAAGACTGTCGCGGTGTACTCGGATGCCGACGCGTCCGCCGCACACGTCGAACTGGCCGATATGGCGGTACGTCTCGGCCCTGCGCCCGCCGCAGAGTCCTATCTGCGCGCGGACATCGTGATAGAAGCGGCACTCGCCTCCGGGGCAGGCGCAATCCACCCCGGCTACGGATTCCTCTCCGAGAACGCCGAGTTCGCCGCCGCATGCGAAGCCGTCGGCATCGCGTTCGTCGGCCCGACGACCGAACAGTTGCGTGTGTTCGGCGACAAGCACACGGCGCGCGAAGCCGCACGCGCAGTGGGAGTTCCCCTGGTCGCCGGAAGCGGCCTCCTCGGCTCCCTCGACGACGCGCTCGCCACGGCGGACGAAATCGGATACCCGGTGATGCTCAAGGCCGTCGGCGGAGGCGGCGGCATCGGTATGCAGTCCTGCCGCGGTCCCGACGACCTGCGCGACGCCTACGACCGCGTACTACGCCTCGCGTCGGCGAACTTCTCGTCCTCGGGCGTCTTCCTCGAACGGTTCATCGCGCACGCCCGTCACGTCGAAGTCCAGGTCTTCGGTGACGGCCTGGGCCGCACCGTCAGCCTCGGCACGCGCGACTGCTCACTGCAGCGACGCAATCAGAAGGTCGTCGAAGAGGCACCCGCACCGAATCTGCCCGACGAGATCGTCGAGCAGATGCTCTCATCGTCGCGGGCACTCGCGTCGTCGGTGAAATACCGATCCGCCGGCACAGTCGAGTTCGTGTACGACACATCGCGCGGCGAGGTGTCGTTCCTCGAGATGAACACCCGGTTGCAGGTCGAGCACCCGGTCACCGAAGAGGTGACCCGTGTGGATCTCGTCGAGTGGATGTTGCGTCTCGCCGGGGGCGAGACGACCCTGCTCGACGCAGTGCCCGATTCGGGACCCGAGCTCACGGGTCATGCCGTGGAGGCCCGCCTGTATGCGGAGGATCCGGGCCAGGACTACCGGCCCAGTTCCGGCCTGCTCACGCACGTCGAGTTCCCCGCGCACACCCGCATCGAGACCTGGGTCGACACCGGCACCGAGGTCAGCCCGTTCTACGACCCGATGCTCGCAAAGGTGATCGTGCGAGGGGAATCGCGCCGCACTGCCTTCGCTGGGCTCGCGGAAGCGCTCGACGACACCAGCTTGTACGGCGTTCAGACCAATCTGTCGCTACTGCAGACGATCTGCTCGGAGCCCACTGTGCTGTCCGCCGAGCACACCACCTCCACGCTCGCCGCGCTGCCCGGAGCGACGCGCCGGATCGACGTACTGCGCGGCGGGACCATGACCACCATCCAGGACTTCCCGGGCCGAACAGGTTTGTGGGAGGTCGGCATTCCTCCGTCCGGACCGATGGACGACCTGTCCATGCGCGCCGCGAACGTCGCGGTGGGCAACGCGGAAGGCACCGCAGGACTCGAATGCACGCTCCAGGGTCCGCGATTGAGCTTTTCCGACGCCACCGTCGTGTGCGTCACCGGGGCACCGACGGAGGTCACACTCGACGGTGAAGCTGTTCCGATGTGGGAACCGATCGACGTGCCTGCAGCTTCGGTGCTCGATGTCGGAACCCCGGGCGACGCGGGTCTGCGTACCTACGTGGCGGTACGCGGCGGCCTCGATGTGCCGCTCTACCACGGTAGCGCCTCGACATTCACGCTCGGCGGTTTCGGCGGTCTCACCGGTGCGGCGGTTGCGACCGGCGATGTCCTGGGGCTTGCGGAGTCCGTCGCAGTCACAGCGCCGGCACCCGTACCCGCAGACCGGCGACCCGAGTTCGGTCACACCTGGCATCTCGCGGTCGCCGAAGGCCCGCAGCCTGCGCCCTCGTACTTCACCCCCGAGGACATGGCGCAGTTCTACGACACGACCTGGACCGTGCAGACCCACGCGAACCGCACCGGTATCCGCCTGGACGGCCCGAGGCCGACGTGGTCGCGCACCGACGGTGGCGACGCCGGGTTGCACCCGTCGAATCTGCACGACAATCCGTACAGCGTAGGAGCCCTCAACGTCTCCGGCGACACACCGATCCTGCTGGGGCCCGACGGACCGAGTCTGGGCGGTTTCGCGTGCCCCCTCACCGTGGTGTCGGGACATCGTTGGAAGCTCGGTCAGATCCGCCCCGGCGACTCCGTCCGATTCGTGCCGGTCTCCGATGAAGACGCCGCCGCGCTCCGCCACGGCGCGCAGCGCACCGTCGACGTGCCACCGTTCACCTCGCGCACGACCGGGGACGGCGGGCGTCTCGGCCACTTCGACGCGGTGCTCGACCGACCCGAAGTGGCGTACCTGCGCGGCGGCGACGACAACATCCTCGTCGAATACGGCGAGATGACCCTCGACCTCGGCCTGCGCATGCGAGTCCACGCATTGTCCGAAGCCCTGACCGCAACACAAGTGCCCGGCATCATCGACGTCACCCCGGGCGTGCGGTCGCTGCACATCCACTTCGACCCCGACGTCCTCCCCCAGTACCGGTTGCTGGGCGTGCTCCAGGATCTCGAAACCGAACTGCCGGCGACACACGATCTCGTGGTGCCCAGCCGCACGGTTCGGCTTCCGCTGTCGTTCGACGACCCGTCCATCTCCGAGGCCCTGTCGCGCTATCGCAGCGGTGTGCGCGACGACGCGCCGTGGCTGCCTTCCAACATCGAATTCATCCGCCGCATCAACGGTCTCGACTCCGTGGATGAGGTCCGCGACACCGTGTTCGACGCCGAATACCTCGTTCTCGGTCTCGGCGATGTGTATCTCGGCGCGCCACTGGCAGTTCCGCTCGATCCTCGGCATCGGCTCGTGACCACCAAGTACAACCCGGCTCGGACGTGGACACCGTCGGACGCCGTGGGCATCGGAGGCAAGTATCTGTGTGTCTACGGGATGGAATCTCCCGGCGGCTACCAGCTCGTCGGCCGTACGGTGCCGATCTGGTCCGGTTACCGGCAGTCGGGACCGTTCGAGAACGGTAAGCCGTGGTTGTTCCGGTTCTTCGACCGCATCGTCTGGGAGCCCGTCTCCCCGGAGCAGTTGCTCGAGTACCGGGCTGCGTCGAAGGCCGGGCGGTTCGACGCCGACATCTCGGAGGGGACGTTCGCCCTCGCCGACCATCTCCGGTTCCTGGAGAACAACGCCGAGTCCATCGCCGAGTTCGACGCGAAGCAGTCCAGCGCATTCGAGATCGAGAAGAAGGCGTGGCACGACTCCGGCGAATTCGACCGCGTCGAGGCCGCTCCGATCGAGGTCTCCACCACGGCCGACCCGCTTGCCGGGATGCCCGACGGCTCCACCGTCGTCGAAGCGTCACTCGTCGGCAACGTGTGGCGTGTCGAGGTCGCCGAAGGTGCGATCGTCGATGCGGACACCACCGCCGTGATCCTCGAGGCCATGAAGCTCGAGATGCCGGTCCGCAGCGAACGGGCCGGAACAGTCCTGAAGGTGCTCGTCACCCCGGGCGCGAAAGTCGCGCCGGGCACCCCCCTCCTCGTGATCGGACCTGAAGCATGACAACCGATTTCGCCACGTCCACAGAAACCGCGACCGAGCGCGCGCGACGTGCTCTGAGCCGCATCTCGGAGGTCGACCGTCCCGAGGTGTGGATCACGCTGCGCGACGCGGACGACATCCTCGCCGACGCCGCCGCCGTCGACGCACGTGTCGCGGCGGGCGAATCGCTTCCACTCGCAGGTCTCGTGGTCGCGGTCAAGGACAACGTCGATGTCGCCGGCCTCCCAACCACTGCGGGGTGCCCCGAGTTCGCGTACACGCCACAGACGACTGCATCGGGTATTTCCCGCCTCCTCGACGCGGGCGCAGTGGTCCTCGGGAAGACCAACCTCGACCAGTTCGCGACGGGCCTGGTGGGCACCCGCAGCCCATACGGCGCGGTGCGGTGTGCATGGGATCCCGGGCGTGTCTCCGGTGGATCGAGCTCGGGATCCGCGGCTGCGGTGGGCCTGGGTATCGCCGACATCGGAATCGGCACCGACACAGCCGGTTCCGGTCGTGTACCGGCGGCACTGCACGGCCTCGTCGGGATCAAGGCCACGCTCGGGGTGATCCCGACGCACGGAGTGGTGCCGGCGTGCGTCGACTACGACTGTCTTACCGTGTTCGCCGAGTCCCTCGACCTCGCTACGCATGCGGCCGCCGTGATGGCAGTGCCGGATGAACGCGACCCGCGTAGCCGCGCGTGGCCGGCCGATGTGCGGCTCGCTGCTCCTTCCCGGATCCGCATCGCGGTGCCACGACCGGAAGACCTCACCGCACTGTGCACCGAGTACCGCGACGCGTTCGACGCGACCGTCCGCGATGCCCGCCGGTCGGGCATCGAGATCACCGAAGTCGACATTTCTCCGCTTCTCGATGCCGCAACCTTGCTGTACGACGGAGCCTTGGTGGCCGAACGGTATGCGGCCGTGGGCAAGTTCCTCGAAACCGACCGGGCGGGCGCCGACCCCACTGTTGCCGCGATCGTCGCATCAGCAGCAAGACCGGCCGCGCACGAACTGGTCTCCGACCTCGATTCCCTGATCCGCACCCGGGCATATGCGCGCGTGCTGCTGGACGGCTTCGACGGCCTGCTGCTCCCGACCACCACCGAGCATCCGACGATCGCTGCCGTACAGGATGACCCGGTGGGCATCAATCGCAGGATGGGTACCTACACCAACTTCTGCAACCTGCTGGACATGGCCGCGGTTGCGGTGCCCGGCGTCGCCACCTCCGAGGGGCATCCGTTCGGCGTGATGGTGGTGGTGCCCGGGTTCGACGACCAGGTGGCGGTCGACATCGCGGCACGCCTCACCGGCGTCGAAGCACCGCAGTTCGTCGACGCCGGAGTCGAGCTCGGGGTATTCGGCGCCCACCTGCGGGGGCAGCCGTTGCACTTCCAGCTCGAGGACATCGGTGCCCGTTTCTCCGAGCAGGTGTACACCTCGGACTCGTACCGGTTGATGGCGCTGAACACCACTCCGCCGAAGCCCGGCCTGGTACGCCACAGCGCCGGTGAGGGCGCCGCGATCGTCGGCGAACTGTTCCGGGTATCCGAGGCCGGGCTGGGCAGGTTTCTCGCGGCCCTGCCGGCGCCGATGACACTCACGAGCGTCGAACTCTCGGATGGTCGCTGGGTCGTCGGATTCGGCTGCACCCACGACGCATCCGCCGACGCCGTCGACATCACCGGATTCGGCGGTTGGGTGGCGTACACGACAAGTTGAACGGCATGTCGTCCGGGGCGGGATACGGCAGGATATCGTTCCCGAGTAGACGACGAAGGGATGCCGAGCGATGCCTGATCAGGACGAACGATTGAGCCGGATCATGGCTGATCTTGCTCGTTCGATGACGGACGAGACCGATCTCGAGTCGTCCCTCGAACGCCTGACCGCAGCCGCAGTCGAACTGATTCCCGGTGCCGACACTGCCGGGATCCTGATGGTCACCGGACCGTCCGAGTTCGAGTCACACGCCGCCACCTCCGAGTTGACGAGACGGGTGGACAAGGTCCAGGCAGAGCTCGGAGAGGGCCCGTGCGTCGACGCCGCGCTGGAAGCGGAGATGACGCACACCGCCGACCTGCGCTCGGAACGACGATGGCCGCGGTTCTCCGCAGCCGCCGTCGAGGCAGGCGTGCTCAGCATGTTGTCGTTCCGGCTGTTCACACACGGCGACGAATCCGGTGCCCTGAACCTGTTCGCAGCCGAACCCGATTCGTTCGATGCCGAGTCGATCCACGTCGGCGGGGTCCTTGCGGCGCATGCCGCGATCGCGGTCCTTTCGTCCCGTAAGGAACTGCAGTTCCAGTCTGCGCTCGCCAGCCGCGATCTGATCGGTCAGGCCAAGGGCATGCTCATGGAGCGGTTCGCAGTGGGGGCCGACCAGGCCTTCCAGATGATGGTACGGCTGTCGCAGGAGACCAATACACCCGTTTCGGTGATCGCGGCCCGGATTGTGGAGGCCGGTCCGGGCCGCAGTTGAGTGCCCCGGGGCGACCGATCAACGCAGGATTGTCAGCATCACCACGGAGTCGGCGTTGGCAACGAGCTTGTGCATCACGCCCTCGTCGACGTGGACCGCGACACCCGGCACGAGCGAGACCGTCTTCTCAGCAGTGCTGAACGACACGTCGCCGCTGGTCGCCTGGACGAGGATCGGTGCCGGCGCACGGTGGTCCTTCAGGACCTGGCCCTGCGCGAAACCCATTCGGATCACGGTGGCGCCCGGTCTCGACACGAGCTTCTCGAGATGCGGGGCGTCGCCGTCCTTGACGTCGAGGTGCGCGAGTCCCTCGATCACCGTCATCGTGCCGCTGGAAACAGGTGTGTCGGTCATCGTGCCGCCTTCTTCTTCGCGATGATCTCGATCGCGACGAGGTGCTTCTTGTATTTGGTGAATGTGGACCGCATCTGCAGCACGCGCGCCCGAGCGTCGGAGTCCCGGAGTACGTTGCCCACGAATTTCACTGTACCGACGAGGCCTTCGTCAGCGAGGATTCGCTGCGGTTCGAGCAGCGCCATAGGCGCAAAGCCGACGATCTCGACCTCGAATCCGGCGTCGGTGAGGAGCTTCGTCCATTCGGCTGCGGTAAGCGGACGCGCGTTGACCTTGATGGATCGTGCAAGTGACTTGCGGATCTCGGTCTTGACCTCGTCGTCGACCTCATCGGGCTCGATCGCCAGTTCGTGGATCGCGTAGCGCCCGCCCGGGCGGAGTACGCGCAGCGCCTCTTCGATGATCTCCGACTTGTGCTTGTCGGTCTGCATCGTGAGCATCGCTTCGCCGACGACAACATCCGCGGTTTCGGAGTCGAGCCCGGTCTTCGATGCTTCACCGCTGACGACGGATCCCGCACCACCGACGGCTTTTCTGGTCAGTTCGGCTGCGCTCTCGTCGGATTCGACTCCGACGTAGCTCTTGGGTGCGAAGTCGAGGATGTTCTGTGCGGTTCGGCCCAGACCCGGCGCGAACTCGACGACGTCGACACCGCGCAGTTTCGCGTCGGCAAGCATCCGCTCGGTCAGTTCCTTGCCGCCGGGACGCAGGACGCGCTTGCCGAGACGTGCGAGGAGCCAGTGTCCGGGCAGGTGGGCAGCATCCCGGTCTGCCAGCGGCAGTGCGTCGTCGGCTGGGTGTGTGTCGTTCATGGTCTTCGGCCTCTCGCTTCGCATCCTATTTACAGGAATAATGTACGGTAAATTCCCATGGTGGTGAAGACGTCCGTGATCTCATGCGCAGTCATCAACACCCCTGTGCCCTCGGCCGCCGCGCGACCGAGCGCGACCCCCACGGTTTTCGCGGACGCAGAGTCCAAGTGCGCGAACGGTTCGTCCGCGAACACCACCGACGGGCGCGCGAACAACGCCCGAGCCAGCGCTGCGCGGCGCTGCATTCCTCCGGACAAACGGAAGGGCGGCAGATCGGCAACGTCCCTGAGCCCGACCTCGTCGAGCGCACGATCGACCTCCGGGTGCGGCCCCGGAGACCACGCGCTCCGCCCCGGTGCGGCGAGCCGAACGTTTCTCCCCACCGACATCCACGGCAGCAGCCGCGCCTCCTGGAACAGCATTCCCTGCCGCTCGCACCTCCGGGTGACGGTGCCCGACGACGGTTCGAGCAATCCGGCGGCAGCATGCAGCACCGTGGTCTTTCCCAGCCCGGATTCGCCGAGTATCACCAGGATTTCACCGGCGTCGAGTCGTAACGACACGTCGTCGACTATCACTCTGCCTTCCCGGGACAGACCCACCTTGTCGAATTCGATCAAAGGATCGCCGTGAACCGTCATCATTTCCCCTCGAGGATTCGCGCGCTGGTCGTCGCATTGTCTGTCGCCGCGATGTTGCTCACCGCATGCGGCACCGACGACGATATGTCGGCCTGCGGAGCCGAGACCACCGAGAGCCGCGCCGGCTCGGGTCTGCCCGACTCTCTGAATGTCGGTGTCGCGAACAACGTGGCAATGGCTGCGCCGTTGACCGGACTCGACGACATCGGGGCCACAACCACCTCTACGAGTACCGCGAGCACACCGGAAGAGTTGCGCACCAACTTCATTGCCGGAAACTACGATCTCGCCGCCATGCCGATCAACATCGCGGCGAACCTGTGTGCGCAGGGTATCGATCTCGTTCTCGTCGGCACGGTGAGCGGCAACATCGTGTATTTGATGGGCCCCGAAGGCACGACGATCGACGATCTGCGCGGACAGACCGTCCACATCCCGTTCCAGAACGACATCATCGATCTGGTGACGCGGCAGATCCTCGACAGCGCCGGGATGACCTATGCCGGTGGAAATCCCGATGTGACTCTGCAATACCACCCCACACCACTCGACATCGCGACCGGATTGACGTCGGGGTCGATGCAGTACGCGATCCTGCCGGAGCACCTCTCGACGGTGGTCGCCGGAGCAAGCGACAACATCGTCGAAGCGCAGAGCATGCAGGACCTGTGGGTGGAGCAGACCACCGCGTCGTCTCTGCCGTTCGCCGGATTCGTGCTCCGCGGCGAAGTAGCGCGCGAGTATCCGGATCTCGTCGGCGCCCTGCAGACCACTCTGCTCGGCTCGGTCATCGAGGTCGTGTCCGACCCTCAGCAGGGCGCAGTCGCGATCAGCGACATCGTCCCGATCCCCGCCGATGTGGTCGGGCAGGTCCTGCCGGACTTGCGACCGACCTACCTGCCGGCCGCAGAGGGTCGCGCCGACACAGAGTTGCTCTACGAGTCGCTCATGAGGACGGTGCCGGATTCGATCGGCGGAGAGATGCCGGCCGACGGCTTCTACGGCGCGAGCTGACGAGTGTGAACGCCTCCTCTGTGGGCACCCGGTCACCGCGGTACGCGCTCGGCGCCGCGCTGTGTGTTGCCGTCCTGCTGGGCGTCTGGCACTGGTTGTCACTGGGTCAGTCCCCCGCCGTGATGCCGAGTCCGGTGCAGACACTCGAAGCGCTGTGGGACATCGTGGCCGACGGCTCGCTCGCGACCGAGTTGACGCTCACGCTCGTGCGCGCCGCCACAGCGACGGTGCTCGCGCTCTGTGTCGGGATCCTGTTCGGATGGGCGGCGACGGTGTCGCCCTTCGCCGACGGTGTACTCGCACCGCTCCGCGCGATCCTGCAGGGCCTACCTCCGATCGTGCTGATCGTGTGCCTCGTGCTGTGGATGGGCAGCGACCCGTCGATCACGATCATTGTGTGTGCGACCGTGATGGTGCCGCTCATCGCCTCGGCAACTGCTTCGGCGTTGCAGTCGATCGACCCGAATCTGCTCGAACTCGGCACCGGCCTCCGGTTGAGTCGCTCGCGACGGCTGGTGTTCATCGTCGTGCCGTCGATCCTTCCGCCGATCGTCGCGGCGACGGGAGCGGTCGCATCCGGGTCCGTGCGTGTCGCGGTGATGGCCGAATTGCTTTCCGCCCCGGACGGCGTGGGCGCTGCTATCGCGCAGACCCGGACGCTGCTGCAGACACCCGAGTTGTTCGCGTGGACGCTTGCGATCATCGTCTGCGCGCTGCTGGTGGATCTGGTCATCCGAGTCGTGGTCAAGAGGTGGACCGCCGTGTTCTCACCGAGCGACCGTGCCGCTACCGCACGTACCCGGAAGGGCACGAGAATCCGTTGAACGATGCCACGTCGCACACACTGCGCGCCGACAGCTTCCACATTCCGTCGAGGTATACGAAGGTCAGGCGCAGCGGGGTCTCGGGACCGGGAGCCCCGGCGAACGTCACCTGGAGGCGACCCGAGGCGGTCGTGCCGTCGAAGTCGATCGGGTCGACGACGCGCGGCTGGACGACCTGCAGCATCGTCCCTGCGCGTGCCCCGATCTGCTCGAGAACAGCTCCGGCTTCCGCACCCCGTTCGACATGCGACCGGCGGTACGAAAGCGAGTTTGCCGGGTCGACCGCCGAGTGGAGCGTCGCAGTGAGCTGTTCGGCGCTGGGTGCGGACGTCTGCGGTACGGCGGCCGCAGGCTCGGGCGCCGGGACTGCCGTGCCCTGGGGCGCCGGAGCGACGGAAGCGGCAGGCACGGGCCCCGGCGCCACAACTGCCGGCGCAGTTGGAGCGCCCTCTTCCGGAGCAGGCTCGACCTCGCCTGTCGGCGCGGGTTCGCCGGCGGGAGCCTCCGTGGCCGCGGCGCCTCGGTCGGCGGCGAGCGACTGCAGCGCGGCGAGGATCGCGGCGTTCGACATCGACTCGGCGACCGGCTGCCGGTCCTGTCCACGCACCTCCACGGCGACGAATACCGCCGCGGCGGCGACCACCATCGACGCGACCGCGATGAGCGCCAGGGCAAGGGTAGCCGCAGTTCCCAGACCTCCGCGGCTCGGTCGTACCGTGGATGGTGAATCGGTCGCTGCCTTCATGGCGACGACTATAGGGGATTTTTCTCCTTTTAATAAGGCGACCCTCACCTAAGGGGCGCTGCGGGCCGCGACAGGAGTGCAAGTTGGCAAGGCGGGTGAAGCAACGCGAGCGAGTGCTCGACATGCTCCGGGAATCCACGGGACCCCTCGACGCGCACCATCTCGCGGCCGCGCTCGACCTCCATGTCACGACGATCCGGTTCCATCTCTCCGGGCTCGTCGACGAAGGGCTCGTCCGAATCCGGCCGCTACCGGCCGAGAAGGTCGGACGACCGCGAATGGGCTACCTCGCGGTGAGGGAACCGTCCTACACCGATCTCGTCGCGCTGCTCGCAGCGCGCATCGGTGGTAGCGCCACCGAACGAGAACGGAAGGCCTTCGAAGTCGGCGACGACTGGGCCGGAATGCTCGGGCTCTCCCCGGCCCCCACCACCGACGCCGGAGCGCTCGTCATCGAATCGCTCCACCAGCTCGGCTTCGAGACACAAACGGCGACCAACGCGTTCGGTACCCACAACATCACGCTGTGCACCTGCCCGTTGGCCGAGATCGCGCGCAGCAACCCCGAAGTGGTACGCGGCATCCAGCGCGGCCTGATCCAACGCGTCCTCGACGACCATGCCGACACACTCGGAGCCTCGTACACCGTCGACGTGTTTCCCGACCCTCAGGACGGCAACTGCCTCGTCGAGCTCGTATTGCACCCCGCACCGCACGGAGCCGGAACGACAGCAGCCCGCGGCGACGGTCAAGTCACCGCGGGCTGAGCCGGTACATCCGAGCGGGGGTCCACCCGCGCGGAAGGTCAGAAGTTGATCATGTGTCCTGCGAGGCCATGGATGGCTTCCTGCAGCGCCTCGCTGAGCGTGGGGTGCGTGTGGACGTTGCGCGCCAGTTCGTTGACGGTCAGGTCCCACTTCTGCGCGAGAGTCAGTTCGGGCAGCAGCTCGGAGACGTCGGGGCCGATGAGATGGCCACCGATGAGTTCGCCGTGGGTCTTGTCGGCGATCAGCTTGACGAAGCCGTTCGGGTCGCCGAGGCCGTGGGCCTTGCCGTTCGCGGTGAACGGGAAGGTCGCGACCTTGATGTCGTACCCTTCGGCCTTCGCCTGCTCCTCCGTCAGACCGAACGACGCGACCTGCGGCTGACAGAACGTCGCGCGCGGCATCATCCGGTAGTCGCCCAGCTCGAGGGTCTCGGCATCGCCGATGGTCTCGGCGGCGACGACGGCCTGCGCCTCGGCGACGTGCGCGAGCTGCAGCTTCGCGGTGACGTCACCGATGGCGTAGACGCCGGGGACGTTGGTGCGCATGCGCTCGTCGATCGCAATAGCGCCGCGATCGGTGAGGGCCACTCCCGTGTTCTCGAGGCCGTAGCCCTCGACGCGCGGCGCGAAACCGACCGACTGCAGCACCTTGTCGACGGTCAACGTCTCGATATTGCCGGACTTGTTGTCCTTGATCTCGACGGTGACGTTTGCACCGTTGTCGACGATCTTCTGGACGCCCGCACCGGTCTTGATGGTGACACCGAGCTTCTTGTACGCCTTGGTGATCTCCTTGGAGATGTCGACGTCCTCGTTGGGCAGGGCACGATCGAGGAACTCGACGATCGTGACGTCGACCCCGTAGTTCTTCAGGACGTAGCCGAATTCCATGCCGATGGCGCCGGCACCGACGATGACGATCGAGCCGGGGAGCTCGCGGGTGAGGATCTGCTCCTCGTAGGTCACGACGTTGTCGCTGAGCTGCGTACCCGGCAGCAGCTTGGTGACCGAGCCGGTAGCGATGATGACGTTGTCGAAGGTCACCTGTTCGGTGCCACCCTTGGTGAGCGCCACCTCGATGGTCTTGGCATCGACGAACGAGCCCTTACCGTCGTACTCGGTGATCTTGTTCTTCTTCATGAGGAAGTGCACACCCTTGGTGCGACCGTCGGCCACCTTGCGGCTGCGGTCGAAGGCGGCACCGAAGTCGAACGACACATCTCCCGAGATGCCGAAGGTCTTGGCCTCTTTGGTGAAGAGATGTGCCAGTTCGGCATTGCGGAGAAGCGCCTTCGAGGGGATGCAGCCCACGTTGAGACAGACACCACCCCAATACTTCTGCTCGATGATGGCGGTGCTCAATCCCAGCTGTGCCGCGCGGATAGCAGCGACGTACCCACCGGGACCGGCTCCGAGGACAACGACGTCATAGTGTGAGGTCACAGCCATACAGGGTAGTCCTGCCCGATCCCGCTGTCTGCCGATGGTCCGGTTACCCGTCGGTAAGGTGAATTTGCGCACTCACCGTTGCGCACCGTACTGCCTCACCGCGACAGGCACCGATACCGCGAGGATCACCGCGATCCATCCGAATGCCGCGATGACAGGATGGTGCATCGGCCACGCCGCATCCGCCGCCACCGCAGTTCCCGAGCCGAACAGTTCCCGTAGCGCCGCCACCACCGCGCTGATCGGATTCCACTCCGCGATCGCGCGAACGACGGACGGCATTGCTTCCGTGGGTGTGAACACGTTCGAGAGCATGATGAGCCCGAAGATCATGGGTGCCGCCTGTTGGAGTACCTGTTCGTCACGGATCGCGATACCGAGCAGGATGCCGAGCCAGCTCAGTGCCGCCCGGAAGGCGAACAGCAGAAGGACAGCCAGGGCGACTTCACCGGCGGGTGCATCGATACGCCACCCGACCAGGTACCCGATCCCCATCATTGCGGCGAGGGCGACCGCACCGATCATGGTCTCGGCGAGTGCGAGCCCCGTCGGCACTCCCGCCCGCGCAATGGGCAGGGCACGGAACCGGTCGGTGAGTCCACTGCTCAGATCTGCGTTGGCAGTGCCCGCGGTGGCCATCAAACCCAGGGACGCGACGAGGACGAACACGCCGGGCATGAGGTACGACCTGTACGCCGAGGGGTCGGCGTCACCGGCGATCGTGCCGCCGAAGACGTAGCCGAACAACACGACCATGCCGAGCGGCGCTGCGAGCGAGACTCCGAGCAGAGCCGGCGAGTGCCGGTAGGTGGCGACGGTGCGGCCGAACACCACTCGCGCCGCCGTGGCAGTGCCCACGGAGGGATGCACCTGGGTGTCGATGGTCATGATGCCGTGGTCCTCTCGGTGAGCGCAAGGAAGGCCTCGTCGAGGCTCGCGCGGCGTCTGCCGATGTCGTGGACGTCGATTCCGTCGGCGTCGAGAGCCCGCAGGATCGGGAGGAGTTCCGGTTCTTCGTCCAGCCCGAACGACAGGCGGATCGAGTCTTCCTGCACGGCAGTGGATCCGACTTCTCGCGCGCCGAATCCGGTCAGGAGCTCTACTGCCCGGCCACGATCGGCAGACGTGACGACCAGGTCGAGGCCCGCACCGACCGCGGCGGTGATCTCGGCGGGCGTACCGGTGGCGACAGTGCGACCGCCGTCGAGGATCGTGATGGCGTCCGCGAGGCGTTCGGCCTCGTCCAGATACTGGGTGGTGAGCACCACCGTGGTGCCTGCCGCCACGAAATTCAGGATGTATCCGAATATGTCGTTGCGACTACGCGGGTCGAGACCGGTGGTGGGTTCATCGAGGAACAGCACTGCGGGGCGCACGACGGTGCCTGCGAGGATGTCGAGCCGACGACGCATGCCGCCCGAATAGTTCTGGACCCGCTGGTCTGCCGCGTCGGCAAGATCGAAGCGCTCGAGCAGGTCGCGAGCATGACGACGAGCGACACGGGCCCGCATCCCGGAGAGTCGCGCGAACATCGTGAGATTCTCGGCGCCGGTCAGCCTAGGATCGACGGAGTGGAACTGCCCGACCGACCCGATACGTTGCCGCACCCGAACAGCGTCGACGACGGTGTCGAATCCGAGGACCCGGGCCTGCCCCGAAGTCGGGCGCAGGAGCGTCGACAGCATGCGCACGGTGGTGGTCTTACCCGAGCCGTTCGGCCCGAGCAATGCATGCACCGAGCCTTTCCGCACTCGGAAATCCAGCCCGTCGACGACCGTGCGGTCGCCGTAGCGACGGGTCAAGCCTTCGGTTTCGATGACGTTCACGGGGGTCTCCTCATCTGTGAACAGTGTTCGCAGATGTAGTGTAACTATCCGCGAACACTGTTCGCAAATGTCTCCTCGAGGCATGCTGAGTCCATGCCGACCTCACTGTGGCTGCGATCCGACGAACCGAAGCGCGGCCCCCGCCCCACACACACACTCGGCGATATCGCCGCGGTCTGCGTCGACCTCGTCGATCGAGAAGGCATGCGCGCGCTGTCCATGCGCCGTGTCGCCGAGGCGCTCGGTACCTCGGCAGCATCCCTGTATCGGTACGTGTCCGGGAAGGACGATCTGCTCGCGCTGATGGCCGACCACGTCGCCGGCGAATACGAGTTCGCGCCCCTCAGCGGCGACGTACGTGCCGACGTCCTGGCCGTGGCGGAACAATCGCGCGCGCTGCACCAGCGCCACCCGTGGCTTCGTGAGGTCCCGGCCACCGACATGGGTCCGAACACCGTCGCCTATCTCGATCACCTCATCGGGGCACTCGCGCCGGCGAAGCTCGACGCGACCTCCACCATGATGGGCGTCGCGCTACTGAGCGGGTGGGTGACGAATTTCGCCGCGCAGGAATCCGCCGGCGACGTCGCCTCCGAGTCGGGAGGCGGCGCCGAGCACATCGCGACCATGCTCACACAGGGTGATTACCCGCACCTGGCAGCACTTTTCGCCCACGCTGACAAGGCCGACCCCACCGACCCGCTCGACAACGACGCGGCGTTCGTCGCGGGTATCGAGGCGATGCTCTTCGGCATCGCCCCACCCGATCTGCAAGCTCAACCGAGAATTCCGCGCTCGTAGGCCGCGGCCACCGCCGCGGCGCGGTCCGACACCTCGAGCTTCCCGAAAACATGGGTGAGGTGAGTTTTCACTGTCGCCTCGCTGATGAACAACACCCGCGCGATCTCGCGATTGGACGTCCCCTTCGCCACGAGTGCCAGCACCTCCCGTTCGCGGGAGCTGAGCGACCGTGGAGTGTCTGCACCCCGCACCCGGGACATCAGGCGCGACGCCACCACCGGCGACAGCACCGTTCGTCCCTCCGCGGCCGCGCGCACGGCGGCGAACAGTTCGTCGCGCGGTGCGTCCTTGAGCAGATACCCGGTGGCACCCGCTTCTATCGCGGGAATGGTGTCGGCGTCGGTGTCGTAGGTCGTGAGTACCAGGACCCGGCTACGGACCTGTCTCGACGAGAGTTCGGCGATCGCGTCGACACCGCCGCCTCGCGGCATCCGTAGATCCATCAGCACCACATCGGGATCCAGCCGGGCGACGAGCGCCACCGCTTCACGCCCGTCCCCCGCTTCACCGAGAACCGTGAACTCGCCCGAGGCCGCCAACATTCCGCGCAGGCCGTCGCGGACCACGGGGTGGTCGTCGACGATCAGCACGGTGATCCCCTGCTGTCCGCTGCTCACGACACCGATCCCGCACGCACCTGCGGTACCCGCACCGAGACCGCTGTTCCGGCGCCGATTTCGGACTCGACGTCCATGACACCGGCGACGCGGGCAACACGGGAACGCATCCCCCTCATCCCGAATCCGTCCGCCGACACCGCCGCCGGATCGAAGCCGAGCCCGTCGTCACGGATATCGACACTCACCTCGTCACCCATGTACGACACTGTGACACCGACGCGGTGCGCCGAAGCGTGCTTGGCGACATTCGCGAGAGCCTCCTGGGTGATTCGCAGCAACGTTACGGCGATGTCGTCGTGCAGCGGTTCCGAATCCCCCGTCACTGTGAAGTCCGTCCGGATCCCGTGCTCGACGGACCAGCGATCCACCGACTCGGCCAACACCGATTCGAGTGTGTCGTGTTCGAGTATTTCCGGCGCGAGATTCTGCACCGAGCGCCGCGCATCACCGAGGCTGCGCCGTGCGAGGTTTGCCGCCACGGTGACATGGCGCCGCGCCGCATCGGGATCCTCGGCGTCCCCGGCAGCCTGCAACTGCGTGATGATCCCGGTGAGACTCTGCGCCAAGGTGTCGTGGATCTCCGCCGCAAGACGACGGCGCTCGTCGTCGATCCCCGCCTCACGCGCATGCTGTACCAGCTGGGCGTGCAACGCACGATTCTCGGAAAGCGCTTGTTCGAGGCGGGTGTTCATACGTTCGAGTTCGGCGATGGCCTCGATCCGTTCCTCGGTCCTGCGCAGGTCGCGCTCGCCGATCCGGTACATCACCATCGAGATCACTGCATTGAGCACGAACAGCAAGCCGAACACTGTCCACTGCATCGAATCCGAAGGAGGTAGACCTCCCGACTGTGACCCGGCCATCGTCACTGCCGTCGCCAGCAGACCGAGACGGGCCCAGCGCTCGGTGATCAACCACGGTGCATCGAAATAGCCCACCAGAGCGTAGATCGCGAAGAACGGATTGAACCAGCTCAAGGCGAACGCAATCACAGTCCGCAGGATGTAGTACACAGACCCTGTGCCCGGACCGGTGCGCCACCACCATACTTCCAAGGCCGCCGCGGCGACGGTCAGCACCGACACCGGAATCCATTCGGCGGGTGTCATCACCATCGACGCCGTCCCGACACACAGCACGATCCCGAGTGCAAGCAGTACCGGTGGGCTCCAGCGGTGGAACCGGCTCCACGAGTCCTCCCCGAATTGCGATGCCGGTTCCACGCATGAGGTTCGCAGATGAGATGGAGTCACAGTCTCCAGGGTGACCGGCAAATCCGTCACTGCCAACGGAACCACTTGATTGCGGCTGCCGTGAGCACGATCGCCCAGCCCGCCACCACCGCGATACCGGTCAGGCTCGGCCAGTAACCCGACGCCGCCTGATCGAGGATCTGTGAGGCAGCACCGAACGGTGTCACTTCGACGACCCGGCGGAGCAGGTCGGGCATCGTCTGCACCGGAAGCCACACTCCCGCGCAGAACATCATGGGGAAGAACACTATCGTGCCCACCGTCTGCGCGACCCGCATCGACGACGACACCGCCGCGATCGCCGCACCCATGCTCAGGGCGGCGGCGAGCGTGAGGACGACGGCCAGCGCGTAGCCGAACGGTTGTGCCGGTAGCGCGACGTCGAACACGACACGACCCACGAGCAACGCGAGAACGACGGAGACGGCGACAGCCACCGCATGCACGACGATCTGCGCCATCAACAAATACGTGGGCTTCGCGGGGCTCGCCTCCAGCCTCCGCAGGATTCCGCGCTCCCGATACGACGACAACACACCGGGCATGGTCTGGATGCCGGCCACGATCATCGCCAGGAGAACGGTCACCGGCACGTACAGATCGATCAGTCGGAGGCCGCCGAGACTCGGGTCGGTCTCCCGAAACATCGGAATGACTCCGAGAATCGTCAGCAGCCCCACGGGGAAGATGAGGATCCAGAACATCGCGGCGGGCTCACGCCCGAACAGCCGGGCCTCGGTGCTCAGTACTGCCACCGCTGGATTGGTTGTGGTCTGCATGTCAGCTCCCTGCATGTCCGGGCTCCGAGGATGTGATGTCGAGGAATGCGTCGTCGAGCGTGGCGTCGGTGACGCGAAGTCGCTCGGCGGACAGTCCGCGTCGCGCGAGTAGTGACAGCGCCGCGTCGACGGTGTCGTCGCTGCCCTCGATGACGATCCGCTCGCCGTCGCCCCGCACCGCCGATGCGCCGGGAAGAGCTTCGAACTCGGACCGATCGAGCACCCCACCGGTCGGGCGGAACGACACGACAACGGCCGAGGCCGACCGTCCGACCAGCTCGGTGGGACTGCCGAGCGCCTTGATCGCACCCGCGTCGAATACTGCAACGCGGTCGCACAAGCGCTGAGCTTCTTCCATGAAATGGGTGACGAGCAGGACCGTCACCCCGGAGTCGCGGACCTCCTCGATCAGCGACCAGGTTTCCCGACGACCGCGCGGGTCGAGGCCTGTGGTGAGCTCGTCGAGCACCACCACCCGCGGCCGTCCGATCAAGGCGAGGGCAATGAACAGCCGCTGTTGCTGACCACCCGACAGCTTCGCGAATCGGGTGCCGAAGACCGGCGCGAGACCGAGTCGCTCCGCGAGCGCCATGCCGTCTGCCGGATCGGGATAGAACGACGCGTACAAGCCCAGCGCCTCGCGCACGGTCAGCTTCGGTTGCAGTGCACTCTGCTGAAGTTGCGTGCCGAGTATTTCGGTGACGGCGCGATGGTCGGCGACGGGATCGAGCCCTGCCACACGGACCGTGCCGCGGTCGGGTACCCGCAGACCGGACACACATTCGACGGTGGTGGTCTTCCCCGCCCCGTTCGGGCCGAGGATCCCGAAGATCTCTCCGTCGCCGACGTCGAAACCGACGCCGTCGACGACCGTGCGATCTCCGTACGATTTGTACAGGTCTGTCACTTCAACGATGGGCATGCGTAGAGCGTGCCCGCCGGCCCCGGGTCTTCACATCGACCGAGCGGGTCGGATCCGTATCAGCCGATCGGATGATGCGGGCAGGCATGCACGAAGTGTCAGGGACGGAAACGGAACATCTGGAGCAGGTATCGCGGAAGGCCACTGAGCGGAACGGCAACGGGCCAGTCCCCGGATCGGAAATATGCCTCCGTGCCGCCGTCGACGGTCACGACGCTGCCCACCATGAAATCCGCCGCGCGCGACAGCATGAACTCGACCCACTCGGCGATCTGCTCGGCGTCACCGAAACCACCGATCGGCACGGGGAAGCCTTCGACCCGTTTCGCCTGCGGACCGGCCAGCTGCGTTTCGAGCAGCGGAGTCGAGACAGCGCCCGGGGCAAGAACATTGAGCCGGATTCCGGATCCCGCCCAGTCGTCGGTGACCGCGGCGCGACGGGCCCAACGGGTCACCGCGATCTTCGTCGCCGCGTAGGTGAACGGCGCGGCGGCAGCGCGGATGCGGCTCGCCCGCTTGACGCCCTTGTCGAGGTCGCCCGCGAGGAACGACCGCACAGCAGACTTCGGCACACCGGGTGTCGCAGTTGTCGAATTCGATCCGAACACGACGACCTTGCTGTTGCCGGTCGCGGCGAGGGCAGGCCGCCATCCCACCAGCAGTTCGATCACGCCCCGTACATTGACCTCGGCGATCACCTTTTCCTTTCCTGCAATCGGGCCCAGTCCGGCCGCGAGCACGGCGCCGTCGAGTCGTCCGCCGGCGCGATCGAGAGTATTGCGGATCGCGGCCGACCGCCCCGCTGTTGTCGACAGATCCGCGACGACGTCGGTGTCCCGCCGATCGATCCCGATCACCGTGTGCCCCGCAGCGCGCAGTCGTTCCGCGCTCGCCCTACCCATCCCGGATGCAGCACCGGTCACTACGTAGGTACCCATGTGTCCCCCTTCACGTCGTGCCGACCAGTACAACATGTCGAGTGGACGGCCTCATGTGAGGTGATGACATCGGCGAGTACGGCCCCGGCACGCAGCAGCGAGAGGGTTCGCGCTGCGATGTCGCCGACCCTCGTGTCCAACGCCCTCAGCGACGCCTCGATGTCCTGGAGGTCGCGGAGTGCGGTGAGGGCTCCACGGACGTCGGGTATGCGGTAGCCGGAGGCCCGCAGCGCTGCCACGATGCGGGCCTCACGGATCGCCTCCAGCGGATAGCGACGGGCAGATCCTGCGCGGGTGGACACTCGATGTGGCGTCACGAGTCCCTCTTTCTCCCAGAATCGCAGCGTCGAGGTACGAACGCCGAGTGCGCCTGCGAGTTCGGTGATCGTCATGGTGTCGCCCTCTGCGGGTTCGAGCTCGATCGCCGCTTCCGCGCGAATGACGACAAGTGCGCGCCGGGCCTCGAGCGCGTGGTCGCGCTCGCGAGTGAGTCCGGTGTGGAGCGAGGCCACCAGTGCGGCTGCCTCGTCGGGCACGAGAACACGGATCTGCCGCATGACTCGCCGTGCCTCCACCGGACCGACAGCACGGGCGAGGTCGCGGTACGCACGCAGATCGCGAACGTGTCGTGTGGAGAACTCCCGGTACCCGTTGGTTTTCCGAGGCGCACACTCGACGACGCCGCGAGCCTCGAGGTCCCGGATCTGCTGTGCCGAGTAACCGGTCGCCGCCGACACGGCAGCGGTACTCAGATCGACGTCGTCGCCGTGGACCATTGCCGAACCCTCCATCAGCACTTCAACCGCACACTTGAAGCATGAGTATGAAGCAGATTCTCGAGACGGTGCGCGGCTTCGACGGGATTCTCGAACTCGCACCCGCCGAAGGCAGTGAGTTCCCCGAGGTCGCGTGGGGCGATCATTTCTTCTACTACGCCCCCGACGGTCGGATCCCGCAGCGGACGCAGCCGTTTGCGACGATCGTGACGAAGGACTATCCCGGCGACACCGAGTCCGAGCTGGACCCGCCGGACCGGTGGCGCTTGAACATCCACGTCGGCAGGGCGAGATTTGCCGAGCTCACCGGCGAGGAACCGCGGGCCGCACATTCCTCGGTGGACTTCGGCGTCGCCGACACCGTTCTTCCTCATCCGGTCTATCGGGCTCAGGGGTGGATCGCGATCGTCAATCCCGGCGTTCGGACCTCGACCATCGCAACCGACCTCCTTCGTCATGCCCACGAGGACATGCGACGACGAGCCACCCGATAACCCGCTCACTCGCAGAGCGCTGCCGCGACCTCGCCGATCGCTTCCCGCAGCATCGCCTCGTACTCGTCGAGGTCGGGCACCGCGCGGGGGCTCGAATTGATCCCGATCGTGACGGTCTCACCGAGGCCGTACACGCCGTGAGTCAATGCCATCATCGGTGACAATCCCGGAAACCCCGCGCTGAACACGACCGGGGCGCCCGCTATTTCGAGATCTTCGGGGCCTCGGTTCACGCTCGACACCACCGTGTTCCCTGTGACCGTCTCGGGAATCTCGTCCAGCGAGTAGCGATCGACCCCGAACTTCAGCAGCGGTGCCGGGACGAAATCGTTCGCCGAATCACGTTGCGCCAAGAGCGGGCTCGACAGTCGGGTGCGACGATCCGCAATCTCGTCGGCGATCCGAGCAGCCCGGATACAAAGGTCGGGTTCGATCACGAATAGGTCGACACCGGCGTTGCGGTAGTTGTTGCGCGACCGCCCTGTCGCGCCGACCGCGATCGTGACTTCGGCGCCGAGCCGATCCGGAACTATCTCACCGCGCGACTCCAGGAAACGCGGCAGGGCGACGGAAATCGCGGTCAGCGCCGACACCGTGACGGTGACGCCGGCCCCGCGGAACATCTCGGCGGGGCACACCACCATCCGAACGGCCCGATCGTCCCCGGGGGCAGTATTGACGCCGACGAGAGGACACCCTGCGGCCGGCGCCGGAATCTCTCCTGCGGTTGTCGCGTCGGTCAGCGCCCGAGCGGCAGCGGCAGCCCTGCGTCCGGCCGCGACGAGTCGCGCGAACCCGACCGGAAACCGGAGCAACCGCGCCAGCATCGTCGGCATCGAGACCGGTTCCGGAGCCGACGAGCCCGGTGGTTCCTCCATGCCGAACAGCGCGCGCACCAGTTCCGTCGCCCGAGCACCGTCGGCGAATGCGTGCGACACCTGGAAGACCACGACAGCGGCGGGCCCGCCGCAGCGAGGAGCGTCGCGAACACCCGCGAAGACGTGCACCCTCCACGGGCTCGTCCGGGCATCGATCGAGGTGGCCACGAGCGCCCCCAACGCCGCCTGCAAGCCGGCCCAGGATTGGTCTGCGAGGCGGTGCTCGATGACCTGATCGTCGCCGTAGTCCCTCGGTTCCCAGTACGGATAGTCGAGGTTCTTCGGCACCTCGCGGATCCTGCACCGGAGCTCCCCCACCCGCGCGACCCGTCGCCGGACCGCGGCGCGTACCGCATCTGCGCCTATGTCTCCTTCGAAGCAGTACAGCAGGAACTGATCGCTGCATATCCGCTCCGAGAGCCAGTACATCTGCGCGTCGGAGGGAGTCAGCTGCACAGCGGCAAGCGTACCGACCACCCCACACCGAGCGAATGTACCGTTCGTCTCGATCAACAGAGCGAGGGATTCATTCGCTCATACCTGGGCAGGTGGTCAACACCGGCTGGTCGGAGTGCGGGAGCCGAGGCAGGTAGAAATAGGTACATGAGCGACAGCACGACCGACCCCCGCCTCTGGCTCGAGGACGTCACCGGCGAGAAGCAACTCGACTGGGTACGCGCCCGCAACGACCGCACGGTCGACGCCTACACCCGCACCGACGACTTCACGACGCTGGAATCCCGGATCCGGGAGATCCTCGACACCGACGCACGCATCCCCTACGCCCGACGCCGCGGCCGGTACCTGTACAACTACTGGCGCGACGCCGAGCACGTACGCGGTCTGTGGCGACGCACCACCCTCGACCAGTACGTCCTCGACGACCCCGAGTGGGATGTCCTCGTCGATCTCGACGCCGTGGCTGCGGAAGAGGGCGAGAACTGGGTGTGGTCGGGAGCTCAGGTTCTACGACCCGACCAGAACCGTGCGCTCATCAGTTTGTCGCGCGGCGGTGCCGACGCAACCGTCGTCCGCGAGTTCGATCTGGTCACACGACGGTTCGTGTCGGGTGCCGACAGTTTCGAACTTCCCGAGGCGAAAACCGACATCAGCTGGATCGACGTCGATACAGTCTTCGTCGGAACGGATTTCGGCGCCGGATCCCTGACCGATTCGGGTTACCCGAGGATCGCGAAGCGCTGGCGACGTGGAACACCGATTACCGACGCCGAGACGGTGTTCGAAGGCGAGACCACCGACGTAGCCGTGGGCGCCGGCTACGACAACACTCCCGGATACGAACGCAGCTTCGTCGACCGCGCCATCGACTTCTACGCCGCGTACCAGTACGAACTGAAGCCCGACGGCACCCTGGTCAAGCTCGACGTACCGGACGACGCGCGGGTGAGCGTGTATCGCGACCACATGCTCGTCCGGCCCCGGTCCGAGTGGCTGGGTTATCCGGCGGGCTCCCTGCTCGCGACCGACTACCCGTCGTTCCTCGAGGGCTCGCGAGACATGACGGTGCTGTTCACTCCCGACGAGCACACGTCGCTCGAGCAGTACACCTGGACGCAGAACCATCTGTTGATGGTGACCTTGCGCGACGTCCAGACCCGCATGCGCGTCCTCACTCCGGGACACGACGGGTGGACCGACGAGGACCTCGACGGACTCCCGGATGCCACGACGACCTCGGTCATCGACGTCGACCCGCGCGAGGGCGACGATTTCTTCCTCAACTCGAGCGGCTTCACGACCCCCGCAACCCTGTTGTCGGGCACGATCGGGCAACCACTCGAGGCCATCAAGCAGGCGCCGTCGTTCTTCGACTCCGGCGACATCACCGTCACGCAGCATTTCGCGACCTCCGACGACGGCACACAGATCCCCTACTTCGTCGTCGGCCGCAATGTCGCCGGTAGCAGTGCCGTCGGTAGCAACACAGAGACGCCGTCACCGACGCTGCTGTACGGGTACGGCGGATTCGAGAATTCGATGGTGCCGGCATACAGCGGCGGCGTGGGACGGGCGTGGCTCGAACGCGGAAACACCTACGTGATCGCGAACATCCGCGGTGGCGGTGAGTACGGCCCCACCTGGCACACACAGGCATTGAAGGCAAACCGCCACAAGGTGTTCGAGGACTTCGCCGCGGTCGCGAAGGATCTTGTTGCGCGAGGTGTCACAACGACCGAACAACTCGGGGTCCAGGGCGGAAGCAACGGTGGCCTGCTGATGGGGGTGATGCTCACCCGATATCCGCAGTTGTTCGGCGCGATCGTGTGTCAGGTCCCGTTGCTCGACATGAAGCGCTACCACCTGCTGCTCGCCGGCGCGTCGTGGATGGCGGAGTACGGCGACCCCGACAATCCCGATGAGTGGCAGTTCCTGTCGAAGTATTCGCCGTATCAGAACACCGATCCCGACGCGGCCTACCCACCGATCCTGATCACGACGTCCACCCGCGACGATCGTGTGCATCCCGGGCATGCTCGCAAGATGGTGGCGCTCCTCGAGGAGCAGGGCCACGAAGTCTGGTACTACGAGAACATCGAGGGTGGGCACGGCGGCGCCGCGGACAACGCGCAGGCGGCGTTCAAATCGGCGCTGACCTTCACATTCCTGGCCGAGAAGCTGTAGGGAGAAGTGTGGATCCGAGTCCGGTTGCTCGGATCCACACTGTGGATCTCGGTGTCTCAGCGGTCGCGGTGTCTCAGCGGTCGCGGTGTCTCAGCGGTCGCGGTGTCTCAGCGGTCGCGCAGCCAGGCCACGACCCGCTCGACCGTGTCGTCGTTGTCGCGGATCCATCCGTTGTGACCGAGCGACCGATCCAGATGCCACGTGGTGACGTCGGCCGCGGGCAGCTTCTCGAGCAGATGCCGCGCCGAGGCGACCGGCGTCATGTCGTCACCCTCGACCGTGATCGAGAGAATCGGAACATCCAGCCGAGCGAGACGTTCCTCGTAGTCGATATCGGCCCCGGCCGGCTCGAATCGGCCACTACGCGCGAGCCTCGCCCAGTCGGAGATCAGTTGGCGCGACTGCCGTCCGAAGCCCGCGACACCGAACCGGTCGCCGGGCCAGAATCCGGCGACGCTCGCGGTGAGCGACATCGCAGTCGAGCCGAACAGGAGCCCTGGCCCGCGCGCCCCGGGGAAATGACGGTAGTACGGGGTGCCGGAGGCCACGAGCACAAGCCCACCGAGGCGACCACGAATACGCGCGGCGTACAGCACGCCCAGCTGACCGCCCATCGAATGCCCGAGCAGGAAAGGGGTGGAGTCGGGGAATCGTTCACGCACCACCTCGAACATCGCCGGGAAATGCACCGCGACGATGTCCTGGTAGCCGTAGGCGCTGTCGGGTCCCGGCTTCGGGCGGCTGTCGCCCTGACCGGCGAGCTCGCAGATCGCGGCATCGAATCCGTGTTCGGCGAGCGCGTGCGCGAACGGTTCGTAGTATCCCGCCGGGATCCCGAGGCCCGGGACGATCATCACGACGGCCCGCGACGAGTCGAGCCGGCTCTCGTGGTCGTGATCCGGTCCCGGGAACAAACGGACCGCGGTCGTGGTGCTGTCGGGAAGCTGGATCGGTACGGTCTCCACCAATTCAGACTAGGCCCGAATCGCCGTCCTGGTCAGCAGACCGAGATGCGGGCGCTCCGAATCCTGCGGCGTCGAGGGTGGCCTCGGTGAGCGATCGTCCCAGAGCGATCATGTCGACGGCCTTGTGGAAATCGAGGCTGCGGCACGCGGTGCGAGGGACCTCGACCAGCACATCCGGCGGATACGCCGCGAGCTGGTGGCGAGCGAGAGCCGACTGCATGATGTCGAGCGAACGGTTCATCACTGCGACCCGGCTGAACTTCGGAGCCGCGATCTCCTCGTGGGCGTCCTGGATGCCGGCATCAGCGTCGTCTGCCGAGTCGGCGTCGGTGTCGGCTGCCGGATCTGCGTCGATGTCGTCGCGACCGACCTGTTCGTCGGCCGCTGCCGTACCGAACCGGCCGACGACCGAACGAACGATGTCGCTGTCGAGCAGCAACGACGCAGACCGCCGGAAGCGTCCGACCCATTCCTCCGCCGGCTGCGGTTCCGCACTAGCGTTCTCCGGCGCGTGTGTACGACCGCGTTCCTCGGCGCCGAGGCTGATCCCGATCGTCAGATCGGACGAGACACCGACCGTCGGAGCGACAGGCAACGGAGTGAGCGTGCCACCGTCGGTGAGTACACGACCGTTGAGGACATACGGCGTGATGACACCGGGGATCGCGATCGATGCGCGGATCGCAACGTCGACCGGTCCCCGCTGGAACCACACCGGGCGACCTGCTGCCAGGTCGGTCGCCACGGCGGTGAACGGGATCGGGAGATCTTCGATGACGACATCCCCGATGAGATCGCGAACTTTGTTGAGGACCTTCTCCGCGTGGATGACACCCGGGGACGTAACCGACACGTCCAAGAGCCGGACGACATCGAGTTGGGTCAGGCTCTCCGCCCACTGGGTGTATTCGTCGAGTTTTCCCGCGGCGTAGACCCCGCCGACAAGGGCACCCATCGACGAGCCCGCAATGCCCACGATCTCGTAACCGCGCTCCTCCAGAACCTGGATCGCGCCGATGTGGGCGTAGCCGCGCGCGCCCCCGCTACCGAGGGCGAGGGCAACACGTATCCGATCGGCCATGGTCCGATGGTGCCACGGTCGAGCGATCCCCGGCGCGACGGGGACTCTACGCCGCAATACCGGGCGCAGCGGGTCCACCGGAGATACCCTGACACCATGATCAGGCTGCTTGCCACCACAGTTGTTGCGTTGATCGCCAATGCGATTGCTTTGATCGTCGGAGCCTGGGTCCTGCCGGGCATGACAGTGAGCTCGTTCGCGTTCGTCATCGCCGTCGTGATCTTCACTGTCGCCACGATTCTTCTCGACCCCTTGATCCGGCAGGTTGCGATGACGAAGACCCCGGTGCTCATCGGGAGCAGTGCTCTGATCTCGACGCTTCTTGCGCTCATCGTCACCGCGATCGTGAGCGACGGCCTGCAGATCGATGGCATCACGACCTGGATTCTCGCTACCGTCATCGTCTGGGCTGTGGCACTGATCGCGCGCTTGCTGCTGCCGTACATCGTCTTCAAGAAGACGCTCGCCAAACGCAGAAGTGCCTGACGCTCTCCGTCGAGCACAGCACACTCGAAGCACCCGTACGGCAAGTTCCGTGCGGGTGCTGTCGTAGAGAACCCTGACCGAAAGTTCAGGGTACAGACGGGGGTCTGTCCCCGATGTGCCCGAAGTGGTCCGAGGCGCACGATCAATGCATCGGTTCGACAAAGCCTCATACAGCCACTTCGGGAGATTGAAATGCGTAAGACCATCATGACCGCACTGCTCACCGGCGCCGCAGCTCTGACAATCGGAACGGGCGTCGCCGCAGCTGATTCCGCGCCCAGCGTCGTCGGAATGGAAGAGCACGCAGCCGCCTCGACGCTCTCCGCCAGCGGTACGCCGTACTCGGTCACCAACCGCTCGGGGAACATCTCGGGCACGTGCGCGGTGACCGAGCAGCGCGACCGCGGCTACCGGACCGAGACCGAATCGACGTACAACTCCCGCACCGACAGCTGGGATCGCAAGGAAACGAAGATCTGGCGCGGTATCGGATTGACCGTCGTATGCCGCTGACACCCAGCGTTGTGTCCGACGTACCGACGCCCACCCACTCCACTGTTCGCATATCCCACATGGAGGGCGAAAACCTCATGACCTTCGACAACAACCCGCCGCGTCCGTTCATCCGCTCGACCTCGCAGCGCATGCTCGGCGGCGTCTGCGGCGGAATCGCCGAATACTTCGGCATCGATACCAATCTCGTACGGGCCGGCGCGGTCCTCACCGCCTTCCTCACCGGCGGCACCGCGGTCCTGCTCTACCTCGCACTCTGGATCATTCTGCCGGAATGACATCTTCGGCGCCGACCAGTGGCTGCACCGCCGCGGGACACCGTCACACGAGACCCCGAGAAGAAGTTCAGGGTGAAGATCGGGGCCGGCCCTGATGTGCACACACTCGACAAGGAGCACGATTACCTCATGACTTTCGACAACAACACACCCCGCACCTTCACCCGCTCGACTTCCAAGCGCATGCTCGGCGGCGTGTGCGGTGGAATCGCCGAATACTTCGGCATCGACGTCAACATCGTCCGTGCTGCTGCCGTGGTTGCGTCCTTCATCACCGGCGGCACCGCAATCCTGCTGTACCTCGCACTCTGGGTGATCATCCCAGAATGACAGCGCAAAGGCCGTGAATCCCGGGAGAGACGAGATCCACGGCCTTTCAACACTTCCGAACTACAGCGACCCGGTGAGTAGCGCCGGCGCAATGGCCAGTACGAGCCCGATGAGCTGGTTGATGACTTCGAGACCGCCGGTAATACTGCCCATCTTTCCTCCAGTGTGTCGCCGGAAGCCTCACGCTTCCGGACGTCGGATCAACAGATTCAGTGAGTTCAGCTGAGGAATTCTGCGCTCTGCGAAAGCAACGAGAAGATGAAGGTGATGATTTCGGTGATGGTAGTGCTACCCATTGATCCTCCTACGCCCGAATGGTTGAGGTGATGTGGCACTGACGAACTCGAGAACACGGTGTGCCATAACTCACATTACGACACGACATCGGCATCGTCAATGATGTTGCGTAAGAAAATATTTGAAATTGCGAACTCCGAACATCATGCACCGCAATAGCTCTCGAGAATGACGTCAGCGTTCGGCCGCCCAGCCAGAAGCCGGGCCGCGAGCAACTCACACGATCACAATCCGATAGAGCCCGCAATCATCGGCCAGGAGGCGTGGAGGTCGTCCTGCCAATAGCCCCACGAATGTGTTCCCTGGGAGCGGAATTCGAACGTCGCGGGGATGTCCAGCTCATCGAGCCGGGAAGCCAGACGGTGCGTGCAGTCGTTCACCGCGGCCTCGATGACACCCCCGACAACGATCTGATTCAACAGAAGCCCGGGATCGCCTTCGACCGATCTCGCACCCAGGTTCTCGTGTGGCCCCGGCAGCCCGGTCGCAGACGAGATGTACAGGTCGATACCCCGCAACTTCTCCGCGTTGACGTACGGGTCGTTCGCGACCCAGCCGGGCCCATCGAGCGGGCCCCACATGTTCTCGACGTCCGCCTCCCCACGACTCTCGACGACGGTGCGGACATAGAGCTGCCCCAGCTCGGTACTGGTCTCGGCACACCCGCTGTACGCCCCGACCGCCTCGTACAGCGACGGTTCCTCGATCGCCAGACTCAAGACAGAGGTGCCCGACATCGACAGCCCCGCAATTGCATTCACACCTGTGGTACCGAAAGTTTCGTCGACAATCGGCGGCAGCTCCTGCGTGAGGAACGTCGTCCATTTGTTCCGGCCGAGCGCCGGGTCGTCGCGCTCCCAGTCGGTGTAATAGGTGAACGACCCATCGAGCGGAGTGACGACGTTAACGTTCTTGTCGGCGAAGAACTCATCGATATCGGTGCGAGCGTCCCACGTGGCCTTCCCCTCCCCACCTCCGGCCCCATTGAGCAGGTACAACGTGGGCCGCGGAACGCTGGTGTCGGCCGGTGTCCGCACCCGGAGCGGGACGACCCGATCCATCGCAGCCGAGTAGACGTGCAGGACGACCGTACGATCACCCTCGACCTCGATACCGGACAGATTCGAAACCGGTTCGGCAGCAACTTCAGTCGCACATATCGCTGACCACACAGATGCGAGCGCAGCAACCGACAACGCCGCACACGTTCGCCGGAACGAGACCACCCGACCGTCCTCCCGAATCCTTGGGAACCCGCCGGACGAACGTCGGTCACGACACCCCGCCCGGCCGGAGTGAAACCATTTCTACACCATAAAGCTCCGCAATGGTCACGAAACGGTCAAATTCGCGGAATTCGAGTAGCAGACACAGAACGGCGAGGGCCGGCTCTGAGCCGGCCCTCGCCGACGATGGGTACCACCACCGTCACAACCCGATGGCTGCCGCCATCATGGGCCACGACTTGTGCAGATCGTCCTCCCAGTAATCCCACGAATGCGTACCGTTCCGCCATTCGAAGTGGGCAGGAATCTCCAACTCCTCGAGCCGATCCGCGAGGCGCGTCGTGCAGTGGTGCACGGCCGCTTCGATGCTCCCACCGACGACGAGCTGCCCCACGAGGCCGAGTGGGTCGTAGTTGATCGACCTCGAGCTCAACTGATCGTGCTTACCTGGAAGGCCCGTCGCCGCCGACACGTACAACTCGACCCCGCGGAGCTTCTCTGCATTGAGATACGGGTCGTTCTCGATCCACCCCGGTCCACCGACCGGACCCCACATGTTCTCGGGGTCGCCGCCCTTGACCCGCACCACAGCCTGGACGTATGCCTGCCCCACGGGGGTACTCGTCTCTGCGCAGCCGCTGTATGCACCGACAGCGCGGTACAACTCGGGCGCGGCGGTCGCCAGGCCGAGCACCGATGTTCCAGACATCGACAGGCCCGCAATCGCATTCGCTCCGGTGGTCTCGAACTGCTCGTCGATGATGGGCGGCAACTCCTCGGTGAGGAACGTCGTCCACTTGTTGCGGCCGAGTTCCGGATCGTCCCGCTCCCAGTCCGTGTAGTAGCTGTAGCGTCCGCCCAGCGGAGTCACCACATTGACGTTCTTGTCGGCGAAGAACTCGTCGACGTCCGTCTGCTCGTCCCAGGTGGCAATCCCCTGGCCACCGCCCGATCCGTTGAGCAGATACAGCGTGGGCCGCGGCTCACTGCTGTCGGCCGGCATCCGCACCCGAAGCGGCACGACGGTATCCATCGACGCCGAATACACGTGGGCGATGACCGTACGATCGTTCTCCACCTCGAGATGCGACAGCTCCGAAGCTCGCTCCCCCACAGACGACGATCCCGGACCCGGCTCTGCCGATACCCCCGCCGGTACACATACTGCGGCCGCCAATCCAACCGTCACGACGCCACATGCACGTCGGAACCACATCGACCCCAAGACCCCACACCCTTCGAAAACCGTCCCGTCCCACGACGAGTCGGACGACTCGCCCCGGCGCTCCCCGACCAGCCCCGAATCACACCGTTGTTTCTACACGATCCCCACCAGAAGGTCACGAAAGGGTCAAGATCTTGGTACGTGACACAGGGGCAGAACCCACACCACGAGACGAGGCCCGACCCCACCGAAGTGGGATCGGGCCTCGCGACGAGCTACCTGGCGTGTGCCGGGGGCTGGATCAGAAGTCCATGCCGCCCATGCCACCGGTCGGGTCGCCGACGGGAGCGGCGGCCTTCTCCGGCTTGTCGGCCACAACGGCCTCGGTGGTCAGGAACAGGGCCGCGATGGACGCAGCGTTCTGCAGCGCCGAGCGGGTGACCTTGACCGGATCGTTGATGCCTGCTTCGAGGAGGTCCTCGTAGTCACCGGTGGCGGCGTTGAGGCCGCTGCCGGCGGGCAGGTTGCGAACCTTCTCCGCGACGACGCCGGGCTCGAGGCCGGCGTTGAAAGCGATCTGCTTCAGCGGAGCCTCGAGGGCAACCTTGACGATGTTGGCACCCGTGGCCTCGTCGCCCTCGAGCTTGAGGTCGTCGAGAACCGGAGCGGCCTGCAGCAGGGCCACGCCACCGCCGGCGACGATGCCCTCTTCGACGGCAGCCTTGGCGTTGCGCACGGCATCTTCGATGCGGTGCTTGCGCTCCTTGAGCTCGACCTCGGTCGCAGCGCCGGCCTTGATGACTGCAACGCCACCCGCCAGCTTGGCGAGGCGCTCCTGCAGCTTCTCGCGGTCGTAGTCCGAATCCGACGCCTCGATCTCGGCGCGGATCTGGTTGACGCGACCGGCGATGGCGTCGGGATCGCCCGCACCCTCGACGATGGTGGTCTCGTCCTTGGTGACGACGACCTTGCGAGCCTGGCCGAGCAGCTCGAGACCGGCGGTCTCCAGGGAGAGGCCGACCTCTTCGCTGACGACCTCGCCACCGGTGAGGATGGCGATGTCGGCGAGCTGAGCCTTGCGGCGGTCACCGAAGCCCGGAGCCTTGACGGCAACGGACTTGAAGGTGCCGCGGATCTTGTTCAGGACGAGGGTGGACAGAGCCTCACCCTCGACGTCCTCGGCGATGATGACGAGCGGCTTGCCCGACTGGATGACCTTCTCCAGGAGCGGCAGCAGGTCCTTGACCGTCGAGATCTTGGAGCTGACGAGCAGGATGTACGAGTCTTCGAGGACGGCTTCCTGACGCTCGGCGTCCGTCGCGAAGTAGAGGGAGATGTAGCCCTTGTCGAAGCGCATGCCCTCGGTCAGCTCGAGCTGGAGGCCGAAGGTGTTGGACTCCTCGACGGTGATGACGCCTTCCTTGCCCACCTTGTCGATGGCCTCGGCGATCAGCTCACCGATCGCGGGATCGCCGGCAGAGATGCCTGCGGTCGCTGCGATCTGCTCCTTGGTCTCGACTTCCTTGGCGGTGTCGAGCAGCTTGGCAGTGACGGCCTCGACGGCCTTCTCGATGCCGCGCTTGAGGCCGAGCGGGTTCGCGCCGGCAGCAACGTTGCGCAGACCCTCGCGCACGAGCGCCTGGGCGAGCACGGTAGCGGTCGTGGTGCCGTCACCCGCGACGTCGTCCGTCTTCTTGGCAACTTCCTTGACCAGCTCGGCGCCGATCTTCTCGTACGGGTCCTCGAGCTCGATCTCCTTGGCGATGGACACACCATCGTTGGTGATCGTGGGGGCGCCCCACTTCTTCTCGAGCACGACGTTGCGACCCTTGGGGCCCAACGTCACCTTGACTGCGTCGGCGAGGCTGTTCAGGCCCCGCTCGAGGCCGCGACGGGCCTCTTCGTCGAACGCGATGATCTTGGCCATTGCGAAGTGATCCTCCGGATATCGGGGTGACACCTAGGTCGACCGCTCGTCGGGTCGGCCCATTTCACAGGACGACCGTTTGCGGGTCGGCCCATCGTCACTGAACGACCCCTCGTCGGTCGCCCAAGTAACGCCTTCGGCCGGAATCAGTGCCCGCGACGGACGACCAGGGGTGTCGATATTTTCCCGGTCTCACCGTCCCGACCTGGCACTCGCTTGTCGTGAGTGCCAACTGCATTTTTAGCACTCGAGGGTGGCGAGTGCAAGGTTACCGGCACTCGACCACCCTCGTCACGGTGCAGAAGGCTTCTGCACCCCATCGACTAGCGCGGCGTGGAGCCCACACCCACGGCGCACCACTGCCCCGTGGCGGTATTGACTGCGAACGACTGGGCACCGATGCACGTGACACCGGTCGTGTCGGCCGTCGCTCCCGAACCCCAGCCCGCCACCGACAACGTGGTCGCCGGACCCTGAGCCCACGAATGACTCAGACCGCCGCCGAGCGCGTACGCGTACGAGCGGCCGCCGTCGCGCGCCGCACTGAGCGCCGTACCGAACCCGGTTGCCTGGGATTCGGCGGCACCCGCGGACTCGGCGACCGACACCGCAGTGCCGCTGTCGGCTGCCGATGCCCGCGCGAAGCCCTCGCCGGTGGTCGTCGCACCACAGCTCGCCGTATCCGACACCAGGATCTGATTCTCGGACGGCGGCGACACACACGTCACCGGAGCGGCCGACGCCGTACCCGCGCCCACCGAGGCGAACGAAGCTGCGCCGACGGCAACCGCCGCGAACGCCTGCGCAACACGACGGCCGGAGAAGACGGACCGGAGAGAACGAATGGACAAGAAGTGCTCCTCTGCGCTGGAAGAAGGCGGGAGAATGCCCCCGGGGCGCAGGGTACCGGGCGCAGGTGCGGCGCGCGAGAGCCGAATCACACCGATCGAAGCAACTCCGGCAGATCGGCGACCGAGTCGATCACGTGGTCCGGCCGGTCGACCGCGAGCTCGAGCACGGACCGGCGAAATTTTCCGGTGCGCACCAGGACTCCCGTCATTCCCAGCCGCTGCCCAGGCAGCACCTCGCCGTAGAGATCGTCACCGACGACGACCATGCGCGACGGGTCGACATCCATGATGTCCGCGGCCGCGAGGAAGCCCTGCATCGACGGCTTCCCCACCGCCACCACCGATTGACCGCTGAGCTCCTCGAGCCCGGCAAGATAGGCACCCGTGTCGAGGCGCAGCCCGTCGGGCCCCTGCCAGCTGGCCGCACGGTGCATCGCGACGACGGGGACACCGTCGAGCATCAGCTCGGCAACCCGACTCATCGTCCGATGCGTGAATTGCTCCCCCGCACCGCCGAGCACCACCACATCGGGATCGTCGTCGTCGCGCTCGATCCCCTCGAGATCGGCATCGACGTCGCCGTCGTTGAGCACCCAGCACCGGCGTCCCGGGTACGTCTGCTTCAGATACTCGGCCGTGAGCGACGCGGCCGTGACGATCTCGCTCGGCTCGACGGGCATGCCGAGATCGCTGAGCGTTGCAGCGATCTCGGCACACGTCCGTGACGTGGTGTTGGTCAGGAACGCCCGCGGTACCCCGCTCTCGCGGAGTTGCGCGAGGACGTCGGCGGCGCCGGGCACCGGCTCCCACGACGTCACGATCACGCCCTCGATGTCGAACAGCACTCCCGCCACGTCGCTCATACCTCGAGCCTATAGCCCGAGTGAGCCGGTTCAGACCGTGCGGGCGAGCCGGTCCGCGAGCAGATGCGTAAAGCGCGCGGGATCGTCGACCTCGCCGCCTTCGGCGATCAAGGCCATCCCGTACAGCAGCTCCGCAGTGTCGGCGAGTGCCGGGTCGTCGGTGCGACCATCGTGCGCCGCGCGCAGCCCCGACACCAGCGGGTGCCCCGGGTTCAGTTCGAGGATCCGCTTGGTGTGCGGCACCGGCTGACCCGACGCCTTGTACATGCGCTCGAGCGCCGGCGACATGCTGAACGTGTCGCCCACGATGCAGGCCGGCGACGTCGTCAAACGCGACGACAGACGCACCTCCTTGACGTGCTCGTCGAGGGTCTCCTTCATCCACGTCAGGAGATCACCGAACTCCTTCTCCTGCTCCTCGCGTTCCGCTTCGGCCGCCTTCTTCTCGTCCTCGGTATCGAGGTCCACCTCGCCCTTCGCGACCGACCGGAATGCCTTGCCCTCGAATTCGGGAACCGACGTCACCCACATCTCGTCGACAGGGTCGGTCAGCAACAGCACCTCGATGCCCTTCGCCGTGAACGCCTCCATGTGAGGGGAGCTCTCGAGCAGCTGACGGGACTCGCCGGTGATGTAGTAGATCTCGTCCTGGCCGTCCTTCATGCGCTCGACGTATCCGGCGAGCGTGGTCTGCTCCTCGGCGCTCGCCGTGGAATCGAACGACGAGATCGCGAGCAACGTGTCGCGGTTGTCGGTGTCGGAGATCAGACCTTCCTTGAGGACGCGCCCGAACTCGTTCCAGAAGGTCCGGTACTTGTCGGCGTCCTGGGTCGCCATGTCCTTGACGGTGGACAGGACCTTCTTCGTGAGACGACGACGGATGGCCCGGATCTGGCGGTCCTGCTGCAGAATCTCCCGGGAGACGTTGAGCGATAGGTCCTGCGCGTCGACAACACCCTTGACGAAACGCAGGTATTCAGGGATGAGGTCTTCGCAGTCGTCCATGATGAACACACGCTTGACGTAGAGCTGGATGCCCGTCTTGCGCTCGCGGGCGAACAGATCGAATGGGGCGTGCGTCGGAATGAACAGCAGGGCTTGGTATTCGAATGTTCCCTCGGCACGCATCGGGATGATCTCGAGCGGTTCGTCCCACGCGTGGGCGACGTGCTTGTAGAACTCGTGGTACTCGTCGTCCGACACCTCGTCGCGCGAACGCGCCCACAGCGCCTTCTGCGAGTTGAGGGTCTTGGTCTCGAAGGTGACCTCGTCGGTGCCGTCCTCACCCTTGGTGGTCCGGGAGACCTCCATGCGGATGGGCCACGCGATGAAGTCGGAGTACTTCTTGACGATCTCCTCGAGCTTCCACTGCGACGTGTAGTCGTAGAGATGGTCGTCGGCGTCCTCGGGCTTGAGATGGAGCGTCACCGAGGTTCCCTGCGGCGCATCCTCGACGTCTTCGATCGTGTAGGTGGACTCGCCGCTCGACTCCCACCGGGTTCCTGCATCCTGACCCGGCTTGTGTGTCACGAGCGTGACCTTGTCGGCCACCATGAACGCGGAGTAGAAGCCGATACCGAACTGCCCGATCAGCTCCTCGGACGCCGCGGCGTCCTTCGCTTCGCGCAACTTCTTGCGCAGCTCACCGGTGCCGGAGCGAGCGAGCGTGCCGATCAGGTCGACGACCTCGTCGCGCGACATACCGATGCCGTTGTCGCGGATGGTGAGGGTGCGGGCGTCCTTGTCGACATCGAGCTCGATGTGCAGATCGGACGTATCGACGTTCAGGTCCTTGTTCCGGAACGCCTCCAGACGGAGTTTGTCCAGCGCATCGGACGCATTGGAGATCAACTCACGCAGGAAGGTGTCCTTGTTGGAGTAGATCGAGTGGATCATCAGATCCAGCAGCTGGCGCGCCTCGGCCTGGAATTCGCGCTGTTCGACGTGTGTACTCAACTCAATGTCCCCTTCGACAAGCAGATTTCCCCCTCGAATATTAGGACGGCCGGCGACACGCGTGCAGAACCCCCCGATAGAGCCATGATGGAGGGACGTACCTCTGCGTCGACAGGAGTTGGTCATGACGATTCGTCGAGTGGCCGTGGCCGGTGCCGGCATCGTGGGACTGTCCACCGCGTGGTTTCTGCAGGACCGAGGTGTGGCCGTCACCGTTGTCGACCGGACCGGCGTCGCAATGGATGCCACCGACCCGACCGGACACGAACGCGCGCCTGCATCGACCGGACGCGAACGCGCGCCTGCATCGACCGGACGCGAACGCGCGTCGTGGGGCAACGCCGGGTGGCTCACGCCCGCCCTGACCCTGCCCCTACCGGAGCCGTCGGTACTGAAATACGGGCTGCGCGCAATGTTCAACCCGTCGTCACCGGTGTACGTGCCGCCCACGCTCGACCCGAAGCTGATCCGCTTCCTCGCGGATTTCGCCCGGCACTGCACCACACGACATCAGATGGCGGCACTGGAAGTGTTCGCCCAGGTCAACAGGGTTGCACTGGGGGCATACGACGACCTGGCGGACGGCGGCGTTGCCGAGCAGACCCGCGACGCCGACCCCTTCCTCGCGGCGTTCACCGCGGAAACCGACCGCGACCACCTGCTCGAGGAATTCGACCACGTACGAGCAACGGGAGGCGAGGTCGACTACGAGGTCCTCGACGCCGAGGCCGTGCACTCGCTCGAACCCCTGCTCAGCGACAAGGTGCGCGCGGGAGTGAGGATCCGCGGTCAGCGATTCATCGATCCCCCGCGCTTCGTCGCCGCGCTCGCGGATACGGTGCGAGCACGCGGTGGTGAGATCGTCACCGGCTTCGACGTCAGCGAGGTGCGCGACCCGGGCAACGGCGTGGTGGACGTGATCTCCGCCGACGGAGACCACGTGTCCGTCGATGCGGTGGTCCTCGCGACCGGAGCGCGGCTGAATGCACTGGCCCACGACTTCGGGGTGCGCACCCTGGTTCAGGCCGGTCGCGGGTACAGCTTCAGCGTGGTGCCCGACGAACTTCCCAAGAACCCGGTGTATTTCCCTGTGCAGCGCGTGGCCTGCACTCCTCTGCACGATCGGTTCCGCATCGCCGGAATGATGGAGTTCCGCAGCCCCGACGCGCCCCTCGATCCGCGGCGGATCCGCGCGATCGTCGACACGACCCGCCCGCTGCTGCGCGACGTCGACTGGGACGACCGCAGCGAGGCATGGGTCGGGTCGAGACCGTGCACGGCCGACGGGCTGCCGCTGATCGGTGGCACCCGATCACCGCGGGTGTTCGTCGCGGGCGGTCACGGTATGTGGGGAGTCGCGCTCGGACCGCTGACGGGTCGGCTACTCGCGGGTGCGATGACCGGCCATACCGATCCGGTGCTACGGCATTTCGATCCGCTCCGTTGACGGACTCTGCTGCCGGCTCGCGAGACGTGCGTCCATGCCCTCGAGCCATGTGAGCGCCGCGCGTTCGTATGCGATTCCGAACTCGACGGTGGCAGCGGAGAAGTCCGGCAGGTCGTGGTGGGCCATGAGGTCTTCGTAACCGGCGAGCTGCTTCTCGTGTGCGGCCCGATAGTGCGCGAGGATCTCCGCGAGCCGTTCCGGACGCAGGTGGTCGGCGAAAGCGACGGTGAGGAGCAGCGGGTGCCGGATGTTCTCCGGTCCGGGGTCACGATCGATCCATTCGGCGAACGCCTGCCGGCCGGCGTCGGTGAGTGTGTAGGGCTTGCGGTCGCGCGGACCCTTCTCACCGGGCACGATCAGGCCGTCTCGTTCCATCGCGGTAAGTTCCCGATACACCTGGCTGGTAGTGAGCGACCAGAACTTGCCGATCCGCTCCTGCGCCGTGGTCACCAGGTCCCACCCCGTCATCGGACCCTCGTGCAGAAAACCCAGCAGCGACGCTGCGGTCGCGTTGAGCGGACGTCCGGCCATCACGCGCTCCCCTCATCCTGTCTCGAGCATCCTGTCTCGAGAAAACCGTTGACATTCCACTGTGTCATATCCATCATGGAAACAACGACGTTCCACAATGGAAGCTCATCAGGGCAGGAAATCTCCGCTGGAGGACCCCATGGCCACCGAGAACCCCTACATTCCCGACTCCGACAGGATCTCCGATTCCGAACGCGAGCGGTTCGTCGACGAACTTGCACAGCACGTCGGCAGCGGGCGCCTCACCATCGACGAGTTCGACACCCGTGCCTCCGCCGTCTACGCATCGACGACCGTCGCCGAGGCGCGCGCGCAGTTCACCGACCTTCCCCGGTCCACTCCTCCAGCGCCGACCACGGCACGCGCCCGTCGGCGGCTTCCCGTCCATCAGAGGATCGAGTGGACTGCGTGGCTCGGTGTGAGCGCGATCAACGTGCTGGTCTGGGCCTTGGTGTCACTCGGGACGGCATCGATGGTCTACCCGTGGCCGCTGTGGGTCATCGGACCGTGGGGCCTGGTACTCCTCGGCCGGACCGTGCTCGGAATCGAAGGAGGCGGATGCTCCTCGCGCGCACACGACGCACGACGAGAGGCCGCCCGGGCCGCAATGCTCGCCCGCCGGGAGGCGATGCGTGCCCACTCGATCGCGCACCGGGAGGCCATGCGCGCCCACTCGATCGCGCACCGGGGACAACTCCGCTGCGCACCGCTCCCACGCGCACGACCGCTCGCACCGCTCGCACCGCTCGCCTCGACCTCGCATCGGCGTTGGTAACTCCGTCCGCGAGGTAGCCGTCGGCTGTCACCCTCGTCTGCCATAGTCGGGCAACGACACCACGCGGGAGGCGGCGCCGATGTTTCTGCTCGACGATGTGCTGGTCTACAGCTCGCGCGATCTGGCCGATGCCGCTCAGTGCGAGTTCGCACTGCTCAGCACAGTCGACGCTGTCCTCGGTCGCGGGCCACGACCCAATGCCGTCGTCGATCCGATGCTCGACCGCACCGCCCGTCTCGGCAACGCCCACGAGCAACGCGTCCTGGACCGGTACCGCGACGAATTCGGCGACGGTGTCGTGCAGCTCGCCCGCCCCGACCACACCCGCGAGGGCTACGACGCTGCTGCCCGCGCCACGGTCGAGGCCGCCCGATCCGGTGCCGACGTGATCTACCAGGGCACGTTCTTCGACGGCCGGTTCGTGGGGTTCTGCGATTTCCTCGTCCGCAGCGGCGAGACGTACGCCGTATACGACACGAAATTGGCCCGCCATGCGCGAGTCGAGGCGCTGTTGCAGCTCGCCGCCTACGCCGATGCCCTCGCACACACCGGAATCCCGGTCGCGCCGCACGCACACCTGATCCTCGGCGACTGCACGATCGCGTCGTACCCCCTCGCCGACATCGCTCCCGTCTACTCGCAGCGCCGGCTGCATCTGCAGCGCCTGGTCGATGGCCATCACGACGCTGGAGTTCCCGTGGGCTGGGCCGACGCAGGGCACACCGCGTGCGGCCGCTGCAACACGTGCGAACCTCAGGTGGCGACCCATCGCGATCTGCTGCTGGTCGCGGGCATGCGGTCCATGCAGCGCGCCCGCCTGATCGCCGGCGGCATCACGACGATCGACGATCTCTGCACACGGGAGGAGCCCGTGCCGGGAATGTCTCACCGCACATACGCCGCACTGCGTGCACAAGCGCAGGTGCAGCTGCGGCAGGAGCAGACCGGCGAACCTGTCGTCGACGTCTACGAGCCGGGTTCCCTTGCCGCACTGCCCGACCCGGACGACGGAGACATCTTCTTCGACTTCGAGGGCGACCCGCTGTGGTGCGAGCACGGCGGCCCCGACTGGGGACTCGAGTACCTGTTCGGTGTGCTGGAAGGACACGGTTCGGGTCCGAGTGCGACCGATCCGACGTTCCGCCCGTTCTGGGCTCATACGCGCGCCGAGGAGCGACGCGCACTACTCGATTTCCTCGAGTACGTCGCGCAGCGCCGCCGAACGCACCCGAAGATGCACATCTACCACTACGCGCCGTACGAGAAGTCCGCACTGCTGCGCCTGGCGGGCCGGCACGGCGTGGGCGAGGAGCAGGTCGACGGCCTGCTCCGCGACGGCGTTCTGGTCGACCTGTATCCGATTGTGCGCGCTGCTCTTCGCGCCGGCGAGTCGTCGTACAGCATCAAGAAGCTCGAGCCGCTGTACATGCCGGCGCGGCAGGGTGAGGTGCCCGATGCCGGTGCGTCGATAGTCGCGTATGCGGACTACTGCGATCTCCGCGACGCCGAGCGGACCGAAGAAGCCGCAAAGCTACTCGACTCGATCGCGTCGTACAACGAGGACGACTGCGTGTCGACGTGGCAGCTGCGCAACTGGTTGCTCGACCGGGCCGCAGAGCACGGTGTCGCCACCACCGGGGTCACACACGAGGAGGCCGCACTCCCCCTCGAACCGCATCCCGCGGAGGTCACGCTCTGGGAGTTCGCGGGCGAGGCAACGGGCGAGCGCACCGACGACCAGCAGGCCGCAGCATTGATGGCGGCCTCGCTCGGCTACCACCGGCGGGAGCGGAAACCGTTCTGGTGGGCCCACTTCGACCGCCTGTCGAGTCCGGTGGACGAATGGGCCGACACCCGCGACACGCTCGTCGCGACCTCCGTCGCGGTCGAGGCCGACTGGCACCTGCCGCCGCGCAAGCGCAAGGCCCGGCGCCATCTGGCCGTCACGGGTGATTTCGACACCGGGAGCACGGTGCGCGCCGGCGATTCGGTGTTCCTGCTGTACGAAGCGCCGGCACCGGACGGACTGCCCGACGGTGGCCCGTGGACGCGGGCGTGGTCGGGCGGGAAGATCCTCGAACGCCGGTCCGGCAGCGATTTCCACGACGTGCTCGTGATCGAGGAGTTGCTGCAGACCGATGAGGAGTATTCGTTTCTGCCGATGGCGATCACGCCCGGTTCCCCGATCGGGGCGGCCAGTATCGAGAAGGCGATCGAATCGGCGGCGGGCGCCATGTGCGCGTCGCTGCCGGATCTACCGTCCACGGCCGCCGTCGACATCCTGCGAAGGACCCCGCCGCGCACCCGTTCCGGCGCGCTACCTCCGGTCGGCGACGGCGGGTTCCCCGCCGCGATCACCGCTGCTGTCCTCGACCTCGACGATTCGTACGTCGCCGTGCAGGGTCCGCCCGGCACCGGGAAGACGTACACGGGATCCCGCGTCGTCGCCGCACTCGTCCGCGAGCACGGCTGGCGGGTCGGGGTGGTCGCGCAGTCGCACTCCGTGGTCGAGAACATGCTCGACGGCATCGTCAAGGCGGGCGTGCCGGGCGAGGTCGTCGCGAAGGCCAAGGCAAGGACCGCCGAGCCGACATGGACACCCGCGAAGGACACCAAGGCCCTGACAGGATATCTGGACGGACTCCACGAGGGCTATGTCGTCGGCGGCACCGCATGGGATTTCACGAACACGAACTGCATCACGCCGGGCAGCCTGGATCTGCTGGTCATAGACGAGGCCGGGCAGTTCTGCCTGTCCAACACCGTCGCCGTCGCGACGAGTGCGCGGAACCTGTTGCTCCTGGGCGATCCTCAGCAGTTGCCTCAGGTCAGTCAAGGCACACACCCCGAACCCGCCGACGAGTCGGCCCTCGGCCGGCTCGCCGAAGGGCACGGCGCACTGCCCGCCGACCGGGGGTTCTTCCTGTCGCGCACCTGGCGCATGCATCCCGACCTGTGCGCGCGGGTGTCGGACCTGTCGTACGACGGGCGGCTGCTGTCCCAGTCCGACCACACCACGTCGCGCGCCCTCGACGGGCTCTCGCCCGGCGTGCACACGGTGACGGTCGAGCATTTCGGCAACGCGACGTGCTCGGTCGAGGAGAGCGACGAGGTGGTGCGCCGGGTGCAGGCACTGCTGGGCACCGGGTGGCTCGACAACGCAGAAACCGCACCAAGACCCATCGAGGAAAAGGATGTGCTCGTCGTCGCGCCGTACAACGCGCAGGTGGCGATGATCCGGTCCGGCCTGTCCGATGTCGGGTTGACCCGGGTGGATGTGGGCACGGTCGACAAATTCCAGGGTCGTGAGGCTCCGGTGGTGGTGATGTCGATGACGGCGTCGGCGATCGAGGACGTACCGCGCGGGATGTCGTTCCTGCTCTCGCGCAACCGGCTCAACGTCGCGCTCTCACGGGGACAGTGGTGTGCGATCGTCATCCGCTCGCGTGCATTGACGGATCATCTCCCGGCGACACCCGACGAACTCGTCGACCTCGGAGCGTTTCTGCGACTGACCTGGTGACCGCCACCACATCATCGGATAGGATCGACGCCGGATCTTTTTTGTAACCTCGAGTACCACACACTGAGCAGGAGTAGACATGTCCAAGACACTCGAAGCCACCATCGACGTCGCAGCAGACCCGACCCGGGTGTGGAGTGTGGTCTCGGATCTGCAGCGGATGGGCGAGTGGAGCCCTCAGTGCCGCAAGATGATCATCCGCGGCGGCAGCGTCGGCGCCGGAACGTCGACGATCAACATCAACCGCAAGGGCATCCTGGTGTGGCCCACCACATCCAAGGTCCTCACGTTCGAGCCCGGCCGCGAACTGCGCTTCCGTGTCAACGAGAACCGTTCGATCTGGTCGTTCGTCCTCGAACCCACCGAGACCGGTACCCGGATCGTGCAGCGCCGCGAGGCTCCCACCGGCACCAGCAAGGTCTCGCAGACCCTCATCAAGTACTTCCTCGGAGGTCAGGAGAACTTCGACGACGACATGGTCGTCGGCATGAATTCCACACTCGCCCGGATCAAGAACGAAGCCGAGGCACGCGCATCCGTCTGACCACGCACCTCTATACTCACGTACTCTCAGGTGTCCTGGGGGCGGCCCGGCCGGGCAACCCGATGAACGTGAGTGAAGAGGAGCCGTGGCACGTAAGCCCACACCCGCTGGAACACCACCGACCAGCGGTGCAGCACATGTCGTCGACCTGATCAAGAAAGCTGTTCCGCCGCTTCACCCGGGCGGGGTGCCGTTCGTCGCTGCACCCTTGGTCGTGGCTGCACTCGGGCGCAACCGCAAGTGGGTCCGCCGTGCCGGCCTCGCATCCGCCGCCGCGACCGCGACGTTCTTCCGGCACCCGCACCGGGTCCCGCCGAACCGGGTCGGCGTCGTCGTCGCACCCGCCGACGGTGAGGTCGCACTCGTCGACACGGCCGTGCCGCCCGCCGAACTCGGCCTCGGCACCGAGCCGCTCCCCCGCGTGAGCATCTTCCTGTCGGTGCTCGACGTACATGTGCAGCGCAGCCCCGTCGGCGGCACGGTCCGCAAGGTCGTGCACCAGCCCGGGAAGTTCCTCTCCGCCGATCTCTCCGATGCGAGCGAGGTCAACGAACGCACCAGCATGCTGCTCGAGATGCGCGACGGTGCTCTGGTCGGGGTGGTGCAGATCGCCGGTCTGCTGGCGCGACGCATCGTGTGCGACGCACAGGTGGGCGACACGCTTCCCATCGGCGACACGTACGGACTCATCCGCTTCGGCTCCCGAGTCGACACGTATCTGCCCGCAGGCAGCACGCTGCTCGTCGAGCGCGGTCAGCGCACGATCGGCGCCGAGACGGTCATTGCCGCGCTGCCGTCCGATCCGGTGCTGTGACTCCCCTCAAACCGAACGTCCCGGCAGGGGACGACAGCGGAGAGACTCGCAGTCGCCCGGCAGCGGTGCGCCTGCTTCCGAGCGTGATCACGATCCTCGCGCTGTCGGCAGGATTGTCGGCCGTCAAGTTCGCGCTCGACGGGGAGCTCGGCATCGCCCTCGGAATGATCGGGGCCGCGGCGATCCTCGACGCCCTCGACGGTCGCATCGCCCGTCTGCTCGACGCGACCAGCAAGATCGGCGCCGAACTCGACTCGCTGTCCGATGCCATCGCATTCGGTGTCGCACCCGCACTCGTGCTGTATGTCACGTTGCTCGACGGCAGCGCGTTGGGCTGGATCATCGCGTTGCTGTACGCGGTGAGCATCGTTCTGCGTCTGGCCCGCTTCAACACCCTGCTCGAGGACGACTCCATCCCCGCGTACGCCCGTGAATACTTCGTCGGTGTGCCGTCACCCGCCGGCGCCATCATCGCGTTGAGCCCGATCGCGGCGTACATCCAGTGGGGCGACGGATGGTGGACATCGTTTCCGCTCGTCGTGGCGTGGACGCTCTTCTCCGGTGGTCTGATCGTCAGCAGAATTCCCACCCTCGCCATGAAGTCCGTGTCGGTGCCGCCACGCCTCGCGATCGGCCTGCTCGCGCTCGTCGCAGCCGGCGCGGCAGCGCTCGTCACCTATCCGTTCGTCCTGATGCTGGCACTGGTGGGTGTGTACCTGCTGCACATCCCGTTCGCGATCCGGTCGCAGCGGTGGGTCGCCGCACGCCCCGCGACCTGGGACATCAAGCCCTCGGAACGACGGGCGATACGCGCCGAGACGCGGGCTCTGCTGCCCCGGCGCGCCGTCGGCCGGCGCATGCTCAACGCGACAGGACGTTCCTCGGCGCGCCTCGGGCTGCGTCGCCCGCGTGGACGCTGACCACAATCTAGGCTCGTTCGCGTGACCACCCCACAACTCGCGCTGACCGTCCGGCTCAACACTTCCGCGGCTGATGCCCGCCGCGGGGTCGTCCGTCTGCACCCGGAGGTACTCACCGCTCTCGGGCTCCGCGAATGGGATGCGATCGCGCTCACCGGGGCGCGACGCACCGCGGCCGTCGCTGGGCACGCACCCGCCGGTACTCCCACCGGGACGATCCTCCTCGACGACGTCACCCTCTCCAACACCGGACTACGCGAGAACGCCACCGTGGTCGTCGCACCCGTGACCGTGTACGGGGCACGCGCAGTGACGGTCTCCGGCTCGACCCTCGCCAGCAGCTCGATCCCCGACGCGACTCTGCGTCAGGCGCTGCTCGGCAAGGTCGTCGGCGTAGGCGACGCGGTGTCGCTACTGCCGCGCGACCTCGGTCCCGGCACCAGCAGCGCCGACACCACGCGTGCGCTGTCGCGGACCTTCGGTATCGCGTGGACGACAGAATTGCTCACCGTCGCGGCCGTCGATCCGTCCGGGCCGGTCAGCATCCAGCCGAACACCGCGGTGTCCTGGAGCACAGGGACCATCACCGGCACTCGACCTGGCCCTGTCGCACCGTCGATCACCGCACCGTTCTCCCAGAACACACCCGAGACGGAGACGCAGCGGCCGTCGGCGCCCCCCGTCGAAGATCTCGTCGGTCTGCAGGCGCAGGTCGGCAAGCTCTCCGAATGGCTCAAGCTCGCCCTCGACGAGCCGGAACTGCTGCGCACCCTCGGCGCGTCCCCCCACCTCGGTGTGATGGTGACCGGGCCCGCAGGGGTCGGTAAGACCACGTTCGCGCGGGCGGTGCTCGCGAACCGCCGTGTCGTCGAAGTCGACGGCCCGAGTATCGGCGCACTCGCTGCAGAGGATCGGCTGGCGCGGATCAACGCGGCCGTCGACGCGGTGCGGAGCGGGGGCGTACTGCTCGTCACCGATGTGGACACCGTCCTGCCCGCCGACGCGGAGCCGGTGGCGACGCTCATCCTCGAACGACTCCACCGCGCGATCGAAACCGACGGTGTGGCTCTGGTCGCGACTTCCGCCACGCCGGACAGCGTCGATCCGCGGGTGCGGACACCCGAGATCTGCGACCGCGAGTTGTCGCTGCCGCTTCCCGACGGCGCCACCCGCCGCGCCCAGCTCGAGGTGCTGTTGAGATCGGTGCCGTCCACCGGCCTCGACCTCGATGCGATCGCCGAACGCACTCCTGGCTTCGTGGTCGCCGACCTGGCCGCGCTGTGCCGCGAGGCCGCACTGCGGGCAGCGTCTCGCGCGAGCCGCGACACCGACGAACCGAAGCTGACGCAGGACGACCTCGTCGGCGCGCTCGAGGTGATCCGGCCGCTGTCCCGTTCCGGATCCGAGGAACTGGCGATAGGCAGCGTGAGCCTCGACGACGTGGGCGACATGGTCGAGACGAAACAGGCACTGACCGAGGCCGTGCTGTGGCCACTGCAGCATCCCGACTCGTTCGCACGACTGGGTGTCGATCCGCCTCGCGGGGTGCTGTTGTACGGCCCGCCCGGCTGCGGCAAGACGTTCCTCGTGCGCGCACTGGCGAGCACCGGCCGTCTCAGCGTGCACGCAGTCAAGGGCGCCGAGCTGATGGACAAATGGGTCGGCGCGTCGGAGAAGGCGGTGCGAGAACTGTTCCAGCGCGCACGCGACTCCGCGCCCTCGCTCGTATTCCTCGACGAGATCGACGCCCTGGTGCCACGCCGTGGACAGAGTTCGGACTCCGGTGTCTCCGATCGGGTCGTGGCGTCGTTGCTGACCGAACTCGACGGTGTCGAGCCCTTGCGCGACGTCGTGGTGGTCGGGGCGACCAACCGCCCCGACCTGATCGATCCGGCGCTGCTGCGCCCCGGGCGGCTCGAGCGGCTCGTGTTCGTGCCGCCGCCGGACGCCGAGGCGCGCGCCGCGATCCTGAAGACCGCCGGCCGGTCGGTGCCGTTGGACGACGACGTCGACCTCGACGCACTCGCCGAGGAACTCGACGGGTACTCGGCGGCGGACTGCGCCGCGGTGCTCCGCGAGGCTGCGCTGGCCGCGATGCGGCGACGGGTCGATGCGGCCGCGGTGACCTCCGAGGACGTCGTCGCGGCCCGCGAGGCCGTCCGGCCGTCGCTCGATCCCGTCCAGGTCGAGCATCTGCGGGCGTACGCGGACGGACGCTGACATGTCGCCGACCTCGACGTCCGTCCGGGCGACTGCACCGGCCGCGCTCGCTGCGGCGGCATGTGCCTCCGCGGTCGCAGTGTTCGTCCTGATGGTCGGTGAGACGGCACTCCCGACGGGCACCCGCAGCGACTTCTCACCGATGATCACGGCGGTCTTGGCCGTGGTGTCGGTGGTGGGTCTGCAACGGTCTGGTTCACCGCGGACGGCATGGTCGTTGGGTGCCGGCGCTGTCCTCGTGCTGGGCTCCATCCGGTACCTGGTACCTGCGGGGGCCTCGGCCGACACTCTCACCACGGTCGGGCTGGTCACCTCCGGGACCACCGGAGTACTGCTCGGAGCGGCGGTCGCCGGAGCATGGACGGTGTCGAACGGACCGTGGGCACTGCTCACGGGTGCGTGGTCTGCGTTCCTCACAGCCGCGGCGGTCGGTGTGCAGGTACCGGTGGATCCGGTGCAATGGACGATCACCCAGTGGCTGCTGGCGCTCGCGCTGGTGGCGCTCGTCGCGGCGGCACTGACCGCCACGCCCGGTGGCCGTACGCAGGGATTCGACGCCCGGCTACTCATGGTCACCGCGCTCGCTGCGGGCGTGCTGACCGTCGGTTACCGGCTGCTCGGCGAACTGGTGACCTCCGAGGCCGGGTCCGGTGGAGCACGGATGTGGTTCGCCGCGGTAGGTGCTCTCGTGGTCATGGTGATCGGCGCCGAGGTCACCGCCCGCGTCGTGCCCCCGGGAGACGACCGGTTCGTGCTGGCGGTCGTCGGCGCGGTGGCCGCGGTGTATCCGGTGATGCTCGAGTTGTTCGGCAGCGGGCAGTGGTGGCTGCCGCTGCTCGTGGTCGCGGCCGCCGCCCTCGGCGTGTGCTGTACCCCGTACGTTCCGTACGCGGCCGCCGGGCTCGTCGTGGCACTGGCAGTGTCCACCGCTGCGGTGCTGTGGCCGCAGTTCGCCGAGAACGTGCCCCTGCCGGTTCGACTGGCGCTCATCGCAGCGGGAACCGGGCTGGCGCTCGCGTCGTCGCTGCCCGGGTCGGCGGCCGTCGCCGCCCTGGGTCTGTCGCTCCCGGTGCCGCTGACCGCGATCGTCGGAGCTCTCTGGCTGCTGCCGGCAGACACCGTGTGGACAGCGCTCGCACTCGCTGCAACGGGTGCCGTGTGCGCCTGGCAAGTGCGCTGAGCCACACCTTTTACGCGCGCAACCCCCGATTCGCAAGGGTGCGAAGCCTCTCGTTACTATGGGTGCATTCCGATTTGCCCATTAACGGCGAACGGCGCGCATGTCGGGGCGTCCCGCGTTTCGGCTCTTGTGTCGAACGCATTGACAATTCTGCAACGGTCATCGCCGCTGCAGACTGCTGAGAACAGAACAGTTTCACGCCGCCGACCGGCCCGACCCCGACGGAGTGCCTTTTGCTCGCCATACTCATCGCTCACGCGGTCGCCGCGATCCTGGCACCGCCGCTGGTCAGAGTCATGGGGAGAAATGCATTCCTGCCATTGGCGCTCGTCCCGCTGGCGAGCCTCGGCTGGGTCATCGCGAACTGGGGCACCGAGCAGACACTGAACATCCAGTGGGCCTCTGCAGTGTCGATGGATCTCGACATGCGGTTCGATTCGCTCTCCGCCGTCATGTGCCTGCTGGTGCTCGGTATCGGCTCACTGATTCTGCTCTACTGCGCGCGCTACTTCCAGGACGACGAGCCTCGTCTGGGAATCTTCGCAGCGGAGATGGTGGCATTCGCCGGCGCAATGTTCGGCCTGGTCACCAGCGACAACATGCTGGTGCTCTACACCTTCTGGGAATTGACGACGGTCCTGTCGTTCCTCTTGGTCGGCCACTATGCCGAACGTGCATCGAGTCGCCGCGCCGCGACACAGGCACTGCTCGTGACCACGGCCGGTGGTCTCGCGATGCTCGTCGGCATCATCATCCTCGGCCAGCTCGTGGGCAGCTACAACCTGTCCGCGGTGATCGAGGCCGCGCCCGACGGCTGGCTGCCCGCTGTCGCCATCGTGCTGGTGCTCATCGGCGCACTGTCGAAGTCCGCGGTGGTGCCACTGCACTTCTGGCTTCCCGGCGCGATGGCTGCCCCGACTCCTGTCTCCGGTTATCTGCACGCCGCCGCGATGGTGAAAGCGGGTATATATCTGGTCGCACGTTTGGCACCCGCCTTCGCCGACGTGGCGCCGTGGCGCCCGATCGTGATCACCCTTGGCCTCGCCTCGATGATCCTGGGCGGCTGGCGCGCCTTCCGTGCGTTCGACCTCAAGCTGATCCTCGCGTTCGGCACCGTCAGTCAGCTCGGGTTCCTCACGGCGCTTGTCGGCATCGGCAGTCGTGAAGCCGCACTGGCCGGACTGACGATGGTGATCGCGCACGCCATGTTCAAGGCATGTCTGTTCATGGTGGTCGGAATCATCGACCATTCGACGGGCACCCGTGACATCCGCAAGCTCGCACACCTCGGGCTGAGAACCCCGATCCTGGCGGTGATGGCGGCCTTGGCCGCGGCGAGTATGGCCGGGCTACCACCGTTCATCGGTTTCGTCGGCAAGGAAGCCGCGCTCGAAGCAGCACTGGTCGCCGAAGTACTTCCGGACTGGGCGCGCATCGCCACGGTCGCGGGAATGGTGCTCGGTTCGATCCTCACCCTCGCCTACAGCATCCGGTTCATCTGGGGGGCCTTCGGTCGCAAGCAGCTCAAGCGGCCCAGCCCGGCGGTACAGGACCTTCACGCGCCCGGCTGGTTGCTGCTGTCGGCACCGTCGCTGCTCGCGGTCGCCGGCCTCGCGGCCGGATTCGCAGCGCCCTGGGTCGACACCCTCGTCGCGCCCTACGCCGACACACTGCCGGCCTCGCTGGCCAAGCCCTACCACCTCGCGTTGTACCACGGGTTGACGTTGCCACTTGCCCTGACCGCCGTGGTGATCGTGGCCGGAATCAGCCTGTATCTCGCCCACCGCACAGTCGCACGATTCCGGTTCGAGCACCCGCCGCTCGGCAACGCCGACCGCATCTACGACGCGACGCTGCGTGGCATGGACACCGTGTCGACGAGGTTGACGAGTTTCATCCAGCGAGGCTCGCTGCCGCTGACCCAGGCCACGATCCTCATCACCCTGGTGGTTCTTCCCTCTGTGCTGCTACTCACCTTCGGGGCCAGGGACACACCGGAAGTGCGCGCGTGGGACACCCCGTGGCAGTTCACCGTCGGCGTGATCATGATCGGCACAGGACTGGCCGCGACGGTGATGCGGAACCGACTCGCCAGCGTCCTGATGGTCGGTGTCACCGGCTACGGCCTCGGTGTCCTGTTCGCCCTGCAGGGAGCCCCCGACCTGGCGCTGACGCAGTTCCTGGTCGAGACCGTCACACTGGTGATGTTCGTGCTGGTGCTGCGCAAACTGCCTCCCGAGAGCGATCGACAAGCCGAGATCGGCAAGCGCGGTCCTCGGGCCCTGCTCGGTGCCGCGGTGGGTTCGGTGGTGACCGTCGTCGGAGCGTTCGCTGTGGCTGCTCGCACCGCCGAGCCGATCTCACTGCAACTTCCGGAGCTTGCGTACGAACTCGGCCACGGCAAGAACGTGGTGAACGTGCTGCTCGTCGATATTCGCGCCTGGGACACTCTCGGCGAGATCTCGGTGCTGCTCGTCGCCGCGACCGGTGTGGCCAGCCTGGTATTCCGTACACGCCGCTTCGGGACCGCACCGCGCGTTGCCGACGCACCCGCTGCCCAGCTCGACGCGGCCGGGGCGAACTCCGAGATCACGTGGCTGCGCGGCGGTGATCTCATCGATCCGCGCTACCGGTCGCTGATCCTGGAGGTCACCACCCGACTGGTGTTCCCCACGATGATGGTGCTGTCGGTGTACTTCTTCTTCGCCGGTCACAACGCCCCGGGTGGCGGCTTCTCCGGAGGTCTCGTCGCCGGGTTGGCGCTGGTCCTGCGTTATCTGGCCGGTGGACGCTACGAACTCGGAGAGGCGGTTCCCATCGACGCCGGCAAAATCCTCGGACTCGGCCTGACCTTCGCCGCCGGTACCGGACTGTTCTCGCTGTTCCTCGGCGCGCCCGTGCTCTCGTCCGCGGTCCTCGAAGTGACGCTGCCACTGATCGGCGACATCAAACTCGTCACCGCGCTGTTCTTCGACCTCGGTGTGTATCTGATCGTGGTCGGCCTGATCCTCGATGTGCTCCGGAGTCTCGGCGCCCGGCTCGACGCCGAGGTCGTGGGTGAGCGCCGATGACCACGAATCTCACTTTGGTTGCCATCGTCGGTGTGCTGGTCGCCTGCGGTGTGTACCTCCTGCTCGAGCGAAGCATCATCAAGATGCTGCTCGGCCTGCTGTTGATCGGCAACGGCGTCAATCTGCTGATCGTCACGCTCAGCGGCCCGGCCGGGGACCCCCCCGTCATCGGGGCCGACAACGTGAGACAAGAAGGCATGGCCGACCCGCTCGCGCAGGCCATGGTGCTCACGTCGATCGTGATCACGATGGGTGTCGCTGCGTTCGTGCTCGCACTGACCTACCGTTCGTACACGTTCCGTGCACGTGACGAGGTCGAGAACGACCCCGAGGACACGATGGTGTCGCAGCGGCGGACCCTCGCCGATGCACCCGGTCGCGACCGCTCCGACGACCCCGTCACCGGCGAACCGAGCAAGAGCGGCGACGCGTTCGACGCCGAAGGCAATCCGATCCCGCTCGAGGCACTCACCAACATCGAGGACCTCGAGGTCTACGAGGATCTGCACGACGGCGATTTCGACGACCCCACAGACTCCGCCTACAGCGATCCGCGCAACCCCGGCAGCGGAACCCCGCGGCTCGCGCCGAAGAAAGAAGTCGAGAGGAAAGCGCAGGACGAAGACAGCGTCGGCGAAGACGAGCGCAAGACCGAGGACGACGGTAAGGAGGACGACCGATGACCTTGGACACCGCCTTCCTCATCCCGCTGCCGATTCTCGTTCCGCTACTTGCTGCCGCGGTCACCCTGATCCTGGGCCGACGCCCACGCGCTCAGCGGTTCGTCACCGTCGTCGCGCTGGTCGCGTCACTCGCGGTCGCAGTCGCGCTGCTGTACTTCGCCGACCAGGACGGCATCGAGGTCGTGCAGGTCGGTGGATGGGACGCACCGTTCGGCATCTCGCTGGTGGCCGATCGACTCGCTGCCCTGATGCTCGTGATCGCAGCAATCGTGTTGCTGTCCGTCATGTTGTTCGCCGTCGGCCAGGGTATTCACGACGGCAACGAGCAGCAGCCGGTGTCGATCTTCCTGCCGACCTATCTCGCGCTCACCGCGGGCCTGAACATCGCGTTCCTCGCGGGCGACCTGTTCAACATGTTCGTCGGATTCGAGGTGCTCCTCGCAGCGTCGTTCGTGTTGCTGACGCTGGGGGCGAGCGCCGACCGCGTCCGCGCCGGGATCTCGTACGTCATGGTCTCGATGGTGTCGTCGATGGTCTTCCTGATGGGCATGGCCTTCGCCTACGCCGCGACGGGAACGTTGAACCTGGCACAGATGGCGTTGCGGATGGACGACGTGGCTTCCGGGACTCGCACCGCGATCTTCGGTGTGCTGCTGGTGGCCTTCGGCATCAAAGCCGCGATCTTCCCGTTGTCGTCGTGGCTGCCCGACTCCTACCCCACCGCCCCCGCCCCCGTCACCGCGGTCTTCGCGGGCCTGCTCACCAAGGTGGGTGTGTACGCGATCATCCGTGCGCACACCCTGATCTTCCCGCAGGGTGAGCTCGACAACGTCCTGCTCGTCGCCGGTCTACTCACGATGGTCATCGGTATCCTCGGTGCGATCGCGCAGAACGACATCAAACGTCTACTGTCGTTCACCCTTGTCAGCCACATCGGCTACATGGTGTTCGGTATCGCATTGTCGAATCAGGCCGGGCTCGGCGGTGCGGTCTTCTACGTGGCGCACCACATTCTCGTCCAGACCACGCTGTTCCTGGTGGTGGGTCTGATCGAACGGCAGGCCGGATCGGCGTCGCTTCGTCGACTCGGCTCCCTGGCGGTGACGAGCCCGCTCCTGGCCATCCTGTTCCTCGTCCCTGCCCTCAATCTCGGGGGCATTCCACCGTTCTCCGGTTTCATCGGCAAGGTTGCACTGCTGCAGGCCGGCGCCGAGGACGGATCGGTTCTCGCCTGGATCCTCGTTGCCGGCGGCACTCTCACCAGCCTGCTGACGTTGTACGCGGTGGCCCGGGTCTGGTCCAAGGCATTCTGGCGTGCCCGCGCCGACGCACCCGAAGGCGAGCTCGCCGACATAGGACCGTCGGCATTGATCGACGAATCCGAAGCCGACATCGCGTTCGAAGAGCGGGCCGATGTGGGGAAGATGCCTCCCGGCATGCTGATCCCCACCATCGCGCTCGTGGTGATCGGGGTCGGACTGACCGTGTTCGCAGGTCCGCTTCTGGACATCAGCGGCCGCGCCGCCGAGAATCTGCGTGACCGCTCGGTGTACATCGAGGCCGTGTTGGGAGAAACACCATGATCAAACGCGGCAACCTTCTGCGTGTATCCGTGATCCTCTGGATGGCGTTCGTGTGGGTGATGCTGTGGGGCACCCTCAGCATCGCCAACGTCATCGGCGGGCTCCTCGTCGCGGGATTCCTCGCTGTACTGCTGCCGCTGCCGAAGGTTCCGGTGGAAGGTCGCGCTCACCTGCTGTCGGCGCTGCGGCTCGGGGTCTACATCTTCTTCGAGTCGATCAAGTCGACGATCTCGGTCGCGTGGCTGGCGATCCGGCCCGCAGCACCTCCGGTCACCGGCGTACTGCGGTGCCGACTGACGATCAAGTCCGATCTTGTGCTCACCCTGTGGACGGACATCATGAACAACATCCCGGGCACGATGGTGCTCGAGATCGACCAGGTTCGGCGGATCATGTATGTGCACGTGCTGGATGTCAGCACCGACAAGGCCGTTGCCGATTTCTACCGCTCGGCGCGGTTGATCGAACGTCTTCTCATCGACACATTCGAACGGGACTCGGAGTGGCAGCCCAGTCCGTGGAGAAGCGGGACGGAGGAAGCGATATGACCATCATTCTCGTGGTGTCGGGCGTTCTGCTGTTCGTTTCCGCCCTCCTGATCGGCTATCGGGTTCTCGCCGGGCCCAACTCGCTCGACCGCCTCGTCGGAGTCGATGCCCTACTGGCCATTGCCATCTGCGGACTGACGATCTGGATGGTGTACACGCGCGACACCACCCTCGCGCCGGGCGTGGTGGCACTGACGCTCGTCGGTTTCATCGGATCGGTCTCGGTCGCACGATTCCGGGTGCGTGACGAAGAATGAGCCACTTCTTCGACGTCGTCGGGCACGTCTTCATCCTCATCGGGTCGGTCATCTCGCTCACCGCGGCGATCGGCGTCGTCCGCTTCCGCGACCTGCTCTCCCGCATGCACCCTGCAACGAAGCCTCAGGTCATCGGTCTGCTGTTCGTACTCGGCGGGGCGATGCTGAACCTGTGGGGCTCGTTCGACGTGTGGATGCTGGCGTTGGCGGGCATGTTCATGGTGCTCACCGCGCCTGTGATCGCACACCGTGTGGGCCGCATCGCCTACCGGGAACAGCTCGGCCGTGACGGACTGCTCGACGACGAGGACTTCCCCCAGTACCGGGCTTAGACGTGTGCCGTCCCCGGCCGTGGGTGCTCAGCCGCGCGGTTCGTCGACCCGCAACTCGTCGACCCGCAGTTCGTCGACCAACGAATCGACGACCGCGAGCAGACTTCCACCGTTGCTCTCGGCGACGCGTCGCTGACGTTGGTACGACGCGCCCCGAACAGGGATGTCTGCGACGGCATCGAGTTCGTCGGCGCAGCCCAGCCGCACCGCTGTCGGGGTGAGTTGCTCGAGCAGGTCGTGCAGATCGTCGGTGACCAGTCGCTCATGACACGCGGGGTCGAGAATCACCTCGGCGTCGAGCCCGTAGCGGGCCGCCCGCCACTTGTTCTCCTTGACGTGCCACGGCTGAAGCGTCGGAAGTGCTTCGCCGCGGTCGAGGCATTCGTCGTAGTAGACCACGAGGCAGTGGACGAGAGCGACGAGAGACGAGAGTTCGGCCACGTTGGTGATGCCGTCGAAGACCCGGACTTCCAGCGTGCCCCACTTGGGTGCCGGCCGGATGTCCCAGTGCATCCCACCCGGCTTGCTGATGACACCCGATCTGAGCTGATCTTCGATGAACCGGGTGTACTGCTCCCAGTCCGCGAAGTGGTACGGCAGGCCCGCCGTGGGCAACTGCTGGAACATCAGTGCCCGGTTGCTCGCATACCCGGTGTCGAGGCCTGCCCAGATCGGCGACGACGCCGACAGCGCCAGCATGTGGGGGTATTTGACGAGGAGAGCGTTGAGAATCGGAATGACCTTGTGCGACGACGAGACCCCCACGTGCACGTGCACACCCCAGATCAGCATCTGCCGACCCCACCATCGGGTACGTTCGATCATCTCGTCGTATTCGGGTGATTGGGTGACTATCTGGTCGGTCCACTGGGCGAACGGGTGGGTGCCCGCGCACATCAGGTCGACGCCCAGCGGATCGGCGGCGCGACGCAGCAGATTCAGCGATTCCTTCAGATCGTCGACGGCCTCACCCACGGTGTCGTGCACGTCGGTGACCAGCTCGACGGTGTTGCGCAGAAACTCCTTGGTCAAGCGCGGCGTGTCGCCAGGAAGTTCGCCGACCGCATCGAACACGACCGCGGCAGTGTTGGACAGTTCGCGGGTCGTCTTGTCGACCAGCGCGATCTCCCATTCCACACCGAGTGTCGGGCGCGGAGAACCCGGAAATTCGACAACCACCATTAGATCCAACCACAGGGCCCGCCCGACCGAGTGCCGGTCGGGCGGGCCCTGTGAGCGGAATTACGGGTGGTGCACTCAGGACACGACGCCGCAGGCGAGACGGCTGCCGGCGTTGTCCTGATGCACGACCACCGAGGTGCCCCGATCACCCTGGAGATCCTCGAGGGTGAACTCGGCGGTGGTGACCGTCGCGGTCGCGGAGCCGTCCTCGTGGACGACGACGGAGAGCAGGTCGCCGCTCTCCGGGACGGCAGTGTGGCCGGGAACCTGCAGGTGGCCACCGGCGGACAGGAACGCCCCCGGTTCGCCACCGGCCGGAGGTGCCGACTCGGGCTCGCACACGCCGAACTCGTGGACGTGGACGCCGTGGTATCCGGGTTCGAGGCCCTCGACGTCGATGGTCACCTCGACGTTGCCGTTGCTCTCGGCGAAGGTGACCGTGCCGGCGGACTCACCCGCGACGGTTTCCAGGTCGGCGGTGAGCGCCGTCCCCGACGCGGTCGCGCCGTCACCGGAGGACGCGTTGGCCTCGGCCTCGCTGCCGTGTGTATCGCTGCCGTGCGACTCGCCTTCCGGCGCAGGAGACCCCGTCCACACCGGCGGCGTGGTGCCCGGCACGCTGGTGGCTTCCTCGCTGTTCGAGCACGCACTCAGGCCCACCGCGGCGATCGCGACGATCGGGGCCAGGGCACGCCAGGTCATGCGACGAGTGGAACTGGGGGCCATCAAACCGCTCCTTCGAAGTACCGAAAAGTCACCTGATCATAGCGGGGCCCGTTTGCGTGTCCTGTCGTGATGGCCGTGTCGTCCGTCTCGGCCCGTTTCACGGTTCCGCGACGATGACGATCACGCCCGGTGCCGAATCCGCGATTCCGTCGAAACGCGGCTGTGCGGTGACCCCGAGGGCACCGGCCACTGACTCCGCGGTTTCCTGCTCGCCCGAGCCGGTGCCGTAGTACACGGAGGTCTGCGTCAGAAGGCCCTCGCTGTAGTTCCCTGTCTCGGCGATCGTGAAGCCCTCGTCCTCGAGCAGAGTGGCGGTCTGCGCGGCGAGCCCGGCGATGTTGCTGTTGTTGTAGACGCGCACGCTCGCAGACGACGCGGTTGCTCCGGAGCCCCTCGAATCCGACGATTCCGTGTCCGACGCTCCGCCGCCTGCAGCACCTGCGCCCAGGGACGATCCCGTTTCCGAAGCTGCCGGTGCCGACGCGGCGCCCGCGGCCCCGGCCGGCGAGGCAGGAGGCGGGGCGGTAGCGGGTGCCGGCGCTGCGGACGTCGTCTCGGTGGTGGCTGCCGCTGTCGACGCTGCATCGTCGTCCGAACCGCCGAGTGATGCGAATCCGAGCCCGGCGAAGAGGATCGCCAGGGAGATCAGCAGCATCGCAATGGCTCGTAGCGGTAACCCGGAGGATCCCCGGTTCGCGTTCTCTGCGGTTCTGCTCACGCCCTCGACCATAGTTGGCCGATCGGCCGGCACGTGTCGTGCGCTAGCGTGTCGTCTCGAATCCGAGGCGACGAGCTGCGCGCGCCTTCTGACGGCTGGAGCGCAATCGACGGAGCCGCTTGACGAGCATCGGGTCGGCGGCGAGAGCTTCGGGACGGTCGATCAGGGCATTGAGCACCTGGTAGTAGCGGGTTGCGGACAGCCCGAACAACTCCTTGATCGCTTCTTCTTTGGCCCCGGCGTACTTCCACCACTGGCGCTCGAACGCGAGGACGTCGTGCTCCCGGCGACTCAGGCCGTGCTCGCCGCTCTCGTTCGGGCTGCCGCTATCGATCGGGCTGCTCTCGGCCCCCGGACGCGGATCTTCCGCTTCGGATGGGTTCGTGCCATGCGCTGCTGCGCCGTCCATCTCACTCCTCGACTGCTTCGAATCACACCGTAACGACAATTACACCCGTGTGTTTCCGCGACTCATTCAATCACGGGGGTGCGACACATACGGGCCGGACGAGGCGACGACTCGCGCGCATTATCCTGGTTCACCATGGCCATCCTTCCCATCGTCATCACCGGCGACCCCGTTCTGCACAATCCCACCGAACCGGTGACCGAAACACCCGCGGAACTCGCGCAATTGATCGCCGACATGTACGAGACGATGGACGCCGCGAACGGCGTCGGCCTCGCTGCGAACCAGGTCGGGCTCGCCAAGCGCCTGTTCGTCTACGACTGCCCCGATCGCGACGAATCCGGCAAGGTGATCCGCCGACGCGGGGCCGTGATCAACCCGGTGCTCGAAACCTCCGAGATCCCGGAAAGCATGCCCGACCCGGAGGACGACCTCGAGGGTTGCCTGTCGGTTCCGGGTGAGACCTTCCCCACCGGGCGCGCCGACTGGGCGAAGGTGACCGGCGCCGACGAGAACGGCGACCCCGTGGAGATCGAGGGGCACGGGTTCTTCGCCCGGATGCTGCAGCACGAGGTCGGCCACCTCGACGGCTTCCTGTACGTCGACGTCCTGATCGGACGCAACGCCCGCGCCGCGAAGAAGACGATCAAGCGCGCCGGCTGGGGTGTGCCCGGCCTGACGTGGGTGCCGGGGAGCGTCGACGACCCGTTCGGTCACGACGATGACGAAGATGACGACTGACAGCCGCGCCGGAACACCGTGGCCGGCGATCCCGCTCGGCACGCGGGTCGTCGTCCGGTACCGCCTGCCCGCGGGGTACAGCCACCCGATGACCGATGTCATCGGCGATCTGGTGTCGGTGGAACCGGTGGTCGTCGTGCGTACCGCAGAGGAGAAACTCGTCCAGGTCGCTCCGAATACCGTCGTCGCGCTCAAGCCGCTGTCCGCACGCCCGATCCGCACCGCCGAGATCCGCTCGCTCGAACACGCCATGGCCGCCGGCTGGCCAGGTCTCGAGCAGGCGTGGATCGACGGCTGGTTCCTGCGCGCGGGTGGGGGATTCACCGGGCGGGCGAATTCCGCGACACCTCTCGGACCGCGCGGCACGGTCGCCGATCCCGATGATCCCGACGTGCGGGCGCGTTTGCGTGGATGGTTCGCCGACCGTGGGCTGCCGCTGCGTCTGCTGCTCCCCGACCGGCTCGCGGCGAGCCCCGAGGGATGGGTTCCCACCGGCGGCCAGGTCCAGGTGATGGCGGCCGATCTCGACAACGTTCCGCTTCCCCCGGGCCTCGGTCCGGTGGCGGTCTCTCCAGAGCCCGACGCCGACTGGATCGCGCTCTACCGTGGCGGCAACCTCCCGGACGTCGCTGGTGCGGTTCTCGGCGCGGTCGTCGCGGGCACCCTCGGTTTCGGTCGCATCGGTACACCCGGGACACCGCCGATCGCGATCGGGCGGGCCGCGATCACCGACGCTCCCGACGGCCGGCGCTGGGTCGGCCTGGGCGCGATCGAGGTTGCTCCCGAGCACCGCCGTCAGGGTGTCGGCACGTTGCTCAGCGGATCGCTGCTGGAGTGGGGTCGTGAGCTCGGCGCCACCCACGCCTACGTCCAGATCGAGGCCGGCAACACCGCCTCCCGCGAACTGTATTCGGGGCTGGGTTTCGTCGACCATCACCGCTACGGGTACCTGACAGAACCCGTCGGATAGGTCGCCTACAGTGGGTGCCGTGCGCCTCGCTACCTGGAATGTGAACTCCGTCCGTGCCCGTACCGATCGGATCGTCGATTGGCTGCAGCGAACCGACACCGACGTGCTCGCGATGCAGGAAACGAAGTGCAAGGACGAGCAGTTTCCGTATGCCCGGTTCGAAGAACTCGGCTATCAGGTGGCGCATGTCGGCCTGAGCCAGTGGAACGGCGTCGCGATCCTGTCCCGCGTCGGACTCGACGATGTGCAGATCGGTTTCGAGGATCAACCCGGATTCTCGAAGGACCCCGAGGTCTCCCCCGTGCGTGAGGCGCGCGCCATCGGTGCCACCTGCGGCGGTGTCCGGGTATGGAGCCTGTACGTGCCCAACGGCCGCGAGCTCACCGATCCCCATTACGCCTACAAGCTCGATTGGCTCGCGAAGCTGCGCGCCGACGCTCAGGGCTGGCTCTCCACCGCCCCGGACCAACCGGTCGCGCTGGTCGGCGACTGGAACGTCGCACCCACCGACGAGGACGTGTGGGATCCGGCGTTCTTCGAAGGCAAGACCCACACCTCGCAGCCCGAGCGCGACGCATTCTCCGCGTTCGCCGAGGCCGGGTTCGTCGATGTCGTGCGCCCGCACACGCCCGGGCCCGGCGTGTACACGTATTGGGATTACACACAGCTGCGTTTCCCGAAGAAGCAAGGTATGCGCATCGATTTCGTGCTCGGATCGCCGACCCTCGCTGCGAAGGTCACGTCCGCGTCGATCGACCGCGACGAGCGCAAGGGCAAGGGCGCGAGCGATCACGCACCGGTGATCGTCGACCTCGCCGAATAGTCCCGGACGTCGACATAGTCCGGGGCGTCGACATAGTCCGGGGCGTCGGCCGCGTCCACGTCCGGAGCCCGCTCGGATTTCACGAGTTCGTACGCCACCCACGCGCAACCGATCAGCATGAGGACGCCGTGCGCGATCCGCACCGTCGGCGACACGAAGAACTGCGGGATGTACAGGAGATATCCTGCAGCCGAGATGCCCGCCGGAAGCACCGGGGTCCATCTCCTACGCACCGCTGACACGAGCACGACGATCACCCCGACGGCGACGAGGAGCAACCCCACACCGAACGCGATCATCGCCGCTGTTCCGGTTCGGATCAGTTCGGCAAGCTCGAGCGCGGTATCGCCGTCGACGGCGGTGAGTTCGTGCAGCGCGAAGGTCTCGGCTCCGAAGTACAGCAGGGTCAGAGCGCTACCGACCCCGATCGCTGCGGTTGCGAGCGGTGCAATGCGCAATTCCGCGAACGCGAATGCCGTCAGGATGAATGCGGCGGCGCCGGCGAGATGCGCGACCGTCCACCAGATCGAGCCGAACTGTTCGAGGGTGTCTGCACCACCGCCGGGCGCGAACGGCCGGGTGAGTGGGAAGAGAGCGAACAGGATGCCCGCGACCACCAGCAGCGTTGCGGCGACCGTCCGTCGTTGGGGATTTTCGTGATTCATGGCGAGATCTCCCGAATAGTGAACACCGACCGCTTTCGAGATCAGTGTTCACTCTTTGGACCGATCAAGCAAGAGCAGTGCTCACATTTTTCGGATCAGGGTCGCCGAGCGGGCTCGATCGGCACGATCACATCGCGATAGCCCGGATTCGACGTGAGATACCTCTGCACATACGTGCACACCGGCCGCACTCGCCAACCTCGCCTCCTCGCAATGTCGAGCGAACCGCCGACGAGGATGCCGGCAAGGCCACGGTGCCCGAAGTCTTCGACGATCACGGTGTGCAGGAAATCGACGACGGGACGCCCCCTACCGGGGATGCCCGCCGGATGCTCGGAATCGAAATACCCGAGAATGCCCACGAGGTCACCATTGAGACGCAACTCGAATCGGTTCTGATCGGCATTGTCGGACACCTCCGCCGTCGACAAGTTGATCACGAACGCCTCCCCGAACCTCAATACCTAGTGTGACGCACGCCACTATAGAGCACATGTGCACAGCGCTGGGGCACCACTCCCCCGACAGAGTGCCGACACCGGCAGCTGCCCGAACGACGACCGGTAGGGTCACCTCCGTGCAGCTGCTTCCCCTGGCCGAACAAGGCCACACCCCAATTCGTGTGCTCACCATCGCCGGCACGGACTCCGGAGGAGGCGCGGGCATCCAGGCCGACTCGCGCACGATGGCGATGTGCGGCGTCCACGCCTGTGTCGCGGTGGCCGCGGTGACCGTGCAGAACTCGGTCGGGGTGAGCGGCTTCCACGAGATCCCACCGGAGACGGTGGCAGCTCAAGTGCGATGCGTCGTCGACGACATCGGAGTGGCTGCGGCCAAGACGGGCATGCTTGCGTCGACCGAGATCATCGAAGCGGTCGCGGACGTGTGCTCGGAGGTCGGCATCGGCCGCGACACCGCCGTCCCACTCGTCGTGGACCCCGTGTGTGCGTCGATGCATGGAGATCCCCTGCTGCATGCGAGTGCACTCGAGGCCGTCCGCTCGGCGCTGATCCCGCTGGCGACCGTCGTCACTCCCAACCTCGACGAGATCCGGCTCATCACCGGCATCGAGGTGGTCGACGACCGCACCGCAAGGCAGGCTGCGGAAGCACTGCACGGGCTCGGTGCACAGTGGTCGATCGTGAAGGGCGGTCATCTGCGCACTTCGGAGTCGAGCACCGATCTGTTGTTCGACGGCGACCGATTTCTCGAGTTCCCGAGCCCGCGTCTCGCCACGGGTAACGACCACGGTGGCGGCGACACGCTCGCCGCGGCGCTGGCATCGGCACTCGCCCACGGCCGGTCGGTGCCGGACGCCCTGGCGTTCGCGAAGGAATGGGTGACGAAGTGCCTCGAGTGGTCGTACGACCTCGGCCACGGACACGGACCGGTCAACCCGCTGTGGCGACTCCACGAACATCGCTGACAATCCAGCCCCTGACCGCGCCCGTGTAGGACCGATCACTCCGTGAATGCAGCGCGCGCCTCGGTACGGGCCGCCCCGCTCGGAACTCCGTCCGGGCCGTCGAGCGAGCCGGCGTAGACCGCGGTGCTGTAGGCGACGGACGCCGCGGCGACCGCGAAGGCATCGCGGTCGATGTTGTCCACTGTGTCCTCCGGGCTGTGGTAGTTCGGGTCGAAGTCCTCGTCCGCAGCGCCGCCCCACTTGTCGGCCTCTTCGGGGGTCTTGTCTTCGTCGGCGCCGGTGAACGTGCCACCGGCGGGGATTCCGACTGCCATGAACGGGCCGTAATCGGAACGACCGTCGAAATCGGTGCCGCCGGCATCGATCCCGCGCTCGGCGAAGAATCCGGAGAGGGTGCGCTCGATGCCGGCCGATCCCTCGGGTCCCGGTCCGGCACCGTCCGTATCGGAATCGTCGCCGTCCAAGAGGAGATAACCGGGGTTCGGGGACCCGATCATGTCGAAATTCAGGTAGAGGGCGATCGCATCGCGCTCCTCGGGAGACAACGACGCGACATACTCGCTCGACCCCACGAGCCCGATCTCCTCGGCGCCCCAGAACGCGAACCGCACGGCGTTGGTGACGCCGGGTTCGCTGCCGAGCTGCAGCGCGGTCTCGAGGACTGCCGCGACACCGCTGCCGTTGTCATTGATCCCCGGTCCTTCGGGCACGCTGTCGAGATGTGCACCGACGACCACCACATCGTCGGTCGAGCCCGTGGCGGTCTGCGCAATGACGTTGCGGGAGCGCTGCGTCTCGGTCTTCGTGTCGAGGACGAGGTCCACCGACGGCGACTCCGCAACCCGCTCACCGTCTGCCGGACCGATCCCGCCGACCGGAATTCGTCGCTCCACGGTCTCGTCGAGCGTCGCACCGGCGAGGGGGCCGTCCTCTGTGTTCACCACGAGCAGCGCGGCAGCCCCCGCATCGGCAGCAAGAGTCTCCTTCGCCGAGAAGGTGCACACGCCACGGTCGACCACCACGATCGCTCCCGCAACATCGAGACCGTCGTAGTCGGTGGCCTCGCATCCCGGAGTGTCGTCGGTGGGCACCCGCACGACGGGTGCGGTCAGCCCCTCGGGTCCGGTGGTGGGCGACAGACCCAGTGCCCGCACGTCGAGGGGCTGTCCGTCGATCTCGAGCCTCTGGGCTTCGACCTCGAAGGTGGTGGCCTCGAATTCGGGTGTCTGCACGTCGTATCCGGCGTCGCGCAACGCGCCCGCCACGTAGTCGACACTCGCGTCGTAGCCCGCGGTACCGAGCGCACGGTTACCGTGGTGCTCCGTTGCGATGCGGTCGAATTCGGTGAGGTGGCCCATCAGGGCGTCGATCTGCACACTGTCGGCGAGCACGGTCGGATCGACGGATGCCGCGTCCGTACCGCCATCGTCCGCGCAGCCTGCGAGCACCACGGCCGCCACCACGACCATGGCGGTGCGGCGGCCGATCACCGTGTCGATCATTGCCCGAGCGTACTGTCCCGGCACGGTTCAGGCGTCGCGTTTTCCGACCACCGCCAGCGACACCCCGAACACGATCGCCGTGAACAACGCGAAGTACAGCAGCGAACCCCACGGTCCCCAATGGAAGTCGACGCCCTGTTCCATTCCGAGGAAGTTGTTGATGTTGGCGAACGGCAGGAACGGCTGAATTTCACGACCGACCCGGCCGAACAACGAGAACAACGATTCGATGAGCAGGGGCCACAGCAGCAGCAATGCGATCGTGCCGGCCGACTGGCGCAGTAACGTCCCCACACCCACCGCAAGGAACACCGCCAGGAACGCGTAGAACGGGATGCCGTAGATCGCGCGCCACGTGTCGCCCTCGAGCACGAGATCGCGTCCCGCTTCCGGACCTGCGAGCGCCTTCGCGATGTACACGGCGATCAGGCCCACAACGCCGGTGATCACAGCGCCGATCACACCGATCAACACCGATTTCACGGTCAGCACGAGAGAACGGTTGGGATTCGCGATGAAAGTGGTGCGGATGACGCCGAAGCGGTACTCGCTCGTGACCGACAGCGCCGCGAGGATCATGAGGACCATGATGCCGAACCCCGTCACACCGGTCGCGGCGATGTCGGGGGTCAGATAGAACCGGGCGGCCTCGTCGTCGAGCGACATCGAACTGCGGGCCACTGCGCCCATCATCGCGGCGAAACCGATGCCCAGGGCGACGATCACCGCCAGGCACCAGAACGGAGATTGCACCGACGTGAGCTTGATGCGTTCCGCGCGCAAGGTGTCCACTGCTGGTGATGCCATTACAGGCTGCCCTTCATCACGTCGTCGAAACCGGTGCCGTGGAACTCCACGTCGCCTCCGGTCAGTTTCATGAACGCATCCTCGAGGGACGCCTGGCGGCTCGCCAGCTCGTGCAGGACGATCGAGCGCGCTGCGGCGAGCTCGCCGATCTCTGCGGCACCGGCGCCCGATACATGCAATGCCCCGTCCACATCGACCGCGGTATGTCCGCGTTCGGTGAGTGCGGTGCGCAGGTCGTCGAGTTGGGGACTGCGGACCACCACGAGAGATTCCGATGCGCGATCGACGAAGTCCTCGACCGAAGTGTCGGCGATGAGTTTGCCTCGCCCGATCACGACGAGGTGGTCGGCGGTCTGGGCCATCTCCGACAACAAGTGACTCGACACGAGCACCGTGCGGCCTTCCGCGGCCAGGGCCTGCATGAATCGGCGGATCCACACGATGCCCTCGGGGTCGAGACCGTTGACGGGTTCGTCGAACAACAGCACCTTCGGGTCGCCGAGCAGCGCACCCGCCAGGCCGAGACGCTGCGACATGCCGAGCGAGAAACCGCCGGCACGCTTGCCAGCGACCTCGCTCAACCCGACCTGACGCAGCACTTCGTCGACGCGAGAGCCGGGCAATCCGTTGGAGGCGGCCAGCCACCGCAGGTGCGCGCGCGCCGATCGGTTCGGATGAACCCACTTCGCGTCGAGCAGCGCGCCGACGGTCTGCAGCGGCCGGGTCAGTTCCCGATACTGCTTACCCTCGATGAGCGCGGTACCCGATGTCGGACGGTCCAACCCCAGGATCATGCGCATCGTCGTCGACTTGCCCGCCCCGTTGGGGCCGAGGAACCCGGTGACGATTCCCGGTGGGACGGTGAACGTCACGTTGTCGACGGCAGTGGTTGAACCGAAGGTCTTGGTCAGTCCGGTCACTTCGATCATGGTCCACAGACTGCCGTAAATCCGGCCGGAGCGCAGCACCACGGCCGTGACCAGGGCCTCAGGGTTCCATGGGCGACGATGCCTGGGCCCAGAAGCGTTTGGGGATGCGCCCGGCATGCCGGGCACGGAACCCTGCTTCGACCGCGTGTCGCATGGCCGACGCCATCAGCGCCGGGTCCTTCGCGCGGGTGACGGCGGTGGCGAGGAGCACCGCATCGCAGCCCAATTCCATGGCGAGCGCGGCGTCCGAGGCAGTGCCGATACCGGCGTCGAGAATCACGGGGACCCCCGCGGATTCCACGATCATCTCGATGTGATGCGGATTGGCGATACCCAGCCCGGTCCCGATCGGCGACCCGAGCGGCATCACAGCCACACATCCGACGTCCTCGAGGCGTCGCGCGAGTACCGGATCATCAGTGGTGTACGGCAGGACGTTGAAACCATCGTCGACGAGTTGTTCTGCAGCAGAAACCAATTCGATGGCATCTGGCAGCAGCGTGCGTTCGTCGGCGATGACCTCGAGCTTGACCCACTCCGTTTCGAGCGCTTCCCGGCCCAGCTGCGCGGTGAGCACGGCCTCCTTCGCGCCGCGGCACCCGGCAGTGTTCGGCAACGGCACGATTCCGAGTCTGCGCAGCAGATCCAGCACACCGGTACCCGACGTCGCGTCGACTCGGCGCATCGCCACGGTGGTCAGCTCGGTGTCCGAGGCGACGAGCGCTTCCTCGAGCACCGCCAGATTCGCGGCGCCGCCGGTGCCGGTGATCAACCGGGACGAGAAGGAGCGTCCCGCGATGACCAGCGGCGGCAGGTCGTGTCCCGGGTCCACCGATCCGGTTGCCTGCTCAGCCACCCTGCACCGCCGTGAGGATCTCGATCTGCGCACCCTTGTCGAGCTTCTCTGCCCAGCGGCCACGCGGAAACAGCACACCGTCGACGGCCACGGCGATGCCCTTCTCGGGCAGAGTCATCTCGACCAGGAGCTCCGTGACGGTCGGCGCCTCTGCGAAGTACTTCTCCTCACCGTTGACGGTGATACCGACCGAAATCGGACTTGTCATCGCACACTCTCTTTCACGAATCGGCGGGGATCTGCATGTGTCGCTTCGGGGAGCGGATCGTCGGCAAGTTCGGCGAGGACCGCATCGACGGTGACGGCGGTGAGCAGGACCCCGTTGCGTCCGTGCCCTGTCGCGGCGATCACCCGATCCGACAACCGGCCGATCAGCGGCAGATTGTCGGGACTCGTCGGGCGTAGGCCCGCGCTCGCCTCGCGCAGTTCGTACTCACCGATCGCGGGGAACAGCATTTCGGCGTCGGCGATCAGGTCGCGCACCCCCGCGACCGTGACCTCGGTATCATCCGCTTCGTATTGGGTCGCGCCCACGACGAGCCCGTCGGGGCGCGGCACCAGATACGCGGGGCGTCCGTGCACACTGCCGCGCACGGTGTGCTGCGGCGGCGGGGTAGCTCCGGGCCGCACGCGCAGCCGCAGGATCTCCCCCTTGACCGGGCGGACGGGAAGACCCGGCCACAGCGTCGCCGATGCGGAACCGGCCGCGAGGACGACGCGGTCTTCGCGCAGTTCGTCGAGGTCTCCGACGGAAGTGTGGACGAACCGCACGCCCGCAGCGACAGCGGCACTCTGCAGCGCCTCGACGAGTCTTCTGTTGTCGACGGACAGTTCGGTGGGGGCAAGCAGGCCGAGCCTGATCCTCGGGCCGAGCGACGGCTCGAGATCGCGGATCTCGGCCCGCGTGAGGATCCGCATCTCGTGGCCCTGCTCCCCCACCCACGACGCGATCGTGCGCAGGTCCGCGGCGTCCGCGGCGTCCAGTGCAACGGTCAGCGACGCGCCCGCTGTGAAGACGTCGACGCCTGTGTCGCGTTCGAGGGCGTGCGCGAACTCCGGCCAGCGCTGCAGCGACGCCGCTCCGAGACCGAGGACGTGTTCTTCCCCCGGCCATCCCTCCGACAGCGGCGCGAGCATTCCACCGGCCACCCACGAAGCGCCCGACCCCGGATCGGGGTCGTGGACGGTGACCGTCCACCCCGCTCGGGCCGCGCGCCACGCGACGGAAAGACCGATCACACCGCCACCGATGACAGCTACTGTCGACACGACATCCACCTCACTCCCTGCGCCGGCATGATCCGGTTCAGGTCATAACGGTCGGGGCCGGCAGGCCCCCTCTCAGCCCCGCGTTCCTCGGGACTCCCGTGTTGTCACTTCCGAGGTAGAGGCTACCGTCTTGTCCGTGACGACCTACCGGACCACCTACCGCGGCAACCATCCCGACCCCCGTGGACGCCTCGCGACAGCGCGGTTGTACCTGTGCACCGATGCCCGTCGCGACACCCGAGACCTCGCCCGGTTCATCGAAGAAGCCCTGGTCGGCGGCGTCGATATCGTGCAGTTACGCGACAAGGATTCCGCAGGTGAGAAGAAGTTCGGCCGACTCGAGGCCGGTGAGGAACTCGCTGCACTCAAGGTGATCGCCGATGCGTGCGTACGCCACGGTGCGCTGCTCGCGGTCAACGACCGGGCCGACATCGCGCTCGCCGCCGGCGCCGACATCCTGCACCTCGGGCAGGGCGACCTGCCGGTGAAGCAGGCGCGGCGGATCCTCGGCGCCGACATCGTCATCGGCCGGTCGACGGCCAGCCGCGCACAGGCCGTCCTCGCCGACGGCGAGGAGGGTGTGGACTACTTCGCGTCCGGTCCGGTGTGGGACACCCCGACGAAGCCGGGACGCTCGGCAGCGGGGCTCGACGTGATCCGCGAGGTGCACACGTCGCATCCGCAGCGGCCGTGGTTCGCGATCGGCGGCGTCGATCTCGAACGTCTCCCGCAGGTGCTCGACGCGGGCGCCCGGCGCATCGCTGTGGTGCGAGCGATCACGAAGGCCGACGACCCCCGCGCTGCTGCTGCGGCGCTGAAGGCTGCGCTGCCCGCCTGACGCGCTACAGCCAGCCGAGCACCGTCGACGGGGACAACGCGACGGTGTCCTGAGGTAGCCGATCACGCAGACCACGATCGGCGGTCACCACCACCGTCACCGCCGGATCGAGCGCGGTCGCCGTGGTGGGAATTGTGGTCGCGGCAAGCCGCGCAAGTTCGTCGTCGCCGCTTCCGTCGGCCGTATGCACGTGGGTACGGGCATCGTCGACGACTGCTCTGCGCGCCTGCCCTTCGAGAACTGCCTCGACCCGCGACACCCACCCGAACGTTCCATCCGGGAGTTCGACGGTGCGCGGCAGGGACGCGGCGATGTCTGCGAGCAGCGCGCCGGTGGCGCCGGGCCGGTCGCGCCACCAGCCGGACGGCCCACTGGCCCCGAGCACGTTCGCGGTGTCGAGCAGCATCCGCACCGGGCGGGTGCGCAGCGCAGACCACGCCTCTGCGAATCCCGCGTGCAACGGCATCGATTCGACGTCGGACTCCGACACCCACCGCAGTTCGGTGCTCTCCCCGTTCATGGTGGTATCGAGCGGTGCGGGAGCGTCGGCGACGACGGTCGTGTAGGTCCAGGAACCAGGTGTTCCCGAGGTGATCCTCTCGGAACGCACCGCAACGGAATTGCTGTCGATGCCTGCTTCCTCGTGTGCCTCGCGTACGGCGGCGTCGACAGCGGATTCGTGACTGTCGCGTGCACCGCCGGGCAACGCCCAGGTTCCGCCCTGGTGGCTCCACGCCGCGCGAAGCTGAAGCAGTACCGAGGGGGTTCCGTCACTGCAGGGTGCACGCAGCAGCAGTCCCGCGGCGCCGTGCACACCCCATCGACGTCCTCCGTCGGGTCCTACGGCCCAGCCGTCCCCGTCACCGCGCATTGCTTCCGCCTTCCTGGCTCTCGACATCACGAGAGCACGACGTCCCGATTCATGTGTCGGGTTTCCGAGGTTCGGACTCCGAGGCTCGCGAACTCCGGAAGGAACTCCGACAATGTGGACGCCTGCCGATTCTCTCCATTCAACTTATATGCTCGCCACAATCAGGTTTTCCAGGAAGGGGCTCGCCGTGACTGTACGAGTGACCCCTCCGATCGATTCCGTCGGCGGTTCGGCACTGCCCGCAGAGGATTCCGAAGGGCCGGGCGGCCGGGTCGACGGCCTGCGGGAGCTGTTCCGCTCGACGCCCGCCAAATTGATCTCGCTGGGGTTGGTACTCGCGGTGCTGCTGGTGGTGTCGGGTACGGCATCCGCCCAGGTCGCGAGCAGCCGGAAGGCCACGCACGACCGGCTCCTCGCCACCACCGAGCCGCTTGCGAACGCCGCCCAGAATCTGTACAGCGCGTTGTCGATTGCCGATGCGGCAGCCGTCACCGGATTCATCTCGGGTGGGATCGAACCCGTCGAGGTCCGCGACCGCTATGTCGAGGCGATCGCGGAGGCCTCCGGAGAGCTCGTGGTCGCGGCGGCCGGCCTGGCAGAAGAAGACGAGTTCGGCGCCGCGAACATCGCGGTGATCGCGCGCCTGCTCCCCATGTACACGGGGTTGATCGAGACCGCACGCGCCAACAATCGGACCGGTAACCCGGTGGGTGCCGCCTACCTGACGGAAGCATCCAACATGATGCAGACGTCGATGCTCCCGGTGGCCCAGGAGCTCCACACGCAAGGTGAGACCGCGGTGAACTCGACCCAGCGGGCCGCGGTCGCTCCCCCCTGGAGTGCGATCGGCCTGCTCCTCGTCACCGTGGCCGCGTTGTGTGCTGCCCATGTCCTCATCAGCCGCAAGACCCGTCGCACGTTCAACCCCGGGCTGATCATCGCCATCGGCGCTACCGGAGCACTGCTGTGCTGGCTGCTGATAGCCGGGCTCGTGTCGTCCAATGCCACCGAACGCGCCATCGAACAGGGCGCGGAGCCGCTCGCCGATCTCACCGAGAGCCGGATCCTCGCACAACAGTCCCGCACAGCCGAAACGCTCCTGCTCGCGCGGCGCGATGTGACCGGCATGTACACCGGGGCATTCGACGAGACGATCACTCGACTCGGGGATCTCCTCGACCAGTACACATCGAACGGTGCGGTGGAGATCGGCACCGACGCGGCCGACCGGGCCGAAGCAGCCCGGACAGCATGGATCAACTCGCACGCACGGACCGTGGCGGCACTCGAGCGCGGCGATTACGCCGCTGCTGCCGTACTCGCCACCGGGCCCGGTCCCGACGAAGCGACCGCACAGTTCGCCCGTCTCGACACAGCGTTGGGCGAAGGAATCGAGGAAACCCGCAACGAACTTCGCGACAACGAGTTCCGAGCCTCGCGCACGTTGTCGGGTCTCGCACCCGTTGCGATCGCACTGATGGTGCTGTCTCTGATCAGTGTCATCATCGGGCTGTGGCCACGACTTCGGGAGTACCAGTGACCCGGCGACGCCAGGTGGGTCCCTGGCTCGCTGCCCTATGTGTTGCCGCAGCGGTGACGACGGGGTGTTCCGCCGAGGTACCGCCACGCGAGTCGACCACCGAAACCGCGACCGTCTCGCTGCCGATGCCCGAGGGCGCAGCCTTCGCTCCGTCGCCGACGGCGTTCCCCACCCCGCCGGAGTGCGGCGATCCCACCGCAAGTCTGCGTCCCACAGGCAACGAGACCGGACCTGCTCTCGACGCCATCTCGGCCCGTGGTCGTCTGATCGTCGGGCTCGACACCGGCAGCAACCTGATGAGCTACCGCGACCCCGCGACCGGTCGTATCGCCGGGTTCGACGTCGACATCGCCCGCGAGATCGCCCGCGACATCCTCGGCGACCCCGAGGCCGTGGAGTTCCGGATCCTGAACTCCGCGGAACGCGAGCGAGCCCTGCAGGACGGGACGGTCGACATCGTCGCGAAGACGATGAGTATCACCTGCGCACGACGCGAGCATGTGGACTTCTCGACGGTGTACTTCCTGGCCCAGCAGCGGGTACTCGTCGTCAAGGACTCCGACATCCGCAGCGCATCCGACCTCGCCGGTCGGCGCGTGTGTATCGCAGCCGGTACGACATCGCTGACCCGGATGCAGCAGCTGCAACCAGCGGCGTCGATCCTCACCGTTCCGTCGTGGGCGGACTGCCTCGTCGTCCTGCAGCAGCGACAGGTCGACGCGGTGTCCACCGACGACACGATCCTCGCCGGACTCGCCTCGCAGGACCCGTACCTCGAGCTCGTCGGCCCGTCGCTGGGTTCCGAGCCGTACGGCATCGGTATCCCCCGCGACCACGACGCCGTGGTGCGCGCCGTCAACGGCACCCTCGCGCGAATCCGTGCCGACGGCACGTGGACAGAGTTGTACGACCGGTACCTCCAGGTTCTCGGTCCGGCGCCCGCCCCACCGGCCCCGACGTACGTCGATCGAGGTAATCCATGACCGGCACCGAATCACCTGATGTCCCCGAAGAACCCGACTCCGGCCCCGTGACGCAGGCGGCCACCCCGGCAACCGAACGCAGTGCGACGGCAGCAGAGGGGTCGACCTCCGGCGCAGCATCGCCGCCTCCGACATCGTCACCCGGACATTCGACGCGACCGACACAACGGTCCGCTCCCGCCACACAGCGATCACCACTGCCCGATTCGGCACCACATGCGAGCACTCCGTCGCAACGGTCGTCGACACGGCGTTCACGCTCGCGCGGGCACCTGCGGCGACGGGTCGCGGATCTGGTCGAGGTCCCGGTACCCGCACCCATCGACCCGTCCTCCGCGATCCTGCGCAACCCCCATGTCGCCGAGGGGAAACGCTTCTGCTGGAAATGCGGTACCCCGGTAGGGCGCAGCACCCCGAAGGGCCCGGGTGCCACGTCCGGGAACTGCCCGAAATGTGGGTCACGCTTCGAGTTCACGCCCGCCTTGCAGCCGGGTGCGCTCGTCGCAGGTCAATACGAGGTACAGGGATGCATCGCACACGGCGGGCTCGGCTGGATCTACCTCGCGATCGACCGGAATGTCAGCGACCGGTGGGTCGTCCTCAAGGGACTTCTCCACAGCGGCGACGCGGAAGCCCAGGCGGTCGCGGTCGCGGAGAAGCAGTTCCTCGCCGAAGTGAGCCATCCGAGCATCGTCCGGATCTACAACTTCGTCGAACACCCGCAGCCCGACGGCACCCCGATGGGCTACATCGTCATGGAGTACGTGGGTGGTAACTCGCTCCGCGAGGTGCTCGGTACCTATCCCGACAAGCGGATGCCTGTCGAACAGGCCATCGGCTATCTCCTCGAGACGCTGCCCGCGCTCGGCTACCTGCACGAGATCGGGTTGGTCTACAACGACCTCAAACCCGAGAACATCATGGTCACCGACGAGCAGCTCAAGCTCATCGATCTCGGTGCCGTCGCGGGAATCGAGGACTACGGGTACCTGTACGGCACGCCCGGCTACCAGGCACCGGAGATCGCACGGACCGGGCCGACCGTGGCCAGCGACATCTACACCGTCGGGCGTACCCTCGCGGTGCTCACCCTCGACATGCCCTCCGACAAGGGCCGCTATCTCGACGGACTTCCCACACCCGTCGACGCGCCGCTCCTCGCCGAGCACGACTCGTTCCACCGGCTGTTGCTGCGCGCCACCGATCCCGACCCGAATCAGCGTTTCGCGTCGGCCGACGAGCTCGCGGGCCAGCTGACCGGAGTTCTGCGAGAAATCCTGTCGCAGAAGAGCGGCACCGAACACCCGGGTCTGTCGCGCATGTTCAGTCCCCCGCGCACCACCTTCGGGACCGACGAGGCGGTCGCGCAGACCGATGTGTATGTCGACGGGGTCGACCGGGACTCCACGATCGAAGCGAGCGATGTGGCTGCGGCACTTCCCGTTCCGCTACTCGATCCGAACGATCCGAGCGCGGCACTGCTCGCCGCTGCAGTCCACAGTGAACCGCAACAGACCCTCGACTCACTGCGGCACGCCCGCGAGAGCGGGATCGAGCGCGTCGTCGGGAGCGCGGGTGTGGCCTTCTCCCGCGAACTCACACTCGCCGAGACACGCGCCTATCTCGATCTCGGGGAAGCCGAACACGCCGTCGAGGTCCTCCAACGTCTGGAGAACGAAATCGGCTCCGACTGGCGCATCGACTGGTACGCGGGACTCGCGTCGGTGCTCATGGAGGAACTCGAGGTTGCGTTCGGACGATTCGAGAAGGTGATCGAGGCGTTGCCGGGTGAGCTGGCACCCAAGCTCGCGCTGGCCGCCACCTCCGAGTTGATCCTTCAGCATTGGGAGAGCGACGACCCGTCCGCGTGGCGACGATTCTGCGAGGAGTCCTATCGCACTGTGTGGCGCACAGACCACAACATCGTCAGTGCCGCATTCGGTTTGGCGCGTCAACTCACCGCGCGCGCAAACCTCACCTCGGCGGTGGAGATCCTCGATCAGGTGCCGGCCACGTCACGTCATCACAGCGCAGCGAACATGACGAGCACGCTGATCCTGTTGCGGGACGGCGACATCGAGTCGGTCACCGAATCCGACCTCCGAGAAGCGGCGCGCCGGGTGTCCGCTCTACCGCCGGATGAGGGACGCGCCCTTCAGATGGAAGCGCTCGTGCTCAGCACCGCGCTCGAGTGGGTGCGCGCCGGCCACAGCTCCCGGCACGAACACACCCGTTTCCTGGACGTTCCGTTCACCGAGCGGGGATTGCGACGAGGCACCGAGGCCGCGTTGCGTCAACTGGCGAGACAGGCGCCGGCGCGCATGCATCGCTATACGCTCGTCGACCTCGCCAACGCCATCCGGCCCCGGAGCCTCCTGTAGTCCTCGCGCGGAACATCGGATCAGGCGAAAGCGACAGCGGCCCGCGCGATGGCGAGCTCCTCATCGGTGGGGATCACGAGCACCTCGACCTGCGAGTCGTCGGCGGAGATTCGACGCTCACCGCCACCGGATGCCTCGTTGCGCTCCGGATCCACCACGATGCCGAGCCGTTCCATGCCGGCGAGACTGTCGCGGCGGACGTCGATGTTGTTCTCCCCCACCCCGCCGGTGAAGACGATCGTGTCGATTCCGCCGAGGATCGCCAGATAGGCACCGATGTACTTCTTCAGACGGTGCACATACACGTCGTAGGCAAGTTTCGCGTCGGCGTCGCCGTCGGCTATCAGCGCGAGAAGGGCCCGGAAGTCGTTGACACCCGAGAGTCCCTTCAACCCCGAACCGCGGTTGAGGAGACGGTCGATCTCGTCGACGTCCATCCCGGCGGCCCGGTTGAGATGCATCAGGACACCGGGGTCGATGTCGCCGCTGCGCGTGCCCATCACGAGCCCTTCGAGGGGGGTCAGACCCATCGACGTGTCGAGCGGGCGGCCACCGGCGATCGCCGACGCCGACGCACCGTTCCCGAGGTGCAGCACCACCTGATTCAACTCACCGTAGTCACGGCGCAGGAACGCGGCGGCACGATTCGAGACGTACTCGTGCGACGTCCCATGGAATCCGTAGCGGCGAATACCGTTCTCCCGCGCGATGTCCCGGTCGATCGCGTAGGTCGCCGCAGCGGGCGGCAGCGAATGAAAGAACGCGGTGTCGAACACTCCCACATGCGGGACGTCGGGTAGCTCTTCGCGGGCCACCTCCATGCCGATGACGTTCGCCGGATTGTGCAGGGGCGCGAGCACCGAGAGGTCGGAGACGGCCTGCACCACCGAGTCGTCGATGAGCGTCGGCTTGTAGAATCGGTCGCCTCCGTGGACGAGTCGATGGCCGACTGCGACGATCCCGACCTCTTCGAGCGGACGACCGAGCCCTTCGAGCATCTCGAGTACCTTGCGCAGACCGGTCCGGTGATCGGGGATCTCCCCGAGGTGCTCCTCTGTTCCCGTGGTGTGGTGGAAGATGATCCGCCCGTCGGGTTCACCGATCCGTTCGATGAGTCCGTGTGCCGGTGCGTCGGCCGTCTCGGGGTCGATGAGTTGGAATTTGATCGACGACGATCCCGAATTGAGCACGAGGACGGTCCCTGCCGTCAGCGGGTTCGGAGCACTCACTGGGCATCTCCCTGGGCTTGGATTGCGGTGATCGCCACGGTGTTGACGATGTCCTGGATGAGCGCACCGCGCGACAGGTCGTTGACGGGCTTGTTCAGACCCTGGAGCACGGGGCCGACAGCGACCGCACCGGCGCTGCGCTGCACCGCCTTGTAGGTGTTGTTGCCGGTGTTCAGGTCGGGGAAGATGAAAACGGTCGCCTTTCCCGCCACGGCGGAGTCGGGAAGTTTCGTGCTGGCCACCGACGGCTCGATCGCGGCATCGTACTGAATCGGCCCTTCCACCGGCAGGTCCGGTCGCCGTTCTCGTACGAGAGCAGTTGCTGTGCGGACCTTGTCGACGTCTGCGCCCGATCCGGACTCGCCGGTCGAGTACGAGAGCATCGCGATGCGCGGTTCGATACCGAATCGCGCCGCGGTGGTCGCCGACGAGATCGCGATGTCGGCGAGCTGATCGGCGGTCGGGTCGGGCACCACGGCGCAATCGCCGTAGGCGAGTACGCGATCCGACAGGCACATCAGGAAGATGCTCGACACCGTCGAGACGCCCGGTTCGGTCTTGATGATCTCGAAGGAGGGCCGGATCGTGTGCGCGGTGGTGTGCGCGGCACCGGACACCATGCCATCAGCGATCCCGAGGTGCACCATCATCGTGGCGAAATACGATATATCGCCCATAATTTCGCGCGCCCGCTCGACGGTCATGCCTTTGTGCGCCCGCAGCCGCGTGTACTCCTCGGCGAACGTGTCGATGTGCGCGGATCTGCGCGGATCGTCGATTTTCGCCGCCGAGATGTCGATGCCGAGTTCGGCGGCTCGCTGACGCACCGCGGTCTCGTCACCGAGAATGGTCAGGTCGGCGATGCGTCGCTGCAGGACCCGTCCCGCGGCGCGCAGAATCCGGTCGTCATCGCCCTCGGGCAGCACGATGTGACGTCGCTGTTCGCGTGCCCGATCGACGAGCTGATATTCGAACATCTGCGGGGTCGTCACCGAGGGACGCGGCAGCCGCAGTCGTTCGAGCAATTCCGACGCATCCACATGCTGCTCCATCAACGCGAGCGCGGTCTCGATTTTGCGCTGCGCCGAGAGCGCCATGCGTCCTCGTGTGCGGTCGGCCGCCGACGCTGTATCGAAGGTGCCCAGCCCGGTGGTGAGGATCGGCAGGCTCGGCTTGAGACCCGCGACGAGCTGCGCGATGGCCGGGTGCGGCAGCAGCCCACCGTTCATGATGATGCCTGCGAGCGTCGGGAATCCTTCTGCTGCATTGGCATTGACGAGCGCGAGTATGACGTCCGTCCGGTCGGCGGGCACGATCACCACGACGCCTTCGGTGAGGCGTTCGAGGATGTGCTCGGCTGTCATACCGCCGACCATGATGCGCAGCACTTCGCGCTGCAGCAGGTCGGAGTCACCGCTGTAGAGTTCACCGTTGATGGCGGTCAGCAATTCACCCATCGTCGGAGCCATCAGAATCGGGGTTTCGGGCAGCGCCCACACGGTTTCGGTGCGGTCGGCGAGCGCCGCCGTGACATCCTCGAGTCGGTCCGGATCGCAACGGTTGACGACGGTTCCGCCGAGGTGGGCGTGGTGCGCCGACAGTTCGTGCGCACACACCGCGGCAATCTGGGCGACCTCGTCGGGGGTACGCCCCGCACCGCGCAGGACGAGCAGGACGGGTGCGTCGAGATTCGCGGCGATCCGCGCGTTGTACGACAACTCGCTGGGGTTCGTGATCTCGGTGAAGTCGCTGCCGACGATGACGACGGCGTCGCACCGATCAGCGACGAAATGGTACTTGGTGACGATGTCGCTGAGCGCCGCTTCAGGGTCCGCATGGACATCGTCGTACGTGACGCCGATACAGTCGTCGTAGTCGAGGTCGACGGTGGTGTATTCGAGGAGAAGTTCGAGGATGTAGTCCGTGTCGCTGTCGGAGCGGGCGATGGGCCGGAACACCCCGACGCGTGCGGTGGAGGCGCACAACATCTGCAGTACGCCCAGCGCAACGGCTGATTTCCCGGTGTCACCCTCGGGGGCCGCGATGTAGATGCTCGACACTGACCCTACGTTGGCGCTCATGGATCTCACCCTAATGCGGGCCGCACAGACGCGCGGCGCGGCCCGCATGATCCGAACTCAGTCGAGGGCGCGCAGCCGCGGAGCCAGATCCCGCTCGAACAACTCCAGAAACCGCCGCTGATCATGACCCGGCGCATGAAACACCAAATGATTCAACCCCGCATCCACATACGCCCTCACCAACTCCACCGCCTCATCCGGATCCGACGCCACAATCCACCGCTTCGCCACCTGCTCGATCGGCAACGCATCCGCCGCCGCCTCCATCTCCACCGGATCCTCGATACTGTGCTTCTGCTCCGCCGACAACGACAACGGCGCCCAGAACCGCGTATTCTCCAACGCCCGATCACGATCCGTGTCATACGAAATCTTGATCTCGATCATCCTGTCGATCCCCGCCACCTCACGCCCGACCTTCCCCGCACCCTCGGCCACCGCAGGCAACAACTTGTCGGTATAAAGCTCCATCCCCTTACCCGACGTACAGATGAACCCATCCCCCGCCCGACCCGCATACCGCGCCACCACCGGACCACCCGCCGCCACATACACCGGAACACCACCATCGGGCACGTCATAAATCGACGCCCCCACCGTGTTGTAGAACTCCCCCGCGAAATCCGTCCGCTCCCCCGACCACAACGCCCGCATCAACCGCACCGACTCACGAAGACGCGCGAACCGCTCCTTGAACTCCGGCCACTGCCCCTCATAACCCGTCGCGATCTCATTGAGCGCCTCACCGGTCCCCACACCCAGAAACACCCGACCCGGATACAGACACCCCATCGTCGCGAACGCCTGCGCAATCACCGCCGGGTTGTACCGGAACGTCGGCGTCAGCACCGAGGTCCCCAACTGCAACCGCTCGGTACGCTCACCCACCGCAGTGATCCACGCCAACGAAAACGGCGCATGACCACCGTTGTGCCGCCACGGCTGGAAATGATCCGACACCGTCGCCGAATCCATCCCGTGCGCCTCGGCGAGCACCCCGAGTTCCACCAGTTCACGTGGACCGAACTGCTCGGCCGATGCCTTGTATCCCAACTTCAGAGCCTGTGCCACCGGTGTCTCCTACCGTCGTCGTCTGCTGTTGCGTCGAGTATGCCCAGCGCCCGCACGGATGTCCGCCCACGAGCGGGAGGTTATGTGCGGAGGCGGGCAGCATCTCGCACACAACCTCCCGATCGATCAGAGCGAAGCCCGGCTCGACGCAGCGCCTGCCCAACCCTGTCAACGAGGACCTCTGTTCGGCGATAGAGCAGATCTGCCCCTACACGGATCACCGTCCACCCCATCTCTGGCAGCACCGTATATCGCTCGATGTCGCGCGTGCGCTGGCTCGGGTCCGTCCAATGATGCGCGCCGTCGTACTCGACGAGAACACGCCATTGCCTCCAACCCAAGTCGGCGCGGGCGACGAAGCGGTCGCCGTCGAACACCTCGATCTGGGTTTCGGGCGTCGGAAACCCGGCACGGATGAGCAGCAGTCGCGTGTGAGTCTCGGGCGGTGAGGCAGCTCCACCGTCCACGAGTCCGAGGATGCGCTCCACCTGGGCCGCACCACGAGCACCTCGGTGCCGAGCCGCGTGTGCCGTGATCTCCCGAGCCTTCAGCCCGGTCGCGTGGCACAACGCATCGAGGATCTCTATGCGTCGGCCGACGTCGCCGCCACTCCGCGCGATATCGAAGCCGGTACGAGCCGTCGTCGTCACCACCATCTCGTCGACGACGCAGGACTCCACATCCTGAGCTGTTCGAACGATGATTCCCGGCACCGCACGTACATGACCGTCCCTGACGATCTCGGCCGAAGCGGACGGATCCAGCCATCGAGTTCCATGCACGGCTTCCGCTGATGTCCCCGCGAGGATCCCGCAACCGCGGGACCACAGCCACGCAGCCTTTGCCCGAAGCAGCGCGGTCGGCTCGACACCCGGTTCGATGTAGACGTCACGATGAAGCCGTACGAAATGACGGGCGAGACGATGCCTCGTCAGCACTCCCGTCGCGACCGCCTCCGTCCCTCTGAACGGCTCGTCGAAATCCATCATCAGACCAGAGTGCATGTGCTCGAGACGGGACGAAACGGGTTGCGTGCCAATGTGCATAAGTCTGAGAGTTGTCCACAGACGGCCCCCGGCTGTTGCGGATTCGAGCGGGAGGCTGTAGATGCCTCTCTGCGAGTGAGCCGCGCAGAATCTCCCGGTCGTGGCGGATTAGACTCCCCTCGGTGACCCCGCTCGAACTGTTTCTCATCGCCCTTGCCGGGCTGGGAGCCGGCGCGATCAATTCGCTCGTCGGCTCCGGCACCCTCATCACGTTTCCCACGCTGATCGCCTTCGGTGTACCGCCCGTGACCGCGACGATGTCCAATGCGATCGGCCTGGTCGCGGGCGGAGTGTCGGGAACCTGGGGGTACCGGAAGGAACTGAGGGGCCAGTGGCCGCGGCTGCGCTGGCAGATCCCTGCGTCCTTCGCAGGCGCTCTCCTCGGTGCGTGGTTGCTGCTGCACCTGCCCGAGACCGTGTTCGAAACAGTCGTCCCGGTTCTGCTGATCCTGGCGCTGCTTCTCGTCGTATTTCAGCCGAAGATCCAGAAGTGGGTCCTGCAACGCACCGGGGACAACGCCGACGGCGACCTCGGTCCGGTGCGCACGACCCTGCTGATCGTCGGCACCTTCGCCGTCGGCATCTACGGGGGCTACTTCACCGCAGCTCAGGGCATCCTGCTGATGGGACTCTTCGGCGCGTTGCTGCAGGACCACATCCAACGACAGAACGCAGCGAAGAACCTTCTGTCACTGGTCGTCAACATCGTCGCCGCGTCAGCGTACGTCCTCGTCGCGTTCGACCGGATCAACTGGACCGTCGCCGCCCTCATCGCGGTCGGATCACTCATCGGCGGGTGGCTGGGCTCCCACTACGGTCGGCGTCTGTCGCCCGTCGCACTGCGCACGGTGATCGTCGTGGTCGGCCTGATCGGCCTGTATCGGCTGCTCGCCTGACATTCCGATGAGAGACTGAGCGGGTGAGTTCGGATGACGACCCTGCCACCGCACCTGTCTGGAACTACCTCATGGACATGGACGGCGTCCTCGTACACGAGGACGCACTGATTCCCGGCGCCGACGCGCTCCTCGCAGAGCTCCGCGCGAACGAGATTCCGTTCATGGTGCTGACCAACAATTCGATCCGCACGCCGCGCGACCTGAGGGCGCGGCTCCTGAGAACGGGCCTCGATGTGCCCGAGGATTCCATCTGGACGTCGGCCCTGGCCACCGCGACATTCCTCGCCAATCAACGTCCCGGCGGAAGCGCCTATGTCGTCGGTGAATCAGGCCTGACGACGGCGTTGCACGACATCGGTTATGTGCTGACCGACAGCGACCCCGACTATGTGGTGCTCGGCGAGACCCGAACGTACTCGTTCGAGGCGATCACCACCGCGATCCGGCTCGTCGAACGCGGTGCGCGGTTCATCGCGACCAACCCCGACCCGACGGGCCCGTCGCCCGAGGGGTCTCTGCCCGCCACCGGTTCGGTCGCTGCGCTGATCACCCGTGCCACCGGCCGCAACCCGTACTTCGTCGGTAAGCCCAACGCTCTGATGATGCGCTCGGCGCTGCGGGCGATCGGCGCGCACTCGGAACACACACTCATGATCGGCGACCGCATGGACACCGACATCGTCTGCGGTCTCGAAGCCGGGCTCCAGACGTTGCTCGTGCTCACCGGAATCAGCACTCACGCATCGGTGGAGATGTATCCCTACCGCCCGACGCGGATCATCGACTCGGTCGCCGATCTGGTCGGCCGCACCGGCAACCCGTTCTGACTCGGCCACGAACAGGTATCCGGCTCAAGCCTTTTCACGCCGGCGCCAGGCAGCCGAACCGCAGGGTCAGCGAATGATCTTGCCTCGGCGGTACTCGTGGCCACCCCACACGCCGGACTGCTTGTCCTCGGCAGCGTAGGTGCGGCAGGCATCGAGGATCGGGCATCGGGCACACACGCGGGCTGCGTAGTCGAAGTCCTCGCTCGGGTCCGGAAACCACCGATCGGGGTGTGCGTCACCGCGGCATGCGGCGACGTCCCAGTCGGGGGCGTCGTAGGTGGGAGCAAGCAGGTCTGCCAAAGTCATGGTCATCGGGTCTGTCTCCTTCCGGGCCGTCGCGGCACAGGTGTGTCCCACACAGGCAGCGGGGACGTCATGTCCTTCTGGGATTGCACATTCTCGAAGAGTGAACGGCCCGGGGTGTCACCGTGAGGAGACTGCGAACCCGGGGCGCACACACCCCGGGAATCGGGATGTCAGCAGCTGAATCCGGTTGGTCGACCGGACTTTTCGACTTCATGGCCGAGGAGTCGGATCATCGATCGCGATCCGTTCCACAGATATGGACTGGTACGCATCCGGGTCCTCCTCTCCATGTTCTGCCTGCTGGCACCGAGGATCCAGTGTGCCACGATTCGAGGCCGGAAACTAGGAAATGTGGCCCACGTCCAATTTGTGTGCGTCGCGTGTCAGCGCAGCCGCATCGGGATGCCCGCGACGACCAGCGTCACCGAATCCGACACGGACGCAACCGACGCGTTGAGCCGGCCGAGCAGATCACGGAACAATCGCCCGGAAGCGGTGGCAGGCACCACGCCGCTGCCCACCTCGTTGCTCACCGCAACTACGGGAACACGACACGCTTTCCACGCGTCGAGCAGCTCGTCGATGTCGGCGTCGACGGCCGCGACATCTCCGCCGTTCCACACATCGTGCACGTCGAGTCGCGCGGTCAGCCACGTGCCGAGGCAGTCGATCAGCAGCGGCTCGGTGGCCTCACGCAACGCCTGGGCGACGTCGGCTGTTTCGATCGTCACCCACGTCTCGGGTCGCCGCTCACGATGCAGCGCGACACGGCGTGCCCATTCCTCGTCCCCTTCGCGAGTGCCCCCGGTCGCGACATATGTCACCGATTCGTATGCCGCGGACAGTTCCTCCGCGTGACGCGACTTACCCGAGCGAACCCCGCCCAGCACGAGAGTGCGGGAACCCGACGATCCTGACGATCCGGATCCCATGTCCAGTACCTCCCCATCGGTTCCCGGGCGGGCACCGCAATGCCGCAACCGTTCACGAAGCCGAGCGATCGGCGGGTTGTGATGTCCCAGATGCACCGCGACGACATCCGTCGAGTCCACCACGGCGCCGCATCCGCGCAGAGCCTCGACGGTCTCCGCGAATTCGGGCAGACCCAGGTGGCCCGAAGACAGGTCGGTTCGGTCGCCGAACGTCTCCTCCAGGAATACCGCATCGAACGCGGCGGCACGCACCGCGTCGAACCAGGACACCGTCAGCGGTCCGGTGTCGCAGGCCCACAGGATCCGCGATCCGTCGGGCCCCGTGACGTCGTACAGTACGGCATCTCCGTCGCGGAACACCCTGTGCTGCGCCGGTAGTACTCGCACCGTGTATTCACCGACCGGCAGTTCGTCGCCCGCCACCACCGGTACGAACCGGACCGGATCGTCGGGCCCGACCCACGGCCGGCACACGTCGAGGGCGTCCGACGGGCCGATCACGTCGAGGGTGTGCCCCGTGTCGACCCACGATCGGAACAGCAGAGCCTGCGGGCCCAGGTGATCCGTGTGCGCGTGGGTGAGCAGGATGTGGCGCACATCCGCGAGGGTCCGGCCGAACCGGACCGCCGCGCGCGGCGCCTCCGGCCCGCAGTCGAGCATCAGCACGTCGTCGACCATTGCGGCCGTCTGACCGCGAATCTCGTGCCGGTCCGCCGCATCCACACACGAACGGCACCGACAGAACGGATTGGGCCACCCATCTGCAGCACCGGTGCCCAGCAGCAGTACTTCCATCACGGCTCCTGTGATTCGACGGGTTCGGGCCGGTCACGCAAGGGCAGCACCGCACGGCCGGCAGGTCGGTCCAGTACCTCGACGCGGGCACCGTAGATCTCGGCGATGCGCTCGACGGTGAGCACGTCCGCGGGCAGTCCGTCGGCGACGATCCGCCCTCGATCCAGCAGCACCAGCCGTTCGCCGTACTGACTCGCCGACGTCAGGTCGTGCATCGCCGCGATCACCGTCAACTCTCCTTCACGGCGCATCGAGTCGACGAGGTCGAGCACCTGCTGCTGATGTCCGATGTCCAGGGCACTGGTGGGCTCGTCCAGCAGCAGGACCTGCGGTTGCTGTGCGAGCGCTCGCGCCAGCACGACCCGTTGTAGTTCGCCACCCGACAGCGCGGTCGCGAGCCGCGACGCGAAGTCCTCGAGTTCGAGCCGCGTGATGACCCGCTCGACGATCTCGCGGTCGCGCGGGGTTTCGCTCCCGAAGCGGGGAATGTGGGGGGTGCGGCCGAGATGGATCAGCTCGCGCACGGTGACACCCTCGGGAACGATGGGTCGCTGAGGCATCAGTGCGACCGCGCGCGCGACTGCACGACGCCCCGAGCGGTGCGGCGTCACCCCCGCGACCTGTACGTCGCCGTCCGCCGACACCAGTCCCGCGAGCGAGTGCAGCAGCGTGGTCTTGCCCGATCCGTTGGGTCCCACGAGCGACACCCACTCCCCCGCTCCGACGACGAGATCGACGTCGTGCAGCACCTGCACGCCGCCGCGCTCCGCGCACAGGCCGCGGCAGGTCACCCCGTTCATGCAACACCTCGGCTCCGCCGCAGCACGACGAGGAAGAACGGCGCGCCGATCGCCGCGGTCACGACACCGATCGGCAGTTCGGCCGGGGACATCACGGTGCGGGCCAGGACATCGGCGAGAACGAGGAACGCGGCGCCGACCATCAGCGACAACGGCAACAGCAGGCGATGCCCCGGGCCGATCAGCAACCGCACAGCGTGGGGAATGACGATGCCGACGAACCCGATCAGGCCGCTGGCCGAGACGACGGCGGCGGTGCCGAGCGTCGCGATACACACCAGGATCAGCCGGACCCGGGCCGGGTTGATGCCGAGGCTCGAGGCTTCGACATCGCCGACCGACATGACGTCCAGGGTGCGTCGGTGCAGCATGATCACGACCACCGAGACGATGACGTACGGCAGCACGGTCCGCACATCGGACCAGCCGTCCGTCGCCAGGCGTCCGAGCATCCACGAATAGACCTGCCGCAGCGTGTCGTCGTGGAGTTGCATGAAGAAGGTCTGAATGGCGTTGGCGAACGCCGCAACCGCAACCCCGGCGAGGATGATGATCACCTCGGTGCGGCTGCCCCCGACGGTGCGCCCGAGGGCGTAGGTCGCGCCGACCGCGAGCATCCCGCCCGCGAACGCAGCGACGGGGACCCCGGCGAATCCGGCTGCTCCACCCACGACTATCGCGAGTGTTGCACCGAGACCCGCACCGCTCGACACACCGAGGAGGTACGGGTCGGCGAGCGGATTACGGAAGACACCCTGGTAGGCGGCGCCGGCGACCGCCAGCATCGCGCCCACGATCACGCCGAGCACCACCCGCGGCATCCGAATGTTCCACAGGATCGCCTGCTGTCGCGTGGTCAGACCCGACTCGACGTCGACGAACGGAACCTTGTCGAGCACGTCGAGCAACACTGCCCTCGGGGTGAGCCCGGCCGGTCCGACGAGGATCCCGACGAGCATCGCCGCGAAGAGGGCGATCACCGCGCCACCCAGCACGAGTGCGCGGCGGCGCGAGGTGATCACGGTGCAGGCTGACCCGCGGGGGCGGCCACGACGATCGCGGCGAGTTCACGCACGAGGTCGACGACGCGCGGACCCCACCGGCTCGCGATGTCCTCGTCGAGGACATGGACCTGCCCGTCACGGACGGCGGTGAGCTCCGCCCAGCCGGCGCGTTCGGCGACGGTTTCGGGTGTGACACCACAGCACTGCGAGTCGGCGAGGAAGATCAGGTCGGGGTTCTGTTCGACGATGAACTCGGAGGACAGTTGCGGGTATCCGTCACCGCCGGTCGCGATGGAGGTCAGGCCCAGCATCGCGTAGATCTCGCCGATGTAGGTGTCGTCGGTGACGCTGTAGTACGTGTTGTCGAGTTCGTGGTAGTACCGCAGCGGTGCCTCACGCTCGGGCACGGAAGCGACGATCTCGTCGATCTCCTTCTGCATCTGTGCGACGAGTTCGGCTGCGTCACCGACATGGCCGGTCGCAGCACCGACCTGCTCGAGTTGTGCGTAGGTGTCGTCGAGGGTGACGGCGGCGGGCAGGATCAGGACGTCCACACCGGCGTTCTCGAGTCCGGCGACGAGGTTGCCGTTGTCGTCGGTGGCGACCACAAGATCCGGGTCGTAGCCGAGAATGGCCTCGACATTGGGGTTGTAGCCCGACAGATCGGTGACAGGGACGCCCTCGGGGTAATCGGACTGGTCGTCGACGGCGATCACCTGATCGCCCGCACCGACCGCGTAGAGCATCTCGGTGGTGGTCGGGCTCAGCGACACGATGGCCTGCGGGGCCTCGGATTCGGTGATCGAGGTGCGATCGGACGGCACCGTCGTGGTGCCGTCGGACGAAGCGTCGTCACCGCTGCTGCAACCGGCGATCACCAGTGCGAGGGCAGCGACACCGGCGGTGAGAAACCTGCGGGAAGTGGTGGGCACAGCCATCCTCCGTTGACTCGGAGGACGAAAACAGCACGGCTGCAACGACAAGTTGCGGCACGACACCGTCCTTCGTCCGAGGACCAGTACGTGCCCGCGGCGCCGGCTGACCTGACTCGCCGACCGAACGCCGGGCTCACAGTTGCGGGACAGCGCCGGATTCTCACCGGCTTCACCGAAACGCTGCGGGTGCCCTGCCCGATTGGCAGAGCACCCGCAGCGTATCCCACGGCGTTCCCGGATCAGGCGAGCGCCTGCTCCAGATCTTCGAGCAGATCCTCGGGATCTTCGAGCCCCACCGACAAGCGCACGACGCCGTCGGACAGGCCGATCGCGGCACGCCCTTCCGGACCCATCGCCCGATGAGTGGTGGTCGCGGGGTGGGTGATGAGCGACTTGGAGTCGCCGAGGTTGTTGGAGATGTCGATGACGCGCAGTTTGTTCAGCAGCTCGAACGCCCGCTTCTTGCCTGTGCCCTCGGAGGCAGCGAGCTCGAAGGTGAGGATCGTGCCGCCACCGCTCATCTGGGACTTCGCCAGCTCGTGCTGTGGGTGCGACTCGAGGAACGGGTACTTGATCCAGCTCACCTCGGAATGCGACTCCAGGAACTTGCCGATGCGCAACGTGGAATCGACCGCGGCACGCAACCGGACGGGCATCGTCTCGAGGCCCTTGAGCAGGGTCCACGCATTGAACGGGCTCAGCGACGGACCAGTGTGGCGGATGAGGTTCTTGACGGGTCCGTCGATGTAGTCCTGCGGTCCGAGGATCGCTCCTCCGAGCACCCGGCCCTGGCCGTCGATGTGCTTGGTGCCCGAGTACACGACGATGTCGGCGCCGAGGTCGAGGCTGCGCTGCAGCAACGGGGTTGCGAACACATTGTCCAGCACCACCTTTGCGCCTGCAGCGTGGGCCATCTCCGAGACTTTGCGCACGTCGACGAGGGTCTGCATCGGGTTCGACGGGGTTTCGAAGAACACGGCGGTGGTGGGTACCGACAGCGCCTTCTCCCACTGGTCGAGGTCTTCTCCGTCGACGAACACCGTCTCCACACCCCACCGCGGCAGGATCTCGTTGCACACGACGAAGCACGAGCCGAAGAGACTGCGGGCAGCGACGAGACGGTCACCCTTGCCGAGCAGGGCGGCGAGCGCCGTGAACACCGCCGACATGCCCGAAGCCGTGGCGTACGCGCCTTCCGCCCCGTCGAGCAACCGCAGCCGCTCCTCGAACATCGTCACGGTGGGGTTGCCGTACCTCGAATAGACGAAGTGATCGACCTCGCCGGTGAACGCCTGCTCGGCGGCCTCCGCCGACTCGTAGACGAACCCCGAGTTGAGGTATAGCGCCTCGGACGTCTCCTCGAAACCGGATCGCATCACCCCGCCCCGTACACCGAGCGTGGCGGGACGCACGGAATCGGGAAGTGCCTTGCTGAACGCACCACCCTGGGGAATTGCACTCACGACTGCCTCCACGGCAGGCCCGCGGCCCGCCAGCCCTGTCCGCCGCGATGCTTGTCGGCATCGAGCGGCCCTTCGAATCCTTCGAGAACGTTGTAGGCAGGGGCCAGGCCCGCGGCCGTCGCAGCTTCGGCGGCGCCGATCGAACGCTGGCCCGAGCGACACAGGAAGATCACCGGTCCGCCGCCGATCCCGGCGGCCTTCAGCTCGTCGACGAAGCGCGCGTTGGGGGCACCCGCGGGGTACGACACCCATTCGACGAACAGCGTGCGGCGCCCGATGGATGCGGTGTCGGGGACACCCACGTATTTCCATTCGGCGTCGGTGCGCACATCGACGAGCACGGCATCCTGATTTTCCTGCAGCAGCTCCCAGGCGTGCTGCGGCGTGATATCACCTGCGTAGCTCACGCGAATACCTTTTCACAGGTCAAGCCCGCGCGACTACGCGGGAGGTGGGTCGGAGCACGATCACGAGGATCGAACCGGGCTGATCAGGCAGTGCAGACGCGCCACACATCGTCGGCGAGGGTCAGGTTCCACATCTCGGTCGTCGATTCACCGTCGATCACTGTGGTCACGTCGACGGTGGCCTTGTCGCCGTCGATGACGATGTTGTCGGTGCGCTGCAGTTCGATGTCGCTGTCGACCCCGGCGAGCGGTCCCTCACCGCGGCGCAGTTCCCCGCAGCGGAGGATGACGAGAACGTCCTCGTCGTCTGCGTTGACGGCCTTGACGTAGTCGCTGGTGGTGCGCGTGATCCGTTCGTTGTCGTCGAGGGTCTCACCTTCGGGCGAGAGAAACTGCGTGACGACGAGCACCAGCGCGAGGACGACGATCACGAGCACCGCGCCGATGAACGGCCAGGGTGTGCTGCTCGTGGGTCCGTCCGGTTCGAGACCGTCGGGTTCGGGATCGGGGTCACGCCGTTGTGCCATGCGGATGATCCTATCCTCGGCGGATCCACCCTGATCGGCTGCATTTGCGCCAATAAACCCTAGTGAGGTAGGAATTGACCATGGCCACCACTCCGCTCGTCCGACGCCTCGCCGTCGACCTGTGCCGCGTGAGTGCCCACATGTGTTGTCGCTGAAGCGATTCTCCCGACGTTTCCCGGAGTTCTCCTCCATCGTCATCCCGCGCGACCCTGCGCCCGCCCACTGAGGGCAGCCTTAATTTAAGCTGGATATGTCCGTCCGCACACCGAAGAGGTAGTTGATCCCCTGTGACTGATCAGAGCCGTCCCCTTCGCGTCGCGATAGTCGGTGCCGGCCCCGCCGGTATCTACGCCGCCGATGCACTCATGAAGTCCGACACTGCGCAGGATCCCGGGGTGAGCATCGACCTGTTCGAACGCATGCCGGCGCCGTTCGGCCTCATCCGCTACGGCGTGGCACCCGACCATCCGCGCATCAAGGGCATCATCACCGCGCTGCACAAGGTTCTCGACAAGCCCAACGTGCGCCTGCTCGGCAACCTCGACTACGGCGTCGACATCACTCTCGACGACCTGTACCGCTTCTACGACGCGGTGATCTTCTCGACCGGCGCCAACGCCGACCGTGAACTGACGATCCCCGGCATCGACCTCGACGGCAGCTACGGCGCCGCCGACTTCGTGTCGTGGTACGACGGCCACCCCGATGTGCCGCGTGCCTGGCCGCTCGACGCCGAGAAGGTCGCGGTCCTCGGCGTCGGCAACGTCGCGCTCGACATCGCGCGCGTGCTCGCCAAGACCGGCGACGAACTGCTGCCCACAGAGATCCCGCCGAACGTCTACGAGGGCCTGAAGAACAACAAGGCCGTCGAGGTGCACGTCTTCGGGCGTCGCGGACCGGCCCAGGCCAAGTTCACCCCTCTCGAGCTGCGCGAACTCGACCACTCGCCGACCATCGAGGTCATCGTCGACCCCGAGGACATCGATTACGACGCCGGATCCGAGGCAGCGCGCCGCAACTCGAAGCAGGTCGACATGGTGGCCAACACCCTGCAGGACTGGGCCATCCGCGACGCAGGAAATCGCCCGCACAAACTGTTCCTGCACTTCTTCGAGTCGCCCGCCGAGGTTCTCGGCGAGAACGGCAAGGTCGTCGGTCTGCGTACCGAGCGCACCGAACTCGACGGCACGGGCAACGTCCGCGGCACCGGCAAGACCCGCGACTGGGACGTGCAGGCCGTGTACCGCGCAGTGGGCTACCTGTCGCAGAACATCGCGAACCTGCCGTTCGACGAGCAGGCCGGCACCGTTCCCAACGAGGCCGGGCGTGTGCTCGCCGACGAGACCGTCGAAGGACCCGACCGGTTCATGCCGCACACGTACGTCACCGGCTGGATCAAGCGCGGCCCGGTCGGCCTCATCGGCCACACCAAGGGCGATGCCAACGAGACCGTCGCGAACCTGCTCGAGGACCGCGCGGCGGGTCGGCTCAACACCCCGGAAGCCCCGGGTGTGGACGACATCGTGAAGTTCCTCGAGGAGAAGCAGCTGCCCTACACGACGTGGCAGGGCTGGTACCGTCTCGATGCGCACGAGCGCAGCCTCGGTGAGGCAGAGGGTCGCGAGCGTGTGAAGGTCGTCGAGCGCGAGGACATGTTCCGCGCCTCGGAACCCCACAAGTAAACGCCACCACCTGCGAATTCTCCCGGCCGAGTGCCATATCTACGGATGTGGCACCCGGCCGGTCTCGTTTCAGGCGAACAGCACGGCACCGAACCATGCACCGGCTGCTACGAGCCCACCGAGCAGTTCGACGAGCATCGACAGGCCCACGGCCTTCGTCGCTTCCACCGTCGAACGCCACGCGTCCTTGTGGGTCCGATGCCGCTGGGCCTCCGACACGTACATGCCGAGCAGGAACCCGAGAAACAGGCCGATCACCGGGATCACGAAGAACCCGACGATGCCGACCAACCCGCCGATGATCAGCGACCGATTGGGCACTCCCGACCGCTGAAGCCGCTTACCGGGCCAGGTGTATTTGACGACCCCGGTGACCAGCAGCGCGACCGTCGCCACTGCGAACACCGTCCACGCGACCGTGCCGCCCGTCATGAACGCCCACACCGCGATCGCCGCAAAGATCAGCAGCACACCCGGCAGGATCGGCACGACGATGCCGACCAGCCCGACGAGGATCGCGAGGCCGACGAGAAGTTCTTCCCCCGCACTCACGGCGCGACGGGGCGAACGAGGGAAGCGGCGCGCGTCGCGCGTTCACGGGCAGTGTGCACGTCCGGGCCGGTCGACACGGCCACACCCATCCGGCGGCGCAGGAACGATTCGGGCTTCCCGAACAGGCGCACATCCGTCTCCGGTGTACGCAGGGCCTCGGCGACACCGTCGAACGCGATACCGGGCGCGTCGAGTTCGCCGTAGATCACGGCGGATGCACCCGGACGCAACTGCTCCACGTCCACCGGCAGCCCGAGAATCGCGCGGGCGTGCAGTTCGAACTCGGAGTAGCGCTGACTCCCCATGGTCACGAGCCCGGTGTCGTGCGGGCGGGGGCTCACCTCGGAGAAGTAGACCTCGTCGCCCTTGACGAACAGTTCGACGCCGAATACTCCCCGGCCACCGAGCGCGCCGGTCACGGCCGCCGCGACCTCCCGCGCCCGGGCGAGCGCCGCGTCGCTCATCGGCTGCGGCTGCCACGATTCGACATAGTCGCCGTCGCGCTGCAGGTGGCCGATCGGTTCGCAGAAGTAAGTCTCGACCTCCCCCGATTCGCCGACGGCGCGCACGGTGAGCTGTGTGATCTCGTAGTCGAAGTCGACGAATCCTTCGACGATGACAGTGCCGTGGTTGATGCGTCCCCCGGCCAGGGCGTATTCCCACGCGGCGTTCAGGTCGTCGGCCGAACGCACCGTCGACTGGCCCTTGCCGGACGACGACATGACGGGCTTGATCACACACGGGAAGCCGATCGCCTCGGTAACAACCCGGACCTCGTCGAGCGAGTTCGCGAATCGGTAGGGCGACGTCGGCAGACCCAGTTCCTCCGCGGCGAGCCGGCGGATACCCTCCCGGTTCATCGTCAGCTGCGTGGCCCGCGCGGTGGGAATCACCTCGGCGAGGCCGCGCTGCTCCACGGTGGCGAGCGCGTCGGTGGCGATGGCTTCGATCTCGGGAACCACCAGATGGGGGCGTTCGGCCTCGATGACCGCGAGCACGGCTTCCGGGTCGCCCATGTCGATGACATGGGTTCGGTGCGCGACCTGATGACCGGGGGCGTCGGCGTATCGGTCCACCGCGATCACCTCGACACCGAGGCGCTGCAATGCGATGGTCACCTCCTTGCCGAGCTCGCCCGACCCGAGCAGCAGGACACGGGTGGCGGAGGGAGACAGCGGAGTGCCGAGACGTGGAGAGATACGGGGACGCGGTGAGACCATGGTGGGACTATATGTGGCAACCGTCGCCGTCCCGGAAGGAAAGCGATGAGCAGTGCACCACAGTCGAGCAGCACAGGGCAGCGCACCATGATTGCGCGTCCCGATCACGCTCGCGGGGATGTCCACCGCGCTCGCGCTGATGTCCACTGGTTCACGACACCCGGGGTCGATCCCGCCGACGAGGTGACCTGGCAGCGCCGCGACGCTCGCATCGTCCACCACGGCACCGGCGAGGTCGTCTTCGAGCAACCGGGTGTCGAGTTCCCGGAATTCTGGTCGCAGAACGCCACGGATATCGTCACGCAGAAGTACTTCCGCGGTCAGCTCGGCACCGCCACGCGCGAACATTCGCTGCGTGATGTGGTCGCGCGCATCGTCGACACGATCACCGCATGGGGCACCTCCGACGGTCACCTCGACGACCCGTCCGCGTTCGCCGCCGAGCTGACACATCTGCTCCTGCATCAGAAGGCGTCATTCAACAGCCCGGTGTGGTTCAACATCGGCGTGCCCGACACTCCGCAGCAGGCAAGCGCCTGTTTCATCCTGTCCGTCGACGACAGCATCGACTCGATCCTCGAGTGGTACCGGCAAGAAGCAGTGATCTTCAAAGGTGGCTCCGGGGCCGGCGTGAACCTCTCACGCATCCGATCGTCCGTCGAGCATCTCGGAGGAGGTGGCACGGCGTCGGGCCCGGTCAGCTTCATGCGCGGGGCCGACGCATCGGCGGGGACCATCAAGTCGGGCGGCAAGACCCGCCGCGCCGCGAAGATGGTGATCCTCGACGTCGCGCATCCCGACATCGAGGAGTTCGTCGACTGCAAGGCGATCGAGGAACGCAAGGCGCGAGTGCTCGCGGGCGCCGGGTTCGACATGGGGCTGAGTGGTTCCGACATCCATTCGGTGCAGTATCAGAATGCGAACAATTCGGTGCGGGTCACCGACGAGTTCATGCAGGCCGTCGTCGACGACGCGCAGTGGCCGTTGCGCGCGGTGACGACCGGCGAGTCCGTCCGTACGGTCCGAGCACGAGACCTCCTGCAGCGCATCGCTGCTGCCACATGGGAGTGCGCCGACCCGGGCATGCAGTACGACACCACGATCAACCGTTGGCACACCGCGGCGTCGACCGGCCGGATCAACGGATCCAACCCGTGCTCGGAATACATGCACCTCGACGATTCCGCGTGCAACCTGTCGAGCCTGAATCTGCTGGCATTCCTGCGGGAGGACGGCGTGTTCGACGTCGACGGGTTCCGGCACGCCGTCGCGGTGATGCTCACCGCGCAGGAGATCCTCGTCGGTCGCGCCGACTACCCCACCGAGAAGATCGGTGAGACGTCCCGCCGGTTCCGGCAGCTCGGCCTCGGGTACGCGAATCTCGGTGCGCTGCTGATGGCATCGGGGCTTCCGTACGACAGCGAGGCCGGCCGCGCCTATGCCGCCGCGATCACCGCATTGATGACGGGGCACGCATACGAGGTGTCGGCGCGCCTCGCGGAGCGGCTGGGCCCGTTCGACGGGTACGCAGAGAACCGCGACTCGATGCTCGGCGTGCTCGCACGGCATCGCGGCGCGGTCGACGACATCGACGCCGAACTCGCTCCGCCGGTCGTGCTCGCGGCGGCACGTGAGGCGTGGGATCGCGCGGTCACCGACGGCACCGAGCACGGGGTGCGGAACAGCCAGGTGACGGTGCTCGCTCCTACCGGCACGATCGGTCTGGCGATGGACTGTGACACCACCGGCATCGAACCCGATCTGGCCCTGGTCAAGACGAAGAAACTCGTGGGCGGCGGCAGCCTGTCGATCGTCAACCACAGTGTGCCGCGCGCACTGTCACGGCTCGGATACGATCCCGCCGAGGTCGCCGATATCGTCGCCCACCTGGACCGGCAGCACACCCTCGCGGGCGCTCCGCATGTGCGCGTCGAACATCACCCGGTGTTCGCAACATCGATGGGCAGCAACGCGATTGCGCCGCGAGGACATGTGACGATGATGGCGGCGGTGCAGCCGTTCCTGTCGGGTGCGATCTCGAAGACGGTGAATCTTCCGGAGTCCGCGACCGTCGACGACATCGCCGACCTGTACGTCGACGCGTGGCGGCTGGGCCTCAAGGCGATCGCCGTCTACCGCGACAACTGCAAGCTCGGGCAACCACTGTCGACATCGACACCGTCGACACCCCCGGCTCCGGCCGCCTCGGACAGCACTCCGGTTGCGACTGCTCGTCGGGAGCGTCTGCCGCGCACCCGCAATTCGCGCACGTTCGAGTTCCGGGTTGCCGACTGCAAGGGTTTCGTGACGGTCGGCGAATACGACGACGGGCGCCCCGGAGAGCTGTTCCTGCGCGTCTCGAAGCAGGGCTCCACCCTCGCCGGCATCATGGATGCGTTCTCCATGGCCGTCAGTTACGGCCTGCAATACGGGGTCCCGCTGCGGACGTTCGTGCGGGCGTTCACCAGTACACGATTCGAACCGGCGGGCATCACCGACGATCCCGATCTGCGGATCGCCTCGTCGATCCTCGACTACATCTTCCGCAGGCTCGCGGTGGATTACCTCGACACCGACGAGCGGAGGGAACTCGGTGTGCGTACCGGTGGAGAACGGGCCGCGCAGGACGGGCTCGCCCCCGATCTGCAGACCACGGACGATGCGCACGTCACCGCCGACACCCGTCAGGGGCATGCGGCGTCGGGTCCGGCAGGATCCGGCTCCGGTTCGGACGCGCCGTACTGCATGCAATGCGGCGTGCAGATGCAGCGGTCGGGCTCGTGTCACGCCTGCCCGTCATGCGGTAACACGAGTGGCTGCAGCTGATCGGCGCTCGTATCGCATACTGGCCGGATGGACTTGGCGGTCGACACCGAACTGACGTTGCTCGCGGCAGGGCTGATCTTCCTGCTCGCTCTGGCGTTGGGTGTGTGGAAGTACCGGCAGATGGCGACGTCGGAAACGCATCTCGCGCACCCGTATGTGGACATCGCGCACCGCTCGGCGTTGATGTATGCATTCGCGACGCTGCTCATCGCTGTGTTCGTGGAGCTCAGCGCGTGGCCGACATGGGTGAATCTGACGGCGGCCGCGGTGGTCGTGGTGTTCTTCGTCGGCGCGATCGCGAGTTACATCCTCCACGGCGTGCTGCGCGACACCACCAACCAGTTCGCACATCCCACGCGAGGCCTGGGTGTCGCGATGGCCGGGCTCATCATCGGCGAAACCGGCGGGTTCGCGGTGCTGCTCGCCGGGTTCGTGAAGGGCAGCTTCCTGGCGTGAGCGCTGTGCCGGTCGTGTTTCTCGGTCAGACGTGATTCTCGATGAGCGAGAGCACGTTGCTGTGCGGGTCGCGGAACCACGCGACACGCAGCCCGTCGGGCGCGGTCCATGCGTCGTGGTCGTCCTGATCCATGCCTGTGTACCGAATGAAGTCGACGCCCTTGGCCCGGAGTCGGTCGACGGTCTCGTCGAGGTCGAGCACCCGCCAGCCCAGGGCGGTGTATCCGGTCTCGCCGCGCGATTGCACGAGGGTGATCCGCACGGGGGCTCCTTCGCCTCCGTCGATCACCAGCGTGAAGTTGTCCCGATCGATCTTCCGGAAGCCGAGGGTGTCGACATAGAACATTTCCGAGACATCGAGATCGGTGCTCGGCACGAAGCTCACGAGTTGGCCGCTGATCGTCATGGCACCCACTCTGCTCCGTACGCACCTCACTCGGCAACAGATCAGGTCACAATCGTGTCGACTCCGACCGCGTTGACCTACGCTGGGACGCATGAGCACCTCGGAGATCGCGACCGTCCTGGCCTGGCAGGATGCCGTCAACAGCAACGACATCGACACCCTGGTGGAGTTGTCCAGCGACGACATTGTGCTGCCCACCGATGACGATGATCCCGACCAGGGCCTCGACGAACTGCGCGAGTGGGCGACCTCGTCGGGTGTCACGCTCGAGATGGGTCGCATGTTCGTACACCACGGCATCGTCGTCGTCGAAGAGAAGTCCACGTGGGCATCCGACCCCGGCACCCCGGTCGAGGAGGCCATCGCGTTCCGTGTGGTCGAGGACCAGGTTGTGACGGTCGTGCGTCACGCCAGTCTCCAGGACGCGTTCGAAGCGACCGGACTCGGCGAGGCCGACCTCTACGAGCAGTGACACAGCAGTGACACAGCCAATATGTTGAACGCTCGCTAAGGTACTCTCCGTTGCATAGTCCCTACGCACCGGAGTGAGGTTCGACGAGTGTCCGCTGAAGCAGTTGAGAAGAAGGGCCCCCTCGCGAGTATCCGCGTCGTCGAGTTCAAGGGGCTCGGCCCCGGACCGCACGCTGCGACGCTGCTCGCCGATCTCGGCGCCGACGTCGTCACGGTCCAGCGCCCCGGCGGGATCCCGCCGGAGGGCGCGCGCGACCCGATCCAGCGGAATCGCCGCATCATCGAGGCCGACCTCAAGAACCCCGACGACATCGAGAAGGTGCTCTCACTGCTCGAGCGCGCCGACGTGCTCATCGAGGGCTTCCGCCCCGGAGTGACCGAGCGCATGGGTCTGGGCCCCGACGTGGTGCTCGAACGCAACCCGCGGATCATCTACGGCCGGATGACGGGCTGGGGTCAGGAAGGTCCGCTGGCGAACGCCGCCGGCCACGACATCAATTACATCTCCCTCACCGGCGTGCTGCACGCGATCGGTCGTGAGGGTGAACGTCCGGTGCCACCGCTGAACATGGTGGGCGACTTCGGCGGCGGCTCGATGTTCCTGATCTTCGGCATCCTCTCCGCGCTCGTCGAGCGGGGTGTGTCCGGGAAGGGCCAGGTCGTCGACGCGGCGATGGTCGACGGCGCGCTGGCGCTGTCGCACATGATGTGGGCATTCCGCGGCCGCGGTGCGTGGTCGGACGAACGCGGTGTGAACATGCTCGACACCGGCGCCCCGTATTACGAGGTGTACGAGACCAAGGACGGCAAGTACATGGCTGTCGGCTCGATCGAGCCGCAGTTCTACGCGCTGCTGTTGAAGGGGCTCGATCTCGACGCGGCCGAGCTGCCCGCCCAGAACGATCGGGCGTCGTGGCCGGAGATGAAGAAGCTGTTCACCGAGAAGTTCCTGTCGAAGACACGCGACGAGTGGTCGGCGATCTTCCTGGGCACCGACGCGTGTGTCTCCCCCGTACTCACGTTCGCGGAGGCACCCGCGAACGAGCACATTGCGGCGCGCGGGTCGCTCATCGAGATCGAGGGCATCACCCAGCATGCTCCGGCTCCGCGGTTCTCCCGCACTCCGGCGGGCGAGCCGGCTGCGCCGGCGGGCAAGGCCACCGACATCACCACTCTGTGGGTCTGATCAGGGGCCTGTAGCGACGCGGTGCCGCATCGGATCAACTGTGATCTGGTGCGGCACCGTGTTTTTCGCATTCTTCGACAAGTTCGAAGGCGCGCTGCGCGCGGTGCAGGAATCCGAGTTCCTGCAGAAATACGAACCACTCACTCGCCCACCGGTGGGCGAGCACGAGATGCTCCGGCGAGGGATCCGCGAGCAGCAACCGGATCGCGGTGTCCTCTTCGATCTGGGCGGTGTGCAACGCAATTCCCGGCTCAGGACGCGGACGACCGTATTCGGCCACCGGTCGCGGATGCGCGATCGGAAATCCCAGCCGGACACGTTCGTTCTCGACAGCCGCAGCGAGACGGTCCAGTTTCATCGCCTCGGCAGCGCGCGCACCGTCCTCCAATCGGGACACCGCAATGCCATGCTCGCCACGCAGCGCCTTCACCCGTGCACCGACCACATACCGGGCGATCTTGAAATCCACGACGCCACCTTCGGCGCCCAGCTCGTAACCGTCGTCGAGCAGCCGCTCTGCCTCGTCGAGATCTCCCTGCTCGTACAGGAACTCACCCAGCACCGATCCGGCGAGCAACGCCGACGACGAATACGCACCGCTACCGAGCCGCGACAATCTCCACGCCTCTCGCAGGAGTTCGCCCGCCGCATCGAGATCGAGTTGTTCGAGTGCGGCGAGTCCGAGGAGCGCGTTGCCGTGCATCAGGTTGTACGGCCCGGCGTTGAGATCGTGGTACGGAGCAGCGAGATCCTGCAGTCGCCGTGCCTCCTCGAATTCACCGCGGTAGACGGCATCGAACGTCGCGGCGTTCAGACCCGACGACACGACGATCGGCGCGAGGGTGTCCGCGCGCGCCAGGAGCCTCTCGGCGAGCCCGTCGGCCGGGCCGGTCCGGTCGCGGCGCACGTCGACGATGCGCCGCACCACTTCCACCTCGACGGCGACGTCGATGGCCTCGTCGCCGGTGATCTTGTCCGCATCGAGACCGCGTTCGACCATGGCGAGTGCACGCTGGCCACGCGCGGTGTCGTGGACGACGATGCTTGCCCACGCCAGGGCGAGTTGCAGGCGCGGCCGCGCTGCCACGGCGCCGCGCGGAAGTTTCGCGGCCAACCCCAGCAGTGTGGTGGCACGGCCGTCGGCGAGCAGGTCCCGCGCGTGACGTTCGACGATGTCGACGGCGTAGTCGTCGTCGGCTGCCGCGAGAGCATGATCGACGGCTTCCAACGTCATCGCATGCTGTTCGAACCAATGCGCAGCGATCCGGTGGAGCCCTGGCATCCGTTCCGGGAAGTCGCGTTCGAGTCGTTGTCGCAGGAACTCGGCGAACAGCGGCTGGAAGCGGAACCACCGGCCTTCCTCGTCGACACGGTGCAGGAACAGGTCGCGGTCCTCGATGTCTTCGAGCATCGCCTGACCGTGTCCGTGCCCGCTCAACGCCGAGGCCAGGCTCCCGCACGTCTGCTCCGTCACCGCCGCGGTGAGCAGGAAGTCGACGAGTTCCTCGTCGATCAAGCTCAGGACGTTCTCGGTGAGGAACTGTCCGATCCCGCGGTGCCGGCCGGACAGGTGCGCCACGAGATGCGCGGGATCGTCGTGTCCGTGCAGCGACACCGACGCCAGTTGCAGAGCGGCGGGCCAGCCTTCGGTGGCGGCGACGAGATCGGCGATGATGTCGTCGTCGAGATCCGTACCGATGTGTCGTGCAAGGAATTTCTTGGTTTCGTCGATGTCGAAGGTGAGCATGCGGTGGTCGATCTCGACGAGCTCGTCGAGCACCCGCATGCGGCTCACGGGCAGTCCGGCACGGGTGCGTCCGACCACCATGACCTGGAGGTGATGGCACCCGTTGTCGAGCAGGAAGGCCAGGGCTGCGATGGTCGCCGGGTCGGTGACGCGATGCCAGTCGTCGATGATCACCACGAGCCGCTCTCCTGCGGTGTGGATCTCGTCGATCAGGGAGGTGAGAACGTAGCGTTCGGCGTCGTCGCCGTGTTCGTCGAGTGCCTGTCCCAGTTCCTGCGCGAGAGTCGGCCGAACCTGCCTGATGGCTTCGATGAGGTGCGCGAGGAACCACACGACGTTGTTGTCGTCGTGGTCGACGTTGAGCCACGCCACCGCAACGCCCTGGTTGTCGAGCTGATAGCGCCATTCGATGGCGAACATCGTCTTCCCGAAGCCGGGTGGCGCATGCACGACGATGAGCCTGCGGCGGTGCGACTCACTGAGCAGATTCAGCAGCGACCACCGTGCCACGAGTCGTTTGGACGGAACGGGTGGGCGGAATCTCGTCGCCGGCGCCGGCGGAGTGGTCGATCGGCTGCCCGTACGCCGCGTGCTCACCCGCCCGCCCGTGGCGGCCGTCGCTGCGGTGTGGCCCGCGGTCGTGTCGGCGTCGTTCTCGGCTCCGGCGACCGCGAGATCATCGACTCGCAACCCGTGGTCGGCCTGCACAGCGCGCAGGATCTCGCCGAATTCGGCTGCGGTCTCCGGGCGAGAGTCGGGATCCACCGACATTGCCTGCTCGATCGCGGCACACAACTCGTCCGGTACTCCGTCGGCCCGCAGGTCGGGAATCGGCTGGGTGGTCAGGCGCACGAACTGCGCGACGACGCGCTCGCCGCTGCGGCGCTCGAACGCGGCGTGGCCGGTGAGTGCGCAGAAGATCGTCGCCGCAAGGCTGTAGACATCCGACGAGGGGGTCGGGGGACGTCCGGAGAGCACTTCCGGGGCGGTGAACGCGGGCGACCCGGTGACTTCTCCGGTCGCGGTTTCGAATCCCCCTCGTATCCTGGCGATCCCGAAATCCGTGAGCTGTGGTTCGCCGTATTCGGTGAGCAGGATGTTGGCGGGTTTGACGTCGCGGTGCGCGATGCCCAGCCGGTGGGCGGTCTCCAGGGCACCGGTCAGCTTGACACCGAGTTGGAGCGCGTCGTGCCAGTGCAGCGGGCCGGACCGGCGGATCAGCGCGTCGAGCGAATCACGGGGGTGATATTGCATCACCAGGAAGGGGCGCCCCGATCCGGTAGTGCCGATCTGCAGCACGTTGACGATGTTCGGGTGTCCCGAGAGCTGACCCATCGCGCGCTGTTCGCGCAGGAAACGTTCGAGGTTGTCGACGTCCAGATCGGAAGTGAGGACCTTGACCGCCACGATCCGGTCCAGCGCGGCCTCCCGGCAGCGGTACACGATTCCGAACCCGCCGCGACCGATCTCCTTGGCCTCGACGAATCCGGCCGCAGCCAACTCCGCAGCGACGTCGGGTCCGGCGTCGCGCTGCGTCTGCAGCGGATCCTGCGCGGCCACGATCGACCCTCACTTCGTCGAGCACAGACCCTGTCCGAGTCCTGTGTCCACGATATCGCCGACGACCGACACTCCACGGCAGGTCGGCCGAGATAGATCAGGTCGGTCTCCGGCCGACGCCGGCACCGCCGCGAAACACGACGTCGGGTCAGACGACAAGCCTCGACTCCAGGTCGCCGCCCTGCGCCACCTGCGTGTACGCGTCTGCCACAGCCGAGACGGCAGCGCGCAGTGCGCCGGGGCGTTGTGTGTACGGCAACCGCACGAATCGTTCGAATGCGCCCTGCACCCCGAAACGTGGCCCGGCCGCGAGCAATACACCGTGGCTGGGCGCGATGGCAGCGAGCGCGGTCGACACCGGCTCCCGCATCCGCACCCACAGCGACATCCCACCTTGTCCCGGGGTGTACTGCCACTCGGGCAGCTGGTCATCGAGTGCCTCACACAGCGCCTGCCGTTGCTCACGGAGTTGTGCGCGCCGCTGTTCGAGAAGGTCCTCGACATCCGAGAGCAGGTGCGCGGCCGCGAACTGTTCCATGACGGGTGTACCGAGGTCCACACCCGACCGGGCTCCGGTCAGCCGGGCGATCAACTCGCGGTCGGCCCGGATCCAGCCCACGCGCAGCCCACCCCACAGGGATTTACCGGTCGATCCGATCGTCACCACCGAGGAGCCCGCCGGGAACGACGCGACCGGCGCGGGGGGCGGGGCGTCGAGCCACAGGTCCACCATCGTCTCGTCCACCACCAGAGTCATTCGGGCGTCGTACATGATGCGCGCGAGTTCGCCGCGACCGTCCGCGTCCAGACACAGACCGGTGGGGTTGTGGAAATCGGGGACGAGAAAAGCTGTGCGTGCGGCAGTCTGACGCGCGGCACCGGCAAGCGCACCGAGATCCCACCCTCCGGACGACCCCGCCTCCGGACGGACCGCGACGGGGATCGGCCGGGCACCGTGCCGCCGGATCGCCTCGAGCGCATTCGGGTAGGTCGGATGGTCGACGATCACGCGGTCGCCCGGATCGGTGAGGACACCGAGCAACAGCCGCATCGCGTGCTGCGCGCCGCTGGTGACCATGATCTGTTCCGGTGAGGTGGGCAGCCCGCGTTCGCGGTACCGGCGCGCGACCACCTCGCGCAGGGCCATCACACCGATCGGTTCCATCCCGTGCGACGCCAGGTACGTCGACATCGATCGCAAGGCCAGTTCGTACGCGGCCTCTATCTCGGCTGCCGGAGCCGGGAGCGACGCGTTGCTCATATCGATCGCGTCGTTTCCGAGCACCCCCGACCTGACCGCATCGCGACCGCGCGACCGACCGGCAGGCATCGCGACGGTACTGCGCGCACCTTGCCGGCTGCGTAGATAACCCTCGTCACGCAGCGCCGAATACGCCGAGGTGACGGTGGTGCGGCTCAGCGACAAGGCCGACGCGAGCTCACGCTCGCTCGGCAGTGCCACGCCTTGCGGGACACGGCCGTCGTGAACGAGGAGACGGATGCCGTCGGCGAGGGCCCTGTACGCAGGGCGCACGTCACCGGTGTCCTGCCAGTTTCCGAGGTCGCGGACCAGTGAACCGGCCCCTATCGCGCGTGTGATCACCGGTCCAGTATCTCGCATAGTGGACTGCTGCACGACAGGCCAGTGGGACAGCTCCGGTGGCGTCGAGCGGGTCCACCCGCCTTTCACGAGTGTCGCCGTCGAGCAGGACCTCACCCCCTGCCGATGCCGACGTGCGGTGAACACGACGTGATCCGCAAGGATCAAGATCAGGAATGCACCGTCCGATCGAGTAGGTGGTCGACGAGTTCGACCGCGCGGTCTTCGGTGTAGATGCCGGACAGCACGCCCTGCGCGAGGCCACCGACGGCGGCGAGGACGAGGTCGGCATCGAGATCGGTCGTGCCGTGCGGATTCCCCGCTCGCCTCAGATGGTGAGTAACGATCGTGACGAGCGCGCGCGGGGCCGCATGGGTCTCCTCGGCGGCCAGGCCCCGGCCGACGATCGCCGCCGAATTGAACGCTCCGAGCACGATCGCCTCTTCTCGGCGACGATCGTCGAGCGGAAGCAGTTCGGTGAGGACCGTGCGGATCGCCTCACGCGGGGCCGCATCGCTCTGCGCCGCGAGTCGTTCACCGAACCTGGCTCCGGCGTCTTCCATCACCGATCTGTGGGTGGCCAGGAGGAATTCGGTCTTGGTTCCGAAGTAGTACTGGACGAGACGCACGGAGATACCCGCTTCCGCCGCGACCGATTGGAAGGTCACTCCTTCCAGCCCGCTCGCGACGATGACACGGCGCACGGCGTCGGTGATCTCCCGGCGCCTCACCTCATGGTCGACCAATCGTGGCACGAGCTCCCCAACCTTTCGTCCCGGACATCTTCCCCAGCATGTTGGTATGTGCGTATCATAAACGTGATACGCACATACCACTAAAATAGGAGGGGAAGCTTGCCGAGGATCGGGCAGTTCGAGAACGACGAGGCCAGGGACGAATTCGTACGCGCGTACGACACTCTCGCAGCGCAATGGCCCCTACCGTCGACCGAGATCGACGTCGAAACATCTTTCGGCACAACGTATGTGCGCCGATCCGGAAGCGGGGACGGCGCACCGCTGCTCCTGGTTCCGGGCATCTCCGGCAACGGACAGATCTGGGCCCCCTTCATCGAGGACCTCTGCCGCGACCGTGTCGCCTACACGCCGGACGTCATCGGCTGGGCGGGACGCAGCACACAGACAGCACCTCTCGCGGACGGCGCAGATCTGGCCCGGTGGATGGCCGAACTACTCGACGGACTCGGCGAGGAGCGCATCCACCTCGCCGGGAACTCGATGGGCGCCTGGATCTCCATGAACATCGCGGTGCATCACTCGGAGCGACTGGCGAGCGTCACCCTGTTCGAACCGGGCGGTGCCACCTTCGCCAGGCCGCGCGTGAGCGTTCTGCTGAAGTTCCTCCTCATGGGAATCCGACCGACGCCAGAGCGACTCCGGAAGTTCCACAAGTGGATGATGCCCGGCTACGAGCACACCGACGAAGAATTCGCGATGATCGTGGCCGGACTGAAGTATCGGATGGGCGTGCCATGGGAGCGCACCATCACCGACGACGAACTGGCCCGTGTCTCGGCGCCGCTACTGGTCCTGTTCGGAGCTGAGACGATCACCAACAATCCCGAGATCCAGGCAGCGCGCGTCCGCAAGCACATCCCGTCCGCCGACGTCGAGATTCAGCCGGGAGTGGGACACGATCTGCTGTGGGCGAATCCCGACCAGGTGATCCCGCGCTTCCTGAGTTTCGTCGAGAGACACGACCGAATCGAGGACCAGCCGTAACTCCGTGCTTCCCTCGAATATTCGCGCTCAGGCCGCCGTGAACTCGCCACCACCCGGCAGGTGTGGTGTCGCCGGCGCGATCGTGACCTCGACGCGTCCCGGCCCGGGGTCGAAATAGCGCACGGTACCCGCTTCCGGCCCATCCCAGCCGGACAGCGCCCAGTCATCCGATCCGGAGGCGCCGGTATCGAGGTTGTGCCAGGTGAACGTGCCGTCGACCAAACAGACGGGTGTGACACCGACGAAGTTGCTCTCGAGCCGGACCACGTACGGCTGAGGGCCGTCCGCGGACGGGTACACCTCGACGTCGAGCCGGCCGATACATACCGCGATCGACCCGAGGGATCCGTGGCCGATCGTGTAGGCAGGCGCCAGCTGCGTCGATTCCGGTTGAGCCTGCGCGGTGCCCTGCCCCGCCACAATCAGTCCCGCGGCGGTGACGGCGACCATGAGAGCTCTCGAGCGTGCCCTACGCGGCCCCGCTGCATTCACCTCTGCTGTACGAACCATGCACTCCACTGTCGCGCGTCCGCCCGGGTCGCGTCCAGCATTCGGCGTTTCCGGGCAAATGCCCCGATCAGGCGAGGATGTCGCGCCGGACGATCGTTTCGTCGCGGCCCGGCCCGACACCGATGCACGAGATGAACGCGCCGGAGAGCTCCTCGAGGCGCAGCACGTAGTTCTGCGCGTTCTTGGGGAGTTCCTCGAAGGCGCGGGCGTGGGAGATGTCCTCCCACCATCCGGGCATCTCCTCGTAGATGGGCTTGGCGTGATGGATGTCCGTCTGCGTCATCGGCATGTCGTCGACGCGCACACCGTCGACCTCGTAGCCGACGCAGATCGGCACGGTGTCGAGGCCGGACAGCACGTCCAGCTTGGTGAGGAAGTAGTCGGTGATGCCGTTGACACGCGTGGCGTAGCGGGCGATGACCGCGTCGAACCAGCCCGTCCGGCGGGCACGGCCCGTGGTCACGCCGACCTCGCCGCCCTGCTTGGCCAGGTATTCGCCGTGGTTGTCGAACAGCTCGGTCGGGAACGGGCCGGAGCCGACACGCGTGGTGTAGGCCTTGAGAATGCCCAGGACCGTGGTGATCTTCGTGGGTCCGATACCGGACCCCACGGCTGCACCGCCGGCGGTCGGGTTCGACGACGTCACGTACGGGTAGGTGCCGTGGTCGACGTCGAGCAGCGTGCCTTGCGAGCCCTCGAGCAGCACGGTGTCGCCGCGTTCGAGCGCCTCGCCCAGCTGCAGACGCGTGTCGGCGATGCGGTGCTTGAATCCTTCGGCCTGGCCGAGGACCTCGTCGACGACCTGCTGCGGGTCCAGGGCCTTGCGGTTGTAGATCTTGACGAGCACCTGGTTCTTGTACTCGAGAGCCGCCTCGACCTTCTGGGTGAAGATCTTCTCGTCCAGGACATCGGCGACACGGACGCCGACACGCGCGATCTTGTCCTGGTAGCACGGGCCGATACCACGGCCGGTGGTGCCGATCTTCTTCGCGCCGAGGAAACGTTCGGTGACCTTATCGATGGCCACGTGGTACGGCATGATCAGGTGCGCGTCGGCCGACAGCAACAGACGCGAGGTATCGACGTCGCGCTCTTCGAGGCCCGCGAGCTCTTCGAGCAGTACACCCGGGTCGACGACGACACCGTTTCCGATGACGTTCGTGACGCCCGGCGTGAGGATGCCCGACGGGATCAGGTGCAACGCGAACTTGTCGCCGTTCGGCAGCACGACGGTGTGGCCGGCGTTGTTTCCGCCCTGATAACGCACGACCCATTGCAGACGACCGCCGAACAGATCGGTTGCTTTGCCTTTGCCCTCATCGCCCCACTGGGCTCCGATCAGGACGATTGCCGGCATTTCGCGCTCCTCAGGCAGGGTTGTTCGTGCGGGCGGTCTCGCCTGCAGGGTCCTGCCCGGATCCGGGCAGCAGCCGGGACCACAGTGTAGTCCACCTTCGGCGAAGGTCCGGTTCCGGTATCCGAATGCTCGGTCCGGCCCGCCATGATCCGGGGTCCCCACGACCGGCACGGGTTCGGATTACAGTGGACGCTTGACCGACGGCCGCCCGATCGTGACCAGCAAGGAGATCAGTTGACCCCGGTAGTGCTCAGATGCGGCGATGTGCCACTCCCCTTGGCACTCACCTCCGTGACCGCACTGTCGGCTCCTGCGATTCCCGAGAAGGACGACTTCGAGGATGTGTTCGCACACACCGAGTCGGTGGACGACCCACGACTGATCATCGTGGGCGACGACGCAGCGTTCGCGGCGACACTGACCCGGCTGATGCGCACCGACCGCCTCGCGACCGAGGTCGCGTTCGTCCCCGAGTCGCGTACGCCCGCGACCGAAGCCTACGGATTACGCACCGGATCGAAGGCCGCGTCCATCGCGCTGCAGGGGGAGGCGAAGTCGATCCCGCTCATCCGCGACGACGCCGGTGTGGCCCTCGTCGGACGCGCGCTCGTCCGCGGCGAGGAGAACTCGCTCGTGGGTGAAGCCTATGTCGACGACACCCGCTTGTTCTCGGGCACGGTGCCCGGCATCCGGATCGAGCCGACGCCACAGATGCCGGGACTACGCGCAGCCGTCGACAGAGCGCGTTGGTTCGGCGGCTACAAGTGGCTCACGGGACGCGCCGTGCAGCTCGGTTCTCCCTCCGCATTCCTCACCCGCGACGGTGTCCCGAACCCTCGCGCGCTCAAGCGGTCGACGTTCTACCGCCACGAGACGAAGTGGAGACTGGTGCGCTGACACGAGTCGAGTGTCTACACGCTCGCGAATCCCGGTAGCCGTGCAGCATCGTCGACGACGGAGTAGTTCGAGGCGTCTCCGCTACGGACTCGACTCGGTTGTCCGTGAACATCCACGGGCACGTCACCCGCGAGGGTTGTCCGCCGCAATTCCCTGGGGTGATCGCCGTAATCGGCGACACCGTAGTGCTGGGTATTGCGATTGTCCCAGATCGCCAGGTCCCCGTCCGCCCAGGTCCATCGCACAGTGTTCTCGAGCTTGGTGATGCGGTTCTGCAGGAGTTGGTAGAGCACATTGCTCTCGTCAGCTTTCAAACCCACGAACTCACGAACGAAGTGGCCCAGGAGCAGGCTTCGCTCGCCCGTTTCGGGGTGCACACGGACCACCGGGTGCTCCGTTTCGAACGTCGTCTTCGCGAACCCACTGCGGAAATCCCGCTTCGACTTCGAGTAGTTTCCGCTCAACTTCTCGGGTGCGAGTGCCGCGGCGTAGTCGAACCGGTTGGAATGCACCGCCCACAGACCTTCGACGAGCACCCGCAGTGGTTCCGGCAGTTGACCGTAGGCCGCCGTCGTCGACGCCCACGTGGTGGCACCGCCGTAGGGTGGCACCTTCACCGAACGGAGAACCGAGGCCTTCGGGATCCTGTCCACGAAGGTGACGTCGGTGTGCCAACCGCTCGCGGCTCCTTCCAGGACCAGGGTCTTGCTGTCGTCCGCGCCCAGAGACGGGTGGGCGGTGGTCGGAATGCCGATACGCGCACCGAACTCGTATTGGATCTCGTCCGTCAGATGGTGCTGGCCTCGGAAGAAGATCACTTTGTTCACGGCGAGCGCGTACCTGATTGCGAGGGACGTGTCGCCGGAGATGTCTCCGGACAGCGTGACACCGTCGATGACGGCCCCGAGGTGGTGGCCGACCTTGCGGATCGTGACTCCCCCGTTCGCGTAGATTTCCGACGCGGCGGCGGTCGTGTCGATGGTCGAGTCGATCATGATTCGAGGTTCCTTCTGTGTCGGTTCGTCAATCGACCTGCATTGCAACGCGAATGATGTCCTCCTCCACCACCGGCCGGCTTCGGGCTGCTTCGACGGTCACGCGATGGAGCACACCGTTCCATGCGAAGGGCGGCTCGTAGCCCTTGCATACCGGCAGCCCCCTGTCGTGTCCGAGGACCAACGACGCGCCGCCGTGCTGCCACGCGTGAGGCAGCTCGTAGTCGCTGTCTGCAGCTCCGACGACGGCATCGTCTATGAGTGCTTCCACTCGCAGCGACCCGTTCGACGCGAGCCGGAATGCGCATCCGAGGATGTGACGTCCCCCGCAGAGTGGACGGTTCGCGACCGCCCGGATCTCACCGCCCGGTGTTGCGGCGACCACGGTCAGGATGCCTCGGTCGACGAATCCGGCGAAACCTCCTGTCCAGTCACCGAGCGCGAACAAGACTCCCTCGGGGGCACTGTCCGGCACGTCCACCTCTGCGAGAACCCGGCCACCACCCGCCATCCGCGGCAATGAATCATCCGAGACCGGTCCGCCTTCCGGATACAACGTGAGACGCTGCGGAATCGGATACAGACGCGACCTGATGGCCCCGGCCCGACCTCGCAGGCTGTCGGCGAGCGGGGTCACGTTGTTGCGGCCGGCCTCGATGAACCACTGCCGTTCGAGGGCGCGAACCACTTCGGGGTGCTGGTCGGACACATCGTGCGCCTCGGAGAAGTCCTCGGCGAGCCGGAAAAGCGACCACGTGTCCGTATCGAAGTCCCTGCTGCCCTCCATCAGCAACTCCTCGTCGAGGACGCCGGTGGATACGTGGTCGGTCGTGGCCTTCCAACCGTCGGCGACAATCGATCGGGACCCGAGCATCTCGAAGTACTGGGTCGATCGGGGTGACGGCGAGGCAGCATCTCCGAAGGACTGGAGCAGGCTCGCCCCGTGGACCGGAAGCTGGTCGACACCACCGACCGTATCCGGCATCGTCACGCCGCACGCGTCGAGGATCGTGGGCAGGATGTCGATCGCATGGGCGAACTGATCACGAACCCCACCGGCATCGCGGATTCCACTGGGCCAGTGCACGATCATGGGAACACGGGTGCCACCGAGCCAGGTGTATCGCTTCCACAGACGGAACGGGGTATTGCCCGCCCACGCCCAACCCCACGCGTAGTGCGGATACCCGTCGAGTCCACCCCAATCATCCAGGAGTGCCATGCTTTCCGAGGCGTCGTCGCGAATGTTATGAGTGAAGCGGTGTTCGTTGTAGGTGCCGCCCACCCCACCCTCGGCGCTCGCACCGTTGTCCGACATCACGAAGACGAGTGTGTTGTCGAGGACACCGAGTTTGTCGAGACTGTCGACGACCCTCCCGATCTGCGCATCGGTGTGGGTGAGGAATCCGGCGTAGACCTCGTGCATCCGCGCATAGACCCGGCGTTCCTCGTCGGTCAGGGAATCCCAGTCGGGCACCCACGACGGCCGCTCGGTCAGCGTCGTTCCCTCCGGAACGACCCCGGCCGTGAGTTGCCGCTCGAACACGGCCTCGCGCCACCTCTCCCATCCGCCGTCGAACTTTCCTGCGTAGGCATCCGCCCATGATCGTTCGACGTGATGCGGCGCATGCATGGCCCCGGTCGCGAAGTACAGGAAGAAGGGCTTGCCGGGTGCCGACTCCTGCTGGTTGACGACCATCCGAATCGCTTCGTCGGCAAGGTCTTCGGTCAGGTGGTACCCGTCGCGTGGTCCGCGCGGCGGATCGGCATAGGTGTTGTCGCGCACCAGCTCCGGCGCCCAATGATTGGAGTCGCCGCGAAGGAAACCGTAGTACTTCTCGAAACCCATCCCCAGCGGCCACCGGTCGAACGGACCCGCGCTGCTGCGTTCCCCGGGTGGGGTCAGGTGCCATTTGCCCACCGCCATGGTGCTCCATCCGGCGTCACGCAGAATCCGCGGCAGTGCTGCCGCCGTCGGAGGAATGCTCGCGGTGTACCCGGGTTCGGAGGTGGGAATGTCGGAGAGGAAGCCCATCCCCACAGCGTGGTGATTGCGACCCGTGAGCAGCGCCGCGCGGGTGGGGGAACACAGTGCTGTCACATGAAAACGATTGAATCGCAATCCGTCCGAAGCGAGTCGGTCGATGTTGGGCGTCGCAATATCGGACCCGTAGCAACCTATCTGCCCGAATCCGAGGTCGTCGAGAAGGATGACGACGACGTTGGGGGCTCCCTCCGGCGCGCGCTTCGGGGGTGTACTCATGAGGTTTCCAATCGGGTTTCGTGCGCACGCAGAGCACTCGCCGTCGCCTCCGACAGGGGCGTGGCAAGTCCTTGCGCGGCGGTATCCAACAAGTCTGTGACGAAAACGTCGAACGGCAGATCCGGGGTCTCGCCGTTCGCCAGTTGCTGCTCGAAACTCGCCAGAGCGAGCAGGCATTGCGCGAGAACCACGTGTATCCGCCGGTTCCGGACAGCCTCGGGCACGTAGGAGATCTGCGCTCTGATCATCTCGGCCGCACGGATCGCGATCGGGCTGATCGGCCGTTCACCACCCCCGAACCACAGGGGGATCTCGTTGAACCGGTACAGGAATACACGTGCGAGGAAGCTGACGTACCGGCTTTCCGGGGCGGTTACTTCGTTGGCCAAGGGAAGGAGCAGGACGTCGAGCCATCTCCTCACCGAGGGCTCTCCCCCACTGGACGACACGGTGTCGAACAATTCGGCGCGCACTGCATCGACGCGCTGGAGGCGATGTGCGAACACCGCGTCGAGCAGTCCTTCTTTACTCCCGAAGTGATACTGCACCGCATAATTGTTGGTCTGGCCGGCAGCAGCGGCGATCTGCCGTGACGACACTCCCTCGGGGCCGTTCTCGGCCACCAGCTTCTCTGCCGCAGAAATCAGAAGCAAACGGGTCTTCGATCCGTCGACAGGCCGGAGGGTATTCGAATCCTGCATGCTCTTCGAGTCTTTCGCCACACCGGTCTCCGGTTTCATTCGATCGATTATCGCAAGATATCCCCGAGTTTTGGTTAAGTCAACTGTTCGAATCAAGAATCCTTGAATCGGGAGGGAATTTCAGGGATTCGGGTTCGAACGGTTGACTCAACCAATGGTCGACACCTATTTTCGGATCGATCCGACGCGCCCGGCACCCGCCGGCCGCCCTCTGCGCTTGCCCATCGAGCAAGCCGCCCGAGAGGTTGATGATGATCAGACCCCATCCCGCAACATCCGTGCTCGTCACAGCCATCTCGGTGTTTGTTCTGGCTGCCTGCGGCTCGAGCCCCAGCGAATCACCCACCTCGGCCACGACCGGAAACCCGGCGACCGGGGGGCGATTGAGCGCGCTCCAGATCGGCGAGCCCCGAACGCTCGATCCCGCCGGACTCTCCAATACCTGGGTACACCAACCGTTGCTGGGCAACGCCCTCTACGGCACCCTGATGATCAACGATCCCGACACCAACGAGATCGAATACACCATGGCGACGGGATTCGACAGCACCGACGGGGGTACCACGTACGAACTCACGCTTCGCCCAGGGCTCATGTTCACCGACGACACGCCGCTCGACGCTGCTGCAGTCCAGTTCAACTGGGAGCGGCTCCGCGACCCGGCACTCGGATCCACTGCCATCCGCCAGGTTTCCCAGGTCGCAGCGACCGAGGTGGTGGACGAGACCACGCTGAAGGTCGTTCTGCACGAACCGAATCCAAGTTTCCCGCAGGGGATGCTCGCCACATCCATGAACTGGATCGCCTCACCGACCGCACTCGGCAACGGCCGAGCATCATTCGACGACGCACCTGTCGGTGCCGGACCATTCGAACTCACGCGATGGATGCGGCAGGGCGCCATCGAACTCGAACGCAACCCCGATTACTGGGATGCGCCGAAACCCTACCTCGACGCGATCACGATCCGCTCGGTGGCGGACACCAACCAGCGGGTGAACGCAATCACCACCGGCGACGCCGACCTGTCCACAGAAACGAATCCGTCGAGCGTCATCAGGGCCCAGAACGCGGGAGCACAGGTGTCCACCGTGTCCGCCGGCGGAGGGCAGTACCTGGGAATGAACCTGCGGCGCGCCCCGTTCGACGACGAACGAGCGCGCCGGGCAGTAGCGCTGGCCGTGGACCGCGACATGATCAATTCCATCGTGTTCAACGGTGACGGCGAGGTGCCACAAACCCTGTTCCCGGAAGACTCACCGTTCTATTCGGATATCGCGCTACCGCAGCAGGACCAGGCGGCCGCCCAGACCTTGTTCGACGAACTTGCAGCCGACGGGAAGCCCGTCGAGTTCACCTTCACCACTTACACCGGTGTCGACAACCAGGCCACTGCGGAAGCCCTGCAGGCACAGCTCAACGCCTACGACAATGTCGAGGTCGGCGTCGAGGTGGTGGACTTCCCCACGGGCGCCGCGAGAGCCGGTGCTCACGACTTCGACATGATGGTCTCGTCGGCGATCACCCAGGACCCGGATTACGCGCTCTGGACGGCGTTCCACTCCGAGTCGACCGGCAACTTCATGGGGGTCTCCGACCCCCGCCTCGACGACGCGCTGGACGCCGGCAGAACAGCAGAGACCATCGACGAACGCAAGCAGGCCTACGACGTCGTCCAGACGCGGATTGCCGAACTCGACCCGGGCGTCTGGTATGTCCGATCGTCACCGTCCGTGATGGTGGGCGAGAAGGTCCACGGTCTGCGTCTCTACACGCTGGGCTCCCCGCTGCCCGAGGAGCTGTGGATCGAGAACTGAGCCCGACCGAAACGAGGTGTGGGGTGCCGGCAGTCGCCGGGCACCCCACACGCCTCGTCGGCGGACCGCTACCGGGTCAGCCGATGTTCACGCCGTAGTCCCGAGCGATCCCCGCGAGCCCGGATGCGTAGCCTTGGCCGATTGCGCGGAACTTCCACTCGGCGCCGTGCCGGTACAGCTCACCGAAGACCATCGCGGTCTCGGTCGAGGCATCCTCGGTCAGGTCGTAGCGGGCGAGTTCGCGGTCGTTGGAACGGTCGACGACGCGGATGAATGCGTTACGCACCTGTCCGAACGACTGGCCACGCGCGTCGGCGTCGTGGATCGACACCGGGAACACCACCGACTGCACATCGGCAGGAAGTGCAACGAGATCGACGTTGATCGACTCGTCGTCGCCGTCACCCTCACCCGTGAGGTTGTCGCCGGTGTGCTCGACCGCACCGTCGGGAGAACGCAGGTTGTTGTAGAACACGAAGTGCTGGTCGGAGAGGACCTTGCCGGCCGCGCTCGCAAGGAGTGCGCTGGCGTCGAGATCGAAGTCGTTTCCCGTCGTGGCCCGGACGTCCCAGCCCAGTCCGATCGTCACCGCCGTGAGATTCGGCGCCTCCTTCGAAAGCGAGACGTTTCCACCCTTGGCCAAGCTGACACCCATACCGGTCCTTTCGATCGTTGTGGTCCCTCCACGATAACCATGAAGAACCCGGTCCGTATTGCCGTCTTGGTCCGTGTTAGGTTCCCGACGTCGTATGCGACGACACATGAGGAAGCCGGTGCGATTCCGGCGCGGTCCCGCCACTGTGACCGGGGAGCAACTCTCCCGGGAGCCAGATACTCACGTCGCCGCACTCACCTGGACGGGGCGGACCTCCCCGAGAAAGGGCGTCTTCGCCATGCGCGCTCGCGCCGTTCCACTCAGATTTCTCAGCGCTGCGGCAGTCGCGGGTCTGGCCCTCGTCGGCTGCTCGACCGCCACCACCGACACCGACACCGACACCGCCGCCCCCGACGGATGTATCACCGATTTCGATCCGAGCGTCGACTACTTCCCCGACAAGTCCGAGGTCGTCGACGCAGAGAATTTCTCGATCACCTACGAGAACAGTTACCAGGTGCTCACTGTCGACGAGCCGTACTCGGGCGCCGAACCGGAGTCGTATGTGCTGGTCAAGTGTGGTGCACCGGCACCGGACCTGTCGGACGATCTGGCCGACGCCCAGCAGATCTCGGTGCCGGTCGACAGCCTGTATTCGGGTTCGACGACACACTTGCCGCTCGTCACCGAACTCGGCGTGCTCGACGTACTCACCGGCGTGTCCAACGGATCCTATGTAAGTGACACCTCGGTCGTCGATCGGATCGCGTCCGGTGACGTCGCCGAATACGCGGCCGGCGGCACTATCGACACCGAGGCCGTCGTCGTCGCCGCACCCGACGTCGTGATGACCGGTGGCACCGACGACCCCGCATACGCGCAGCTGCGTGAAGCCGGGATCGGTGTGGTCGCGAACGCCGAGTGGCTCGAAGCGTCGCCGCTGGGTCGCGCCGAGTGGATCAAGGTGATGGCGGCACTGACCGGCACTGAGGTCCGCACAGCCGAGGTCTACGACGGAATCCGCCGCGACTACCTGGAGGTCGCCGACAAGGCCGCGGGAGCGGAACCCTCACCGGTGCTGCTCGGCGGGATGTCGCAGGGAACGTGGTACATGTCGTCGGGCGGCAGCTACATGGGCCGCCTGTTCAGCGATGCGGGAGCCACGTGGCCGTGGCAGGACGTCACCGGTACCGGGTCACTGCCCCTCGACTTCGAGGCCGTGGTCGCGGAGTCCTCCGACGCACCTACCTGGCTTGTCGTCAACAGCTGGACCTCGATCGGCGACGCCCTGGCCGACGACGAACGCTACGGTGACCTCGCGGCGGTCGGCACCGGTCAGGTGTGGAACGCGAACAAGGCGCTCGGACCGGGCGGCGGTAACGACTTCTACGAACGTGGGGTGCTGCGACCCGATCTGGTCCTGTCCGACCTGGTCGCGGTCCTGCATCCCGAGCTGCTGCCCGATCACGAGTTCACGTTCTATCAGCAACTGCCGGCATGACCACCGTGCTCGACGCGGCACCGGCAGTCACTGAGACCTCCGTTCCCCCGGTCCGTGCCCGGCGCGTGGCGGTGGCGTTCGCCGCACTGATCGCGGCGCTCGTGGTCGCCACCGTCGTATCGGTGACGGTGGGATCGGTCACGGTGCCACTCGACGAGACTCTCCGGGTCCTGCTCGGGCAGGACGCGCAGAATCCCCGCTGGGACATGGTGATCCGAGACCTCCGGCTACCTCGCACGCTCACCGCGATCGCGGTGGGTGCGGCACTCGGCATCGCCGGCCTGCAGATGCAGACCCTGTTCCGCAACGCGCTCGCCGACCCGTACATCCTCGGCGCGAGCTCCGGCGCGAGTCTCGGTGTCGCGCTCGTCGTCGTGGCAGGTGGCGGAGGAGCCAGTGGATTCACAGCGAATCTCGCCGGGCTCGGCCGCACCGGAGTCGTCATCGCTGCCGCGCTCGGCGCGGCGGCCGTGCTGATGCTGATCGTGGTGCTGTCGAGGTGGGTACGTTCGGCGGTGACGCTGCTGCTCATCGGCGTGATGCTCGGGTCGGCGACCACGGCCGTCGTCTCCGTGCTCCTCGTCTACGCCGACCCGCAGCGCGCTCAGCAGTTCCTCGTGTGGGGCCTGGGCAGTTTCACTGCGACCACGTGGTCGGACCTGAAGTTGCTGGTGCCCGTCGTGGTCGGCGGCATAGCCGTGGCGCTCCTGACGGTACGGGCCCTCAACGCGCTGCTCCTCGGTGAAGGTTATGCCCGGTCGATGGGAATCGATATCCGCGTCGTCCGGCTGACCACGGTGGTATCGGCCGCACTGCTCGCGGGCGTCACCACAGCCTTCTGTGGACCCATCGGATTCCTCGGGCTCATCGTTCCGCACCTGTCGCGCATGGCATTCGGAACCTCCGACCATCGAGTGCTGCTGCCCGGAGTCGCACTGTTCGGTGCGGTGGTGGCGCTGGTATGCGGCGTGGTGAGCCAGATGCCTGGCACCGACACGGTGTTCCCGCTCAATGCGGTGACCGCGCTCGTCGGCGCGCCGGTCGTCATCGTCGTCCTCGTCCGCAGCCGGCGTGGGGCACTGGGGGCGGCCCTGTGAACAGCGACGACCCTGCGAACAGCGACGGTGTTGTGAACGGTGTGGAGCTGCGCGATGTCACAATCGGCTACACACGCCGCCGCGCGCTACGGAAGAGAGGCATCACCGAGATCGCGACCGGTCTCGACGCCGTCGCTCGCCCCGGTGAGCTCACCGCCCTGGTCGGTCCCAACGGTGCAGGGAAGTCGACATTGATCCGCACCCTGTGTGGCCTGCAACCGGCGCTGCGCGGACAGGTTCTCATCGACGGCGACGACGTGTCGTCTGTTCGACCGGCAGACCTCGCGACCCGGATCTCCGTCGTCCTCACCGAACGCATCGATCCCGGCCTGCTGACGGTGCGCGAACTCGTCGCACTCGGACGCACCCCGCACCTCTCGGCCGGCGCACGACTCTCACCGGAGGACAATGCCGCGGTGGACTGGGCGCTCGACGCGGTCGGCGCGACAGACCTGGCGTCCCGGCAGTTCAGCGAGCTGTCCGACGGACAGCGACAACGCACTCTCACCGCCCGCGCCCTCGCTCAGGACCCATCGTTGCTGGTGCTGGACGAGCCGACATCGTTCCTCGATGTGCCGTCCAGGGTCGAACTCGTCGACGTACTGCGGCGCCTCGCCGTCGAACAGAACCTCGCCGTGATCATGTCCACCCACGAGCTCGAGCTCGCGCTGCGTGTGTCGGACCGAATGTGGTTGCTCGACGCCGATCGCACGCTGACGTGCGACTCCCCAGCAGCTCTGGCCGAGTCCGGTCGGATCGGGGCAACATTCGATCGTGGACGGATGCGCTTCGATCCGCGCACACTGGTGTTCGACCTCGATTCCGTCGCTCTCGACAGTGGGGACAGCCGTGCCTGACGCTGCTGCAGTACTGGCGCGCATCACCGCGCTGAGTCCCTACTTCGCAGTGAGCACCGGCCCTGTACCCGACGGCCTGTGGCTGCCGACATCTACGCTGCGCGACAGCATGATTCGCGATCCGCTGGTATCGGACACCGCACAGCGGATGGGAACCGGCGAGACGCGAGTGGCCGCGTCGACTCTCTTCTTCGGCTACGCCGCCAGGATGTGGTCGGTTGCGTTGGGGTCGGTCGTCGACTCCGGCCGATGCGTTCGACTCGATCCGGACACATTGCTGTGGTGCAACGACGGGGGTCTGCAGCTGCACATCGTCGATCCCGACTTCGGGTCGGCCGCCGGCGAAATCCTCGACACCCAGCTCGAACCGCTCATCGTCGCGTGGAGCGACGTCGTCGCGCCGGGTGTGATGTGGGGTAACTCCGCGTCCGCGCTGATCGGGGCCGGACGGGTGATCGGTCACGCAGCGCAGGCACACATCGACACCCTCTTCGACGATCCACGTCTGGACGGCACGATGGTCCGATCCACCGCCCGGCGTCGCAGTTGCTGCCTGTACTACCGAGTCCCGGGCGGCGGCGTGTGCGGCGACTGCGTCTTCCCCAGCCCACCGAAAGCTTCGACGAAGGAGATTCCGTGACAGTCGCATTCGACCCCGAGCTCGTCGACACAGAGGACGGTGGTCGCGAACAGCGCTGGCCGCTTCCCACCGACGAGGACTCACTGCTGCGCCTGATCCGGCTGCTGTTCGACGAGTACTGGAACGACATGTGGTTCGGCCTGCTCATCGAAGGTTCGGCGCTCGAGGTCGCGGCCCCCAATGCCCCCGAGAAGATCTCGATGTACGACGGATATGCAACCGTCGACTTCGGTCGCTGGCATTTTCACCTGTGCATCGGCGAACACACCGCGAGCGGACCGGAGCTCGGCCGTATCCGTCGTTGTGGGCGGGCAGAGCTGTACCGCAGGATCGGCAAGGACGACGCACCGACGTCGTGGGGTGTACGCCTGTTCAACGGCCGCGACGAACAGATGCTCACCGTCATGTTGCCCACCCCGTTCCTCACCAACATGCAGCAACTGACCGACGAACCGGTATGGGCGCACCTCGAAGCATGGGACCGTATTCGGTCGGAGTTCCTCGGCCTGGAGCCGGATCCCCGTGACCGAACAGGCAAAGGCTTCCGCCACTCCTGACCAGCACAGCCGACAGAAACGCACCGACGTAAACACAACCTGCACAGACAGATACAACCCTTCGACGTTGGTCGCGTCTGTCTGATTGCGTTGTAAACGATCCTGTCTGCTTTGCCCGTTCGAGCGAGGACGTGGCTATACTCCGGGATGTAGTTGGTTTGCCGTGCCGGTCATGAGGAGCCCCGAAGACCGTGGCGGCGTCGACGCATCCCCCGATCGGGATGCGGAGAGGGAACCCGGTGAGAATCCGGGACTGTCCCGCAGCGGTATGCAGGAACGACCGCCGTCATCAGCACTGGGCACCATCCCGGGAAGCGACGGTCAGTAGGTACGGGCCCCTGGCTCGGGTGCTTGCAAGTCCGAATACCTGCCATCTGCGCCGGGCACGCCGTGCCCGGCGGTGTGCCGCCTCGAGGACCTGGGCGCGCGGACCCACTGTGCTTTCGCTCCGACACAGTCGGAGACACCGGGGCTCGGTCGGATTCACGCACTCTACGGGCGGTAGGCCATCCACGACCGACCACCGGAGTACCACCAGTGTCTACATCCCCTGCCTCTGTCTTCCACGCTGCACCGGCTTTCCATGCCACCGTCCTCGGATCCGCACGGATCGGACCGAACCGCGAGCTCAAGAAAGCCGTCGAATCCTATTGGGGCGGAAAGATCGATCGCGATGCCCTGGAGAAGGTCGCTGCCGATCTGCGCGCCGGCACCTGGACTGCGCAGCACGACGCCGGGCTCGATTCGATTCCCGTCAATACGTTCTCGTTCGACGACCACGTCCTCGACACCGCCGCGATGCTCGGAGCACTGCCGCCGCGGGTGTCGGGTATCGCCGACGACCTCGACCGCTATTTCGCGGCCGCGCGAGGAAATGACGACGTCGCACCGCTCGAGATGACGAAGTGGTTCGACACCAACTACCACTACCTCGTACCCGAGATCGGCCCGGACACCGTCTTCACGCTCGACGCGTCGAAGGTTCTCGGCGAGGTCGCCGAGGCCCGCGCGCTCGGTGTTCCGGCCCGACCGGTCGTGGTCGGCCCGTTGACGTTCTTGCTGCTGTCGAAGTCCACCGGCGAACATGACCGGCTCCTCGACCGTGTCGATGAGCTGGTCCCGCTCTATCAGGACCTCTTGTCGCAACTCGCCGCCGCCGGGGTCGAGTGGGTGCAGCTCGACGAGCCCGCACTCGTCCGCGATCTCGACGACGCGACCGTCACCGCGGTCGAGCAGGTGTACGGCACGCTGTCGCAGGCGCAGGACCGTCCCGCGATTCTCGTCGCGTCCTACTTCGGCAACCTCGGTCCCGCGCTCGGTGCACTCGCCCGCACCGGTGTCGAGGGCATCGCGGTCGACCTGGTCGCAGGTGACTCGGCAGACATCGCCGGACTGCCGGCCCTGGCGGACAAGATGATCGTGGCGGGCGTGGTGGACGGCCGCAATGTGTGGCGCACGGATCTGGAGAAGGCCCTGGCGACGCTCGCGACACTACTCGGCTCCACAGGCTCGGTGGTTGTGTCGTCGTCGTGCTCATTGCTGCACGTTCCGTACACGATCGAGGCAGAATCGGGCCTCGACGAGTCGCTGCGCACGTGGCTGGCATTCGGCACGGAGAAGGTCACCGAGATTGCCACGCTGTCGAAAGCACTGCGGAGGGGCCGCGACGCCGTGGCTTCCGAACTCGACGCTGCTCGTGTCGCCGCCGAAGTGCGCGCGTCCGATCCTCGCCTGCGCAACGACCAGGTGCGCGGCATGCTCGACTCGATCGTGGGAAACCGCACTCGCACGCCGGCCGATCAGCGCCGCGAGATCCAGCGCCGGCACCTCGACCTGCCCTTGCTGCCGACCACCACGATCGGATCATACCCGCAGACCACCCGGATCCGCGTCGCCCGAGCTGCACTGCGCAAGGGCGAGATCGAGCGGGCCGAGTACCTGCAGCGGATGCGTGACGAGATCGCCGAGGTGGTCGCACTGCAGGAGAAGCTCGGAATCGACGTGCTCGTGCACGGCGAGCCGGAGAGAAACGACATGGTGCAGTACTTCGCCGAGCAGCTGGACGGTTTCTTCGCAACCGAGAACGGCTGGGTCCAGTCGTACGGCAGCCGTTGCGTGCGTCCGCCGATCCTCTACGGCGATGTCGCGCGCCCGGACGCCATGACCGTCGATTGGATCACCTACGCGCAGTCGCTCAGCGAGAAGCCGGTCAAAGGCATGCTCACCGGTCCCGTGACCATCCTTGCGTGGTCGTTCGTCCGCGACGACCAGCCCCTCGCGGACACCGCCGATCAGATCGCCCTGGCCATCCGCAAGGAGACGGTGGACCTGCAGGCCGCGGGAGTCCGTATCATCCAGGTCGACGAGCCCGCTCTGCGAGAACTGTTGCCGCTCCGCGCCTCCCAGCAGGCGGAGTACCTGAGGTGGGCCGTGGGGGCCTTCCGGCTCGCGACGTCGGGCGTAGCGGATTCGACCCAGATCCACACCCATCTGTGCTACTCGGAATTCGGCGAGGTCATCGAGGCGATCGCCGAGCTCGACGCCGACGTCACGTCCATCGAGGCTGCACGTTCGCACATGGAGGTGCTCGACGACCTCAATGCGGTCGGGTTCGATCTCGGCGTCGGGCCCGGGGTCTACGATATCCACTCACCGCGAGTTCCGGGCGCGGACGAGATCGCCGAGTCTCTTCGCGAAGCGCTGCGAGCCGTTCCGGCCGAGCGACTGTGGGTCAACCCGGACTGCGGACTCAAGACGCGCAGCACCGACGAGGTCACGGCGTCGTTGACGAACCTCGTCGCCGCGGCGGCAAAGGTTCGGTCCGAGCTGGACCGATAACGATTCCCAGGCGGCAGTCGAGAGATTTCCTCCACCTACCCGGGTTGTCGTTGGTTCAGAACCGACGACAACCCGGGTGAAGGGAGGAAACTTTGTTTCGGATGCGTGTCGGATGAGCGGAGGGATCCTGATGAATGCAACCTCACCGATTGTCGTCACAGGCGGCACCGGTACGGTCGGCCACCATGTCGTCGAGCGCCTGCTCGGGGTAGGGCATCAGGTGCGGGTCGTCAGCCGTCACGACCGATCCGGCGACACGAGAAGCGCCCTCGAGTGGGCGGTCGCCGACCTGGTACGTGACGATGGCATCGAGCGCGCACTGACAGGAGCAGACACCGTGGTGCACTGCGCGACCGGCTACTCCCGACGTGCGGATGTCCGCGCCGCTCGGCACCTCTTCTCGGCTGCACGAGTCGCCGGAATCGAGCACGTCGTGCTCATCTCGATCGTCGGTGTGGACCGAATACCCTTCGGGTACTACACGGGCAAAGTGGAGGTCGAACACCTGCTGGAACGATCCGGGCTCGGCTACAGCATCCTGCGCTCCACACAGTTCCACGAGCTGGTGGCCGGCCTGTTCACCCGCCAGAGGCGCCTACCCGTTCTTCTCACCCCGGATATCCGGATCCAGCCGATCGCCGCTGCCGAAGTTGCCGACGAGCTTGCCCGGCTGGCAGCGGCTCCACCCGCCGGTCGGGTACCGGAGGTCGGCGGACCCGACATCATCGACGCCCGCGATCTCGCCCGAACCTACGCCGCGTCGATCGGTGCACGAAAGAGGATCTGGCCGATCCGGCTCCCCGGGCGCGCATTTGCGGCGTTTCGTGCCGGAAACAACCTGACCCCGGAGCGGGCGGTCGGAGTCCGGACCTTCCGCGAGTACCTGACCCTCCGACCGTGAGTCACATCCCTGCCTGCGCCAAGATTGCCTCGGCAAGTTTCACATGTGCGGCGTCCACCAACCGGCCATCGACGCTGGTGGCGCCCAGCCCGCGCGCTTCGGCCTCCCGATAGGCTTCGAGATTGCGCTTCGCCCGCGTGATCTCCTCCTCGGTCGGCGAGAATACGGTGTTGGCGATCGCGATCTGCGACGGATGGATGGCCCATTTCCCGTCGAATCCCAGCGATGCGGCATGCCGTGCATCCTGCTCGTACCCTGCTTCGTCCTTGAAGTCCGGGTAGGGCGCGTCGATCGCGCGCAGGCCCCCTATCCGAGCAGCCGTGAGCACCTTCATCCGCGCGTAATGCCAGAAGTCACCGGGGTAGTCGTCGCGGGGCCGGAAATTCGTGTCGACGCGAGCGCCCTGCGACACCGACAGATCACCGGCACCGAAGATGAGTGCGTCGAGACGACCGCTTGACGTGGCGATCTCTTCTGCGTTCGCCACCCCCGCGACATCCTCGATGAGCACCTCGAGCCGAATACGTTTCGTCATCCCGAGCGTGTCCTCGACCTGCGTGAGGAGGGTGTCCACCCACCAGACATCCCGTGCGGCGGTCACCTTGGGCACGATGATCACGTCGAGGTTCTCACGGGCGCCGGTGAGCACCTCGACGACGTCCCCGTACGCCCAGCGGGTATCGATGCCGTTCATACGGATCGCCCGGGCCGTGCGCCCCCAGTCGCACTCGTTGAGTGCGCGAACGGCCTTGCCGCGGGCTCCTTCCCGCTCAGCCGGGGCACAGGCGTCCTCGAGGTCGAGGAACACGAGGTCGGCGTCGGAGGCGGCAGCCTTCGCGAACATCCGCTCGTTCGACGCAGGTGTCGCGAGTTCCGACCGCCGGATCGGACGTGGCATCGAGGTCATGAAGCGTTCCTTCCGGACGTGATGATGTGTCGGTCGCACAGATCGGCGATCTGCGCGTCGGTGAGGCCGAGCACCTCGGTGAGGACTTCCGCGGTGTGCGCCCCCAGTGCGGGCCCCAGGTTGTCGACGATTCCGGCATTTCCCGAGAATCGCGGCACCGGAGCCTGAACGAGCATGCTCTCGAGATCCGGATCCTCGACCCGGACGAACACCTCGCGAGCGATCATCTGCTCGTCCTCGACGAGTTGGGAGACATCGTAGACGGGCGCCGCAGCGATCTCCCCCGCTTCGAACACGGCCATCGCGTCGTCGAGGGTGTGCTGCGTTACCCACTCTGCGACGAGCTCGTCGACCTCGTCCAACCGCTTCAGGCGCCGCTGCGCATCCGAGAAGTCCGGATCGTCGACGAGGTCATGGCGTCCGATCGCCTTGAACACCCGCAACGCGATGCTCGGTGAGCTGGCCGACATCGCGAGCCATTTGTCGTCCTTCGTCCGGTAGGTGTTGCGGGGCGCCGAGATACCCCACCGGTTTCCGGTCCGTTGTGCGATCTCGCCGGTCTGGTCGTAGGCGAGCAGCGACTGTTCGAGCAGCCGCGCCAGCGGATCCACCAGGTTGACGTCGATCAGCTGACCGTCCGCACCGTGCACGTCCCGGTGATACAGCGCCATCATGATCGAATACGCGGCGTTGAGCGATGCCACGCCGTCGGCGAGCATGAAGGAGGGCAGCGTCGGAGGCCCGTCCGATTCGCCTGTGGTGTGCGCGAATCCGCTCATCGCCTCACCGAGGGTACCGAATCCCGGGCGCGACGACTTGGGACCGGTGAGACCGAATCCCGTGACATGCAGCATCACGATCTTGGGGTTGATCCTGCGGAGTGCGTCGTAGTCGAGGCCCCACCGGGTGAGAGTATGCGGCCGGGTGTTCGCGACGACGACGTCGCATTCCGCCGCGAGACGTCGTACGAGCTCTTGGCCGTCGTCGGTGCGGAGATCGATCGTGACGGATCGCTTGTTGCGTCCGATGCTCTTCCAGACGAGCCCGATACCGTCCTTCTGGACTCCCCATCCTCGGATCGGGTCGCCGCCCTGCGGTTGCTCGACCTTGATCACGTCGGCGCCGAACTCGCCGAGATAGGTGGCCGCGAGTGGTCCGGCAGCCAGGGTTGCGAGGTCGAGAACCCGGATACCGTGCAGCATCGTGCTGCGCGACGGTTCTGGGTCAGGCATGCTCGACCACCCGGTCGTCGACGAGTTCGGTCTGCGCACTTGCCGTCATGAGGTTCTCGGGGCGCTCGAGGCCGAGGTTCTCCCGCAGTGTGGAACCGGTGTACTCCTCACGAACGAGCCCGCGAGCACGGAGTTCCGGCACGACGAGCCGCACGAAGTCTTCGAATGCTCCGGGGAAATGAGTTGCGGCGATGACGAATCCGTCGCACGAACGCGACTGGAACCACCCCTCCATCTGCTCCGCGATCTGGGCCCCGGTGCCCACGAAACGAGGGCCTTGCAGCAGGGTGGCGCGGTGGTTGGCGAGGACGCGCAGGGTCAATACCTGATCGCCGATGTGGCGCTTGACGCCCTGCACGAGGCCCCGAATGCCCGAGACGCTCTCGATCAGCTCGTCGGTGACGACGTCGTCGAGGCTGTGACCCGCGAAATCGTGGTTGGTGACCTCGGACAACAGGGTCAGCGACGCTTGGGGGTGGACGAGCTCGTGCAGGAAGATGCTTTCCTTCTGCTGCGCGATCTCCTCGGTCTCCCCCGGGATGACGTAGACCATCGGAAGAACCCGCACGGAGTCGGTCGCCCGGCCGTGCTCAGCGACCAATGCTTTCTGATCCGCGTAATGCTCGGCTGCGACGGCCTGACTGGGGTCGCCGGTGAAGATCAGATCGGCCCACTTGGCGGCGAACTGTCGCCCGCGTCCGGATTGGCCCGCCTGGATCAGGACCGGCCGGCCCTGCGGCGTTCGCGGCACGGTGAGCGGGCCCTGGACGTCGAAGAACTCACCGTGGTGATCGACTTCGTGGACCTTCTCTGCGTCGGCGAAGATCCCCGATTCCCTGTCGCCGATGATCGCGTCGTCTTCCCACGAATCCCAGAGCTTTGCAACCACTTCCACGAACTCCTCGGCGCGGTCGTAGCGCTTGTCGTGATCGAAGTGCTTGTCCACACCGAAGTTGCGCGCCTCGGCGTCGTTCACCGAGGTGACGATGTTCCAGGCGGCGCGTCCGCCACTGAGATGATCGAGTGTCGCAAAGGTACGTGCGACGTGGAACGGCTGGTAGTAGGTGGTGGAGTAGGTGGCTCCGAGCCCCAGATGCGTGGTCGCGGCCGCTGCAGCGCCGAGAATCGCGGTGAGATCGAGCTTGATCGGTCGCGCGCCGTAGCGGACGGCGTCGGCGACGGAGTTGCCGTAGATCCCGGGCATCGCGAGCCGGTCGTCGAAGAACATCAGGTCGAAGTTGCCTTCTTCGAGGACCCGGGCGATCCGCTGGTAGTAGGCCAGGCTCAAGTAGTCCTGCGCCGCGTTCGGGTATCGCCATGACCCCGAGTACACGGACACGTTCGACGCCTGCATGAACGCCACGAGCGTCATCTGGTCGGTTCTGCGCTCTGTCATGGAAAGACTCCCTCAGCGAAATAAACACATCTGATGTCAACTGATATATTTAATGCTCGGTGATAGATTGTCAACACCGAGAATGCGTGTCAGGAAAAGAGGTCGCGATGACGGAGACCGACCGGGGTCCGTGGATCGTCGGCGAGACATCGGACGAGACATCGTCGAAGCAGACGGGCCGTGAACGTGTGCGCGCAGCGCTACGTCATCGGATCCTGTCCGGCGATCTCTCCCCCAACGACCGCATAGACCTGGACGCCGTCGCGGAGGAGTTCGGGACGAGCCGCACTCCGGTACGAGAGGCTTGCCTGGCCCTTGCGCAGGAAGGCCTGGTCCGCGTCGCACAGCGCAGCGGCATCACCGTCATCGGAGTCTCCCCCGAGACGATCGTCGAGAACTTCGCGCTGATGGCCGCCTTGTCCGGGGTCGCATCGCAGTGGGCCGCGGGTCGGATCACCCACCAACAGCTTCTTCGTGTACGTGAGCTGCATCGCGAGATCCGCGTGGCCGCAGCCTCCGGCGACGACATCGCCACGCTCAACTGGCTGTTTCACCGCGAGATCAACAAATCGTGCGGGTCGACGCGCCTGCAGGGAATGCTCGGCGACGCCGGACGGATGATCCCGCAGCGATACTTCGAACTCTTCCCCGAGCGTGTTCCCTGCAGCCTGGACGAACACGATGCCCTCATCGGGGCACTCGCGCGTGGCGACGGAGCCGAGGCCCGGCGCATCACCGAGCAGCACTTCGCCGGAGCTTCACAGATGCTGAGTACCTACATCGCCCAGGCCACCCGCAACGGCACGCCCTTGAAGTAGCGCCGCCTACTCGATCCGCGAATGGTCGCCCAGACTGTGCCACCCGCGGTCGTGATAGACCAGCGGAGCGGTCGACCCGGGATCGGTCCCGAATCCGTCGATATCCAGCGCCTCGACAACCATCACCGACGAGGTGCCGACCCTCAGCCGTTCCACCACCCGGGCACGGATCCGGATCGGCGCGTCCAGGAAGTACACCTCCCCGGTGGGCAGCCGGCTCCAGAGGGAGGCGTCGGCGAACCTGTCGATCCCGCTGGTGGCGCCGAGTTTCGCCAGGTGCAGCTGTTCCGCCGCAAGTAGGTGCACCACGACGGTGTCGGCCGCAGCAACCGTCGGCGAGCTCGACGAGGCGTCGGAGACGGAGAACATCAGCATCGGAGGATCGACGCTCACCGATGCCACCGACGTGGCCGTGAGCGCCGCAGGCCCGGCTCCCGCGTCCGCGGTGACGAGCGCGACACCTGCCGGGTGCGCGCGGAAAGCAGCCGTGAAACGGAGCGGGGTTGAAGTCGTGGGCACAAACGTATATTAATCACAATCAGATACATCAGTACAGTCTCGATATACGAAAGGTGTCCTATGAGCACCCGCACCATCCGCCCGAGGCGCAGCACCCTCGCGGTACCCGGATCGAATCCCAAGATGATCGACAAGGCCCGCGGGTTGTCCGTGGATGCGCTGTTCCTCGACCTCGAGGATGCCTGCGCACCGAACGCCAAGGCCGACGGCCGCGAGATCATCGTCAAATCCCTCAACGAGGGAGGATTCGACGACAAGATCCGGACCGTGCGTGTCAACGACTGGACCACACCCTGGACGTACCGCGACGTCGTCGACGTCGTCGAAGGTGCCGGCGCGAACCTGGACTGCATCATGCTCCCCAAGGTCCAGAACGCCGGACAGGTCCACGCGCTCGACATGCTCCTGACGCAGATCGAGAAGTCGGTCGGACTCGAGGTCGGCCGGATCGGCCTCGAAGTGCAGATCGAAACTGCCTCGGGGCTCATCGCATTGGATGCCATTGCCCAGGCGAGCCCACGAATCGAAACGCTCGTCTTCGGGCCCGCCGATTTCATGGCGTCGATCCACATGAAGTCACTCGTCGTCGGCGAGCAACCACCCGGATACGACGTGGGCGATGCCTACCACCACATCCTCATGTCGATCCTCATGGCGGCCCGCGCCCACGGTAAGCAGGCCATCGACGGCCCGTATCTCGCGATCAAGGACCTCGATGGCCTCGGACGTGTGGCAGGCCGAGCCGCCGCACTCGGCTTCGACGGCAAATGGGTGCTGCATCCCTCCCAGGTCGACGTGGTCAACGAGGTCTTCAACCCCGGCCAGGACGATTACGACCATGCCGAGAACATCCTCGACGCGTACGACTGGTGCACGTCCGAAGCGGGTGGGTCCCGCGGCGCGGCGATGCTCGGCGACGAGATGATCGACGAGGCCTCCCGCAAGATGGCACTGGTGATCTCCGGCAAAGGACGCGCGGCGGGTATGACGCGAACGTCGGTGTGGCAACCTCCGCAATGACGTGAAGTAACCCGCACCGGGTCGTCGGTGCGGGTTACCTCAGAAGCGCGCCCCGGGACAGGAGACGGTGACGGAAACAGCCCGGGGGCGCCGCTGTGCGAGTGTCAGGCCACGACGGACCGTTGCGGGACACCCGTGTATTCGCTGAGCGGACGGATCAGTGCGTTGGATTCACTCTGCTCGATGATGTGTGCCGTCCAGCCGGTGATGCGGCTCATGACGAAGATCGGTGTGAACACCTCGATGTCGAAGCCCATCAAGTAGTAGGCAGGTCCGGTGGGAAAGTCGAGGTTCGGCTTGATCCCGGTGGCGTCACCCATAGTCTTCTCGAGGATGTCGTACATGCGCACCCACTTCTCACCGTCGGTGTGAGCGGCGACATCCCGGAACGCCTCCTTCATGGTGGGGACGCGCGAATCACCGTGCTTGTACACGCGGTGACCGAAGCCCATCACCTTCTCCTTGCGGGCGAGCTTGCCGCGCATCCACTCCTCGGCACGGTCCGGTTCGCCGATCTCGAGCATGTCGTGCATGACGGCCTCGTTGGCACCGCCGTGCAGCGGACCCTTGAGCGCTCCGATCGCCGCGGTGACGGCACTGTAGATGTCCGACATCGTCGACGTCACGACGCGCGCCGCGAAGGTCGAGGCGTTGAAGCTGTGCTCCGCGTACAGGATCAGCGAGACCTCGAACGCCTTGACGATCTCCGCATCGGGAACCTTCCCGAAACACATGTTCAGGAAGTTCTCGGCGAACCCGAGCGAGTGGTGCGGCGCTACCGGGTCGAGACCGCGGCGTCGACGATGATCGGCCGCGACGATGGTCGGCAGTACCGCCATCATGCGCAACGACTTTGCACGGTTCGCGGTGGGCGACGCGTCGGCTTCGGCGGGATCCTCGGCCCCGAGATAACTGATCGCGGTGCGCACCACATCCATCGGGTGACAACTCTCGGGTAGCTTCGCGACGAGCCCGAGGAGCGAGCGATCTGCCCTCCGCTCGGCGCGTTCGCGCTGCATGAACAACGTCAGTTCGGCGTCGGTCGGCAACTCACCGTTCCACAACAGGTAGGCGACCTGTTCGAAACTGCAGTGGGCGGCCAGATCCTGCACAGCGTAGCCGCGGTATGTCAGGGAGTTCGTCTCGGGCACCACCTTGGAGATCGCGGTGGTGTCGACGACGACGCCGGCCAATCCCTTGAAAGTCGTCGGAACAGCGGTGTCTGTCATCACTGCCTCCTGTCGAGGGTGAAATTGAAGATCCCGGAATCGAATTCGTTGTAGCGCTCGTACTCGAGCACCTCGTACAACCGCGAGCGTGTCTGCATCTCGTCGAGCAGGGTCTCCTGCGTTCCCTCCTCATGGATGACCCGCAGTCCCTTCTCGATGGCACCCATGGCCAACCGCAGCGTGGTCACAGGGTAGATCACCGCGTTGTAGCCGATCTTCTCCAGAACCTGTGCGGGGATCAGCTGCGACTTGCCGAACTCGGTCATGTTCGCGAGCAACGGCACATCCACTGCAGCGCGGAACTTCTCGAAATCGGCTGTGGTGTACAGAGCTTCGGTGAAGATCAGATCGGCCCCTGCTTCCGCGTAGGCCGTGGCGCGATCGATCGCCGCATCGATACCTTCGATTCCTGCGGCATCGGTGCGAGCGCAGATCACGAAGTTCGGGTCACGGCGCGCCGATACCGCGGCGCGCAGACGCCGCACCATCTCGTCGGTGCCGACGATCGCCTTGCCGTCGAGGTGACCGCACCGCTTCGGGTTGATCTGGTCCTCCAGGTGCAACCCGGCGATCCCGGCGTCCTCGAGGATTGTCACGGTGCGCGCCGCGGACATCGGCTCCCCGAACCCGGTGTCGGCGTCGACGAGCACCGGCAGGTCGGTGACCCGAGCGATCTGGGCGCTGTGCGCGGTGACCTCGGTGAGCGTGGTCAACCCGATGTCGGGTAGGGCGAGCCCCGCCGAGAACGCCCCACCGGAGACGTAGACGCCCTCGAAGCCGATCTCTTGGACGAGCTTTGCCGTCAGCGGATTGATTGCTCCGGGAAAACGCTGGATCTTCCCGGAGGTCAGTCCGGCACGGAACGCGATGCGCTTGTCCGCAGCCGACGTGGTGGCGGCGATGAGACCGGTCATGTCAGAACAGTCCCTTCTGCAACTTCGGAGCACGGGCGAGCACGTCATCGGACACGGTGAAGGTGAGCTGATGCAGATCGCCGGCCTTCAATTCGGGGGCGCGCTGCGCCGCGTCGAGGAAGCGGTCCTGTTCTGCGGGAGCAACAACGCCCTCGGCGAGGATCCGGAACTTCTCGATGTACTGGTCGCGAGCGAACGGGCGCGCGCCGAGCGGATGTGCGTCGGCGATGGCGAGTTCGTCGACGACGACCTCGCCGTTCTTCAGCGTGACCTCGGCGCGGGCGCCGAATGCCTTCTCCGCGGGGTCGGTGGAGTGGTAGCGGCGCGTCCACTCCGGGTCCTCCGCGGTGGAGATCTTGTTCCACAGTTCGATCGTGTCGGGGCGCTGCGCGCGCTCGGGCGAATACGACCGCTCGTGGTGCCAAGTACCGTCCTGCAGCGCCACCGCGAAGATGTACATGACCGAGTGGTCCAGGGTCTCGCGGGACGCGTACGGATCGAACTTCTGAGGATCGTTCGAACCGGTGCCGATCACGACATGGGTGTGATGGCTGGTGTGCAGCACGATCGACTCGATCTGTTCGAGGTCGCCGATGCGCTCTCGCATGCGGCGGGCGAGGTCGATCGGGGCCTGGCTCTGGTACTCGGCCGAGTGCTCCTTGGTGTACGTGTCGAGGATCGCGCGCTTGGCCTCGCCCGGGCCGGGGAGCGGCACGTGGTATTCGGCGTTCGGTCCGCCGAGCAGCCACGCGATGACGCCGTCCTCGCCCTCCCAGATGGGCGACGGTGCACCCTCGCCGCGCAGGGCACGGTCGACGGCTTCGACGGCCATCTTGCCTGCGAACGCCGGTGCGTAGGCTTTCCAGCTGGAGATCTCCCCCTTACGGGACTGGCGGGTGGCCGTCGTCGTGTGCAGGGCCTGTCCGATGGACTGGTACACGGTCTCGGTGTCGAGCCCGAGGAGCGTCCCGATGCCGGCCGCGGCAGACGGGCCGAGATGCGCCACGTGGTCGATCTTGTGTTCGTGCAGGCAGATCGAGCGGACCAGGTCGACCTGGATCTCGTATCCTGTGGCGAGACCTCGGATCAGATCGGCGCCGCTGCGTCCGGTGTGCTGGGCCACAGCGAGGATCGGCGGAATGTTGTCGCCGGGATGCGAGTATTCCGCGGCGAGGAACGTGTCGTGGAAGTCGAGTTCGCGCACGGCCACACCATTTGCCCATGCCGCCCACTCCGGAGAGAAGGTGCCGTCGACACCGAACACCGCCGAGCCGGCGGTGTAGGGGTGGGCCTGCGCCTGGGCGCGAGCGTTCGACACGGGACGACGGGTCAGCGATGCGGCCGCGACCGAGGCGTTGTCGATGATGCGATTGACGATCATGCCCGCCGTGTCGTCCGGAACCTCCACCGAGTCGGTGGCCACCTCGGCGATCCGCCACGCGAGGTGCTCTTCCTTCGGAAATTCTTCCGCGGACCGACGAGTGCGTACGAGATGTGTTTTCACTGGAATCCTCCGAACGTTGGTGCTTCGATTTGCACGCTACGCAGACTTCACAAAGTTGGAAATGCCTTGCATATGCCTATTTTTGCGAAGCACATCGAGCAAATTTGTAAATGTTGTGTAAGTCGAAGATGTTAGATTCACAGCCATGCAGAAGATGTATGCCGGGGCTCGTCTGCGCCGCTTACGGGACGAGCGTGGGATGACCCAGACCGCACTGGCGACCACGCTCGGATTGTCCACCAGTTACGTCAACCAGCTCGAGAACGACCACCGGCCCCTCACCGTTCCGGTACTGCTGCGCTTGAACTCGATGTTCGACCTCGACATGGCGTTCTTCGCTGCCGACACCGATGCCCGCCTCCTCGCGGACCTCCAGGAGGTACTCGCGGAGAACCCCGATACCGCTGCTGTCACGGCCGCCGAGATCGACGAACTGTTGTCACGCACTCCGTTCGCGGCACGCGCACTGGTGTCGATGCACCGGCGGCTGCGCGGCGCCACAGAACAGCTCGAGCAGCTCGCCCCGGACGATCCCGGTGTCGTCGCCGACCAGTCCGCGACGACACCCTACGAGGAGGTCCGCGATTTCTTCTACGACCGCCGCAACCACATCGCCGAACTCGACGATGCCGCAGAGGAACTGTTCACCGCTCGGGGACTGACCGTTGGCGGGCTTGATCTGCAGCTGAGCAGTCTGCTGCAGGATGAACACGGCATCACCGTGATCATCCGCACCGACGAACCCGACCGCATCGGACCGAAACGCGCCTACGACCCGGTTGCGAAGGTCCTGACCCTCGCGCGACGCCTGACCCCGGGCCAACGCGCATTCCAGCTGGCGACACAACTCGCGTTCATCGCGCACGCCGACACCATCAACGCCATCGTCGCGGACGCCGAGACGTTGCCCGAACGGTCACGTGCCCTTGCTCGCGTCGGCCTGGCCAACTACTTCGCCGGAGCGCTGATCCTGCCGTACACCCAGTTCCTTCGCTCCGCCGAGGCCCTGCACTACGACATCGATCTTCTCGGCGCGAAGTTCGAGGTGGGCTTCGAGACCGTGTGCCATCGGCTGTCGACACTGCAACGACCCGGGCAGCGCGGGGTGCCGTTCTTCTTCGTCCGCACCGACCGCGCCGGAAACATCTCGAAGCGTCAGTCCGCCACCGCTTTCCACTTCTCCCGTGTGGGCGGTAGCTGTCCACTATGGGTTGTGCACGATGCGTTCACCTCACCGGGTCGCATCCTGACGCAGGTGTCGCAGATGCCGGACGGTCGCACCTACCTCTGGATCGCCCGCACCACCCATGAAGGCACGCCCGGGTATCTCGCCGCCAAAAGGGATTTCGCGATCGGTCTCGGCTGCGATCTCGGCTACGCCGACAAACTCGTCTACTCGAGAGGGTTGCGTCTCGACGATCCTGACACGACCACACCCATCGGCGCGGGCTGCAAGGTGTGCGACCGCCCGTCCTGCACCCAGCGGGCGTTCCCACATCTGGGCCGCACCATCCGGATCGACGAGAACAACGCGGGCCTCGCGCCCTACTCCGCCGCAGAGGAGCTGTGAGATGCGCGACGAACGGCACCTCGATCACGACGTTCGCTGGTGGGCGCAGGCCGACTGTCGATTCTTCGGGCCGTCACCCTTCTTCGGACCCGACACCGAAACTCCCACCGAGCGATTCCGTCGCGAGAATCACGCCAAACGGATCTGCGCCGGTTGCACCGTCGCCGACGAATGCCTACGGTACGCACTCGACGCGGGCGAGCCGTTCGGGATCTGGGGTGGTACCTCCGAGCGGGAGCGGAAAAACCTTCGCACCCGCGTGAATCACGGACGGGCTACAGAGGTGCACAGCCGGTGATAACGAATCACGGATGTCCCGGCGTCATCGGTGATGGTGGCACGCACGCCGTACACCTGCTCGATGAGCTCGGCCGTCAACGCCTCGGTCGGTGTCCCGTGCGCGACGATGCGCCCCTTCGAGAGCACCACCACCCGATCGCAGAACATCGCCGCAAGATTGAGGTCGTGCAACGCCACGTAACTCGTGACAGGAAGTGACACAATTCGTTCGAGAATGTCGAGCTGGTGCTGGATGTCGAGGTGGTTCGTCGGCTCGTCCAGCAGCAGTTCTTCCGGTTCCTGAGCTAGGGCCCGGGCGATCTGCGCACGCTGACGTTCACCACCCGACATCGAACGCCACAACCGGTCGGCGAACTCGGCCATCCCCGTCACGGCAAGGGCACGGTCGATGGCGTCCGCGCCGCCGTCGTCGCGCCCGAACACATCGGCGTGCGGAATCCTGCCGAGTCGCACCACATCCCGCACACGGATGTCGACCTCGGTGTGCGCGTGCTGCCCGACCATCGCGACCCGGCGTGCCAGAGCGCGGCGCCCGAGACTCCCGATGTCCCTTCCATCGAGAGCCACCGTCCCACCATCGGGGTGATCGATGCCGGCGAGCACGCGCAGCAGGGATGATTTACCCGACCCGTTCGGCCCCAACAGCCCGATCGTCTCCCCCTGCACGGGTTCGATCGTCACGTCGTCGACGACAAGATTCCCACCGCGGCTCCACCGCAGCGACTTTGCGGACAGTGTCACGGCGTACTCCTCGTACGGAATGTCACGGCGTACTCCTCGTACGGAACAGGATCAGCGCGAAGGCGGGCACGCCGATCAGAGCGGTCACCACACCCACCGGCACCTCCTGCGGTGCGAACACGGTGCGGGCCACCGCATCCACCCACACCATGAAGACTGCACCCACCACAGCGGTGACGGGCACGAGATGACTGTGCCGGGGGCCCACCAGGAATCGTGCCGCGTGCGGCAGGACGAGACCCACGAATCCGATCGCGCCCGCGGCACTCACCAGCACGGCGGTGATAAGAGCGGTCACCAACAGAAACATCAGCCGGGTACGTGCCACCGAGATGCCGAGTGTCGCCGCGGTCGACGAACCGAACGTGAATGCGTCCAGAGAGGACGCCTTGACCAGACACACGACGATGCCCAGCGCACACACCGCGCCGCAGAGCGCCACATCACTCCAGGTGGCCCCGGACAGCGACCCCAGCAACCAGAACAGCACCCCGCGGGTCCGCTCCGCATCGGCAGACGAGATGACGATGAACGACGTCAACGCCGAGAACAGCTGAGTCCCCGCCACACCCGCGAGCACCACGCGCGAAGTACCTCCGCCCGCGCCGGTGGCGAGCAACAGGACCAGCGCGAACGACACGAGTGCGCCCAGGAAGGCACCGCCCGACAACGACACGGCGCCACCACCGATGCCCAGCACCGCGATCATCACGGCACCGGTCGACGCACCCGACGAGATCCCCAGCACGAACGGATCCGCCAGCGGATTACGCAGCAGCGACTGCATGATCACACCGCACACCGCGAGACCCGCGCCGCACACCGCGGCCAGCAGGGTCCGTGGCAGCCTCAGCTCCCAGACGATCCCCTCACGGATCGCGCTGACCGAACTGTCTGCCAACCCCAACCGGTCGAAGATGACAGCGTAGACGTCCGGCACCGAGAGTTCGGCCGGGCCGATCGTGACGGTCACTGCGATCGAGAACGCCAGTACCACCAGCCCGACCACGACGACGACCGCTGCGACAGGGGCACCTTCGGCAGGCGACCGGTACTTCGTCGCCGACACCATCAGCCCGCGAGATTCCACTCGCGCAGAGCGCCGGCCACCTTCTCGATTCCGTCGACCGTGCGGATCGACGGGTTCATGTCGGCACCATTGACGACGATGTACCGTTTGTTCTGCACAGCCGTCAGACGCCGGGTGACCGGATTCGATTCGAGAAATTCGATCTTGCTGTCCAGTGCGTCGCCCGCGATGCTGCGCCGACTCAGGTCGCCGAGTACGAGTGCCGTGGGATCACGATCGAGGATCGACTCCCAGCTCACCTGCGGCCACTCGTTCGTGGTGTCGTCGAAGACGTTCTTCGCGCCGACGGAGTTGGTGATGATGCCCGACGAACCGCAGCACCCCGCGACATACGGGGTGGCGGTGTCGGCGAACCAGTATGCAAGAGACACCCCGGCGCCGTCGACATCACCCGCGGCGGTCTCGTACCGCTGCCGAAGCTCGGCGACGAACTCGTCACCGCGCTCGGTGACATCGAAGATCGCTGCTAGTTCGCGGATCTCCTTGTACACCGCATCCATCGTCAGCGGCTCGGTCCGGTTGCCGTCGGAGTTGACGCTGTTGTCGTCCTTACCGTCGCAATCGGTGGGCGACAGGTACGACGGGACTCCGAGCTGCTCGAACTGCTCCGATGTCGCGACGCCGCCCTCGCCGAGGGTGCCCCCGAAGGAAGCCGACACGAAGTCGGGTTCGGTGTCGAGCACGACTTCGAAGGAAGGATTGTTGTCGGCGAGGCGCGGCACCTTCTCGTTCTCGGCGCCGAGGTTCTCGCGCACCGGGTCGGTCCAGGTCGCGGTGCCGACCATGCGGTCGGCCAGGCCGAGCGACAGCAGGATTTCCGTCGACCCCTGGTTGAGCGACACGGCCCGCTGCGGTGGCGCGTCGACGGTGACCTCGCGGCCACAATTCTGGATGCTCAGCGGGTAGTTCGTCGACCCCGACGCGGCGCTCGTGTCCTGGTGATCGGTGGCGTCCGGGTCTGTGGCGCTCGACGAGCAGCCGGCTACGGTCACGACCGCTGCCACCAGAGCAATACCGGTGCACAGCATTGTGCGCCGCCCTTTACGGGCGGCGAAAATCGAATTGTTCATATCCATCCTCGTGGTACTGCCTCGGTCGGCGCAGGTGTCCTGGCTCCCGGATCGACGCTTTCTCCCGGCCTTCCAACCCGTGCGGGCCGTGACCACGATGTGGGAGATCGCTCCTCGGTGACAGTTGCGGGGACAGCCCCGGATTCGCACCGGCGTTCCCTACGTCGCGTCGAACAGTACAAGACCCGAGCATGCGCACCGCGAGGCGCAGTCAGGTGAACGGCACGCCACCGGTCACCGCGACGACAGCACCGGTGATGTAGCTCGCCTCCTGCGACGCGAGGAAGACGTACGCGGGAGCAAGCTCGGCAGGTTGTCCCGGACGACCGAGCGGAACATCGGCGCCGAACTGCTCGTAGGCGCCGCGGGTCATCGTCGCCGGGATCAGCGGCGTCCAGATCGGTCCCGGTGCAACCGCATTGACGCGAATCCCCCTGGGTGCGACATCCGCGGCCAGGCCCTTGGTGAAGTTCACGATCCCGGCCTTACTGGTCGCGTAGTCGAGCAGTCCGGGTGACGGTGTGGTGGCCTGGATCGACGTGGTGTTCACGATCGCCGAACCCGGACGCATCTCCGCCACCGCGTACTTGCAGAGCCAGAACAGCGCATACAGGTTGGTCTTCATCACGCGATCGAACTGGCCGGTGGTCATGTCTGCGATACCGCCAGGTTCCATGTGCTGGTAGGCGGCGTTGTTGACGAGGATGTCGATCCCACCCAGTTCGGACACGGTGGTGCCGACCAGTTCGCGGCAGAACTCCTCGGACCGGATGTCCCCCGGTGCCGTCACTGCTCTGCTCCCCGCTTCCTCGACCAACTCCGTCGTGCGGCGCGCATCATCATCCTCGTCGAGAAAACTCACGACGACGTCGGCGCCTTCGCGTGCAAACGCCACGGCGACGGCACGGCCGATGCCCGAATCCGCGCCGGTGACGAGGGCGCGTCTGCCGTCGAGGCGGTCGCCGCCCTTATACGTTCGCTCTCCGTGGTCCGGCTCCGACACCATCTCGGAGGTGCGCCCCGGATACGGGATCTCTTCCTGTTCGGCGAGCGGTGGCGTCCGGTACTGCTTCCCGGGGTGCTGCATGCGGTACTGATCTGACATCGGATCCTCCCGGACATCGCGTGTGCCTTCTCCGTACCCGGTCGACCGCGGCGGCACACACGGTTGGAGACGGCAGCTTCGGGGTATGCGAGGCAGGCACACCTCGACGGAAGGACACCGGCGTGAGCGCACACAAGGATCCGGAAACGGCCGGCACCGCGCGCGACAAGGACGGTACAGCGCCCGACGTGGTATCCGACCCCGCGCAGTCGACGGAGGACGGCTCCTCCGACTGGACGGATGAGGGCGGCGCGACACCATCAGGACCTGCAACCGATACGGACAAGGACTGACGCCTCTACCCACCCGGGGTTTACCCTGGTAACCGACACCTTCTACCGACTCGGGTGTGGGCGGCCATAATGGCTTCTCGTGTGGTCGAACGAGGAGGCATGCACGTGAGTGAGAACCTGTCGGCGTATCGGAGAGACTTCGCGCGGATCGAGAAGAGGATCGCCGGGGAGTTCGACCCAGGGCGACGGCGCTGGGTGCTCGCCGGGTGCATCGCGCTGCTGATCGTCGGGCTTGTTCTTCCGCAGACGTCGTCGGCCTGGTCGTGGACAGTTCTCGCGGGCTGGTACGGCGACAGTGCCGCGGTCTCGATGCTGATGCGGGTCTTCATGACGTTGACCGTGGTGTTCGGTGTGCTGGTCTCTTCTGCCGCGCTGTGCCTGCGCCGCTGGCGGCTCGCGTCGGCGGCGATGCTCGGCTCCGGGCTCGCGTCGTTGTTCGGGCTGTTGGGCTACTGGTCGCAGGCGGGGATGATCGCCGACGGACCACATGCACCGGGCATCGGCATGATCCTGAACTGGCTCGTCATGATCGCGATGACCTCGCAGTGGCTACCGATCGTACTCAGCAGGTCCCCCACCGACACACGGCCGCGACCCACGCTGATCCGGTCTCACTGACCCCGATCATTGTGCGCGACTGATTCTGCCCGGCTGCTGCGCAGCTCATTCTGCCCGGCGCAGCAGATAGGTGTCCATCACCCAGCCGCGTGCGGCCTTGGCCCGAGCCCGCGCAGAGTCGATGGCGTCGAGCACCTCACTCAAGCGTCCCGCGACGGCCTCCTCGTCGCTCGTCCCCAGATTCGCTCCCCACCAGATGTCCCAGTCGCCGTCGAGGTCGCGGCAGGCGAGCTGCCCGTCCAGCATGACGACGATATTGTCGGCGCCCGACGCGACTTCCGTGCCGAGGCGCCGACCGGTGGTGATCGTGATCGGTCCGCCGATCCTGTTGAACACCAGCCGATGTCGCGCGGCCAGAAGTTGGATGCTGCTCACGCCGGGAACGACGTCGTAGTCGATGTCGAGCACACCACGATCGCGGATGCGTTCGACGACTCGGATGGTGCTGTCGTACAGGCTCGGATCGCCCCACACGAGGAATCCGACCGTCTCGTCGTCGCGGACCTCTGCGTGCAGCACCGCCTCGTACGCGTGCGCCCGGGCCGCGTGCCAGTCGCGCACCTCCGTCCCGTACTGCTCGGGTGCGCGGTCGCGCGGCGGGTCGGGCACCACGATGGTGCGATACCGTCCGGTGGTGTGGCGACCGAGAATCTGTTCGCGCACCGACACGAGATCGTCCACACCGCGCTGCTTGTCGGCGACGAGGAACACGTCGACGCTCTCGAGCGCCTTGACCGCCGCGACTGTGAGGTCGTCCGGACCACCCGGCCCGATCCCGATCAGCCGCAACCTCATCCGCGATCCTCGAGGTCACCTTCGACGTCGAGGTAGGCCTGTTGCAGCGCCTTCAGGGTCTCCGGATCGGGATCCGCCCACAATCCACGATCGGCTGCTTCGGTGAGACGTTCGACGATGCCACGCAGCGCCCACGGGTTGGCCTCGCGCAGGAACTCCTGGTTCTCGGAGTCGAGTGCGTAGTTCTGCGCAAGCGACTCGTACATCCAGTCCTCGACAACACCGGCGGTGGCGTCGTACCCGAACAGATAGTCGACGGTCGCGGCGAGTTCGAACGCGCCCTTGTAGCCGTGTCGGCGCATCGCAGATATCCAGCGCGGGTTGACGACGCGCGCACGGAACACACGTGCGGTCTCCTCGCTGAGCGAGCGGGTGCGCACGGTGTCAGGGATCGTCGAGTCCCCTATGTACGCCTTCGGATCGTTGCCCGTGAGCGCGCGCACCGTGGCGACCATGCCGCCGTGGTACTGGAAGTAGTCGTCGGAGTCGGCGATGTCGTGTTCGCGGGTGTCGGTGTTCTTGGCGGCCACTGCGATCCGGCGGTAATTGGCACGCATGTCGTCGGCAGCGGCGACGCCGTGCAGGTTGCGCCCGTACGCGAATCCGCCCCACGCTGTGTACACCTCGGCGAGGTCGGCGTCGGTGCGCCAGTTTCCGGAGTCGATGAGCTGGAGGATTCCGGCACCGTACGAACCCGGCTTGGATCCGAAGATTCGGCGCACCGCGCGGTCGGAGTCGCCGTGCTCGGCCTCGTCGCGCGTGGCGTGGGCACGTACGTAGTTCAGTTCGTCGGGTTCGTCGAGCGCTGCGATCATGCGGATCGCGTCGTCGAGCATGCCGATCACGTGCGGGAACGCGTCGCGGAAGAATCCGGAGATGCGCACGGTGACGTCGATGCGCGGTCGGCCGAGTTCCTCGAGCGGCACGATGGTGAGTTCACGGACACGACGGGATTCGGGGTCCCACTCGGGGCGGACGCCGATGAGTGCGAGTACCTCGGCGATGTCGTCGCCTGCGGTGCGCATCGCGGAGGTGCCCCACACGGACAGCCCCACGGACTGCGGGTACTCACCGGCGTCGGCGAGATACCGCTCGATCAGTGCGTTCGCGAGCGCCACACCCGTGTCGTAGGCGAGTCGGCTCGGCACTGCCTTGGGATCAACGGTGTAGAAGTTCCGGCCCGTGGGCAGCACATTGACCAAACCACGCAACGGCGAACCCGACGGACCAGCGGGAATGTACCCGCCGTCGAGGGCATGCAGTACGGCATCGAGTTCATCGGTGGTCTGCGCGAGGCGCGGAACCACCTGTTCGGCTGCGAAGGTCAGCACCCGCGACACCTCGCTGTCGGCGTGGCCGAGTACCGATTCGACTGTGGCCGGAGCGGTATCGACACTCCAGCCGCCGTCTTCCATCGCCTGCACGAGCGCGCGAGCCTGGGTCTCGATCGCATCGACCTCGGTCAGCGGCGCATCGGTCTTCAGTCCGAGTGCAGTCCGCAGCCCGGGCACCGCGTGGCTCTTACCACCCCATACCTGTGCGGCGCGCAGGATCGACAGCACCAGGTTGACGCGTGCTTCGCCTTCGGGGGCGGCGCCGAGCACGTGCAGCCCGTCGCGGATCTGAGCATCCTTGACCTCGCACAGCCACCCGTCGACGTGCAGCAGGAAATCGTCGAATTCGGCGTCGTGCGGCCGGTCGTCGAGCCCGAGGTCGTGGTCGAGTTTCGCGGCCTGGATCAGCGTCCAGATCTGCGCGCGGATCGCGGGCAGCTTTGCGGGGTCCATCACCGCGATATTGGAGTACTCATCGAGCAGCTGCTCGAGCCGCGCGATGTCGCCGTACGACTCCGCGCGGGCCATCGGCGGGATCAGGTGATCGACGATCGTGGCGTGTGCGCGGCGCTTGGCCTGCGCGCCCTCGCCGGGATCGTTGACCAGGAACGGGTAGATCAGCGGCAGGTTCCCGATGGCGGCATCGGTCGCGCACGACGCCGACATACCCGCATTCTTGCCGGGCAACCACTCCATCGAGCCGTGCTTGCCGAGATGGACGACGGCGTCGGCACCGAAACCCTGCTCGACCCATCGGTATGCGGCGAGATAATGGTGCGACGGTGCCATGTCGGGATCGTGGTAGATCGCAACCGGATTCTCACCGAATCCGCGCGGCGGCTGGATCATGAGGACGACATTGCCGGCCTGCAACGTGGCCAGGACGATCGCATCACCATCGACGAACAACGAACCGGGCGCGGGCCCCCATGCCTCGGTCATCGCGTCGGTGAGCTCGTCGGGCAGGTCCTTCGTCCACTCCACGTAATCGGATGTGGTGACTCGCACCGGATTACCGGCCAGCTGGTCGGCTGTGAGCCATTCCTCGTCCTGCCCGCCTGCGTCGATCAGCGCGTGGATCAGGGTATTTCCGGCTTCTGTGTCGTCCTCGAGGTCCATCCCGGGGAATCCGGCGCCGAGGTCGTATCCGATATCGCGCAGTGCTCGCAGCATCTTGATCGCCGACACGGGGGTGTCGAGACCGACGGCATTGCCGACGCGTGAGTGCTTGGTGGGATATGCCGACAACATGATCGCGATGCGCCGGTCCGCAGGCGGGACATGCCGCAGCCGGGCGTGCGCGACCGCAATGCCCGCCACGCGACGGCATCGTTCCGGATCGGTGACGTAGCGAGGCAGGCCGTCGGAGTCGAGTTCCTTGAACGAGAACGGCACCGTGATGATGCGGCCGTCGAATTCGGGAACCGCGATCTGGGTCGCGGAGTCGAGCGGGGACACACCGTCGTCGGAGTCCGCCCAGCTGTCGCGGCTCCACGTCAGGCACAGGGCCTGCAGAATCGGAATATCGAGCGCGGCAAGGGCTCCCACATCCCACGCCTCGTCCTCACCGCCGGCGCTCACCGTTGCGGGCTTGGTGCCACCGGCGGCGAGGACGGTCACGACGAGCGCGTCGAGGCTGCCGAGTTCGGCGAGCAGGTCGTCGGAAGCACCACGCAGCGATGCGCAGTGCACGACCACTCCCTGGGCCTTACCCGTCGCGTCGATCGCGTCGGCCAGATCATGCGCGAACTGCACGTTTCCGCTGGTGTGGTGGGCGCGGTAGAACAGCACCCCCACCCGCGGCAGCGACTCGTCGGCCGGCGTGGGCCGGTCGAGTACACCCCATTCGGGTAGTTCGGCGGGCGGCTCGAAGCCCTCACCGCCGAGCAGCACGGTGTCCGACAGGAACGCGTGGAGTTGCGCAAGGTTGGCGGGGCCGCCGTGGGCGAGATAGCGATGCGCCTCGGCAGCGGTCCCGATCGGCACCGTCGAGTAACTCATGAGCTCGGCGTCCGGTGTCTGTTCACCACCCAGGACGACGACCGGCACACCCCGTCCGAGGACGGCGTCGAGCCCGTTCTGCCAGGACCTGGCAGAACCGAGAATCCGTACGATGACCAGGTCGGCGCCGTCGAGGAGTCCGCCCAGATCTGCGTCCACGTCGAGGCGCGACGGGTTCCCGACCACCCAGTCGGCGCCGCTCGAACGGGCCGACAACAGGTCGGTGTCCGATGTCGACAGCAAAGCGAGGCGCGTCACGACGCAACCCGAAACTCGAGGCACACGGCCATGTTCAGTCTCCAAAACCCTCGTGGACGTACTCATGCCGTGGCCGGTCTCCTGGCTGACGGATCATCGCTACTGCGCCGACCTTCCCGGACTGTCGTCCAGTGGTCTCCGTTCCGGCAGGCCGGTACGGACGAGGGCGAGCAACTACCCGCTCACAGTGGCGAGGGCCGCGCCGGTTTCTCACCGGCTTCCCGTAACCACGGCGTCGCCAGCGTAGCGCACCATTTTCTGAGGATGTGCAACCATGTGGTCCCGTGGAGCACGTCTCGCCCGATCTTCCCCCCGACCGCTGCCCCGGGCTGCTGCGACCGCACGTCGCAGCCGACGGGGCGCTGGTGCGTCTGCGCGCTCCCGGAGGCCGTGTTCCGTCCGGCGGGCTCGGGCGACTCTCGGCCGCGTCGCAGGAATTCGCCGACGGTGACGTGCACCTCACATCTCGCGGAAACCTGCAGATCAGAGGTATCTCTCTCGACGACTGCGGCAATGTGCCCGCCGGTCTCACCGACGCGATCGTGGCCGCCGGTTTCCTGCCGTCACCTTCGCACGAGCGGGTCCGCAACGTGGTCGCATCGCCGTTGTCGGGGCTCGTCGGCGGGGTCGCCGACATCAGGCCTCTGATCGGTGCGCTCGATACTGCGCTGTGCGCGGAACCGGCCCTCGCCGAGCTGCCCGGCCGGTTCCTGTTCGGTCTCGACGACGGCCGCGGCGACGTCGCAGGGCTCCGCTGCGATCTCGCGGCCATTGCGGACGAGGCCAGCGGAGCGACGGGGAACGACACTGGCCGGACGATGCGAATCGTGATCGGCGGACTGGACGGCCCGACCGTACCGATATCGCAGGTCATCGACACCCTGATCGACCTGGCGCTCAGATTCCTGCAGACACGCGGGACGCTCTGGCATGTGCGGCAGCTCCCCGGGCGCGGCGCCGAACTCGGGGGTGCCGGCCGAGTTCCCGCGCTCCCGTCGTATGCGATGCCCTACGGAGTGCTGGCCGGTGTCGTATCGGCGCTGGTCCCGCTGGGAATCCTATCGCCGTCCATGGCTTCAGCCCTGCCCGACGACGACGTGATCGTCACCCCGTGGCGCGGCCTGGTACTCCCCTCCGGCGCCGATCCGGCCGCGTTGTCCGACGCCGGATTCGTTTTGTCGGACGACTCCGCGTGGCCCCGGGTCACCGCGTGCACCGGATCTCCCGGGTGTAGCCTCGCCCGAGGTGATACCCGGGCTCTGGCCCGTCGCACCGTCACTTCCGGCACCACAGCAGACCGCCTACATATTGTCGGCTGCGAACGTGCCTGCGGTGCACCGAATTCCCCGCACACCCTTGTTTTCGCCAGCCGCTCGACGTCACACAGGAGCTCGACGTGACCCTTCAGCCACCACCTCGCCGTTACGAGTACGAGACGGACGGCGCGCATATCTACGTCCGCTCGTTCGCGACGATCCGAGCCGAATCCGACCTCGCGGCGATCCCGGACGATGCCGAGAAGGTCGCGGTGCGGATGATCCACGCGAGCGGGCAGACCGACCTGGCGAAGGATCTGGTGATCCATCCCGATCTGGTGTCCGCGGCCCGCACGGCCCTGAACGCGGGCGCACCGATCCTGGCCGATGCGAATATGGTCGCCGCCGGGGTCACCCGTACACGGCTTCCGGCAGACAACGACGTGCTGTGTCTCCTCGGCGATCCCCGGGTGCCGGAACTCGCGCAGCAATGGAATACCACGCGCTCGGCCGCAGCCGTGTCGCTGTGGGCCGACCGACTCGAGGGCGCGGTCGTCGCGATCGGCAACGCTCCCACCGCACTGTTCCATCTGTTGGAGATGCTCGATGCCGGCGCACCGCGTCCGGCAGCGATCGTCGGTGTGCCAGTGGGATTCATCGGCGCCGCCGAGTCCAAGGATGCCTTGATCTCACATGATCTGCAGATCCCCCATCTCGTGGTGCGGGGTCGGCGGGGCGGGTCGGCCATGGCGTCGTCGGCGCTCAACGCACTGGCTCAGGAGGCGGAATGACCGGCAGGATCTACGGGGTCGGGCTCGGACCCGGCGACCCGGAACTCATCACCCGCAAGGCCGCTCGCCTGATCGCGGAGGCCGACGTCATCGCCTACCACTCGGGCACGCATGGCCGGTCGATCGCGCGCGGCATCGCGGCCGGACTGATCCCGGACGGCGTGATCGAGGAGAAGCTGGTGTATCCCGTCACCGTCGGCACCACTGACCACCCCGGCGGATACGACGGGGCGATCGCCGATTTCTACGACGAGTGCGCTGCGCGTCTTGCCACCCACCTCGACGCCGATCGCACCGTCGTCGTTCTGTGCGAAGGCGACCCGTTGTTCTACGGGTCGTACATGTACCTCCACGACCGGTTGTCGAAAGAGTATGTTGCCGAGGTAATCCCCGGGGTCACCTCGTTCTCGGCTGCGGCAGCCGCGGCCGCCGAGCCCCTTGTGCGCCGCACCGATGTACTCACCATCCTCCCGGGAACCCTTCCCGAGCCCGAATTGGCGAGGCGACTGGCCGATACCGACGGCGCGGTCATCATGAAGCTGGGCCGCACCTTCGGATCGGTGCGAAGCGCCCTGGAACAGTCCGGACGACTCGACGATGCCGTGTACGTCGAGCGTGCAACCATGGACGGGCAACGCATCGTCGCAGCCGCAGACGTGGATCCCGATACGGTTCCGTACTTTTCGGTGATCCTCACAGCCGGAGACAAGGCTCCTCGGAACCGGGGAGTGATCGACCGATCCCGCCCCGTCACGCCCGAGGCCGAGACCTCGGTCGAGACGCACGAATTGCTGGTGATCGGACTCGGCCCCGCCGACGACAGATGGCTCACTCCCGAGGCATCGGCGGCTCTCGCGTCGGTCGATCATGTCGTCGGATACGGTCCCTACGTCGATCGAGTTCCGGTTCGCAACGGCCTGCAGCGACATTCGAGTGGGAACACCGTCGAGGTCGATCGCGCCAGGTTCGCGCTCGACCTGACATTGTCCGGTGAGAAGGTGGCCGTGGTGTCCGGCGGTGACGCCGGGGTGTTCGGGATGGCGTCGGCGGTGTTCGAGGCCGCGCAGGATCAGAAGTACTCGTCCGTGCCGATCCGCGTGCTGCCGGGAGTGTCGGCAGTGCAGGCCGTCGCAGCCCGCGCAGGGGCACCCATCGGCGGGGATTTCGCAGTCATGAGCCTGTCGGATCGGCTCAAGCCGTGGAGCGTGATCGAAAAGCGGCTCACCGCAATTGCAGAAGCCGATCTCGTGCTGGGGATCTACAATCCCGCGTCCCGGTCGCGGACGACGCAGGTCGCCGACGCGCGTTCACTGTTCCTGCGGCATCGGCCGGGCGCCACGGTCGTCGTGATCGGGCGGGACGTGGGCAGGCCGGGTGAGTCGCTCGAGGTCACCACCCTCGAGAAACTGGATCCCGCGAGCATCGACATGAAGTGCCTGCTCATCATCGGCGCGGCAGGGACCTCCACATTGCCGTCCGGCTCGGTGTGGACGTCGCGCTCGGTGGGAGCCTAGACACGTGCGTGTTCAGCCCGATAGGTTTCGCGGCCGTGACGTTCGGCCTTCTCGGTGAGATCGTCGGATTCGTCTTGCACGTAGGCGGTTCCAGCGATCAGCATGATCAGGGCACCGGAGATCCACGAGGTCCACGCGGCGGCGTCACCGGCGTACTGGCCCACCCACGGCAGGACGAACAGGACGAGACCGACGACGGACAGCGCCCAGTGATCCTTCGTGGGATTGCGGGCGATGAGCGACCACAGTGCGTAGAGCGTCGCGAGGGCACCGAAGCCGAGGGTGAGCCCGGATCCGATCGGTGTGGTATCTGCCCAGATCCCTGCAGACATGGTGACGAGGCCGAGGAGTACAGCTGCTCCCCCGGCCGGTTTTCGGGTGTCGATCATGGCTGGATTCCTTCCGTGTGGTCGGCCCGCGACGAGGGCGGTTCGATTCGCTACATGTTGTGTAGCTACACCTAGTGTAGCGTTCCCGGTGACGGAAACATTCCCGCGCCAGGAACCCGACGAGGAGGCCGACGTGACAGCGACAGAAACTGGGTCCGTCGAGCAGCGCATCGCCGAGGCCGTCCGCGATCTCCTGCGTATCAAGGGCCCCACTGCCGTCACCATCGAAGGCGTCGCCAACCGCACGGGAATGGCGCGCACCACGATCTACCGTCGCTACCGCGACCGCGACGAGATGCTCACTGCAGGTCTCGAACCGATTGCTCGTCCCGAGCCGCCGGCAGCAGACTCCACACCGCGCGAAGTCTTGACCTGGCTTGTGCGCGAGTCCAGGAAGTCCATCGATATCGGCATCGGATTCGGCGGATTCTCCGCTCTCCTCACCGATCCCGACCCCTCATTCACGCATCTGATCCGCGCGGTCCTCGTCCGGCACCGCGGAAATCTCTCGGCCGTCATCCGCGACCACATCGCACGGGGAACAGTGCGCGCCGACCTCGACCTCGATGCCTTCCTGGACTGCCTCGTGGGCGCCTACGCCGCCGAGCGCGCCCGCAGTCCCGAACTCGAACCGAACCGAGCACAGCGGATCGTCGACACCCTGCTCCCGACCTTCGCCGCTTCGACATCGGCCGGGTAGCCCCCCGAGCGACAAGGCGGTCACAATCCGTCATCGTCGATGATCTGCTGCACGAGCGCACCGTAGGCCTCGATCAACTTCGCGCTGTCGATCGCCTGGGGCGTCAGGATCTCGAAGGTCCGCAGGCCGCTCGCCAGGCCCAGCAGCAGGGTCACGACCATTCGGGCACGCGCCTTGTCGGGCGTCTGCTCTCCGATCACCGCTGCGATCCGAGGCACCACTCGTTCCGTCATCTTCATGCGGGCAGTTTCGGGATCCGGGGCTTCCTGTACGAGATACGGGGCCATTGCCCAGAATTCGTAGTCGCCCGAATTCCGGCGTTCGACGATGGCCCGCACCAGCCGGTATCCGGGCGGTTCCTCAGCGGGATCGAGGTCGGCGAGTCCCGGAGATTCGGGCGCAGCGGCCTGGAAGAGTTCCGCCTTGCTGCCGGTCAGCTTCATCACCAGGGCGGGTGAGACACCGGCCGCCTCGGCGATATCCCTGATGGTCGTGCCGTTGAAGCCCCGCTCGGCGAACAGCGGCCGGGCAGCGTCGAGAATGGTGTCGCGAGTCGTCCGTTCGATCATCGCCGCCTCACGCCGCCTCGGTCGGATCGGCGACCGGAGGCGTGCGCACCGGCCGATGCCTCGGCAGGAGCACGGCGCACACCATGGCGACGAATGTGGAGGAACCCGCGATCACGAAGATCACGATGATGGCGCCGTGCGCGGGGAAGGTCGCGCCGGACGCCTCGATGGTGATACTGGCGAGCAACGCGGCGACCACCGCGCTCATGCTCGACATCCCGATGGTGCGCAGGAGGCTGTTGAGGCCGTTCGCGGCCGCGGTTTCGGTGACCGGAACAGCAGCCATGATCAGTGCCGGCAGGGTCGCATAGGCCAAGGCGTTGCCGATGCTCACCATCGCCGCACCGATGATGATCAGGGCGACGGTGTCGTCCCAGGCGATACGGAAGCTGTAGGCCGCGGTCATGACGATCGTCCCGAGCATGAGGGTGAAGCGCCCACCGAAGCGCATGGTGAGTCTCCCGGCCACCGGCGCGGTCATGAACATCGCCAGGCTGCCGGGGATCATGCACAGCCCGGCCGTTGCGGCGCTGAGCCCGAATCCGAAGCCGGTAATCTCGGGTAGCTGCAACTGTTGTGTGGTCGCCAACAGGCTGGCGTACGCGGAGAATCCGATGAAGAGTCCGGCAAGGTTGGCAAGGAGCACCGTGCGCCTCGCCGACACGCGCAGGTCGACCATCGGGGCCTTCACTCGCAACTGGTAGGGCACGAAGGCCACCGCGATGGCGATGGCCGCGACGAAGCACGCGACGGTCTGCGCGCTCGACCAGCCCCACGTCGGGCCCTTCGAGATCCCCAGAAGCAGAGCCGTCAGGGCGAGCGACAGCAACAGCGCACCGAGAATGTCGAACCGGCCCCGGGTTCCCGTCGCGGAGGCCGGAACGACGAGCAGGATGCCCAGCATGAGCAATGTGCCGACTGCCGCAGACACCCAGAAGACGGACGTCCAGCCGAAGTTGTCGTACAACGCGCCCGCCGCCGGCATGCCCAGTGCACCACCGATTCCCATCGTGGAGCTGGTGAGCGCCACAGCCCCGGCGACCTTCTCGCGAGGAAGCACATCGCGCAGGACCGCCATCGCCACCGGAATGAGCGACGACGAGAACCCCTGCAACCCGCGTCCGATGAGAACGAACAGATAGTCGCCTCCGATCGCCGCGATCAGCGCACCGGCGACCATCATCGACAGCGAAAGCACCATCATCCGGCGCTTGCCGTACATGTCGGCCATCCGGGAGACGATGGGCGTGGCCACCGCTCCGGTCAGCAAGGTGATGGTGATGAGCCAGCCGACATCACCCGCGGTGACATCGAGCAGCTCCGGGAGATCCGGCAGCAGGGGTACCACGAGAGTGGTCTGGAGAGCCACGACGAGACCCGCGACGCTCAACAGTGCCGTGATCACACCGCTGGACGCCGCACTTCGCGACGGGGTCGCTGTATCCATCCCGATCCTCCATCGCCACTTCGGTGAACGTCGTTCACCCCACGCAGTGAACGACGTTCACCGGGCGACTGTCAACCACCCCGCACATCGCCGTTCTGCGACGTCACACGGCACACCCGGGCCCCGCACCTGCGAGAAGAACATGCTCTCTTCAAGAGAATGTGATTGACACCTCACTTCGGGGGGTGCTAGACACTTGCTCAGCATCCACCGAAGGCCGAGGTGAGAATTTCTGTGATGAGGCCCAGCATTTCCGCTTACGTCGGGACTCGCATCAAGCGAGTCGAAGACCCCCGACTCCTGACCGGCGCCGGCATGTTCGTCGACGACGTGACACGTCCCGGCATGCTCCACGCATGCTTCGTGCGCAGCCCGTTCGCACGCGCCCGGATCGTCGACATCGACATCTCCGAGGCTCTCGCACTCGACGGGGTCCACGCGGTGTACGTCGCCGCCGACCTGGCACCCGGAATCCACGAGCAGACCTACGCGCTCGACGGGCCGTACATGCCGGCCCTGAACTGGCCCCCGCTCGCCGAGGACGAAGTGCGTTTCGTCGGCGATCCCGTCGCACTGGTCGTGGCCGACGACCGGTACATCGCGGAGGACGCGGTCGAGCTCGTCGCCGTCGACTACGACCCGCTGACACCGGTCGTCGACTACACCGCCGCCGATCGGGCCGACGAGCTGGTCCACGCCGCGCACCCCGCGAATATCGCCGCGGCCATGGGCGGTCCACTCCCCGACGAGCTGGCGAAGACATTCGACGAGGCAGCCCACGTGGTCTCCCGGACCATCCATCAGCAGGCCTACATCGCGGTCCCCATGGAGACCCGCGGCCTCGTCGCCGAATGGTCGGCCGGCGAGATGACCGTCTGGGCCTCCACTCAATCCCCGCACGAGGTCCGCGGCTTCACCGCCCGCCTGCTCGGGCTCGACGAGCACAGCGTCCGGGTGATCATGCGAGACACCGGTGGCGGCTTCGGCCAGAAGGTCGTTCCGCAGCGCGAGGACATCGCCGTGCTGCTCGCCGCAAGAAAACTTCCGGCCGCGGTGAAATGGATCGAAGACCGACAGGAACACATGATGTCGGCCGGCATGGCCCGCCAGGAATGCGGCGACGCGCGTTTCGCGTTCGACGCCGACGGCAAGCTGCTCGGCGCCTCGATCGACCACGTCCAGAACGTCGGCGCTTACCCGATTCCCTCGCCGGTGACGTCCGGGGCGGTCGTCGGGATGCTGTTCCCCGGACCTTATCGAGTGCCCGCCGCCGCGTTCTCGATGAAGCTGACGTACACGAACACCGTCGGCCGGGTCGCGTATCGCGGGCCGTGGCAGTTCGAATCCCTGGCGCGCGAGATGCTGCTCGACGTCGCGGCACGTCAGATGGACATCGATCCCGTCGAACTCCGGCGACGCAATATGCTCAGCGCCGCAGATCTGCCGCTCGCCAACCCACTGGGTATGCCGTACAACGATTCGACGCCGCTCGAGACGTTCGAGCATGCTCTGTCGATCCTCGACTACGACGCATTCCGGCGGGAGCAGGAACGCGCACGCGCCGAAGGGCGCTACATCGGGGTCGGCACCTGCACCTACATCGAACCCACCACGGGTGCAACGCCGTTCCACGCCACAGAGGGTGCGACGATTCGCATCGAACCCTCGGGCAAGGTCAATGTCTACGTTGCAGGCGGGTCGTCGGGGAACAGCCTCGAAACCACCGCCGTGCAGCTCACTGCCGATGCGCTCGGTGTCGACATCGCCGATGTCCACACCATCCAGGGCGATACCGCGATCACCCCGTTCGGTGCCGGAACCGGTGGTAGTCGCTCCGGGTCGATGATTGCGGGAGCAGTCCGGGAAACCGCGTCGGTGCTGCGCGACCGGATCCTCGCCATCGCCGCACACAAGCTCGAAGCCGCGGTCGAGGACATCGAGTTCGTGGACAGTCGCGCGACGGTGCGGGGCGTCCCGAACGTCGGGATCACGTTGAAGGAGATCGCCGAGATCTCCTACTTCCAGGCCGAGACACTGCCGCAGGGTGTGCCGCCGGGACTCGAATCCAGCGGCCGCTACCATTCGCCGTCCATGATGTTGTGGGCCAACGCCAGCCACGTCTGCACGTGCGAGGTCGACATCGAGACCGGGGCCGTGAAGATCCTCCGATTCATCGTCGGAGAAGACTGCGGTCCGATGATCAACCCCGACATCGTCGAAGGCCAGATCTACGGTGGCACCGTCCAGGGAATCGGTGGCGCTCTCTACGAGCACCTCGCGTACGACGACGACGGCAACCCTGTGACCACCACGTTCATGGACTATCTGCTTCCCACCACCGACACCGTTCCCGACATCGAGATCGGGCACGTCGAATCCCCCAGCGCCGGACCCGGCGGCTACAAGGGCGTCGGTGAGGGCGGCGCGATCGGAGCGTCCCCGGCCGTGGTCAACGCGGTCGCCGATGCCTTGGCACCCTTCGGAGTGGAAGTGACCAGCTTGCCCCTGTCCCCCGCCACGATCATCAAGATGCTCGACGAGGTCCAGGCGGTGAAGGCATGAAGCCCTCGGCGTTCGACTATCACGCACCCGGCACCGCTACCGACGCGGTCGCGCTCATCGCAGGGCTGGGCGACGAAGCAAAGTTCATCGCGGGCGGGCAGAGTCTGATGCCGATGCTCAACCTGCGGCTCGCCGTGTTCGATCACCTCGTGGATCTGCGCAAACTCGCAGAACTGCGCGGCATCGAACGGCGCGGCGACGCGGTGTGGATCGGCGCGGGCACCACACACTCGACAGTCGGCCGCTCCACCGAGCTCGCGACCGCAGTCCCGCTGCTGTCCCGCGCGACCCCGTTGATCGGCCACTTCCAGATCCGCAACCGTGGCACCCTCGGAGGGTCGATTGCGCACGGCGACGGCGCAGCCGAATACCCCGCGGTTGCATTGGCGCTGGACGCCGAGATCGAGGCTTTGTCACCTCGAGGCAGCCGCACCATCCCGGCCTCGGAGTTCTTCACCGGGATGTGGACCACCGATCTCGAAGCCGACGAGTTGCTCACCGGCGTGAGCTTCCCGACGTGGAACGGGCGATCCGGGTTCGCGATCGAGGAATTCGCCCGACGCGCCGGCGACTTCGCACTTGCCGGCGCAGCAATCGCGATCCGCCTCGATGCCGCGTCGACACTCGACCGATGCGCGATCACGCTGTTCGGTGTGGCCCCGACGCCCGTCCGCGTCACCGCGGTGGAGTCGGAACTCCTCGGTCGGACCATCCGCGAGATCGACGCCGACGAGATCGGACGGCGCGCACTCGATTCGCTCGACACGGTCTCCGACGACCTGCACGGCCCCGCCGCCTACCGCCGGCGGGTGGGAGCGACGATCACAGCCCGTGCGTGGCGTCGCGCGGTGGACGAGGCAACTGCTGCCCGGGAGGGGTCCGAATGACCAATGTAGACATCGAAGTTCATGTCAACGGTAGCCCGCGTCGCCACTCGGTGCCGCCGCGGCTGACTCTCGCCGACTACCTACGCGTCGACTGCGGCCTCACCGGAACACATCTCGGCTGCGAACACGGCGTGTGCGGTGCGTGCACGGTCCTGCTCGACGGCGAGGCCGTACGCGCGTGCCTCGTCTTCGCGGTACAGGCCGACGGCGCCGAGGTCACCACCATCGAAGCAATGGCGTCCGACGACGGCACATTGTCGCCGGTCCAGGCCGCATTCCGCGATCATCACGGTCTCCAATGCGGTTTCTGCACACCGGGGTTCATCGTCTCGGCCACGGCGTTCCTGGATGAGAACCCGTCTCCGACCGACGGAGAGATCCGGGAAGCACTGTCCGGGAACATCTGCCGATGCACCGGATATCAGGGCATCATCGCGGCAGTGAAAGCTGCCGCGGCCACCACAACGAGCACAGGGGAGTGACATGACGGGACGGGTCGAAGGCAAGGTCGCGTTCATCACGGGCGCAGCACGCGGACAGGGACGCAGTCACGCGGTGAGATTGGCGGAAGAAGGTGCCGATATCATCGCGGTCGACGTCTGTAAGCAGCTGGACGGGGTGCCGATCCCGATGTCGACGCCCGAGGATCTCGAAGAGACCGTGTCGCTGGTCGAGAAGGCGGGCGGCAAGATCTACGCCGCGCAGGCCGACGTCCGCGACATGGCCGCGATGCAGGCCATCGTCGACGACGGTGTCGCGCGGTTCGGTCGCCTCGACATCATCTGCGCCAATGCGGGTCTCGCGAGCTCGGGTGATCGTCTCGATGCCCTCGACGAAAAGGGCTGGCGCGACATGATCGACGTCAACCTCACCGGAGTATGGGCGACCACGCGTGTCTCGGTGCCGCACATGCGTGAAGCAGGCAACGGTGGCTCGATCATCCTCACCAGCTCCGTCGGTGGCCTGCGGGCTCTCCCGAGCGTCGGGCACTACGTCTCCGCCAAGCACGGCATGATCGGCATCATGCGCACCCTCGCCATGGAGCTCGGCGAGGAGAGCATCCGCGTCAACGCCATCTGCCCGACGCAGGTGAGCACCCCGATGCTTCTCAACGAGTCGACGTTCAAGATGTTCCGACCCGACCTCGAGAACCCGACCAAGGAGGATTTCGCGCCCCTGTCGCAGATGATGCACGTGCTGCCCACCCCGTGGGTCGACGCGATCGACATCAGCAACGCAGTGCTGTTCCTCGCGTCCGAGGAATCGCGGTTCATCACCGGCGTCTCGCTGCCGGTCGACGCCGGCGCGATGCTCAAATAGACCGGTCGCGCGCCGGATCGTAGAGATGTGAACACGCCACGTCGGGTGTGTCCCGGACCCCGAGGGCACGCCCGACAATAATCACTGCGGTGTGCTTCAACCCCGCGACCTCGACCTTCTCTGCAATATCGGCGAGTGTGCCGCGCAGCACGATCTGATTCGGGCGCGACGCGAACGCCACCACCGCCGCCGGACAGTCCGAGCCGTAGGTCTCGGAGAGTTCGGCGGCGAGCACGCGTATCCGGGTGATGGCCAGGTGCAGCACCAGGCTCGCCTCGAGACCCGCGACGCGCGCGAGCGCTTCGGTGTCGGGCATCGAGGTCGACCGCGCTTGCGTGCGCGTGAGGACGACAGTCTGAACGAGTTCCGGCACGGTCAGCTCTGTACCGAGCGTCGCTGCGGCAGCAGCGTAGGCGGGGACCCCCGGCGTCACGTCCCACGCAACGCCTTCGGCGTCGAGGCGCCGGGTCTGTTCGGTCAGCGCCGAATACAGCGACGGGTCGCCGGAGCACAACCGCACCGCGTCGAGTCCGCGACGATCGGCGTCGACGAGGTGTGCAGTGATCTGATCGAGGTCGAGATGCTGGGTGTCGATCAGTTCGGCGTCGCCCTTGCAGTGCTCGAGGATCTCGGCGTCGAGATACGTCCCCGCGTAGAGCACGACCGGGGCTGCGCGGAGCAGATCGACTGCCCGCAGCGTCAACAGATCTGCGGCACCAGGGCCGGATCCCACGAAATGTACTGTCATTTTTCGCCTTTCGTGACACTCCACTGCACAACCGGTCGCAGCGACTGCCACCCGGTGAATGTTCCGATCGATGAGGCCTGTTCGACGGACAACCGCGACAGTTCGCCTCCACATTTCTTCCACCACTGCACCAGCACGGCCTCTGTCTCCAGGGTCACCGCATGCACGACGAGACGACCACCCGGCCGCAACGCATGCCAGCAGGCCTCGAGTACTCCGTCCCTGCTTCCACCACCTCCGACGAAGATCGCGTCGGGGACGTCGAGCCCGGCCAGCGCGTCGGGCGCACCACCGGTCACGACCCGCAGCGACGGCACACCCAGGCGGGCGGCGTTGCGCGCGATCGCGTCGCCGCGCATCCGGTCCTTCTCTATCGCGATGGCACGGCAACGCGGATCGGTGCGGGCCCACTCGATCCCGACGGATCCGGCACCGGCTCCCACGTCCCACAACAGTTCCCCCGGTCGCGGCGCAAGTGCACACACCGCGGCAGCCCGGATCGGTCGCTTGCTGAGCTGACCGTCGTTCTCGAAGAATTCGTCCGGGAGTCCGGGTGTCGTGGACAGCCCCTCCGCCCCGACGCACTCGATGCACAGGAGACCGAGCTGCGGACCCGCGGTGTCCACGAGATCACCTGCGGTGCTGGCGATTCGGTCTTCGTCAGCCCCCAGGTTGCCGAGCACCGTCACTGCCGCATCGGCGAATCCCTCCCCCACGAGCAGCCGCGCGATCTCCGGAAGGCTCGACGAGTTCGAGGTCAGGACGATCAGCCGGCGACCTCGACTCAGGTAACGGCGCAGCGCGTCGACGTCGCGGCCGACGAGGGTGACGGTGTCGCATTCCTCGGCCGACCACCCCATGCGGGCCCGGGCGAGTGCCACGGACGACACGGCGGGGATCACCTCGACTGCGTCCCTGCCCAGACGACGGATGAGGGTCGAGCCGATACCCGATACCAAGGGGTCGCCGGAGGCAAGCGCCACGACCCTGCCGGGGTGCCGGGCCAGCAGGTCGTCGAGACTGCTGAGCAGCGGGGACGGCCACTGCTCGCGGGCCGCGTCGGTCGGCGGGATCATCGCGAGGTGCCGCTCGCCGCCGAGCAGGACGTCGGCAGCGAGCACGTGCTCGCGGCCGGTCGCCGACATGCTGCTCCAGCCGTCGGCGCCGATTCCGACGACGGTGATCCGTGAACCCATGGCCGTGAACGATAGCCCGTGGCCCGGGAGACGGGCGGGTGTGGATAGACTCGGCCGCGGCAAGACACATCGAAGGTGCCCTTCACAGGGATAATCGGGAAGCCGGTGAGAATCCGGCACAGGCCCGCTGCGGTGACCCGGGAGTCGTCGATCATGCGCGTGAGCGCAGCCACCGGAGAATTTCGGGAAGGCGATCGCACGACGCTCGACCGGGAAGTCCGAAGACCGGCCTTCGATCGGTTGCCGAAGTGGACATCCCAGCGGGAGCCTGTGGAGGTTGGAGTGCTCGTGTATCCGTTCAGCGCTGTCGTCGGTTCCGACGACCTGGCGCTGGCCCTGACCCTGTGCGCGGTGTCGCCGTCGATCGGCGGTGTGCTGGTGCGCGGTGAGAAGGGCACCGCCAAATCGACGATGGTGCGGGCGCAAGCGGGGCTGTTGCCGCAGGTCGCAGAAGTCGACGGCTGCCGGTTCGCTTGCGACCCGTCCTCCCCCGATCCGCGCTGCCCCGACGGTCCGCATCCGGCCGACGCGCCGTCGCACATCCGGCCCGCACGGCTCGTCGAGTTCCCCGTCGGCGCGAGCGAGGATCGCGTCACCGGATCGCTGCACCTCGGCAAGGCACTGTCGGCTCGCACCGCCGAGTACGAGCCGGGCCTGCTCGCGCTCGCACACCGCGGCGTGCTGTACGTCGACGAGGTGAACCTGCTGCACGACCACCTCGTCGACCTGCTGCTCGACGCCGCCGCCATGGGGCGGTCGACGGTGGAGCGAGACGGCGTGTCCGTGAGTCACGCCGCGACGTTCGTGCTGGTGGGAACCATGAACCCCGAGGAGGGTGAGCTCCGTCCTCAACTCCTCGACCGGTTCGGGCTCGCCGTCGACGTCGCAGCGCCCCGCGACCCGCAGTTGCGCGTCGAGATCGTGCGCCGCCGCCTGGCATTCGACGCAGACCCCGACTCGTTCGTCGCGCAGTGGTCCGCGGCCGAGCAGGATTTGTCCCGGCGGATCGCATCGGCGCGCGAACGCGTGTCGACGGTGCGCCTGGGCGACGACGCTCTGGTGTCGATAGCCGAGATCTGCGCGGCGTTCGACGTCGACGGCATGCGCGCCGATCTCGTCACCGCCAAGACCGCGGTCGCGCACGCGGCATGGGCCGGTCGTGACGACGTGACCCGCGAGGACGTTGCGGTCGCCGCGAAGCTCGCGCTGCCGCATCGGCGGCGCCGCAACCCGTTCGACAACCCCGATACCGATGATGATCTGCTCGACGAATTGCTGAATCGGCCCGATTCGCAGCCTGATCCCGACCTGGATCCCGACGACGACCCCGACGGTGGCGGCGCGCCCGACCCGGAAGACTCCCCTGCCGACCCACCGTCCGGCTCGAACACAAGCGTTCCGAACTCGGTGGATGCGCCGGCCGATCCGTACCGGACACGACTGTTCTCCGTCGACCGCACCGGGCGTGGTGTCGCGGGCAGGCGCTCGAAGGCGGCCACCACCATCGGGCGCACCGTCGGCGACCGCGCCGGCGACACCGGCGCGGTCCACCTCCCCGCGACGATCCGTGCCAGCGCACTGACCTCACGCGGCTGGGACGTGCGACGCAAGGTCGTCGAGGGCCGGGAAGCGAACCTCGTGTTGCTGTGCGTCGACGCATCCGGGTCAATGGCCGCCAAGCAGCGGATGACACAGGTCAAGACAGCGATCCTGTCGCTGCTGCTCGATGCGTACCGCCGCCGCGACACGGTCGGGCTCGTGACCTTCCGCGGCGACAGCGCGACCGTCGCGCTGCCCCCGACCAACTCCGTCGATGTCGCGGCAGCTCGTCTGCGGGAACTCCCGGCCGGGGGGCGCACTCCGCTCGCCGAAGGCCTTGCCGAGGCCGCCGAGACGATCCGGCGTCATCGGCTGCGCGATCCGGACAGGCGGGCGTTACTCGTCGTCGTCACCGACGGACGCGCCACCTCGGGCACCGACGCGGTCGCCCGTTCTCTCGAGGCCGCCGATGTCCTCCGGGCGCAGGGGGTCGCGGCGGTCGTCGTCGACTCCGAAACCGGTCGCTTCCGGATGGGACTCGCGGCGCAACTCGCCGACCGGCTCGGCGCCGAGTATGTACAAGTGGGCGAGGTTCACGCCGACGCCCTCACCTCGATCGTGCGTGGGAGAGCAGCCTGATGCCGAAGGGACAACCCGAGGTCGTACCGAACGACGGGCTCACCACCCGCCAGCGCCGCAATCGGCCGCTGCTGATGGTCAACACGGGCGACGGCAAGGGCAAGTCCACCGCGGCGTTCGGGTTGGCCCTGCGCGGTTGGAATCAGGGCTGGTCGGTGGCGGTGTTCCAGTTCGTGAAGTCGGCGAAGTGGCGGCTCGGCGAGCAGACGGCGTTCGAAACCCTCGGTGAGCTGCACGACGAGCGCGGCACCGGTGGCGCGATCGAATGGCACAAGATGGGCTCGGGCTGGTCGTGGTCACGCAAGGAAGGCAGCGACGAGGATCACGCCGCCGATGCCCTCGCGGGGTGGCGCGAGATTCAGCGACGTCTCGCCGCCGAGCAACACGGCTTGTACGTGCTCGACGAGTTCACGTATCCGATCAACTGGGGTTGGATCGACGTCGACGAGGTCGTCGAGACGCTGACGTCGAGAACCGGCCATCAACACGTGATGATCACCGGGCGCCGCGCCGACCCCAAGCTGATCGAGGTTGCCGACCTGGTCACCGAGATGACGAAGATCAAGCACCCGATGGATGCGGGGCAAAAAGGCCAGAAGGGCATCGAATGGTAGCCGGTGCAGCATGGTAGCGGGTGCAGCATGGTAGCGGGTGCAGCATGGTAACGATTCCGCGCTTCGTCGTTGCCGCACCGGCATCCGGGCACGGGAAGACCACTGTTGCAACAGGTCTCATGGCAGCGTTGCGTCGCGGCGGCCACACGGTATCGGGGCACAAGATCGGCCCCGACTACATCGACCCCGGTTACCACGCCCTCGCGACCGGCCGGCCCGGACGCAACCTCGATCCGCATCTCGTCGGCGACGACCTGGTTGCGCCCCTGTTCGTGCACGGCGCGACCGGCGCCGACATGGCGGTCGTCGAGGGCGTCATGGGCCTCTACGACGGGATGCTCGGCACCGACGGGTACGCATCCACCGCCCACGTCGCAGGGCTGCTGGACGCACCGGTGATTCTCGTCGTCGACATCTCGCACGCGTCGCGATCCATCGCCGCGGTCGTCCACGGCATGGCGTCGTACGACCGGGGTGTCCGCATCGCCGGTGTCATCCTGAACAAGGCCGGGTCGCCGCGACATTCGGACGAGGTGATCGCCGCACTCGAATCCACCGGCATCCCCGTGCTCGGTGTACTGCAGCGCGACGACGGGATCTCCGCACCGTCTCGGCACCTGGGACTCGTACCGGCACAGGAACGTGTCGAGGCTGCCGGGCAACTCGACCGGCTCGCGTCGCAGATCGCGGAACACATAGATCTCGACGAGGTCGTGCGCATCGCACGGTCTGCACCCGACCTGACAGATTCACCGTGGGAGCCGCCCGGATCCGGCATCGACGGTCCCGTGATCGCCGTCGCAGGGGGACGGGCATTCACGTTCCGCTACACCGAGACCGAGGAGATCCTGCGCGCAGCCGGATGCCGGACGGTCACCTTCGACCCGCTGCGCGACGAAACCCTGCCCGAGGATACCGCCGGCATCTACCTCGGCGGAGGCTTCCCCGAAGTGCACGCGGCGGACATCTCGTCCAATGCTCCTTTGCGCGAACACCTTCGCGCTGCCATCGCGGGCGGGGTACCCACCGTCGCCGAATGCGCCGGACTGCTGTATCTGTGCAGGGACGTCGACGGCGCCGACATGGTCGGTGCCCTGAACGCTTCCGCCCGCATGACGCCACGGCTCACACTCGGCTACCGCACTGCGATCGCACCCGCCGACGGCCTGCTCGGACCTGCCGGTACCCGGGTGACGGGTCACGAATTCCACCGCACCACCGTCGAACCAGGCCCCTCCCCCGCGTGGCTATTGGACGGACGTCCCGATGGCTTTGCCACCGCGACACTCCACGCGTCGTACCTGCACACACATTGGGCCGGGCATCCGCAGCTCGCGGAGCGCTTCGTCGCCGCTGCCCGGGTAGCGGCGCCGGTGGCGGCACCACCTCGGATGCCGCGTGTCGCGGGTCCGGACCTGCATCATCACGGCGACCGCGACGCCACCGACGGTCTCGTCGATCTCGCGGTGAACGTGTCGCGGCGACCGCGCCCGCAGTGGCTCGACGAGACGCTGCGGTCGTCGCTCGCGGGACTCGACCGCTATCCCGATCCCAGCGCGGCGCGCGCCGCGCTGGCCGGACGACATGGACGCAGCGTCGACGAGGTGCTGCCCACCGCGGGCGGCGCCGAAGCGTTCACGTTGATCGCGCGGGCGCGCTCCTGGCGGATGCCGGTGGTGGTGCACCCGCAGTTCACCGAACCCGAAGCAGCGCTCCTCGCTGCCGGCCACAAGGTGCGGCGCGTGCTGCTGCGCGTCGACGACGGGTTCCGGCTGGATGCCGACGCGGTGCCCGACGCCGCGGATCTCGTGATCGTCGGTAACCCCACCAATCCCACCTCGGTGCTGCACCCGGCGGCGGCTCTGCGGTCGCTGGTGCGTCCGGGCCGGGTCGTGGTGATCGACGAGGCGTTCATGGATGCGATACCCGGGGAAACGGAATCGCTGTCGAACGAGAGCATCTCCGGGCTGATCACGGTGCGGTCGTTGACGAAGACCTGGGCGATCCCCGGGGTGCGCGCGGGATACGTCGTCGGCGATCCCGAAATACTGGCCGATCTCGCGGCGCAGCAACCGCCGTGGTCGGTGTCGACGCCCGCGGCAGCGGCGATGATCGCATGCGCCGCACCGCGAGCAACGGAAGAATCGACCGTGATCGCCGACGAGATCGCCACCGACCGGGCCGCGCTCGTGGAAGCGCTGACCGGTCTCGGACTCGAGGTCGCGGGAGATCCGGCCGCGCCGTTCGTTCTCGTCCGATCCGAGCCGGGGACACGGGAGGCGTTGCGTTCGAAGGGGTTCGCGCTGCGCCGCGGCGACACGTTCCCGGGGCTCGGCGACGAGTGGGTTCGGATCGCCGTCCGCGACCGGGCGGTGACCGACGCCTTGACGGATGCGTGGCGGTCGATCCCGTGAGCGGCATGTCGAGAGCCACGGGCCTGGCGCTCGGATACGCGGCCGATCAGGTGTTCGGGGATCCGGCCCGCTGGCATCCGGTGAGCGGATTCGGCAGGCTCGCGCGCGCCACGGAGAAGATCCTCTACGCCGACAACCGCGCCGCAGGTGTGGTATTCACGTCGGTGCTCGTCGGATCGGCAGCCGCGCTCGGAGTGGTCGCCGACCGCGCTACCCGGTCTCGACCCTGGCTGTCTACCGCCGTCACCGCCGGCGCAACGTGGGTGGTCCTCGGGGGCCGCTCCCTGGGTCGTGAGGCCCGCACCCTCGACACCCAACTCCGCGCGGGTGATCTCGCGGCTGCTCGCGTACAGGTCACGCACCTGGTGGGACGCGATCCGTCGCGACTCGACGAGAACGGTATCGCCCGCGCGACCATCGAGTCGGTCGCGGAGAACACGTCGGATGCCGTTGTCGCACCGCTTTTCTGGGGCGCACTGTTCGGCCCGGCCGGACTTCTCGGATACCGCGCGGCGAACACCCTCGACGCCCGCGTCGGTCATCGCACCCCCCGGCTGGAGAAGTTCGGGTGGGCCTCGGCACGGTTCGACGATCTGCTCAATCTTGCGCCCGCGCGGTTGTCCGCGCTGCTCGCCGTCGGTCTGGGACCCCAGCCGCGGGCTGCGATGCGTGCGTGGCGACGCGACGCGCACAAGCATCCGAGTCCGAATGCCGGACCGGTGGAGGCGTCGTTCGCGGGCGCTCTCGGATTCAGGCTCGGTGGGGCGAACATCTATCACGGTGTCGTCGAAGATCGTGGCACGCTCGGAGACGGCCCCCGGCCCGTGCCCGACGACATCGGCCGCACAGCACAACTCGCTTCCGAAGTCGGAGCGGGTGCGCTGGCAGTGGCCGTGATGGTGGCGTGCGCCGTGCGCTAGCCCGCAGCCGCGGCCGAAAAAGACAGCCACCTCCGGTCGATCGAGTGTGACTGTCTTCGAATCGTGCCTTTACAGCGACTCGAGCGCGTCGGTGCGCTGCTGGATCCACGAGCGCATCGAGTCGACGCTCGACTGCAGGCTTTCCGCGCTCAATCCGTCACTGGCCGGAACACGGGATGCGAGACCGTCGAGGATCGAGAAGGCCAGGCCGCTTCCGTACATCTGTTCGTACAGGTCCCAGTACGCCGCCTCGTAGACATCGGTGAACGCGTCGGAGTCGAGGAACCTGGTCTTCAGAGTGTTCCCACCCATCGAGCGCCCGCCCCCGCCGTCGCCGTTCGGTGGCGTCCCCATTCCCTCGGCCGGCGCCATGCCGGTCGCTGCAGCGTCGGGAGGGCCGCCCTGTCCGCGCATGCCGCCCGGCCCACCCATACCTCCGCCCATGCTCACGGTGTCGTTCGGTCCTGCGGTCGTTCCGCCCTGCATCGCCATGTTGAGATCCCACGACACGACCGAGATCTTCTTCGTATCGAGGTCGTACCAGAGGTAGTAGTTCTGACCGGGACCGGACATGTCGTCGCCGTTCACGAGCAGATTCTGCGTGGCGACGTACCGCGCGAACGAGTCGACGTCGACCCGGTCTGCGAGGTGTGCGTCGAACTCCTCGTCGCTCGCTGAGTCCATCCACTTCAGGAAGCTGATGATCGGCTGGACGTCGCCCGTGCCCTCGGCATTGAGCTGCGTGAACTGGTCGGTGTAGTCGGCCTGGTCGTCACCGACGTACACGAAACTCGACGACGCATCGGCCTTGTACAGATACCCGTCCGAGTCGAACAGTGAGTTCGCGTACGACTCGTCGGGATGTTCGAGCAGCAGACGCGTGGCGGTCGCGCTGTCGTTGACGGAGTACACCGTGTAGGCGTAACGCTGGGTCGGCTGGTCGGTCGCGTCCGTGAGCGACAGAGCCATCGCCTCGTTGAGTACCGGGCTTCCCGGTCGCACCGACAGCTGGGTCATACCTTGATACGCGCGGCCGTCGACATTCTCGGAGAAGTCGATCAGCAGCGGCAGCGACGTCGGATCGTCCGTCGAGATACTGGTACCCCCCATCCCGGGCATGCCCCGGCCCCCTGCGAGCATCTCCGCAGGGTCGAAGCCCTCGGGCAGTTCGACCCCTTCGGGTAGTTCGAAGCCCCCTGGCAGTTCGAAGCCCCCGCGAGGTTCGCCGCTGCCTTCGCCACCACCGGGGCCACCGCCCATACCGCCGCGCAAAGCGGAGAGCGTCGAGTTGCCCTTCAATCGCACACCGACGTCGGTGATCACCGTGCCGTCGATGGTGACGTCGGCGGTGACCCACTCCTTCTCGCCGTCGTCGACGTACGAGTCGATCATGTCGTTGTACTCGACTTCGCTGATGTCGATCGACACCTCGTGGTCGACGGATGCGTCGAACAGGTCGATGGTGCCCGCGATGTTCTCGGTGATCTCTGATGCGATGACGGTGGGGTCACCGGTGATGTAGGGGCGGACGCGGCTGGTGCCGAACACCGACCCGACGAGCGTGACGAAGGCAACCAGCGCTACGGCGATCTTCCAGTGTTGGCGAAGGGACATCGGAATCCGGTGGCGCAACCGTTTTCGCGGTCCCCCACTCGTGTGCTCGTCCATCAGATGTCCGTCTGGTCGTATCCGGTGAGGACGGTGACTCGTTGACCGGCGTTGACCTCGTTCAATGCGGTGATCAGATCATTGGATTGCTTACCCTTCTTCAGAGTTGCCGTGTAGTACAGCTCGGTCAGGGCGCCGCCGCGGACGGACTCGGTGGATACCAGTTCGAACTCGGAGCAGTACCGGATCAGCACATCGGAGACCATGTCGGTGTATCCGGACTCCGGCGGCACCTGGACCTTCACCACCTGCCGCTGTACGTCGAGCTTGAACCAGTTGAACTTGTTCATCAGCACCAGTACGAGGCAGATGGCGATGGTCGCAGCGATCGCCAGCACGTAGAAGCGGGTACCGGTCGTCATACCGATCGCCATCACCAGGAAGATGAAACCGACATCGCGAGTCTCCTTGATGGCGTTGCGGAACCGGACCACCGACAGTGCGCCGACGAGCGCGAACGCCCGAGCGATGTTCGAGCCGACGACGAGCATGATCAGCGCCACGACCATGCCCACCATGACCAGGGTCTGAACGTAGGACTGGCTGTAGGAGACGTTCTTGTGGGTATAGCGATAGACCCAGCCGATAATGGCCGAGAGAACGAACGACAGCGTCAGCGACACGACGATGTCGAGCGTCGTGAACGTCCCGCTGAGATCCTGTAGATCGAAATTCATGTATTGGTCCTGTGATCGGGGTCAGCGCGCCGCAACAGCGCGGAAGACGTCGGTGGGTGCGTACGCGTCGATTCCCTCGGGCATCACCAGTTCGGGTGCACCCAGCCGGGATCGAGGTGCGAGCCCGAATGCTTCGACGGATTGGCAGTACTTGGAAATCCGGTTCACCGACATGTCCAGCCGTGCCGTCATGTCCGTGACCCAGTAGGGAACACGCTCATTCGCCTTGATCTCGACGATCGCAAGCTTCGGCGGGATCGTGAAGCGGTTCTCTGCCGGCGAGGCGAAGTGGAAGTCGCGATCGCGGCCGTGGATCCTGTGGTCGATCGTCACGCGCAACCCCAGATCGGCATCGGCGCCGACGAACGCCTCCCGCAGATACCCGGTGGTCACGATCGGCCGTAGGTCGAGATTGCCGATCAGGGTGGTCACTTCGTTGACGAAGGGACGCTGCGACGGATCGCATCCGACGTCCTGACGGTCGTCGAGCCAGCTCCGCGCAGCGCCGTAGGGCAGGGCGATCCGGCGCTTCTGGGTCACCCGGTTGACGCGCTGCTTGATCTCGATCTGCACCGACGAGTCGTCGGTACACTCGTGCGGCGAACCATAGAGTCGCATCCGCAGCTTGCGGCGGAACTTCAACCCCTCGATCTTTTCCCAGTAGAACCGCAGGCTCGGGGTGTCGTAATAGACCGACGTCACCGGATAGCCGCCGCGCGGGGAGAACGGGTCGTTCTCCATACGCGCGGCCAGTTCGGCCCGTAGCTGTGGAACACGCAGTTCGTCGACGAGGTACTTGATCTCGTAGCGGTTGAACGAATGCAGCTTGCTCGCGGTCTGTTGGTAACCGGTCGGGCGAGTGGGAACGTCCTCAGCAGCGCCTTCGTCGCGGGGAGAGCCCCTCCGGAACCGGTCCAGCACACTCATGGAACACCCTTCGCCAACGCATCTCGATGAACGGATCGAGTACAACAAGCGACGCTCGAGGAAACGTTCGATGAAGCTGGCAATCCGCTGGGAACGTCCGCGCGGAAGCTCGAAAGTGCAGTTCTGCATGCGATTTCCCGAGAAATCCCAGGTCGTGATGTCGAGAACTGCGCACTCGATCCACAATGTGGCGCCGATCACGTATCAGTGCAACACTGTAATCAGTGCAAAACTGCACGTCGATCCGTCCGAGGAGGACGATCATGCGAAATCCACGCATACACTCACACGGCTTCGGCCGCCCCGGGGGCTGGCAACAGGCGGATGTGCCCGATGCCGGCGATGCCGAGGAATGGTTCTCCGGCCGCCTTCCCGACGACTGGTTCACCGGGCCCGCCACGGTGGAGGTCGACCGCGAAGAAATCATCGTTACCGGCGAACTTCCCGCACCCGACGACACCTCCGACACAGTCGCCGAAGGACGCATCTCCGACGCGGTCGCCGAAGGACGCATCTCCGACGCGGTCGCCGAAGGACGCATCTCCCGGTTCCGGGAAAGCACCCGACCCGAACGGATGCGCATCGCCGACGAGGCCGAGGCCCGCTACGGTCGCAAGGTCGCGTGGGGTGTCACGCTCGGCGGCCACGACGTCCTGTTCACCCATCTCGCGGTGCCGGTCATGACGCGACTGCGTCAGCCCGAACGCAAGGTCCTCGACACTCTCGTCGACGCCGGAGTAGCCCGATCACGCTCCGACGCACTCAAGTGGACGGTGCGACTCGCCGGCCAGCACACCGACGAGTGGCTCACCGAACTACGAGAGGCGATGAGGAAGGTCGACGACCTCAGATCGGAGGGGCCACAGATCTGAGAACCCAGTCGACGGCATCGTCGACCGATGCCACCGCCGCGACGCCGGCCGGAGCCTCGGGGCGACGCACCACGATGACCCGCACCCCGAGTTCACCGGCGGCAGCGAGCTTCGCCCGGGTGAGTTCCCCACCCGAATCCTTCGTGACGAGGGTGTCGATCCCGTTGTCCCGCATCAGCTTGCGCTCACCTTCGACGGTGTAGGGGCCACGGGCCTGCACCACCGTCCAGGACGCCGGAACCTCGTAGTCGAGCGGTTCGACGACCCGCACCGTCACCCGATGCCCAGCGAGCGGGCCGACGAAACGGTCCAGTGTCTGGCGTCCGGTACTGAGAAAGATGCCTTCGCCGGTCGCGGCTGCCGTGGCGGCGGCGTCGTGGCCGTCGACCCACACCCATGAGCCGTCGTCCGCCCACCCGGGGCGTTGCAACCGCAGGAGCGGGACGTTCGCACGGGCACAGGCTGCTGCCGCGTTGGCGCTGATCCTCGCGGCAAACGGATGCGTTGCGTCCACGACCGCATCGATGCCGCTGTCGCGCAGATGGTTCGCGAGTCCGTCGACACCTCCGAAACCGCCGATGCGGACCGGCCCCACCGGCAGTCGCGGATTCCGGACACGGCCGGCGAGCGACGATACGAGATCCACCCCCCTGTCGTGCAGGGCACCTGCGAGCGCCCGCGCTTCCCCGGTGCCCCCGAGGACGAGCACGGTCATCGCAGCGTTCCCGACAGGGTCGGCAACACCGGTGCGTCCGTCAGCATCGAGAGCAGTGCATCGACGTCGAGATGTTCGTCGATCATGTCGGCGAGAAGTTCGATCCGTTCGTCACGCGCCGACGCGAAGCTCACCGTTCCCGTGCGGATCTCACGCCCCGCCGCCGCAGCGACCTCGCGCAGCCACGCGACACGAAGTTCGTCTCCTTCGAGACTTCCATGCCACATCGTGCCGAATACGTTGCCGCTGCGCGCACCACCGAGAAACTCGTCGGCCTCACCGACTTCCACTCTCCCGTGATGGATCTCGTAGCCGGATGCGGGCGCACCCAATGCGGCGCCCGAAGGCAGCCGCAGCACTTTGTCCGGCCCGAACTCTGTTCGGACGTCGAGCAGCCCGAGCCCCTGCGCTGACGCCCCGGGATGTCCCTCGACTCCGTGCGGGTCGCTGATCTCGCATCCGAGCATCTGGAATCCGCCGCAGATCCCCAACACAGCGCCACCCGCACGGGCGTGATCGACGATGGCAACGTCGAGGCCCCGCGACCGCAGCCACTCGAGGTCGGCGAGAGTGGCCCGGGTGCCCGGCAGGATCACGATGTCGGCACCGGCAAGAGCACGCGGATCGTCGACGAAGCGGACCCGCACATCGGGTTCGAGGCAGAGCGCGTCGACGTCGGTGAAGTTACTGACGCGCGGCACCATCACCACCGCGATCGTGAGGGCACCGTCGCCGTCGTGTGCGGGTCGCGAGGTGAGGGCGAGCGAGTCCTCCGAGTCGAGCCACAGGTCGCGTTGCCACGGCAGGACGCCGAGAACGGGACGCCCGGTGAGCTCGTACAGCGAATCGAGGCCCGGTTTCAGCAAACCCACATCGCCGCGGAACTTGTTGATCACGAACCCTCGGATCAACTGCTGATCAGCGGCATCGAGCAAGGCCAGCGTGCCGTACATCGACGCGAAGACGCCGCCGCGGTCGATGTCACCCACGACGATCGTGGGCAGTTCCCCGTGCCGCGCGAGGCCCATGTTGACGTAATCATGTGCGCGCAGGTTGATCTCGGCGGCACTTCCCGCCCCTTCGCACACCACGATGTCGAAACGTCTGCGCAGGTCGTCGAATGCGGCGAACGCCGCCTCCGCGAGGTGCTTCCGCCCGCCCGCGAACTCACCGGCCTCGAGAGTTCCGGCGGGAAGACCGCGCACGACGACGTGGCTGCGCCGATCGCTGCCCGGCTTGAGCAGCACCGGATTCATGACGGATTCCGGTACGGCGCGCGCGGCGACGGACTGGATCCACTGGGCGCGCCCGATCTCCACCCCGTCGCCGGTCGCGGCATCGACCGCGACCATCGAATTGTTCGACATGTTCTGCGCCTTGAACGGAGCGACCGTCAGGCCCCGGCGCGACAGTGCCCGGCAGATACCGGTGACGACCACGGACTTTCCTGCGTCCGAGGTCGTTCCGGCAACCAGAATCCCAGTTCCCATGCCGTCAGGCTATGATCCGAACGCGCGGGCCCGAACGCGCGACGCACGTTCGGTGAGAAACGCGAAGATGAATCCGAGTGCCGCCCACAAGGTGACCTGCACGGTGAACGAGGCAACCCGGAACTGCCACAACAGGCTCGCCGGGAAATCATCACTCACTTCGTCGATGGTCGGCATGACGAGGTAGCCCAGGCCCACCACTACGAGGAACGCGATCAGCGGTCCGACGATGCGGACGGTGTGCAGATCCTGGTTCGAGAGGGCCTTCGCGACCGCGACCGCCACCGCGATGGCGACCAGGCCGAGCACGACTGCGGCGAGCCACCACAGCGTGCGCTCGTTGATGGTGTCGGGATCGCCCACCGCGGGTGGGTTCGCCGGGTACTTGAAGAACGGAACGGCCTCGATCGCCAGCCACGCGGCACCCGCACCGGTCAGCGCCAGCTTCCAGCCAGGCAAATCGGTGTAGCGGCGGGCGAAGTGCAGCACCGACGCGTACAGCGCACCGAGCGCGAGGCCGGCAAGGCTGGTCGCGAGGAACAGTCCGGCCTTCTGGCCGGTGCGACTCACCTCGGCGTCGTCGCCGTGGCTGTGCGCTTCCTCGTCGACGACTGCGGCGCCGCCGTGGTCATGGTCGGCCGCTTCACCTGCGGCTTCTTCGATCGCAATGGCGGAGTCGATGTGGGGTTCGCCGACGACGAATGCCACCGCACCGGCCAGCAGACCCGCGAGCAGACCGGCGAGGAGGCCACGCAGCAACAACTGGACATAACTTCCGGACAGGATCGCCTGTCCGCCCGGCGACGTCGGCCGAGTGTCGCTCAATGACATGGGAGGCCCAGGAGGTGCCGGCCGTCGTGCATCAGTTCGTGCATGAACATGCCGGTGCGAGAAATCGCACCCTGGTCGAATCCGACCAGATAGAGCACGACGAAGGCAAGGATCACCGTTGCGGCCACCGCTACAGCGAGCCCGGCCGAGCCGAGTGAATCAGCCGAGCCGAGTGAGTCGTCGGGTGTATGGACTACCGCCATGACAACCTCCTGGGATTACGCGTCCCATCCGAAAGGCCACGTGCCGTGGGAGTTTTCTGACTTCCCGAGATCTGCGATCTCAGGTCTACAGTGGCGCGACCGTCCCGGATTCTCACCGGATTCCCTGCACCTCGGCACATGCGTACCGACGAACTTTGGCACCGCAGGTCAGTCGGTGTCAAGCGGAGAACACTGCACCTCGAGGGACACTGTGCCCGTGCCCCGCCTGTTCCTGATCTCTCACGCCTCCACCCCCGCGCAACAGTATGTGCGATTCCCGGCCGACGATCCGATCTCCGAGCGCGGGCGACGCGAACTCGAACGCGTCGCGGCACCGGTGATCGATCGCGCGCTCACGGCTCCTGAGGTCCGCGCCGTGGACACCGCAGTGGCTCTGGGCTGGTCGGCGACCGTCGAACCCGCACTGCGCGACCTCGATTGCGCGAGGTGGTCGGGTGTGCCGATGGACAGCGTTGCGGAAGTCGAACTGGCTGCGTGGCTGACCGATCCCGTGTCCGCTCCGCACGGCGGCGAGTCGATCCTCGACCTGATCGCGCGCGTCGGAGCGTGGCTGGACACCATCGACGAGTCACCCGAGCGAATCGGGGTCGTCACGCATCCGGCGGTCGTCAAAGCAGCGACGGTCTGTGCGCTCGGAGCGCCGGCCTCGGCGTTCTGGAGAGCCGACGTCCGGCCGCTGAGTGTGACGCGATTCAGCGGACGGGGTGGGCGTTGGACGCTGCGTCTGGGCTGAGGTTCACCACGTCACGTCCTCCTCGCATCTGCGCCCGTCGACCGTTCGTTCCACCTGCACGGTCGCGTGGTCGAGACCGTGCGACGACAGCGTGGTGCGCGCCGAGTCGAGTACCCAGTTCGCGTCGTGGTCGCTCACGAGGTGCACGGTCGCCACGTCCATTCCCGTGGTCAGGGTCCACACGTGCAGATCGTGAACGCCGGACACGCCGGGCAGGGCAGCGAGATCGGCTCGGACGGCATCGACGTCCAGGTGACTCGGCGATGCCTGCGTCAGGATGCGGAGCGATTCTGCAGCGAGGCGCACCGCACGCGGCACGACCCACAGGGAGATCAGCACACCGACGATGACGTCGGCGAAACTCCACCCGAACGCCAGGACGAGGACACCGGCGACGAGAACCCCGACGGAACCGAGCGCATCGGCGAGCACCTCCATGTAGGCCCCGCGCACCGCGAGGCTTCCCTTGGCGTCGGCGCGCAGGAGCAACATGACGACGATGTTCGCGGCGAGTCCGGCCAGCGCGGTGAGAATCAGCGGTGCCCCGGGGATCTCGGGTGTGTCGCCGATGCGGTTGATCGCCTCGTACATCACCCACGCCGCGACGCCGAGCAGCAGAACCGCGTTGGCCATCGCCGTGAGGACTTCGGCCCGGTGCCAGCCGAACGTGCGGGCCGCCGCGGCGCTGCCGCGACGGGCGAGTACGAGGGCCACCATGCCCATCGATACGCCGACGACGTCGGTGAGCATGTGCCCGGCATCCGCGAGCAGCGCAAGCGATCCGATCCACAGTCCGACGCCGGCTTCGAGGAGGAGGAACACACCGAGAACCGCGAGGGAGATGCCCATCCTGCGGATGGTGCGGTCCGACGGTCCTGCGTCCTGCCCATGGCCGTGGCCTATGCCGTGTGAATGTCCGTGACCCGAACTCATGAGCCTCCTTCCAGGTCCGGGTCATCGTATGCACAAATGCGCATGTATTCAACGGCTACGTCCCGACCTCGAACGTTCCCGGCGGCGTGTGCATAATGACGCCAGCGTTGCTGATGCCCTCAGCAGGGGAAGTCCGGTCGAATTCCGGCGCTGACCCGCAACGGTGGACTGTCGAATTCGACGGTGAGCCCGAATACCTGCGTGGGCGTCCGCGACTCCGACATTCGCCGTGGTCTGCGAGACGGAGTCCAGTAGGGCAGCTCGTGCACCCGCGATCCGGGACCACGCTGCCCTGGTGGACATCTGCTCCGGTCCACCCCAGCAGAGCACGAGGTCCCATGCTCCTCCATGTCCGTCCAGCACGCCGTCACATCGTCGCGTTCACCTCTCTCGCCGCCGCAGCAGTGCTACTGGCCGGGTGTTCCCGCGGTACCGCCACCACCGACAACGCCGAGGCCGAGTCCTTTGCGGAACCGGTGACCATCACCAATTGCGAACGCACCGCCACCTTCGACACTCCCCCGCAACGCATCATCTCCATGAACGATCACGTCACCGAAACACTCATCCAGATGGGTGTGGGCGACCGGATCGTGGGCATGGGCTACGGCGAACAATCCGATCCGCTGCCGGAGACCGCCGAACAGTTCGCCGAGATTCCGTCGCTCGCCAAGGAATATCCGACGTCCGAACAGGTCCTCGACCTCGAACCCGACCTGATCGTCGGCGGCATGCGCAGCGCCTTCGACGAGAAGAACGGGTTCGCTCGCGACAGTCTCGAAGCCGCGGGCATCGGTACGTTCCTGTTCTCCGAATACTGCGGCGCCGGATTCCCCGACATCGGACTGCTCGAGAACGACTTTGCGCAGCTCGGCTCGATCCTCGGCGCCGAGGACGAAGCCGCCGCACTGACCGAGCGCATCACCTCCGAACTCGACACCGTTCGCGATCGAGTGGATGCCGCCGATGTGCAGCCCGTTCGCACGTTCTTCTACGACTCCGGTGAAGCTGCGCCGCTGTCGGTCGGCGGCGTCGGCATCGGCAACCTGATCGGCGAGTACGCAGGAGCCGAGAACGTCACGTCCGAAGGCCCCAAGCCCTACTTCGAGACCAGCTGGGAAGTGGTCGGCGAGCGGCAGCCCGAGGCCATCGTGGTCCTCGACTACGGCTCCACCAGCGCCGACGACAAGATCGAGTTCCTGAAGAACCACCCGATCATGATGACCACCCCCGCGGTGCAGAACGATCGATTCATCGTGGTCCCCCTCGACGACTTCTTCGAGAGCTCCCGCATGGCCACCTCCGCCACGACCATCGCGCGCGGGCTGCATCCCGAGGCCTTCGACGTATGAGTGCCGTGACCGAGGCACCGATGCATACCGCATCGGCGCCGACGCCGGTCGAGAAGAGCGCGCCCGGCCATCGCTCACTGTGGTCGGTCCTCACGGCACTCGCGGTGGGACTGGCCTTCGCCATCGTGGTTGCGGTGTCGCTCGGCACGGTCACCATTCCGCTGGGTGACGTGTGGGCGATCGTCGGCCACCGGATCGCTCCCACACCGTTCGAGGCAATGATGGGGGATCCGTGGTGGAGCGCAACCCGCGACGCGATCGTCTTCGAATCGCGCCTCCCCCGCGCGTTGACCGCCGCCGTGGTGGGGGCTGCGCTCGCGATCGCGGGCGCTGTGGCGCAAGCGGCGACCCGTAACCCGCTCGCCGACCCCTACCTGCTGGGTGTCTCGTCGGGAGCCGGCTTCGGTGTCGCCACGGTGACGGTCCTCGGGCTCGGCGCCGGCGCCCTCGGGATCTTCACGTTGCCCTTGGCCGCGTTCATCGGAGCGCTCATCCCTCTCGCCGCCACCATCGTGGTGAGTGTGCGTGCGCATTCGGTCACCGCCATCGTCCTGGTCGGGGTCGCGCTGTCGATGGTGTTCTCATCACTGATCACCTTCGTCCTGCTCGTGGTCGGCGACGTTCACCAACTCGGCACCGTGATGCAGTGGCTTGCCGGAGGTTTCGGAGACGCCACCTGGACGACGCTGATCTCACCGACGGTCGTCCTCGTCGTGGTGGGTGCGGCGGTGATCCTGTGCAGTCGTCAGCTCAATCTGCTTCTCACCGGCGACGACGGCGCCACCGCGCTGGGAATCGACGTTCCCCGCTTCCGTGTGCTGATCCTGCTCGCCGTGTCGCTGCTCGCGGCCGCGGCCGTCGCGGTATCCGGCACGATCGGGTTCGTCGGCCTGCTGGTCCCGCACGTCGCCGGTTATCTCGTTGGCCGCAATGCGGCACGCCTCATCCCGACTGCTGCACTGCTCGGTGCTCTGGCGCTCGTACTCGCCGACATCGTCGCCCGGTCGGTGAGCAACACCACCGAACTCCCCATCGGGGTGGTCACCGGACTCGTGGGCGGGCCGATCTTCATCGCCATGCTGTGGCGCCGATACGGTCGGGCAACCTCGTGACCCGGCTCCAGGCGTCCGCCGTCGAGGCCAGGCTCGGCGATCGACAGGTCCTCTGGGGCGTCGACCTCGACGTCGCACCCGGAGAAGTGCTCGCGCTCGTCGGCCCCAACGGCAGCGGCAAGACCACACTCCTGCGCACCTGCTATCGGGCGTTGTCGGTGAGCGGCGGGGCGATCCTGCTGGACAACGACGACATCCACTCGATGCGTCGACGGGACGTGGCACGCACCATCGGGGTCAGCTCACAGGAGCCCGTGGCATTCGGTGGGGTGACGGTGCGCGAATCCGTCCGGCTCGGCCGGTCCGTGCAGCGCGGATGGTTCGAGCCGTTCCGGTCCGAGGACGACGCCGTGGTCGAATCGGTTCTGGCGCGGGTATCGCTCACCGCGCACGCCGACCGGGACGTCGCGACGTTGTCCGGCGGTGAACGTCAACGGGTGTCTATTGCGCGTGCGCTCGCACAGAAACCCGAGGTGCTCCTGCTCGACGAACCGACCAATCACCTCGATCTCCGTCATCAGCTCGGTGTACTCGAGATGCTGCGTGAACTGGCGGCCGATGGGCTCGCAGTGTTGGTGACACTGCACGACATGCGTCTCGCGGCAGAGTATTGCGACCGCATGGCGGTACTGCACGCCGGGCACGTGGTCGATGTCGGCACGCCTGAGAACGTACTCACCCCCGAGTTGCTCGGCGAGGTGTTCGGTGTGCGGGGTGTCCTGCGCTCCGTCGAAGGCCGGCGTGTCCTCGACCTGCTGGGACTCGTCCATGAATGACAGGAGGCTGAGTGACAGCAGCCTGTTCGACATCGAGGCCGCGTACAGCCGGATTCGGGTGGTGCTCGGCGATTTCGCGCACACCGTCGATCTCGCAGGTTTCGACGAGTTCCCCGGCTCACTTCTCACCGACCCTGAGTGGCTCGCCGAGCGTGTTGTCGACACCGGAGTGCGGTGGGGCTGCGACGACGCCCGCGTCAACGGCACGTTGTGGTGGTACTCGGCGAGTTCCACGCTGGTAGCTGGGCCCGCCGCGATGCTGCTGACCGAGGGCATCGCACCCGAACCCGACCCGAACCGCCTGCGCTGCGCACTGCGTGAGAACGGCTATCTCGCCGCGGTGCGTTCGTCGCGGCCAGTGCACGGCTCCGAGGTCTATGCGGAGGCACTCGCGGCTGCGCACACGTCTGTGATCTCGGCGCTGGCCGCGGTGTCGGGCGCCTCGCCCCGTGCGCTGTGGGCGATCGCGACGGACTCCGTCGCGGGCCGGGCCCTCACGGTCGGCCGACAACTCGGCAGGGTAGAGGAGGCATGTGAGCTCGCCGAGTCACTGGCCGTCGGACCGATGTTGACGCCGAGATTCGTAGACATCGACAGCGGAGGTCGTTCCGAACGGTTCGTCAGGCGAGGATCGTGCTGCCTGATCTACATCGCGACCGGCGGGAGCAAGTGCATGAGCTGTCCTCGCCACACTCCTGCCGACAGGCTCTCGATGCTGCGGCAGCGCGCCGCGGAGACCGTGTAGCCCTGGTGCGCTCCGAGAACCCCGCGGACACCGCCTATTTCTCCGGCGGGTACGCGGGGTTCTCGACCGTCGGCGGCAATGTTGCGAGTGCCGAGATGCGTTTGAGTCCTGCCGTTTGCAGCAGGTCGACGAGCAGAGATCGCATCTGCGCGAACACCACTGTCGCCGACACCCCGGCACCTTCGATCAGTTCCGGGCTCATCTTCCTGGCAACGCTGCGCAACACACGGGCGGCCTCCGCCGAATCGGGTTGATCGCCGGGTTCGGCGAGCACCATCTGGCGTAGCACCTCGACCGCATCAGCAAGTTCATCGACGATGAGAACGAGCCGGGAATCGAGGATCTCGTCGTCACGAACCAAGGTCAGCGACCGTCGCGCGAGGACACGGATATTGCGCATCGCGTTGTCGATGGGGTCGGCGGCGGCAGTCAACCGCGCGAGTCGCGGACGACTGTTCCAGTAGAGCGGGGAGATCCGACTGATCTCGTGGCCGCCCTGAAGGTTGCTCCGCATGGAGTCGATCGCGGACTGTGTGTCGCGGGCCTGCCGCAGTGCAGTCTCGATGGGTTTCGGATTGTTCTCGACGAGGCCGGTCTCGACATTCCGCAGAACTTCGGCGGCGGTCTTGAGGATGTCCGCGGCGTTCTTCCTCGCGCGACGCACGGGGTGGGTGGGAATCAGCGCGACCACGGCGATCCCCACCAGGCCGCCGACGAGGGCGTCGACCATCCGGTCGATGCCGCCCGTGCCGCCGGGAGGGATCAGTGTTGCCACCAGGACGGCCGAGTTGCCGGCCTGCATCGAGAAGATCGGCCCGCTGTTGAGCGCTACTGCCGATGCCATGGCGATCGCCACCACCAAGGCGATCTGCCAGGGGCCGCTCCCGATCTGCGACACGAGCAGGTCACCGATACCGATCCCGACGGTCACGCCGCACACGAGCTCGACCGAGCGGCGCAGTCGCGCCCCCAGAGACAACCCCAGGGACACCACAGCGGCGATCGGCGCGAAGAACGGCTGCGCGTGGCCGATCAGTGTTGTCGCAACCCACCAGGCGATACCGGCAGCGAGCGCGCATTGCACGATCGGCAGCGCGGAAGAGCGGAGTCGCAGCGACGACTTCCGCACATTCTTGCGGAAGTCGTCGCGGGTGGGTAACGACCTACTCGACGCCAAGTTCCTCGGCCGCGCGGGGATCACAGTCCTCGAGCAGATCGAGGCAACGTGCGTGCTCGTCCGCTTCACCGATCGCCTTCGCTGCCCGCGCGAGCACGGCCACGCATCGCAGGAAACCCCGGTTGGGCTCATGGCTGTAGGGCACCGGACCGAAGCCCTTCCACCCGTTGCGCCGCAACTGGTCGAGGCCACGGTGGTAACCGGTGCGCGCATACGCGTATGCGGCGATGGTCTCGCCGGAGTCGAGGGCTGCTTCCGCAAGGTACGCCCATGCGATCGATGCGGTCGGATGCTCTGCCGCGACCTCCGCCGGGTTCTTGTGGTTGAGCAGATCCGATTCCGCTTCGTCGTCGCCGGGGAGGAGGGTGGGCTGGGGTCCGAGCAGGTCACCGAATGAGGTCATGGCGCCCATTCTGCCCTTCGCTCGCCGAGCCTCGATAGGCTCCCGGCATAAACACCCACCAGCCGAACGAGGTGCAGCACGTGCCGGACCCGAAGAACGAAGACCCGACCGAAGACTCGACGGAATCGTCCGCAGGCGAGGTTTCGGAGACCGGACCGGCCGACACGCCCGACGACGTCGACGCGTCGGAGCCAGCACCCGAAGTAGCAGACGAGAAGTCCTCGGATGGCGAGGCAGACGACGCTGCGGCAGCCGAGAGCGAAGTGGAGGACACCGACGAGGCGGACTACACCCCCGAAGTCGACGGCACCTCGGACGAAACTCCGTCGGACGACACGTCGGAAGACGTCGAGCCCGACGACACTGCGCCGGTCGTATCGGCAAAGACCGGCGACACCGCCGAACCTGATCCTGCCGATGCCGAGACGGTCGCTATGCCGATCGTCGAGAAGACCCCGGATCCCGCCGAGGCGAAGACGGTGGCCATGCCGATCGTCGACAAGACCGAGCGGACGGACGAGACTCAGCAGCCCGAGCCGCAGGCGTCGGATCCGTCCGAGGCACCCACGACTCAGATCCCCGTCCGGAGCCACGCTCCGAAAGCGGAGCCGCAACGCATCGCGCCGCGCGTGCCCGAGCCGCCACGGTCGGAGCCTGCACCGTTCCAGCCCACACCGGCACCGACCCGGATTCCTCCGTCCCCGCGAAAGGGCCGCACGGGGTGGATGATCGTCGCCGGCGCCGCCGCTGTCGTGGTGATCGCCGTCGTCGCTGTCATCGCGTTCCTGCAGTACCGGGAGAACAGCTCTCCCGACTCTCACATTCGCGCGAGCATCGACGAGTTTGTGCAGGCGCTGAGCGCAGGCGACCTCGAGACACTCCAGAATTCGACGTGCGGCGGGCTGGCGGAGTTCTATGCGACGGTCGCCCCCGAGGAGTTCGACAGCATTCACGCGCTGGCTGTGGAACAGGGTTCCGTGCCGGTCGTGTCGAGTATCGACAAGGTGCAGATCACCGACGACACTGCGATCGCCGAGGTCACTGCCCATCCGATGGGTGACCCGTCGGATGTCACGGCGCGCACGTTCGACCTCGCGCTCCAGGGCGACGAGTGGAAGGTGTGCAGCGAGTAGCTGCGCAGTCCCCATACCTGCACCGACCCGAACGACGAGAAGGGCGCCGGCTCGAGCCGGCGCCCTTCTTCGGTACTATCGATTACTTGGCAGAGACCGAGCGGCCCGCAGACTTGAGGTCGTTGCACGCCTCGATCACGCGAGCGGTCATCGCCGCCTCGGCCTTCTTCAGGTAGCTGCGCGGGTCGTAGACCTTCTTGTTTCCGACCTCGCCGTCGACCTTGAGCACACCGTCGTAGTTGCTGAACATGTGTGCCGCGATCGGGCGGGTGAACGCGTACTGGGTGTCGGTGTCGACGTTCATCTTCACGACGCCGTAGCTCAGCGCCTCGTCGATCTCCGACTTCAGCGAACCCGAGCCGCCGTGGAAGACGAGGTCGAACGGCTTCGAGCCGTCCTTGAGACCCAGCTTCTTCGACGCGGCCTTCTGGCCCTGGTCGAGGATTTCCGGCTTGAGCTTGACGTTGCCCGGCTTGTATACTCCGTGCACGTTGCCGAAGGTCGCGGCGAGGAGGTACTGGCCCTTCTCGCCTGCGCCGAGCGCGTCGACGGTCTTCTCGAAGTCCTCGACGGTGGTGTAGAGCTTGTCGTTGATGGCGTTCTCGACGCCGTCCTCTTCACCGCCCACAACACCGATCTCGATCTCGAGGATGATCTTCGCGGCCGCCGCATCGGCGAGGAGTTGCTGAGCGATCTCGAGGTTCTCGTCGAGCGGGGTGGCGGATCCGTCCCACATGTGCGACTGGAACAGGGGGTTCTTGCCGGCGTCGACGCGCTCCTTCGAGATCGCGATGAGCGGGCGGACGAAGCCGTCGAGCTTGTCCTTGGGGCAGTGGTCGGTGTGCAGGGCGATCGTCACGTCGTACTTCTCAGCGATGACGTGCGCGAACTCGGCCAGAGCGACCGCGCCGGTCACCATGTCCTTGACACCGAGGCCCGAGCCGAACTCCGCGCCACCGGTCGAGAACTGGATGATGCCGTCGCTGCCGGCGTCCGCGAAGCCCTTGATCGCAGCGTTGATGGTTTCGGACGAGGTGCAGTTGATGGCCGGGAATGCGAAGGAGTGCTCCTTGGCGCGGGCAATCATCTCGGCGTAGACCTCGGGAGTCGCGATAGGCACAGCGGCTGTCCTCCAGATGAGAGTGGATCGGCTACCCGCTCGGGTGTGGCAGGTGCCCTTTGTCCTTGCAGTATGTCAATAGGGGCGGCGGTTGGATACTCGGGTCGGTAACCCCGCCGGATCATCACGATTCGAGGGTGCTCGTGCACGTCGGTACTCTGGAGATCGTGAATTTTGTCGAAGCCTCGGAATCTGTGACCAATTTGGCCCTGCTGCCGGGCTTCCTCGACCCCGTGAACCTGCTGAACTCGTTCGGCACCTGGATGCTCGTCGGTCTGCTCCTGGTGGTGTTCATCGAGTCGGGTCTGCTGTTCCCGCTGCTTCCCGGTGATTCGCTGCTGTTCACCGCGGGCCTGATCGCCGCGTCGAAATCGGCGGAGGTCGAGCCGTTCGCGCCGCTGTGGGTGCTCATGGTGACGATCCCGATCGCGGCGATTCTCGGCGATCAAGTGGGATACTTCATCGGCACCAAGGGCGGCGCGAAGTTGTTCAAGGACGACGACGCGAAGCTGTTCAAGAAGAAGTACATAGACGAATCTCACCGATTCTTCCTGCGGCACGGTCCCGCAATGATCTTCCTTGCCCGGTTCGTTCCCATCGTCCGCACCTATGCGCCCCTCGTGGCGGGCGCGGCGAAGATGCCCTATCGCGTGTTCATCACTTACAACGTGATCGGCGGCATCGTGTGGGGTGCCGGCGTCACACTGCTCGGTTACCTGCTGGGGCAGATCTCGTTCATCGCGGAGAACGTCGACTACATCTTCCTGCTGATCGTGTTCGTGTCGGTGCTCCCGATCATCAGCGAGGTCGGCAAGCGTTTCCTGGCGTCGCGCAAGGCCGGGGCCGAGAACGCCGTGTCGGACGAGGCGGCGTCGGAGCAAGCCGCGTCGGAGCAGGCCGAATCTTCCGCTGCACCGTCGAGCGCCGACCACACTCCGACCACCCCGATCCCGAGTCAGTCGCCGGCACAGACCTCGGCCCCGACCACGCCGATCCCGGCGTTCAACTCGGATCCGAACAACCGGCGATAACACGCAGTTCAGGGAGACGCCACCACCGCGTGTGCGGCTTCCATGAGCATCCACCCACCGAGCTGCACCGACAGGTCGCGTTCCGCGATCGACGACGCGCGCACCGTGCCCGCGGTGAACTGCGCGACCGTGCCCGACGAGCCGGGGAGTCTGGCGGGCTGGGTCCAGTCCCGCCCGAACAGCGGCAGCCCTTCGATCTGCAGGCGGTTCTCCCACGCCCCGTCGGCCGAAGCCAGCACGATGCGGCGGGCCGTGGCACGTGCTCGCACGTCGTCGGAGTCCTGCACCGGCAGGGTCGTCGCGACCATCGCGAGATAGCGCACGAGGATGCCGTTGAACAGTCCACCGTCGCCTCCCCCGCCACCGGTGATGATGCTGCGTTCGGTGAGTTCGTTGTCGACGGCGTCGACGAGTGCATGCACCCGGTTTCGATGACGTGGACCATCGCATCGGGTCGCGAGTTCGGTCTCGACTCCGAGCACCACTCCCTGACAGTACGAGTAGACGGCGCGCTCGAGTACACCGTGGCGGATGCCGTCGAAGACGAGCCCGGTATCCGGGTCGACGAGACGGTCGTGGATCCAATCGGCCATCTCCTGCGCGCGCTCGAGCTTGCCCGACCGCGCGAGCAGCAGCGCTGCCGGACCGTTGGCGGGAGTGTTGAAGAAGGAGTCTCCCCGACGCCACGGGATCCCCCCGCCCTGCTCCGGTTGCCACGCATCGTGCAGTTCGCCGACGAGAGTCGTGATCGCAGCGCCGCGGTCCACGCCCAGATGCCGCTGGGCGCGATCGAGCGCCAGGCCGAGCCAGGCCATGTCGTCGAAGTAGTTGTTGGTCCAGCCTGTGATGTTGCGGATGCGGTGAGTGCGCGTCAGCTGCACCACACGGCGTCGGTTGCGCGCACTGCCGTCGCCGGCCTTCGCCTGCCGCTCCGCCGCGTCGACGGCGAGGTCGATCAGGTGGGCCTGCCACCAGTAGTGCCACGAACCGAAGATGCGCTCGCGTCTCGTCGCCGGCCAACCGACGACACCGAGTTCGGTGCCGGGTAGTCCCCAGAGTCGGCGCACGTGTCTGCCCACGACCGCAGCCTCGGCTGCATCCGCCCGGTCGGCCCACATTTCTGGCATGCAGTAATCTTCCTCGTCCCACAGCAGCGGCGTGGCCACACGGCCCGCGATGATACATCCACGCAGCTCGAGCGGGCGTTACTTCGAGGCCCGATGACTACCAGGCACGGTCGAGGTCGGCGTGTCGGCCGATCCAGGCGTGCATCGCGATTCCTGCCGCGACCCCTGCGTTGATGGAGCGGGTCGAACCGAACTGTGCGATCGATACCGTCATGGCCGCCACCTCGCGTGCCCGCTCGGTCACGCCCGGCCCTTCCTGCCCGAACAACAGCAGGCAGTTGCGGGGCAGTTCTGCTGTCTCGAGCGGCACGGAGCCGGGGGTGTTGTCGACGGCGACGATGGTCAGATCGTGCTCGGCAGCCCAACGAATGAGCGCATCGACGTCGGTGTGATGCTGCAGGTGCTGGTATCGATCGGTGACCATGGCACCGCGGCGGTTCCAGCGCCGCCGGCCCACGATGTGGACGGCGGCGGCCGCGAACGCATTGGCGGTGCGCACGACCGTGCCGATGTTGGCGTCGTGCGCGAAGTTCTCGATCGCCACGTGCAGCGGATGCCGGCGGGTGTCGATGTCCGCGACGATCGCATCGCGCGTCCAGTATCGGTAGGCGTCGACAACGTTGCGCCGGTCTCCGTGTTCGAGCAGTTCGGGATCGTACTTCGGGTCGGTCGGAGGGGGTGTTCCGAACTCGTCGGTCCACGGCCCCATGCCGTGCGGATGTTCGCCCCATTCGGTGGGGCCGGGAACTGCGAGCGGGTCCTGCTCTCGGTCCGGTCCTTCTCGGTCCGGCCCTTCTCGGTCCGGCACTGTCTCCTCCGACCTTTCCTTCGCCGACACAGTCAGAACGTCTCGTTCGAGCCGGATGCAACGGTGAATCCGTGCCCGGTGCTGTCGTTGGTGCACGTCACGTCGGCCTCGGTGGTCTCGCAGGTGTACCCGAGCTGCGAGAGCCGTGACCCCGCGGGCAACACCTCCGCAGAACCCTCGACGGGAAGGTAGACGGGCCCACCCGAGCACAGGAACTCACCGGGACCGCTGTCGACGACGCGCATCCCGTGGCCCCAGTTGACGACGCAGCTCTCGGGCTGCGGGGGCACCGGGTCGGTGACGCCCTCGCAGCCCGCTTCGGTGCGGCCCGGCAGCTGCACGATGCCGCACGCGAATGCGCCGTCGGGAGTGGTGAAGTAGTACGACTCGCCCTGCTCGAACGCGACGGCCTCCAATGTCGGCGGCAGCTCGGGAGCCGGTTCGGTCGTCGTCCCTGCAGCGGGCTCGGAGGTCGGTGCCTCCGTGGTGGCCTCGGTCGTGGTCGGTGCAGCAGTCACGCTGGAGGTCGCGGTCGCGGTCGTGGTCGCGGTCTCCTGGGCCGCGACATCCGGTTCGTTGCCGGACCCCCCGCACCCGCTCAGCACCAGTACAGCTCCCAACACAACCGCAGCCCACGACACACGCACGTTCACACCGTTCCCTCCGACGAACACAGAAAATGCCACTCTATCGACCGGCAGCCGCAGCGCAGACACGCGCTAGGCTGGGACACGGAGGGCCCATGAAGCACAAGCGCATCCTGCGCACGGTCGCGTTCATCACGACCGGATACCTGATTCTGCTGTCACTCTGGCTGAACCTTTTCTACCCGGACTCCGCCGAAGGCACCGAAGGGTTCCAGGTGATGTTCCTGGTCTGCCTGTACGGCGCAATGCTCGGTTTGGGCATGTTGATCGCCGATCGCACCACCCGCGAAGACCGCAAGATCGAACGCGACGGCCTCGAAGGCTGGGCGACGATCCGCGCCGCTACGCCGCTCGGCCGCGTGATCGGCGACGTGCAGCGAACCGAACTGGATCTGGATCTGATGGTGCCCGGATCCGAGCCGTACAGCGGCAAGGTGGTATTCGAGGCCGGACGCAGCGACCTGTCGCGACTGGTGGCCGGCCAGGTGGTGTCGGTGCTCGTCGACCCCGACGACCGCACCCGGATCCTGATCTTCCCCTGACGGGTCATCTGCGCCTACCCGTGACGGGTCATGTGCGCCTACCGAGCGCCAGCATCCCCTCGACGAGAAGCAGCTGCGCGGCCGCATAGGTGGCGAGCACGAACCCTTCCGCCGCCGCTCGCGCGGACTTGTTCTTCAGCAGGGTGCGGCGCTCGACGATGGTGCCGTCGGACAGTGTGAACACAAGCCCACCGAGGCAGAGCCAACTGCGCCGGTCGGCGCCGGGCCAACTGCGCCGGTCGGCGCCGGGCCAACTGCGCCGGTCGGCGCCGGGCCAACTGCGCCGGTCGGCGTTCGGTAGCACGAGACCACCGGAAGTCTTCGCCCCGGGAGCGAGGGACGGGTCGGCGGCAAGTGTCGCGGTGGTCGCCAGCAGGGTGCCGTACGCGGTGAGCGGCGCCGCGACCGAGCGGCTCCGCCACCCGAGCAGACCGGCAGCTCCCAAGACCGCAGGCACACGCTGCAGCACCGCGGTGCGGGTCGGACGCGCACCGTGCCGGGCGAGCAACGTCGAATACGACGTCTGCATCACCGCGAAAGCCCCTGCCCCGCGCAGGATCCGACTGTCGTCGTCGGGATCGATCATGAACATGTCGCCCACCGTCGCGGCAGTCAGGCCTGCGAGAAGCAGTGCGGTGTCGGCGCGGTCGAGGTCGCGGGAGCGGCGCAGCACCCGAACGGCGAGCGATGGCGCGATCAGCGGCTTCGCGATCTTCTGCACCGACTCGTTGCCGAGCACACCGCCGACCACCGTCGCCGCGCTCGCGGCCACGAACACGGCGTGCTCCACGCCCCACTTGTTCCGAGTGAACCAACCCATGCGCGCACAGTACCCGGGTTGCGCGTCAACATCGGCGCGCACCATCGGACGGAGTGGCGTGCAGGAACACCGGCGACGGAAAACCCCGGGCCGCGGCCGCCGCGGTCACGGACGTTTCGATCCTCGGCACGTCGCCGTTCTCGCACAACGCAATTACCGAACCTCCGAAGCCTCCCCCGACCATACGCGCTCCGAGAGCACCTGCCGCAGTCGCGGCATCGACGGCGCTGTCGAGTTCGGCGCAGCTGACCTCGAAATCGTCGCGCAGAGACCGATGCGACGCGTCGAGCAGGGGGCCGAGGTCGCGTACGCGACCGGAGCGCAGTGCGTCGGCGGCGACGCGGACGCGTCCGATCTCGGTCACCACGTGTCGCGCGCGGCGCTGCAACATCGGGTCGTCCAGTGCCGAAACGGATTCCACTTCGCGCAAGGGCTCACCCAGCAGTCGCGCCGCTTCCTCGACTGCGGCCCGCCGCGACCCGTACTGTCCGTCGACGAGGCGGTGTCCTGTCCCGGTGTCGACGACCAGCACCGTGAGGCCTGCTGCCGCGGTGTCGACGGGGATGTGTTCGACGTGCCCGTCGGCACAGTCGAGGAGCAACGCGTGGCCGGCCCTGCCGCGCAGGGCGATCTGCTGGTCCATGCCGCCGGTGGGCGCCCCCACGTAGTCGTTCTCCGCACGCACGCACGCACGCGCGAGCAGATTCCGTCCTGTGTCGTCGGCCGGAAGCCCGCACAGGTTGGCGAGCGCCAGTGCCACGGACGCCTCGAGCGCAGCGGACGACGACAAACCCGCACCGACAGGAACCTCCGACGCTATCGCGATGTCGGCTCCGTGGAAATCGGGTGGGTCGAGCGCCCAGATCACACCGGCGACGTATGCACCCCATCCCTCGACACGTTCGCCCAGCTCTACGTCGACGACGTCGAATCCGGTGCTGTGCAGGCGGAGTCGCCCATCGGTGCGACGGCGCACCGCGGCTACCGTGACCTGGGGAATCGCCATCGGAAGGCACAAGCCGCCTGCGTAGTCGACGTGCTCCCCGAGCAGGTTGACGCGACCGGGTGCACACCAGATGCCGTCGGGGTCGCCGCCGAACGCCGCGGTGAACTCACGCGACGCGTCGTCGCATACCATCACGGCGCGAGCTCGCGTAGCCGCTCGGCGATGCGCTCGGGTGTGGTGTCGCTGATCCACGCACCCATCGCCGATTCGGAGCCCGCCAGGTATTTGAGCTTGTCGGGGGCACGGCGCAGCGAGAAGATCTGGCAGAACAACCGGCCGTGCTCGCGTCCGTCGCCGACGGGGGCCTGGTGCCATGCAGCGATGTAGGGGACGCGGTCGAGTCCGTCGAAGAACCGATCGACGCGTCCGAGCATGCCGCGGTAGGCGAGAGCGAGTTCGTCGCGTTCGGCGTCGACGAGCGCGGTGAGATCGGGGACGTCGCGATGCGGTGCGAGGTGCACCTCGATCGGCCACCGCGCCGCGGCGGGGACGTACGCGGTCCACCATTCGCCCGACCACACGACGCGGGTTCCGGTACGACGTTCGGCATCGAGGATGTCGCGTTGGAGCGACCGTCCCGTTCGTTCGTGATGGTCGCGGGCGCGCTCGAGCAGCGTCTGCGTCCGCGGCGGGAGAAACGGGTAGGCGTAGATCTGGCCGTGCGGGTGTTCCAGTGTCACACCGATTTCGACACCACGGTTTTCGAAGCAGAACACCTGCTGTACACCCGGCAGCGACGACAACGCCGCCGTGCGGGACGCGAGGACGTCGATGACGGTGCGGGCACGCGTCACGGGGAGATCGGCGAAGCGGGCGTCGTGGTCTGCGGTGAAGGACACCACTTCGCAGCGGCCGCCCGTCGAGCCGCCGCCCGAGGAGAGCGCCGGGAAACGGTTCTCGAAGACTGCCACGTCGTAGTCGTCTGCAGGGATTTCGGTGGAGGCACCGGGGCGGGTCGGGCAGAGTGGGCACTCCGCGACCGAGGGCAGGAACGTGCGGTCCATGCGGTGCGCGGCGAACGTCACCGGATCCCCGGTGAGCGGGTCGATGCGAACTTCCGACGCCGCCACGACCGTCGGAAGTTCACGACGGTCGTGTGCGGCACGGGTGGCCGCTCCCCCGACATACGGTTCGGTGTCGTCGAAGAAGATCAGCCCGCGACCGTCCGCAAGTTGTGTGACGGTCTGCCGCATCCGTGGCGTCACGGTGTCAGGAGTTGTCGAGGCCCAGGTCGGAGAGGCCCAGCAGCGACCGGTATTCGACGCCTTCCGCAGCGATCACCTCGTCTGCTCCGGTGGCGCGGTCGACGACCGTTGCCACACCCACGACGATCGCTCCCGCGTCGCGCAATGCCTTGACGGCGGTGAGCGGCGAGTTCCCGGTGGTGGTCGTGTCCTCGACGACGAGCACTCGCTTATCGACGACGTCGGGGCCTTCGATCTGACGCTGCATCCCGTGGGCCTTGGCTGCCTTGCGGACGACGAACGCGTCGATCGGGCGTCCGGGCGCGTGCATGACGGCCATCGCGACGGGGTCCGCGCCCATGGTGAGGCCACCTACCGCGTCGAAGTCCCAGTCGGCGACGAGTTCGCGCAGAAGCGAGCCGATGAGGGGTGCTGCGCGGTGATGCAGGGTCGCGCGACGCAGATCGACGTAGTAGTCGGCTTCCTTGCCCGACGACAATGTCACCTTGCCGTGCACTACTGCCAGCTCACGTACCAGTGCAGCCAGTTCGTCGCGGTCGCTCATCGCACATCCTCACCGTCGTCTCGTTCACCACCACCGGCGGCGGAACCGGCGCGAAAGCGAGCCTAGTCGCTGGCGGTGGGGCCTCAGGCAGCGACGGTCCCCGAATCCTTCTCGTCGGTCTTGGCCGAGGTGGGCGCCTGTCCTTCGGCCTGCTGCTCGGTCACCGGAGCCTCGGTCACCGGCGTAGTCTCGGTCTCTGTCGCCAGACCCGCCGGAACCTCGAACACTGCGACAGCCCGCACTCCGGCCAGCTTCGCGAACAACGACGTCGGGAAACTCGACACCTGGGAGTTGAGTTTGTCCGCGAGATCGTTGTGGACGCGGACCGCGCCGGCAATGCGCTGCTCGCGGGTCTGCAGTTCGCGGGCGACGCGGATGAACGGCCAGTGGTTGACTCCGTCGAGGACCCCGATGAGCTCGTGCAGTGCGGCCGACAGCGCGTTCTCGGTGGCCGCACGTTCGGGGAGGTCGATGCGCTGGTCGCGCATCGCGATGGCGAGGGATCGTGCTCCCACGACCGGGCTGATCCGGCTGCGTTCGACACCGGCACCCGCCGACGCCGCGATGAGCGCGGGGATCAGATCGTAGCGATCATCGAGTTCGTTCAGCAGCAGATGCAGGCCGTCTCTGCGTCGGGTGCGAAGCGTCCGCAATCGGCGCATCCCCAGCCGTATCCAGAGCAGCGCAACGGCCACCACTGCCACAACTATCACCAGAGCCACAGGTGTCACGGCGAGAAATGTACAGACCCCGATCGGTTCGCACGACGAAGGATCCGGCGTGTCAGCCCGGGTGTGTCCGTACCGTGACCTGACTACCGGGTTCAGCGATGAGCGGAAGGGCGTCCCGGATCGTGGAAGCTGCGATCGACGTTGTCGGGATCGACGACGGGCGGGAGGACGTGCAAGATGCCCGACAGGCGCGCCACGGCCTCGATTGCCGCATCCCATTCGCGCCCGTTGCTTCCCACCGGGATGGAACCGAGCGTCCAGGGACCCTCACTCCACAGCATCTGGACGTGCTCCGGAATCGACTGGGTGAACGAGACCATCCGCTGGTCGCACACGCGACGGGCGATCTCGAGGTCGGTGGAGAACACGATGCGCGGGCCGATCGACCCGAGCAGATTCATGTCGGAATCCTTCGGCGGAGGAGTCGACTTGAGACGCAGGTCGATGTCGACGTCGGATCCGACCTTGCGGCGCACCGCGACGATCGTGGCGGTTTCCTCGATGTCGAACAGGATGAATTCCTCGCCCCGACGGACCCCGCGCACGACGTCGATCGCGCCCAGATATTCCTGCTTCGCCAACGCCGCGCGATGCCAGTTGGACGGCAGCCGCTCGTCGGAGTCGGTGTACTTGTACCCCTGGGCGCGCGCCCAGATCTCCCGCACGCGCCCGGACTGTTCCCTCCGCGTGCGGTCGACGTACAGGAGAGCGAGCGCGCCCAGGAGCGCGATCACCGCCAGACCGAACCACATGAATGTCATCGCGATCAGCCTAGCGTCTTCAGTTGCCCGGGCTGCCGAACGACGGGAGCGACGCGCTGATGACGGTCTCGGCCGTCATCTGTCCGTTCTCGACGGGGCTGCCGGTCGCGACGACGGTCGCGCCGATCTCGAGCGCCTCCGGAGACGACCCCCTCAACGTGATGATCTGGGTTTCCGGCGTGAACAGCACCGTGGTGAGCGACCCACCGATACCGCTGAGGGTGATGCTGGTGCCGTCGTTTGCGGTGATCGATCCCACGACCGCACCGGTCTGGCCGAGGGCCTCTCCGAGTCCGCCGGGGAGCTCGTCGAGCGGGAGGTCCGGTGTCGCGCCGGGCGCGGGAACGGGCGACGGTGTCGTCGTGGGTGCCGGTGGCTGCGCCTGCGTGGTGGTCGGCCCTGTCGCGGTGGTGTCGGGCTCGTCGCCGCTTCCGCTCAGGAGGTAGCCGACGATCCCGCCGAGAGCAATGAGCACAATCACCGCGAGGGCGAGGACACCCCAGCGCGGACCGCGTGGCTTCTTTTCGGGCTCGGCGGGCTGTCCGTATCCCGGCTCTCCGTATCCGGGCGGGGGCGGGCCGGGCGGTTGATGCCCACCGTCGGGGTAGCCGGCCGCTGGGTACTGCCCCTGCGGGTACTGCCCCTGCGGGTACTGAGCCTGCGAGTATTCGGCGGTCGGATACTGCGTTGTCGGGTACGGGGCAGCCGGGGACTGGGCCGTCGGATACTGCGCGGTCGGCTGCCGGCCCTGCGGGTATTGCCCCAGGGGTTCGCCGAGCTGCTGAGTGGGGTTCGGGGGTGGCGCTGCCGAATCGAAGCGCGGATCGTACTGCGGGTACGCCAGGGTCGGGTTCGTCACCGGGCGGCCGTACGCCTCCGTCGGATCGTCGGTGTGCAGTACGCGCGTCTCGTCATCACCCGGCTCGTCGTGCGGATAGGCACGTTCCTGCGGTGTACGCGGATCGTTCGGAATCGTCATAGCCCCTCCCAAGGTAC
>NZ_JAUTXY010000016.1:0-190018 GCF_036327795.1 Rhodococcus artemisiae
AAGTTCGCGTGGCGACCGAAGCCGGGCTGGTCCGGATCGGGTCGAACTACGACCTGTGCCACGGCTTCCTCGATCACACCGGGCTTTCCCTGTGACCACCACTAACTCAATTACCGAAACCTCTGTAGTAGCCGGTGTGGATTCGTCCACCCAATCCTGCAAGGTGATGGTGTGCGACGCGGACACGGGCGCCGTGGTTCGGGAAGGCCGAGCGACGCACCCGGACGGAACTGAGGTGGATCCTCTCGCATGGTCGACGGCGCTCGACGAGGCGATCGCCGCGGCCGGAGGCCTCGAGGACGTAGCCGCGGTGTCGGTGGGTGCGCAGCAGCACGGCATGGTGTGCCTCGACTCCTCCGGTCAGGTGATTCGAGATGCTCTGCTGTGGAACGACAATCGATCTGCTGTATCGGCGGCGGATCTGGTCCGCGATCTCGGTGGGCCCGAGGCATGGGCGGACGCCGTCGGAATAGTGCCGGTCGCCTCGATCACCATCGCCAAAGCCCGCTGGCTCGCAGACCATGAACCCGACAATGCCGCGCGCACCGCTGTTTTGTGCCTCCCGCACGATTGGTTGACGTGGCGAATTGCAGGCAGCTCGGACCTCGGCGCACTCGCCACCGACCGCAGCGACGCGAGTGGCACCGGCTACTTCGATGCCACTACCGGCGACTACCGTCGCGATCTGCTCGAACTTGCACTGCGACGATCGAGTCCGGCGTTGCCATCCATTGCCGGGCCGGTCGATTCTGTCGGGGAAACATCTTGGGGCGCGCTGCTCGGTCCCGGAGCCGGCGACAATGCTGCCGCGGCACTGGCATTGGGTTCCCGCGAAGGCGACGTCATCGTGTCGATCGGAACATCCGGCGTCGTATGCGCCGTGTCGGCCACCGCGCCTCGCGACCCCGACGGATACGTTGCCGGGTTCGCCGATGCCACCGGGCGACACCTGCCGCTGGTGTGCACGCTCAACGGGGCCCGGGTCCTCGACGCGACCGCGGCGATGCTCGGCGTAGAACACGCCCTACTGGCGCGACTCGCGCTGTCTTCTCCCGCGGGCAGCGGCGGCCTCGTGCTCGTGCCGTATCTCGAGGGCGAACGCACCCCGAACCGTCCGGACGCGACAGGCGCGATCCACGGTCTACGACTGACGAATTCGACGCCCGCCCACCTGGCCCGCGCTGCCGTCGAAGGGTTGCTCTGTTCGCTGGCCGAGGGTATCGACCACATCATCGGTCAGGGCACACCGGTGCGGCGGGTACTGATGGTCGGGGGAGGGGCAAGGTCCCAGGCCTTGTGCGAGCTTGCACCGGCGATCTTCGGTCTGCCGGTGGACGTACCCGAACCAGGCGAGTACGTCGCCCGAGGTGCAGCGCGGCAGGCGGCATGGGTGCTTCGCGGTGGAGACGAACCCCCGAAGTGGGCGGAGGGCGAGATTCGACGCTACGAGGCCGACCCGACCCCGTATGTCCGTCAGCGCTACGCCGAAGTGCGGGATCTGACGGATGGTGTCGGCCCCTGAAACAGGGTGTCGGTGGCAGACTGGGCAGGCATGGGAACACGAGGAAGATTTCGACAGGCGTGGGACGAGTTCGTGGGGCCCGAAGCGGGACCCGTGGAAAACACGGTCACCGCGGCGCTATCGGTGCTCGGCGCGATCGCAGCACCGACGCTCTCCCGCCGATCGCGCGACCTGTCCGGCGCCGAATCGTTGACTCTTCGCGCGTGTGCGGTCGACCTGTGGGGTGGGGCATGGGTGAACAACACTCGTGCGTGCGCCCGCTGGTACGAGCGTCCCGGCGCGTCCGGAACCGATCACCTGAAATTTGCTGCACTGCACGTACATCCGTTCGTCTTTGCTTGGTGGGATCGGGACGAGGCGAACCGCATGCCGGTGTGGCTGTGGGCGGGCGCGCAGTACGGCTACATGATGGCCGCGACCGTCGCGATTCGTGCCACCCCACGATATCGGCGCCCGCTCGGTGCGGCGCTGGCCGTGGGTGGCATCGCCTTGGACCGGGCACTCGGGTCGTCTCGCACCGCGCCCTGGTTCGCGCCCGTGTACTACACCAAACTGCTGCTCGGTCATGCCGGAGCAAGCCTGTGGCCCGACCGGGTGCTCCGAGAGCCACCTGTTCGGTTCGCCGTCGAGTGAGCGATGAGGTTTCGCTTCGGTGGCGGTCAGTCCATATGACACCCGCACCACCTATGAAGGAGCCTCGTGATGCCCGCCCTCACCCCGTGCCTGTGGTTCGACATGAACGCGCAGGAAGCCGCCGAGTTCTATGCCTCCGTCTTCCCCAATTCGAAGATCCTGAGCACCTCCTACTACCCGGAGGACGGGCCGTTCCCGCCCGGTACCGTCCTGACCGTCGAATTCGAACTCGACGGCTCCCGATTCACCGGTCTGAACGGCGGTCCGCAGTTCACATTCAGTGAGGCCGTGTCGTTCAAGATCGACTGCGGTGACCAGGACGAGGTCGATCACTACTGGAACTCGCTCATCGCCGACGGCGGTGAGGAATCGCAGTGCGGTTGGCTCAAGGATCGGTTCGGGGTGTCGTGGCAGGTGGTGCCGCGACGACTCATGGAACTGCTCACCGACCCCGATCCGAAGGTCGCGGAGCGGGTCAGCGACGTGATGATGAAAATGCGGAAGATCGAGATCGCCCCACTCGAGGAGGCCGCGCGCGGCTGAGTGCACCGCAACCGAGTCGCCGGGTGTAACTTCCCGATCCATGACCACGCGCACCCAGCGACTCGACCAACTGCCGTTCACCGCCAAGCACCGTCGGCTGTTGGGCGGATCGGGTGTCGGCTGGGCGCTCGACGCGATGGACGTCGGTCTCATCTCCTTCGTCATGGCGGCGCTGGCGGTCCAGTGGAATCTGTCGTCCACCCAGTTGTCGTGGATCGGCTCCATCGGATTCCTCGGCATGGCGATCGGTGCGTCTGTCGGTGGTCTGCTCGCCGACCGCATCGGCCGCCGGCAGGTGTTCGCCATGACCCTCCTCGTCTACGGGCTGGCGACGGGCGCCGCGGCGTTGTCTACGTCGGTCGCGATGCTCATAGCCCTTCGTTTCGTCGTCGGCCTGGGGCTCGGCGCAGAACTTCCGGTCGCGTCAACGCTGGTCAGCGAGTTTGCGCCGCGCAAGATCCGTGGTCGCGTGGTGGTGGCGCTGGAAGCCTTCTGGGCCGCCGGATGGCTTCTCGCAGCCTTGATCGGGTACTTCGTCGTGCCGCTGAACGACGACGGGTGGCGGTGGGCTCTCGCGATCGGCCTCCTTCCCGCCGCGTACGCGCTCGTCGTGCGTCTCGGGCTGCCGGAATCGGTGCGGTTCCTCGAGAGCAAGGGGCGCTACGCGGACGCCGAGGCCATCGTCCGTGACTACGAACGCTCGGCGGGAGTCGCGGCCCCGGGAGAGGGGATCGTCGACGCACCGGCCGAGCCCGCGCCGACCGAGGTGCCGCGGCGATCGATCTGGGACGAGGGACTGCGTGCTCGCACCGCCGGGCTGTGGATCGTCTGGTTCGGCATCAACTTCTCGTACTACGGCGCGTTCATCTGGTTGCCGAGCCTGCTCGTCGCACAGGGCTTCGATCTGGTCACTTCGTTCGGTTACACGCTGATCATCACCTTTGCCCAGCTACCCGGTTACGGCGTCGCCGCGTGGTTGATCGAGGTGTGGGGCAGGCGCATCACCCTGGCGGCGTTCCTCGCGGGATCGGCCGTGTCGGCGGCGCTGTTCGGACTGGCCGACACACCCGCAGCGATCATCGCCGCCGGCATGGCCTTGTCGTTCTTCAACCTCGGTGCGTGGGGTGCGCTGTACGCGATCGGGCCGGAGTTGTACCCGACTCCGGTACGCGGATCCGGCACGGGTGCAGCCGCAGCGTTCGGCCGACTCGCGTCGATCATTGCTCCGCTCCTGGTGCCGTTGCTGCTCGATGGCGGCGGCAACGCCCTGGTCTTCGGTGCCTTCGCGGCATCGTTCGTCGTCGCAGCCGTCGCCGCGTTCACCCTGCCGGAACGTGCCCGGGAAGCGCTCGAAGACTAGCGGGAGTTTCACCAGCGGCAAGACCGGTGATGGGGCCGGTCATCATGTGGAACGAGCAGACAGGTCGGCGACGACACGTTCGGCCAGCGGGCGCGACGACGCCGGGTTCTGACCCGTGTACAGGGTTCGGTCGACCACGACGTGCGGTTCCCACGGGTCACCGGAGGAGAACACCGCGCCGGCCTCCTGTAGCCGGTCCTGCAGCAACCAAGGGGCTTTGTCGGCGAGTCCCGCCTGTACTTCCTCGAGGTTCGTGAAGGACGTCAATCGGTAGTCTGAGAACAACCAGCGCCCTCCCGACGCGAACGCGGGCAGCAGCGCTGCGGGTGCGTGGCACACCATCGCGACGATCTTGTCGGACTCGACGAAATGCCGCACGAGTTCACCGAATCGTTCGTCGACGGCAAGGTCCTCCATCGGCGCATGACCACCGGGCACGAACAGCAGATCGAAATCCTCGGCGCGTCGGCTTTCGAGCGGTACAGCATCCGCGAGCACGGGATGTAGCTTGTCGAGGGACGTCTTCAGCGCAGCGGCGCGGTCCTCGCCTCCGGCCGCGTCGGGTTCGAGGCTCCCAGGGTCGACGACCGGGGTGCGCCCGCCCGGAGTCGCGACGGTGATGGTGTAGCCGGCCTCGGTGAATGTGGTGTAGGGCTCCACGAGTTCTTCCGCCCAGAAACCGGTGGGATGTCGGGTGCCGTCCTGGAGAGTCCAGTGATCGGCTGCGCTGACGACGAACAGAAGATCGGTCATCGAGAGTCCTTCCGAGGGGTGTACCGATGGTGTACCCACTGTGGGTTCCGGCGACACGGAACAGCCCGAGACGATCGCCGGGTCCGAACCCAACCCGGCGATCGTGACGGAATTGCCGCGCGGGGGTAGCGATCAGATGCCGACCACGTCCTGCGCAATGGCAGCCAGACGGGTCTGAGCAGCCGAGACAACGCCGTGCCGCGCCTTGTGGGCTTCCTCGTATGCCACGATGGCGCGAATGCCTGCGGGCTCGCTCAGTCCCTTGACTGCCTCGACGGCCTTGGGGACGGTGAGATCGTCGTAGTCACGGATCGGCAATTCTTCCGGGGCGAGCACTCCCGATTCGCTCCGGACCTTGTGCAGGGCGTCCGCGGCCCTCTCGGCCCCTTCGCGCCGACTCACGCGCTCGGCCGTCTCGAGGGCGGCGTCGCGCGACGCACCGATCGTCTCGGCCGCGACGTCACCGGCATGCGCGCCCCGCGAGAGCAGTGATTCGATGCGGGGTCGCGTCGATCGTGCGGCATCGATCGCTCGATCGATTCCGCGGGTCGACCAGGTGACAGGCGCATTGACCAGCCGCACCGCTGCACCGGCTGCGGCCTGGAGGGGAGTGCGGTGTAGAGCGGTGGGTCCCCCGAGGGCTTCCTCTGAGAGGACGGTGGTCAGCCATTCCAGCGTCGCCGTGTGGGCCGTGATCAGGCGGTCGGCGAGTGACACGATGGGCGTGTGGTCATCCGCGGTGGCCAGCGCTTTCACGTAGCGGGCACGGTCGAGCAGTTGATGCTCGAGCGCGAGGTCCGACAACAGCGCTTCGTCGAGGGGCTGCGCCTGCTCGGCCAGGGTTTTCACCGTGATGGCTGCTCGTCCGAGGAACGGCCCCACTATATCCGGGAACCCGCCGAGGTCGCGGATGGCTTCTTCGACGGCAATCGCGCGGATCCGACAATTCTCCGCGTTCTCGGTCAGCTCCTTGCGTACCGCTTCGGTACGGGCCTGAGCGACGCGGGTCTCGGCAACCTGAGTCTCGGCATGGGTCAGTTCGTGGAGTGTGCGCAATTGTGTGAGCAACGCGGCGGTACGGTTCTCGGTCATGGTGCGTTCGCCTCCTTTGTATTGGAAGGGTCGGTGGCCTACCGACGAATTCACATCGATCGGAATCGCGACGTGACTACTCTCGACTACCCGGATCCGCGCCCGCCAACGCTTATGTGACCGATGGCACATGCTTCGGGGTGGAAGTCGCGCTCCGGAACGCCGTCTGCCCTGGGCGGACAAACGGACCGATTCACGCCGACGGCGGCAAAGGTGGTCGCATGACAACGAACGGAACATCCACCTATCGCGACACCCTCGTCGAAAGACTCTTCCGGCATCGCACGCTCCTCCTCACCGGCGAAGTCGACGACGAGATGGCCGAACGAGTCTGCTCGGAACTGGTGCTGCTCGCCAACGACGACGACAGGCGCGACATCGTCCTCCACATCAACTCTCCCGGAGGATCGGTCCTTGCCGGGCTCGCGATCTACGACACCATGCGGCTGATCCCCAACGACGTTGTCACTGTCGCTGCCGGTTTCGCCGCGAGCATGGGTCAGGTGCTCCTGGCATCGGGATCGAAAGGTAAGCGGCTGAGCTTGCCGCACAGCCGCATCATGATGCACCAGCCGTCCGCCGGGTTCGCCGGTACGGCAGTCGACATCGCGATCCAGGCCGAGCACCTCGAATACATGAAGCAGCAGTCGCAGCAGATCCTCGCTGACGCCACGGGGCGTTCGGTGGAGGAGATCAACCGCGACAGTGACCGCGACCGGTGGTTCACCGCAGAGCAGGCTCGCGAGTACGGCATCGTCGATGCCGTCGTGGGCTCGCTGCAGGAAATTGCCCCGTTTGCGGCGACACGTCCGCTCGGGTTGTTCACCGATCGGCAGGAGGATGTCGGATGAGCTCGTACACGATCCCCAACGTCATCGAACGCACACCGGCGGGGGAGAGATCGTTCGACGTCTTCAGCCGTCTCCTCAACGAGCGGATCGTCTTCCTCGGCACCGAGATCGACGACGGCGTCGCGAATGTCGTGATGGCCCAGATGCTGCACCTCGAAGCCGAGTCCCCGGACCGGGAGATCGGGCTGTACATCAACTCGCCGGGTGGATCGACCACAGCGATGCTCGCGATCTACGACACCATGCAGTTCCTGCGGGCCGGGGTCGCGACGTACTGCATGGGGCAAGCCGCGTCGGCCGCGGCTGTTCTCCTGGCTGCCGGCGCGGAAGGACGACGGCATGTGCTCGCGCATTCGAGAGTGCTTCTCCACCAGCCGTCGTCGCAGGGCCAGGGCACCATCTCCGATCTCGCGTTGCAGGCCGCGGAGGTGATGCGGGTACGCGCACAGACCGAGGAAATACTTTCGGCGCACACCGGGCGCGACGTGGAGCAACTTCGCCGCGACACCGACCGCGACCGCATCTTCGTTCCGGAAGAGGCCGTCGCCTACGGGCTCGCCGACCACATCATCGTCAACCGCGACGATGGCTAGGACAGTGAGAACGAGGCGCGTCAGGGCACCGTGTACTCGGAGGAACAATCGAGTGTGGTGACGTCCTGCCCGTTGTCTGCAGTGTTGGTGACCCGTGTGACCGCGGTGATGCGACCCGGGCCCGTCTCCTGCACCGGCACGGTGAGGGTCGTCTCACCCGCTCCGACTCGTGCCGAGGTGTTGCCGACACCGCTGATCCCGCTGTCGAGATTCGCCCAGGTCACCGACGCGGCCTGTGTGTACGGTGCCGAGGTCTGTGACCGTGTGTGGAAGGTGAACCGCACCTGCCCGCCCGCTGGAGAGGCGACCGTCACGTCGCTGGTGTCGGTGCGGTCGAATTGGTTGGGGTCGGGGTATTCGATGCTGCAGAACGGCGTTTCGACGGGATCGGCCGGTGGATCGAGGTCGAGGGACCCCAGGGGGTTCGCGTGGGCGCCTGCGCTCAGTGTGAGAGCAGCAGCGGTGGCGGCAACGAACGAGGTGACGACGAGACCGGGAACCTTCCGGTACATGCCACTCCTTCACAAATCGGCAACGTGGGTTCTCACGTTGTGGATGATTGCTTGCCCTGCCGATTGTGGCATTGTGCAACGAATCCGGAGACCGAAGTGTCGAAATCTGTTGATTCGCTTCGCGGATCAGAGTCAGGCCGCGCGCAGTTCCACAGTTGTCTGCTGCGTGGTCCCGATCGCGCGATGTGCCGACATACGGCGAATTCCCCGCTCGAGGAGCTGCTCCACCGGCATACCCAGCGCATTGCAGACAGAACCGAGTATCTCCGACGACGGGTCCTTGCGCCCCCGCTCGATCTCGGACAGATACTGCTTCGACATCCCCACAGCGCGGGCGACGTCGTCGAGGCTGCGGTCCTGGTCGCGCCGCTCGTTGCGGAGGACCTCGCCGTAGACCTGACGCAGAAGCCGCGGCTCGCGTGCAGCGCGCGCGGCTCCGAGATCGACGACTTTCCGTGGCTCCGGTTCCATGCCGCCCATTGTTCCGCCGCAGAGCGTGACGCGGGCTCGGTTCCGCTGTCGACGAACACACGCGCTCCCCCGACTCCTCTGGCCGAGGGCGTTACCGGTCCGTAACGTCAGTTAACGGAACGCATGACCTGCCGTCGATACCGTCGGTGCATCACGCCGTATACAGCGGTGGATGCAGGACAGGAGTGGTCGGCTTGACCGAACTGGAGAACCTCGCCACAGCACTGGACGGGCAACTCGCGGATGTCGATGCGGCCTACGCCGCTGCCTACCCCGGCGACACCGTCGCCCGACAACCGGTGCACACCGTGTACGTGGCCGCAGACCGGTACGACGCCGAGACGGTCTCGCGGTGGGGAGCGGAAGCGCTCGGCACCCTCGATGCCCACATCAGCGGGTCATCCGATCTCGCCGCCGTCATCGGCATCGAACCGGAGATCGCCGACGCGGTCCTGCCCCTGGTCCGAGCGAAACTGCGGAACGAGCCGATCGAGGACCTGCGGATCGACTTCGAAGACGGATTCGTCCAGCGCGGTGTCACCGATCGCGACCGCGACGAAGACGAACACTGCGCACGGGCGGCCGCAGCGCTCGCCGCCGCCCCTGGCGTGACCCCCTTCGCGGGAATCCGGATGAAATCCTTCGAGGCCTCGACCCGACACCGCGGACTGCGCACCCTCGATGCCTTCATCGCCGCACTTACCGAGAAAAATTCTCTGCCCGACGGTTTCATCGTCACATTGCCGAAGGTCACCGCACCGGAGCAGGTGAGGGCCATGATCACCATGTGCGAGTACCTCGACCGGACGTACTCACTCCCCGCGCCACTCGGGTTCGAGATCCAGATCGAGACGCCCCAGTCCATCTGCGGCCCCGACGGAACCGCCGCGGTCGCGACGATGATCCGCGCCGCGGAAGGGCGATGTACCGCTCTGCACTACGGCACCTACGACTATTCGGCCGCATGTGGCATCGCCGCCGAGTACCAGGCGATGGACCATCCAGTCGCCGACCATGCCAAGGCGACCATGCAGGTCGCGGCGGCAGGAACCGGCGTGCGGTTGTCCGACGGCTCGACCAATCGCCTCCCGGTCGGCCCCGAGGACGACATCCGCGCGGCCTGGGGACTGCACGCACGACTCGTCGACCGGTCGCTGCGCCGCGGCTTCTACCAGGGGTGGGATCTGCACCCGGCGCAGCTTCCTACCCGGTTCGCCGCGACTTTTGCTTTCTACCGTCGGTCCCTCCCGGTTGCGGGCGCGCGTGTCGCCGCCTATCTCGACCCCGGGAAGAGTTCGGGCTATCTCGACGAACCCGCCACGGCCCGCGCCCTCGCATCGTTCCTGCTCCGTGGGCACGCGTGCGGTGCGATCACCGACGCAGACATATCCGGACACGCAGGTGTAGGGCTCGGCGAACTCATCGCGCTCAGGGCGTCGGGGGCAGTGCAGTGAACACAGTCATCCGCACACGCCGCGCTGTCGTGGGCGATCAGGAACGCAGCTGTGCCGTGCACATCCGCGACGGCAGGATCACCGCTATCGACGAGTACGACAGCGCGTCACCTCCCGGTGTCCGCGAAGTGCTCCTCGCCGACGACGAGGTGCTGCTTCCGGGCCTGGTCGACACCCACGTCCACGTCAACGAACCCGGGCGCACCGAATGGGAGGGTTTCGCGAGCGCCACCCGCGCCGCCGCCGCCGGCGGCGTCACCACACTGATCGACATGCCCCTCAATTCGATCCCGTCGACCACCGACGTCGAGGCACTCGAGGTGAAGCGGAAGGTCGCGGCCGAGAAGGTGACGATCGATGTCGGATTCTGGGGTGGTGCTGTTCCCGGAAATCTGGATGAACTGGAAGCGCTCTGGGATGCAGGGGTATTCGGGTTCAAATGCTTCCTCGCGTATTCGGGACTCGACGAATACCCACCGCTCGACCGGCAGCAGATGCTCGATGCGATGCGGGTCGTCGCAGGATTCGGCGGACTGCTCATCGTGCACGCCGAGGACGGACCGACCCTCGATGCCCAAACCCAGCCCGCCGGAAAGAAGTACGACGACTTTCTCGACTCGAGGCCACCCGAGGCCGAATCCCGTGCCGTCGCGCAGGTGATCGAAGGTGCTCGGGAGACGGGTTGCCGGGTCCACATCCTGCACCTGTCGGACGCCGGCAGCCTGCCGCTCCTCGCCGCTGCGAAGGCGGACGGCGTGCCGATCACCGCCGAGACGTGTCCGCACTACCTGTCGTTGTTCAGCGAGGAGATCCTCGACGGGTCGACGCATTTCAAATGCTGTCCACCGATCCGCGAGGCACGTAACCGGGAGAGCCTGTGGCGGGCTCTCTCCGACGGCACTCTCGACTGCGTCGTCTCCGACCACTCACCGTGCACACCGGAACTGAAGAAGTTCGTCAGCGGCGACTTCGGGGCTGCGTGGGGCGGCATCTCGTCGCTGCAACTCGGTCTTTCCATCGTCTGGTCGGAAGCGCGCAGGCGTGGGCACACCCTCGTCGACGTGTGTCGCTGGATGGCCGGCGGTACAGCGAAACTCGTCGGTCTGGAAGACCGAGGAGTCATTGCTGTCGGCAGCATCGCCGACCTGTGTGTCTTCGCCCCCGACGCCGCATTCGTGGTTTTCCCCGAGCGACTGCACCACCGCAACGCCGTGACTCCCTACGCGGAGCGCGCACTCGCCGGTGTCATCCGGCAGACCTGGCTCGCGGGGGAGCCGCTCACCCTCACCCTCGACCCCACTCGCGACCCGGCGCCGCGCGGCGCCGTCCTGACTCGGAAGGACTACCTTTGACCACCGCGGAGTTTCTGCAGCTGCCCGACCTGGCTTCCCGTGAACTCGCAGGAGCCGTCGTCTACGCGAACGACGAGTTCTTCGCCGGCCGTGAGAATCTCATCTCTCCCGGACTCCCGGTATTCGACCCCGCGGAGTTCGGGCACAAAGGGAAGGTGTACGACGGCTGGGAGACCCGCCGTCGCCGGGAACCGGGCCACGACTTCGCCATCGTGAGACTCGGGGTTCCGGGAATCGTACGAGGAATCGTGCTCGACACCGCCTGGTTCACCGGCAATTTCCCGCCCTTCGCGTCGATCGATGGCATCGAACTCGACGGATACCCGACGGAGCAGGAACTGCTCGATGCGCCGTGGGAGCCGATCCTCGACCGTGTGGCACTCCAGGGTGACACTGCCAACGCTTTCCCGGTGGAACGCAGTCGCAGGTGGACACACCTGCGCCTCAACATCTTTCCCGACGGCGGAGTGGCACGGATCCGGGTGCACGGGGAAGCTCGACCGGATCCGGCTTTCCTGACCGGCACCATCGACCTCGCCGCGCTCGAGAACGGAGGTGACGTCGTCGCGTGCTCCAACCGTTTCTATTCGTCGCCGCGCAACATCATCGCCCCCGGCCGGTCTCGCCACATGGGGGAGGGCTGGGAAAACGCGCGTCGCCGCGACGACGGCAACGACTACGTCGTCATGCGTTTGGCGGGGGAGGGCCGGGTCGATCACGTCGAGATCGACACCTCCTACTTCGTGGGTAATGCCCCCGGCTTCGCACGGCTGAGCGGAATCGCCACGGAAGAAGAGCTCTCGGACGAGTCGGCGTGGATAGAGCTGCTTCCTCGCACCGGGCTGCTACCGGACTGCCGACACCGGTTCCGTGTCGATTCCGACGTCCCGGTGAAGTTCGTGCGGCTCGATGTGTATCCGGACGGTGGCATCGCTCGCCTGCGGGTCAACGGACGCCTGGAATAGCTCCTGCCGGGTGGCAGTGAGCCCTTCCTTACGGGCACGAAACAATCGGACTCGAGTTCGAAAAATCCAGGGCCGACGATGTACTCGTCAGCGTATACGGCCCTGTATCCGAACTGGAGCTTCCACATGGACACAGCAGTACACCCCGTAGACGCGAAGTTGCCGTTCCTCCGGCAGTTCGCGTTCGGGCTCCAGCACGTCCTGATCATGTACACAGGGTGCGTCACGGTGCCCCTCGTGTTCGGTGCCGCGGTCGGCCTCGATCGCGACACCATCGCAATGCTCATCAGCGCCGATCTACTGATCGCCGGTCTCATCACCGTCATCCAGAGCCTCGGTGTGGGCAAGCTCGTCGGTGTGCGTCTGCCCATCATCTGCGGCGCCACCTTCGCCGGCCTGACACCGATGATCCTCATCGCGAACCAGTACGGACTGCAGGCCGTGTACGGGTCGATGCTGGTCGGCGGCATCGTGGGTCTTGCACTGGCCTGGCCGTTCGCCAAGATCGTCAGGTTCTTTCCGCCGCTGGTCACCGGCGCGGTGCTCACGGTAGTGGGCATCTCGCTCATCGGCGTCGCGGGCGGCCTCATCGTGGGCAACGACGTTTCGTCACCGGACTTCGCGTCACCCACCAGCATCATGCTTGCCGGTGTGGTGATCGCCGTCGCGGTGGGATTCCTATGTCTCGGCCGCGGAATCTGGTCGCAGCTCGGGGTTCTCATCGCCCTTCTCGCCGGCACCGCGCTCGCGTTTCCCCTCGGCATGATCGATGTGGGTGGAGTCTCGGAGGCAGCGTGGCTGGGCTTTCCCGCGCCGTTCCACTTCGGTGCTCCCGAATTTCCCATCACTGCGGTCGTTGCGATGAGCATCGTCATGGCTGTCGTGTTCGCCGAGTCCACTGCGAGCATGCTTGCCTTGAGCGAGATCACGGGAAGGCGGCTGGGTAAAGCCGACATCGCCCGTGGGCTCGCCGGTGACGGACTGTCCGCCGTTCTCGGCGGCATCTTCAACGCCTTCGTCGACACGGTCTTCAACCAGAACGTCGGAGCGGTCGCCACCACTCGCGTTCACAGCCGATACGTCACCGCCACGTCCGGCGTGATCCTCCTCGTTCTCGGTGCGCTGCCCAAGGCAAGTTCGGTGGTCGCGGCCTTGCCCCAGCCGGTGATCGGAGGTGTCGGCCTCATCCTCTTCGCGACGGTGGCGCTCGTCGGCATCGAAACCTTGCGCAAGGTCGACATGTCGGACCGGATCAACTCCACGATCGCGGCCGTCGCGGTGGGAGTCGGCCTGCTGCCAGAATTCGCCGAAGGACTGTTCGAGCATTTCCCCTCGGCCGCACAGATCATCCTCGGCAGCGGAATCACGCTTGCTGCGATCACCGCATTCTCGTTGAACCTGCTGTTCAACCACACCAGGCTCGGAACGTCGGCCCGTGCCGCCGTTCGTCACGATACCCCTGTCCCCTCGCCCGAATCCTCTTCCCGTACCGGAGTTGCCAATGAACCCGCACACATCTGACACCTTCGATGTGCCCGCCGTCGACATCGGACCGTACGTCCATGGAGGCACCGACGCCGACCGCGCACGGGTAACCGGTGAGATCGACGATGCCTGTACGCGGGTCGGATTCATCCAGATTCTCGGACACAGGATCCCGGACGACGTGACCGACGGGCTGGCAGGCGCCGTCGACGACTTCTTCGGTCTGCCGCTCGACGAGAAGAAGCAGTACCGGGTCGAGGGCGCCAACCGAGGTTACAGCCCGCCGAAGAGCGAATCGCTGAGCCTGAGCCTCGGTGTGGAGTCGGCCAGCAGGATGAACGACTTCTTCGAGGCCTTCAACGTCGGCACCGAGGCACGATCGTTCACAGATCTGGACCTGTCCGAAAGCGACTACGGGATCAACCTGTGGCCCGAGGTCGCTGACTTCCGAGACCGGGTGCAGGCGTATTACACCGAGGCTTCCCGGGTTGCCGGGGTGCTCACCCGGATCTTCTCCGATGCACTCGGCCAGGACCCGGAGTTCTTCGCGCGTCTGACCGATCACTCGATCGACGTACTCCGCATGAACAATTACGCCCTACCCGAAGGCGCCGTGACCGTCGACGGCGACCTCACCGGAATGGGTGAACACACCGACTTCGGCATCGTGACCGTGCTGTGGGCCGACTGCGTCGCGGGACTGCAGGTTCTCGGCGGCGACGGTGTGTGGCACGACGTCGCGCCGCAGCCGGGTGCGTTGCTCGTCAACCTCGGTGATCTCACCGCACGCATCACCAACGACCGGTGGATGTCCACGCTGCACCGCGTCAAGCCACCGATCGTGGACGGCACGATCCAGCGTCGGCGCTCGGTCGCCTTCTTCCACGACGGTAACGTCGACGCAGTCATCTCCACGCTGCCGGAGTTCGCCGACGACGAATGCTACGAACCGATCACCGTGCGTGACCACATCGAAGCGAAGCTTGCGGGGTCCCGTCAGGGCAAGGCGAATGCCAAAGCCGTCCGAGAAGCTGCCCGGGTTCTGGCTGCGGCGGGCAAGCAGTGAGCCACGTTGTGCTGGTGCACGGCGCCTGGGCGGGTCCCTGGGTGTGGGACGCGATCCTCACGCCGCTCCGAGCAGCGGGACATACGCCTCACCCCCTGTCGTTACCTGCAGTGGGGGCGTGGGGCGAAGACGACGTCACGGTCGACGATGTCGCCGGTGTGATCGCCGACCACGTGACCGAACTCGACGACGAGGTCATCCTCGTCGGACACTCGGGTGGTGGCATCGTCGTCACACAGGTCGCGGAGATACTGCCCGACCGCGTGACCGGCGTCGCGTATGTTGCGGGCATGATGCTGCCGTCCGGCGTCGATTTCGGGATGCTGTGCAATGGACTGGGTCTCGAACCGCCGGTGGGTATCTCCGCGTGGCTCGAGCCTACCGACGACGGTCGCGGCACCGTCGTCCCGCCGGAAGCAGGTGCGGCGGTGTTCTTCCACGAGGCGAGCGCTGCCGACGCCATCGGCGCTGCACGCCGGCTCGTTCCGCAACTCGAAACCGCACGGCTCATGGCGCCGACCTGGACGGCCGAACGTTTCGGGACCGTGCCGCGCCTGTACATCGAAGCAGCGCTGGACCGTTCGGTCCCGATCGCAACCCAGAGGGAGATGCAGCGGCTCACACCCGGTGCGTCCGTCGTGACCCTCGAATCGGATCATGCGCCGCAGCTGTCTGCCTCCGGTGAGCTCGCCGCCGCGCTTGTTCGGTGGTGCTCTTCCCTCGCATAGCAGTCGACGAGTCTCCTCCGCTTGCCCGAGTTACCTATGGTTCAGAACCGGCGGAAGGCCGGGCGGGTGAGGGAGACTTTGTTACCCGGCTTCATCGGCGCCGTGCGTACCCGGTCGACTCACGCACGAGCAGCCAAACGAAGTACACGCCACCGAGCGTGACCGTCATGATCCCCACGGGTAGTTGCGTGGGCGCGAACACCCGCTGTGCGAGCAGGTCCGACAGCAGCAGAAGAAACGCCCCGGTCAAGGCGGCCGGCGCGAACGCGATCGAGGCCGTCCCGACGAGTCGCCGCGAGATCTGCGGCGCGACGAGCGCAATGAACGCGATCGGACCTGCTGCGGCCGTAGCGACTGCGACGAGCACGATCGCCCACAACATTGCACCGAGGCGCACTCTCTCGACTCGCGTCCCGGCGGCGCGCGCGAGATCATCTCCCATCTCGAGCATCCGTAATCCTGGTCCGTATGTGAACAGTACTGGGACGACAACGGCCAGGATGGCGAGGACGGGAACGAGCTGCGTCATACCGAGGCCGCCGAGCGAGCCGCTGCCCCACACGGACGCAGCCATCGCATCGTCGACGTCGGCGCGTGTGATGAGCCAGGTGTTGACGGACGCGAGCGTCGCGGAGACACCGATGCCCACGATGATGAGGCGGAAACTCTGCACGGCGCCGCGTGAGCGGGACAGCCCGTACACGACTACGGCTGTGAGCAGACCGCCCACTACCGCGCCCGCAGCCGTGAGGAGATAGCTGCCGCCCAATGCGAGGATGACGACCAGCCCGCCTGTGTATGCGCCGGTCGAGAAGCCGATGATATCGGGGCTTCCCAGGGGGTTGCGCGTGAGCGATTGGAATACCGCGCCACTGAGTCCCAGCGCGGCGCCGAGCGCGAGCGCAAGGAGCGCGCGCGGCAACCGCCATTCGCCGACGACAAGCTGTGCCTTCGGCGTGCCGTGACCGGCGAGTACCGCGAGGACGTCGGAGAAGGCGATGGCAACGTCGCCCATCGACAGTGTCACGACCAGCAGTGCCGCTGCGGCGAGTGCGCTGACGGCCGACACCGTCACCGAGCGCACGTCGATGCGCATCGAGAACCTGTCACCGCGGAGCCCGCGCGCGACCCAGGTCCGCCGACCGGCCGGGGGCGCTTCCTCTGTAATCGTGCTCACAGGCCGGTGAGCTTCCGTCGCCGGGCCAACATCACCAGTACGGGTGCGCCCACGAACGCGGTGATGATTCCGGCCTGCATCTCCTGCGGCCAGACCACCACACGACCGAGTACGTCGGCCGCGAGTAGCAGGATCGGTGCGCAGACGACGGTGTATGCGAAGATCCAGCGCTGATCGGGCCCGGTGAACCAGCGCACGACGTGCGGAACCATGAGCCCGATGAAACCGATGGGGCCTGCCGCGGCGGTGGCTGCGCCGGCCAGCAATGTCACCGCGATGATGACGACGATACGGGTCCGAACGACGCGGACACCCAGCGAGCGCGCCAGCTCATCGCCGAGCGCGACCGCGTTGAGCGAGCGTGCGACGAGCCCCGCGAGCACGAGCCCTGCGACGATCAAGGGTGCCGTCGTCCACAGCACATGCTCATCGCGCGAGGCGAGAGTGCCTGCACCCCAGAAGCGCATGCCATCGAATACTCCCGGTGTCAGAAGGCCGATCATGCTCGAGATTCCGCCCAGCAGTGCTCCCACTGCGACGCCGACAAGCATGAGCCGCACGGGCGTCGCCCCTGCCCTTCCCACCGTGCCCACGGTGAATACCACGAGGGTCGCCGCCCCGGCGCCCGCGAGCGCGAACCAGACATATCCTTGTACGTCCACGACCCCGAACAATCCGATTCCCAGTGTCACGAGGAACCCGGCCCCGGCGTTCACGCCGAGAATGCCGGGATCGGCCAGAGGATTGCGCGTGAGAGCCTGGATGAGGGCGCCCGAGACGCCAAGCGCAGCACCCACGAACAGGCCAACGAGCGTGCGAGGGAGTCTGAGACCGAGGACGATCTCCTGCACCTCGCCGCCGGCGCTGCGCCCTCGGAGGGCGTCGACGACAGCCGACATGACTTCGCCGGGTGGCACGGATCGCGTCCCGACAGCGAGACTCATTGCGACGCACGCCGCGAGGAGGACGAGGGCGAGCAGCAGCCCCAGCGATCGCACGGCCGGACCACTCGCGACGCCTTGTGTGACGGCGGTGTCCTCGTGCGCCTCGAGCGTTGATGCGCCGCTCACGTCCTCAGTCCCGAGCAAGGGGTTCGAGCACGGTCTCCTCGACCGCATCGAGCCAGGCGAGAGCGGTGCCGTAATCAGTGACCGTGGAGTACACCGAATAGACGTCGCCCGATCGAGCAGCGGGGAGTTCCTGGAAGAGCGGCGTAGAAGTCGTCAGCTGCAGCGAATCGACGAACTCGCCGTCAGGCCGCGCTCCACCCACGATGATCTCGGCCTTGCCGAGCACGGGCTGAGTCAGCTCGGGCGAGATGTACATCCACCCTTTCTCGCCGTCCTCCTCCTCGGGGATGCCCGGTGCGAACGACGCTCCCAGGTCGTCGAAGTAGAGCGCCCCGACGGAGCCACCGGGATAGAGCACCGAGAAACCGCCCTCGACGTCCCCCGCGCCGATTGCCGCCCACGGCCGCTCGAGCACCTCGGCATATTCGGACTGCAGGCGCGCAAGCTCGGATTCGTACGTCTCGGCGGACTCCTGGAATGCGCCGGCACGGCCTACCGAATCGGCCACGCCCGCGCCGATCGCGCGCCAGTCGCCGCGGTACGCGCCCTCGTAGATCGCGGTCGGGGCGATCTTCGACAGTTCTACCCAGGTGGCTTCGTCGATCTCGAGTACGTCGCCCACGATGAGGTCGGGCTCGGCAGCCATCACGGCCTCTATGTTGAGTTCGAAGAACGCTCCCACTGTGCTGACGTTCTCCATGAGCTCCTGTTGCTCGGCGGTGAATTCGCTCGCGTACGCCGAGTAGTCCTGCATCGCGACGGGCTCGACCCCCACGGCAGCGAGCTGCCAGGGGGTGTCGTACGACACTGCCACGACACGCTGCGGGTCTGAGGGCACCTCGATGTCGCCGTACGCGGTGTCGACGGTGCGCGTGGTGGATTCGGAGGCGGACGAGACGTCGGAGGACTCGCTGCACGAGGTCAGCCCGAGTCCGATCAGGATGATCGTGGCCGAAGCCCCGAGACGACGGAGGGTAGGGACGGATTGGAGCATCGGGATCCTTCGGAACTTCGACGGGAACTTGGGAAGGGTTGCCTAAGTGAGGCTAGTCGGGCAACCATCGTCCTCGGCGGACAGCTTGTACTGTTATCCGGACACATCCGCCGAGGTACTCCGCCGCAACGGCCCGGTGGACTTGTAGGGCACCACCAGTGGACCTCCGGTGATCGGGTCATCGATGACGACGGAATCGATACCGAACACCTCGGATACCGTCTGCACCGTGACGACCTGTTCAGGGGGTCCCTCGGCGACGATCCGACCGTCCTTCATCGCGATGAGGTGTGTCGCGTACCGCGCGGCGTGGTTGAGGTCGTGGAGCACTGCGACGAGGGTGTGACCGTCGTTGTGCAAGGCACTGAAGAGTTCCATCAGTTCGATCTGGTGGGCGATGTCCAGAAACGTCGTAGGTTCGTCGAGGAGCAGCAGAGGGGTTTGCTGGGCCAGAGCCATCGCAACCCAGACGCGCTGCCGTTGGCCGCCGGAGAGCTCATCGACCGGGCGTGAGGAGAGTTCGGTCAGGTGGGTGGCCTCGAGTGCGTCGGCCACTGCGATCTCGTCGCTTTTCGACCATTGCCGAAGCAGCTTCTGGTGTGGAAAACGCCCGCGGCCCACAAGGTCGGCGACCGTGATGCCGTCCGGTGAGATCGAGGATTGAGGAAGCAGCCCGATCCGGCGGGCGACCGCCTTCGCCTGGTAACGTGAAATCTCCTTGCCGTCGAGCAGTACCGTCCCCTCTCGCGGTGTCAACAGTCGCGAGAGGGCGCGCAACAGCGTCGATTTTCCGCACGCATTCGGCCCGATGATCACAGTGAAGGAGCCCGGCGGGATTCTCACGCTCAGGTCGGTGGAGATGATGCGCTTGTCGTAACCGATGGTGACCCGGTCTGCGCACAGATCGGTCGAAACCGTGGTGCGCGGGGTCTCGGAGAGCGCCGCCCCGGTGCGAGTGTTCACGAGTGTGCTTTCTGGAGGTGTGACGAATGGCAGCCGGAGCTGCTCACAACGAGGATGACGATCAGGGCGCATACGGCGAGCCGATTCGGAGACCGGGCAGAGGTACTTGCGCTCAACTCGAACACATCGTGCCGGGGCCGCAGCCTCCCCGAATTCGAAGCCTAGGAGTCTCGCATGTCGATGTGTGGACTACCTGTGTCGCAGTCGGGACTGTCGTAGGCGGCTGTGTTCGCCTCACACGTCGGCGAGTAGTTCCCCTGGCGTGCAGCCGACGACCTTACGGAAAGCGGCCACGAACGCGCTGGTCGTGCCATAGCCCACGCGGCGTCCGGCCGTCGTGACGCTCTTACCCTCCGCGAGCAGTCCGCACGCCGCTCGTATTCTGACAAGGCGGCGCCACTGCGCGAAGCTCATCGCCACGTCCGCCGAGAACGCGCGCGTGATGGTCCGTGTGCTCACATTCAACATGTAGGCCCACTGCTCCAAAGAATGCTCCCCGGCGGGATTCTGCAGGACGCTGTCCACCAGCTCCCTGATCCGGGGGTCGCGTGGGATCGGCACCGTGATGTCATGGGAGGCCAACGGTTCCAGCATGTCGATGCACACCTGCTGGGCACGCAGTCGTTCTTCCCGCGGCATACCGGTGCGCGCGAGATGGACCAGCAACTGCCGCACCGCCGCATTCACTTTCACCGGGGCGGTTGCGTTCCACGCCGGAGTCCACGCCTCCGGGGTGAAGAAAGTCGTCCGGAATGCGGCGCCAGGGACGGAGTGCGTCTCATGCACCACACCTCGGGAAATCCAGAGCCCGGACCCCGGAAGCACGGTCGACAACCGGCCGTCCACCAGGATCGTCACCACGCCGCGCTCGGGCCAGATCAGCTCGTGTTCCTCGTGGCTGTCCGGTGGCCAATAGCCGGCCACGTCTTGTTCGAACAGCCCTGTGGTGAGCAAGAACGAATCCGGCACTGCCCTCCGGGGGCGTGGCGCCGAGACTCGTGCAGGGGGCCGCACCTCCTCGGGGACGAGATCAAGCACTGATGTCACGACACACCCTCCGCATTTCTGTGAGGCTACCCTAAACCAGAATCGGGAAGCGTGGGGTGTCGCGCTGTGCCGGTTCGATGTCCAGATCCCGACATGACTTGTCTCTGGAGATCCTTGCCGTGGGTTTCCGCCCGTTTCTAGGCTCGGATGTACCTGACAAGATCCGATCCATCAGTTCTCCGAAGGACCTACCGTGGCCATTCCCTGCGCACCGGCGCGCGTTGTGAACGCAACGTGGCTGTCCCCGCACATGATCCGTATCTCGCTCGAGGCTGTCGGCGACTGGCGCTGGCATGTCGACGGAGTCGGCGACGAGCGTGTCGACATCGCCATCCCGCGCCCTGGCGAGACGGCAGCCGACGTCGAGACATTCAACTTGCCGGAGTACGGACCCGGGTGGGTGGGCGAGGAGCCACCGTGGCGGCACTACACGATGCGTGCCGTGCACGACGGAGGGCGGCGCTTCGACATCGACTTCGCCGTCCACGGGCACGGAATCGCGTCCACCTGGGCCGAGCGCGCGGAGCCGGGCCATGTGATCGGGGTGTTCAACGGCGGTAGGAGCCGCGCCTACTACGAGCCGCCCGCTGACGCTGAGGTGCAGATCCTCGTCGCCGACGCGACTGGGCTCCCGGGGCTCGGGCGCATCGTCGAGGGGTTGGACGCTGCCGTGCGCGCGATCGTGGTCGCGGAGGTGGCTGAGCACGACGACGTCCTGACGTTGGTCACGGCTGCGGACGTCGAGTACCGCTGGCTCATCGGCACCGGAAACGGACTCGGCGACAGCGCTCTGCCCGAGGCGGTCGGTGAGCTTCCGGTCCCCGATGCGCCCTGGTACGCGTGGGTCGCCTGTGAGGCCGCCGCGAGCCGCGCAATTCGCCGTGACCTCCGCGGGCGACTCGGCTCGGCTCGCGATCGCCATCACGTGATCGGCTACTGGGCCCGCGACAAGGCAGGCGATCGGCCCGCAGATCTGGACTGAGGCGTGTCCGGTATGCGACACACATCGGCTGCCCGCAGATGATTGTTCTTCCTACTGTGAAGTCGTATGGGGAACCTCCTTGACCATCGTCCACACGACTCTGCCGGCTCCATTGTCAAATCTGCTCTGACGGGGGCACGGCGTGGTCGGCAGCTCGGCCTGGCCACGATCGGGTTCGTCGTACACCAGGCATGCGAGGCCGCGGTGCCGATCCTGATCGGCGTGATCGTGGACATGGCGATCGTGCGCAGTGATGGTGCGTCGCTGGTTCTCTGGCTGGGTGTGCTCGGCGCGGTCTTCGTCGTGCTGTCCTCGAGCTACCAGCGCGCTGCCCTCGGGATGGTTCGCGTGTACGGGCACGGCGAGCACGATCTCCGACAGCTCGCTGTCCGACGAGTGCTGCACCCGCGCGGCAGAATCCAGCATCGTGCCACCGGGGATGTCCTCTCCGTCGCGAGCTCCGACACATTCCGGGTTGCGGGGGTGGCGTGGAGTATCACCGAGCAGGCCGCGACCATGGCCGCACTTCTTTCTGCGAGCATCGCACTCCTGATCATCTCGATTCCGTTGGGGCTCGGCGTGCTTGTCGGGGCGATCGCGGTGCTGCTGGGAATGCGGGCGCTCGCCAGCCCACTGGAGAAGGTGGGAATGGTCGAACAGGCCTCAGTGGCAGCGGCCAGCCAGGTGGCGACCGATACGATGTCGGGCTTGCGGATCGTGCGCGGGCTCGGCGCCGAAGACGAGGTCGTGCGCCGGTACCGGATCGCATCTGCGTCGTCACTGCTCGGCGCTGTCGCCGCGGCGAAGAAGCTCATCACGTATGAGGCCGTGAGCAGGACAGTTTCGGTGGTGTATCTGGGAGCCTTGGCGTTCGCCGCAGCATGGATGGCCTCCCATGGCGAAATTACCCCGGGGCAGCTGATCACCGTGATCGCACTCGCGCAGTTCCTGCAAGGAGCGCTCGCCCACATCGGCACGTTCGGAGCGAATTGGGCGCACAAGCGCGCCTCCGCACGTCGCCTGCATGCTCTCATCGCCGAGCCTTTCGCGCTGCCTGTCGGCGGACAGGCGCCCGCCCGGCACGGCAGCGTTCCCTTGGCCTGGGCCGCCGGCGATGACATGGTCGAGGCAGTACCCGGGCAGCTCGTCGGGGTGCGGGTGGACGGCGCCGCGACTGCCCGTGCCGTGTCGGCCCGGCTCGGCATGCGCGTACCACCCACACCGGGAGAGCTCTACGTGCACGGTACCGACGCGCTCGAGGCCGGACCCCGCGAATATCGTGCGGTGGTGGCAGCACCGCCGCACGATGCGACAGTGTTCACCGGTACCTTGCGCGAGAACGTCACCGGACTCACCACAGACGCCGGCCCCGGCGCCGGGCATGTCGGGTGGAACGAGGATGCAGTGCGTGCGGTCGCACTCGATGATGTGATCCAGCACATCGGCTCACCCGATGTCCCCATCGGTGAAGGCGGCCACCGTCTTTCGGGCGGTCAGCGTCAGCGGGTGTTGCTGGCCCGAGCATTGCATGATCCGGCAGACGTGATCGTGCTCGACGAGCCGACCACCGCACTTGACCCGCTCACCGAGAAACACGTGGCCGAAGGACTACGCAATTCCGGAAGGACAATCGTGGTCATCACGTCCAGCCCGCTGCTTCTGAACGAATGCCACCGAATCATCGATCTCACCACCACGTTCCGACACGCGGGCGAAATTGTCGGGGCCCGCAGGATGGAGGATGCACGATGAACACCGACGACGACGGGGCGATGCTTACGACCGGCGCCGGCGATCGCCCCTCCTCGGCGGCAACCGAGGAGGCAAGCCTGCCGGTTGCCGATGGCAGACAGAGTTGGCAGTACTTGGAGCGGGTGCTGCGCCTGCAGCGGACCGCGCTTGTGGTCACGACGCTGCTGCTGTCGGCCGGGTCGGCGACAGCGCTGCTCATCCCGCTCGTGCTGGGTCGGATCGTCGACGCTGTCCTCGCCGAATCCGGTCTTGGCCGAATCGCGATGTACGCAGGCGCGGTCGTGGGAGCCGGTGTCGTGTCGTCGCTGTTGCTGCGCTGGGGCGGGCAGCTGCTGGTGTCCTGTCTGCAACGTGCGCTCGCATACCTGCGCGAGGAAGTGTTCGCCACCGCGGTCCGGATCGATCAGAACACGGTCGAGGACGCCGGAACCTCCGATGTCGTCTCCCGTGTCACCGGGGATGTCGAAGCGATCACCGGGGCGGCATCCGGTGTCCTGCCCCGATCCGTGCAGGCGGGATTCACCATCGTGCTCACGGTGCTCGGGCTTGCTGCGCTCGATCCCTATCTTGCGCTGGCGGCCCTGATCGCCGTACCTGTGCAGCTGTGCGCGACCGTGATATTCCTGCGCCGCTCGCGCCCCTTGTACCGACGGTTGCGGCGTGAGGAGGCCGATCGAGGGCAAGCGATCATCGAAAGCGTTCGCGGCGCCGACACCGTGGTAGCCGGTCGCAGTCAGGGCACACAACTCGAGCGGATCGCAATTCGTAGCCTCAGTGCCGTCGAGACACAGCGGGAGGTGACCCGTGCCCGCAACAGATTCAATGCGGGTCTCAATTTCGCGGAGTTCCTCGGTTTGGCAGCAGTTCTCGCGGTCGGATTCTGGCGCGCAAACGAGGCCGGGCTGTCCGTGGGCGCGGTGACCGCCGCTGCGCTGTTCTTCCATCGCCTGTTCGGCCCTATCGGCGCCTTGTTGTCCAGCATCGACGACCTGCAACGTGCTGCCGCTGGGCTCGGTCGTCTCGTCGGGGTGCTCCTTGCCCATCCCTTCCGCGCGCCGCGTCGGCAGATCGCCGACGGAGCCGTCCGTGCCCGTTCGCTGACGTACCGATACCGGTCGGGTGCCTCCGATGCGCTCACCGGTATTGATCTCGACCTTGCCGAGGGCACCACCACCGTGCTCGTCGGTGTATCGGGGTCGGGCAAGTCCACCCTCGCGCAGCTCGTAGCCGGAGTACTTCCGCCCACCGCGGGGCAGGTACTGATCGGTGGCGTCCCCGCGAACGAGGCCGGACAGGCCGGGCGCCGAGCGGTGCTGCTGGTTTCGCAGGACACGCACCTGTTCGCAGGCACACTCGCGGAGAACCTGCGTCTGGCGGATCCTGACGCACCCGACACCGCACTGAGGGAGGCACTCGACGCTGTCGGTGCGTGCTGGACTCGAGAGCTGGCCGATGATCTCGACACCGCCCTCGGACACGACCTCGACGACGCCCGCATTCAACAGCTCGCCCTCGCCCGCGTGCTACTGGCCGATCCACGCGTCGTGGTACTCGATGAGGCCACTGCCCACGGTGGCGTAGACGGCACACTCGACACCGCCGTGCACGCTGCCGTCCGCGAGCGGACCGCCATCATCGTCGCCCATCGCTTCGCGCAGGCCGAGGCAGCCGACCACATCATCGTCCTCGAACGCGGCCGGATTCTCGAACAGGGCAGCCACATCGATCTGGTGCACCGTCCCGGCGGCGCGTACGCCCTTCTTTATGCGGCCGCGCACCGCGGCGACCGTGACTGTGATGCGCGCGCCGGTGGCCGTTGAGCGCGCCTGCGCCCGTCGGCCAGGCGCGAGAGCGGCACTTCGCCTCTCTACTCGCCGCCCTTGTACTCGACCTCGTACTCGCCGGACTTGATCTTGTTGCGGTATTCTTCGAACAGTGCCATCGCTTCGGGTGAGATCCGATCGGCGAATGCCGGGTTGATCGCGACGTCCACGCCACCCTGGGCGAAGTCGACTTCGTAGTATTTCGCGGGATCGATATCGCCGGCTTCGACATCGGTGATCATCGCGCGGAGCACTTCGTCGAGGTTCCACACGATGGACGACACGACGTTCTCGGGAGCGAGCGGAGTCTGGTCCATGGCGTATCCCGCGACGTAGACACCTCGCTGCTTGGCGCCTTCGATGGTGGCCGCGTCGACGCCGCACGTGGTGAACTGGTCGGCGCCCTGGTCGACGAGGGCGTTGACGGCTTCGAGGGTCTGGGCCGCGGCATCGGACCATCCGCCGATGTACGCGGGCTTGAGCTGGATCTCCCCGCCGCCCTGGTAGCTCAGCCGCGCGCCGTCGGCGAACGATTCGATCTGGGCCTTGCACACGGGGATTTCGAAACCGGCGGTGCCCGCAAGAACTCCCGATGCAGTGAGATCGCCGGCGAGGATGCCGGAGAGGAAGGCGCCCTCGTAGAACGGCTGGCTGTAGTCGGCCAGGTTCTCGGTGACGTCGCCGAAACCTCCCGCATATGCAAACAGCACGTCCGGATAGTCGGCGATGACGCCCTTGATGGGTTCGCCGTAGTTGAACGAGTGACCGACGATGAGCTGATTGCCGTCCTCGGCGAGGTCGGTGACGATCTGCGCGATCTGCTCGGACGTTGCGCCCGAATCCTGCTGGACCACAGTCAGGTCGAGGAGGCCCTCGGCTTCGAGTTTCTCGGCGCCCTCGACCATGCCCTGATTCCAGCCGAGGTCGTTGACGGGGCCGGAGGTGACGATGGCGGCCTTGACGACACCATCGGAAGAGGCCGACGAACTGTCGCCGGGTTCGGAGCTCGAACATCCCGTGACGGCCACGCCGACGACAGCTGCTGTGGCGATGGCGGTACCCAGTTTCTTCACTGATTCTCCTAGATGGGGTACGACGGATTCGACAATGTGAATCCTGTTGACGGGATATCTATTTGGCAGGGGCAAAGGGGACCCCGAGTGCTTTCGGGGCATTGCCGCGCGCAAACCACACGGTGGTCACCACGACGGCGATCAGCGTCACCAGGTACGGCATCGCCTGGAACAACTCGTAGGGGACCGATGTGGATTGCCCACCCGATGCCGCCTGTACTCGCAGCTGGAATGCATCGACGAGACCGAACATGAAGCCGCCGGCCATAGCGCCGAGCGGATTCCATCGGGCCAAGATCACGACACCGAGTGCGATCCATCCGCGGCCCCCCGTGATGCCGTCCTGGAAGAAGCGCAGGCCGTCGACCACCAGGGCGCCGGCCATGCCGGCTGCTGCGCCGGAGATCAGCAGTGTGATCCAGCGCGTACGTGCAACGGAGATACCGACCGAGTCGGCGGCCTCGGGGCTCTCACCTGCCGCGCGCACCGAGAGGCCGAACGCGGTGCGGGAAAGCAGCCACCACAGTGCGACAACCAGCAGGAGCGCGATGTGCACGAGCGGGGATTGAGAGAACAGGATCGGGCCGAGGACAGGAATGTCGGACAGCACGGGCAGATCGAGCGGTGTGGTGCCCTCGATGCGCGGCGGCGTGCCGGTGATGCCGAACACCTGGAGATACAGGAAGGCTGCGATACCCGAACCGAGGATCACCACAGAGATGCCGGTGATGATCTGGTCGATGGCCATCGTGATGGTCAGGTATCCGACGAGTACAGCCGTGAGGAGGCCGGCCACAGCACCGGCGACGGCTCCGAGCATCGGTTGCCCGGTGGAGTAGGTGGTGATGAAGGCCGCGACTGCCCCTACCATCATCTGTCCCTCGATGCCGAGGTTCATCAGGCCGGAACGTTCGGCCAGGCAGGCTCCGGCCGCCGCGAGAATGATGGGGGCGGCCAGACGCAGTGCCGCGGTGAGCAGTGGGATGAGCGCACCGGCGCCCAGGACCTCGGACCAGTTCATCGGGCACGCTCCATAATTCTGTTGGCGAGCAGCACCGTCACGATCATGACGGCCTGCACGACGGTGCCGATGGATGCTGGAATCTCCTGGGTTCGCTGCACGGCCTGGCTGCCGAGGGTGAGCCCCGAGACCAGTGCCGCTGCGAGGACGATGCCGAAGGGATTGCGTCGGCCGAGCAGCGCCACGACGATCGCGGTGAATCCGATGCCCGAGGACACCGCCAGCGACAGGCGGAATTGGCTGCCGAGCAGCATGATTGCCCCTGCGATACCTCCGAGAGCGCCGCTGATCAATGCGGAGGTCATGATGATCCGGGAGACGGGGATGCCGTTGGCTGCGGCGACGGAGGGACTTTCACCGACCACCTGCGAGGCGAACCCGAACCGCGTCGAGCGCATGAGCCACCACACGAGTGGCACCGCGGCGATGGCCACGAACACGCCGACGTGGATGCGGGTGCCGGGGATGGTTGCGAGCATCGCCCAATCGGGGATGCGTTCGGACTCCGGGGTGAATCCGTTCGGATTGGCGAGTGGTTTCCGTACCGCCCACGCGAGGCCGTAGAAGACCAGATAGTTGAGCATGAGCGACGAGATGATCTCGTTCACGCCCAATCTGGCTTTCAGGATTCCGGCGATCCCCCCGATGAATGCGCCCGCGGCCGCCGCGAGGACGGCGACGACGGGGATCGCGACCCAGCCCGAGTTGAGCGGGACAGTGAGTACCACCGCCGCGGCGGTGATCGCACCGACGTCGTAGTGACCTTGCGCGCCGATGGTGATGAACCCGGTGCGGTAGGCGATCGCGTATCCGAGGCCGATGAGGACGAGGGGAGTCATCCCTGTCAGCAGGCGCCCGAGTTGCGTGTCGCCGCCGAGTGCTGCATCGAGCATCGTCGCGTAGGCGTCGATCGGATTCCCGCCCGCGAGAAGGATGAGGACGGCGCCGACGGAGAGACCGGCTGCCACGGCGAGCAGCGGGACTGCGGCCGAGGTGACCAAGCTCTTCGGTCGCGATGTCGTTGCGGGATCGGTGACCGGGGACGATCCCGGGGGAGTGAGAGTGGCGGTCACGCAGCGGCCTCCTGGAATCCGCCCATCGCTGAGCCGATGGCCTCGCGATCGAACGGTCCTTCGTCGAATTCGGCGACGATGCGCCCGCGGTAGAGAACGACGACGCGGTCGGCGAGACTGCAGACCTCGTCGAGGTCCGAGGAGATCAGGAGGATTGCAGCGCCGCGGGAGCGGTGTTCCACGAGGGTGTCCCACACGAATTCGGTGGCGCCGATGTCGAGGCCTCGGGTGGGCTGTGCGACGACGAGGACGTCCGGCTCGCCGTCGAGGACCCGACCGAGCACGACGCGCTGGGCGTGGCCGCCGGACAGTGTTCCGGCGGGGGTGCGCGGGCTCGGGGCCTTCACCGACAGTGCCGCGATGATGCGCTCGGCGCGTTGTCGAATCGCGTTGCGCGACACGCGTCCCCACCGCTGCGCCACAGGGGGCGTGGTGTAGCTGTCGATGGCGAGGTTGGTATCGATTCCGAGGGACTTGACCAGCCCGCGGGTGTAGCGGTCGGCGGGCACGACACCGACACCGGCCTCCCGGAGATCGCGCGGGCTGGACGTGTCGATCTCACGCTCGTCGATGCACACTGCGCCGGACGAGTCGGCCGCAAGGCCGGAGAGCACATCCTCGAGGGCGGACTGGCCGTTGCCTTCGACCCCCGCAACTGCGACAAGTTCGCCTGCACGTACTCGCAGGTTCACATCGCCGAGCTGGCCTGGCACCGACACGCTCACGAGTTCGAGCATGCAGTGACCCGCCGGCTCGGCGGCAGCTCGGCGGATTCCGAGCCCGACATCGCGGCCCACCATGTCGCGGGCCAGTTCCGCGGTCGTGACGTCGGAGACGGGCCTCTCCGAGACGAGTGTGCCCCCGCGTAGAACACCCACGCGGTCGGCGGCCTCGATCACCTCTTCGAGATGGTGCGTGATCAGCACGATTCCTACGCCGAGATCGGTGGCGAGACGTCGTACCTGCGCGAGCAGTGAATGTATCTCTGTGGGAGCCAGATTCGCGGTGGGTTCGTCGAGGAGTAGGTAGCGGGCTCCCAGGTGCAGGGCGCGGAGGATTTCGACACGCTGCTGTTCGCCGACCGACAGCGTCTCGACGCGGGCGTCGGGCGTGCATGCGAGGCCGGCGTCGTCGGCCAGCGCGGCGATCTCCTCGCCCATCCTGCGCAGGCGACTCCGTCCGACGACGCCGCGTGAGCGTCCGAGCAGGAAGTTCTCGGCCACGGTCATGCTGGGTACGAGCATGAAGTGCTGGTGAACCATGGCGATGCGGTTGTGCCCGCCGTCGGCGAGGGACACGCCGTCGACGGTGATCGCGCCGGCATCCGGGGGGAGCAGGCCCGTGAGAATACGCATCAGCGTGGACTTTCCGGCGCCGTTCTCGCCGAGAAGTGCGTAGACCTCGCCTGGACGGACGTGCAGAGACACGTCGCGCAGGACGACGTTCTCGCCGAACGAACGATGAATGCCGTTCATGACGACTCCGTCGGCAAGCCCTGGGCTCTCGCTGTCGAGGGTGCCGGTGGTGCCGGCCGAGGATACTGCTGTCACCATGCGATGAGACCTTCCAGGTAATCGCTATTCGTTAAGTCGGAACTCTGCAGGTGCATAGTTGACCGGCAATGACCGAATCGTGACGATCGTGTTTCGGACGTCATATGCGGATGAATCGGAGGAGTGTTGTGCCGGAAGAGGATCGCGTCGCGCGGATCGGAGCTGCGATTCGTGCTGCCCGTAAGCGGGATGGTCTCAGTGCCAGGATATTGGCGGAGCGGGCGGGAGTCAGTCAGGCGTTTCTCAGTCAGGTGGAGCGGGGACTGAACGCGCCGTCGCTCGCGACCCTGTACAAGATCGCCGATGCTCTCGGGCGATCACCGTCGAGCTTCCTCGACCCCGCGCCCGACGCGGATGTCCTGGTGGTGCGCGCCGAGGGGCGCATTCCGCAGGCGGTGACCGGTACTCCGACCGCGCCCGTGACGTGGCTGGCGCGCGGAAACGGTGTGATCTCCGAGGTCTACCAGTATCTCATCGGATCGGACGACGACGTCAGCGGCTGGTTCCGCCGCGCGGACGACCTCGTCGTGGTGGTGACAGGTGGCAGCCTCGAGGTGCAGGTGCGTGACCGTGAACCCGTCGTCCTCGTCGAGGGGGATTGCTTGTTCGCCGCGGCAGGAACCGAGATGCAATGGGCTCACAGGGGTGAGGAACCCGCGCACATCGTGCTGTGTGTGGGCGTGACGCCCGAGCATCCGTAACTCGGATCTCACAGGAACGAGACGAGGTGGTAGCCCCGCAAGAATTAACTGATAGCGATCATTCGCCTCGTGTCTGGAGAACCCCATGGACTCGCTTCCCATCATCGATCTGCGCCCGCTACGCGACGGGGGAGACCCCCACGCGGTTGCCGATGCTCTCGACGCAGCCTGCACCGACCTCGGATTCTTCGTCGTGACCGGTCACGGACTCGCCTCCGAGCTCCGCGCTGCGATGATGGAGCAAGCGCAACGGTTCTTCGCGCTGCCCGCAGACGAGAAGATGCAGATCTGGATCGGCAAGTCGTCCTGCCACAGTGGATATGTTCCTCCCAAGGCCGAGACTCTCGACGCTGCACTCGGAGCGGACAGCAAGGAAGCGCTCGACATCACCATCGACCGCGGCCCGGACCATCCGGAAGTCATGGCAGGCACACCCCTGCACGGACCCGCCCAGTGGCCTGACTCGCTGATGCCCGAATTCAAGAGTGTCGCCGAGGAGTACTCGAAGGCCTGTCTCGATATCAATGCTCACCTGATGTGTGGACTTGCGCTCGCCCTCGGCCTGGAGGTCGACGCGTTCGAGCCGATGTTCACCGATCCCATTGCCTCGCTGCGGATGCTGAACTATCCGCCAGCCCCAGCCGGCGACCTCGCGCCGGGCGCCGGTGCACACACGGACTACGGCTCGCTGACCCTGCTCGCGCAGGACGACATCGGCGGATTACAGGTGGCCGCCCGGGGCGGGGGATGGATCGACGTCGTCACCCCACCCGACGCCCTGATCGTCAACCTGGGGGACATGATCGCCCGGTGGACGAATCACCGCTACGTATCGACTCGCCATCGGGTACTCAATCCGGTGGGTGCACATCGGTATTCGATCCCGTACTTCGTCGCCCCGGACTTCCACGCCGTGATCGAAGCGATACCGACCTGCGTCGAGCCCGGGGCAGAACCGATCTATCCTCCGATCGAAGCGGGTGAATACATGCTCTCGCGTTTTGATGCGACGCATGATTACCTCAAAGAAAAGCAGGTCTCGTAGAGACGTGTCGCGGCCCGGCGCGCGTTGTGCCGGCTCGGCCCGGAGGGGGCGACGGATCAGACCGTGAGGCAGACGGTCTTGGTCTCGAGATAATTCTCCAGCCCCGCTGCACCGTTCTCGTAACCCCACCCGGATTCCTTGTGCCCGCCCTTGACCAACTCGGGGGCGAAATAGGAGTGGCAGTTGATCCACACCGTTCCGGCGCGGATCGCGTCGGAAACACGATGGGCGCGTGAGAGGTTCGACGTCCATACGCTCGCGGCCAGGCCGTAGTCGGTGTCGTTCGCCCAGGCGATGACCTCCTCGGCGTCGTCGAACGGAGTGACGGTGACGACGGGACCGAAGATCTCCTCACGCATCATCGGCAGGTCCGAGCCGGCATCGACGACGACGGTCGGCTCGTAGAAGCTGCCGATCTCACCCACCGCACGACCCCCGGCGACGACCGTCGCGCCACCGCGGACACCGTCGTCGACGTACGACGCCACCGTGTTGCGGTGCCGCCGGCTCACGAGTGGACCGAGGTCGGTGCCCTCGTCGAGCCCGTGGCCCAGACGAAGTGACCGTGCAGCGGCGGCCAGGCCGTCCACCACCTGCTCGTACACCGACCGTTCGGCATAGACACGCGATCCGGCGACGCACACCTGACCGCAGTTCGAGAAGATGCCCCGCGCGATGCCGGGGACGGCCGTGTCGAGTTCGGCGTCGCCGAACACCAGGACGGGAGACTTCCCGCCGAGTTCGAGCGTCAGGCGCTTGAGGTTGCTCGCGCCGGATGCGGCCGTCAGGGCTCGCCCGGTCGCGGTGGACCCCGTGAATGTCACCTTGTCGACATCCCGGTGGGACGCCAACCGCGCGCCGACGGTGCCGTCACCCGTGAGAACCCCGACGACGCCGGCCGGTACGCCTGCCTCGACCATGAGCTCACCGAGGCGCAGTGCAGTGAGCGAGGTGTCCTCAGCCGGTTTGAGGATGACGGCGCATCCCGCCGCGAGGGCCGGTGCGAGCTTCATCGCCGCCATGAGCATCGGCGAATTCCACGGGACGATCGCCGCGACCACACCGACCGGTTCGCGCACCGTCTGCGCGACCACCCGTTTTCCGGGTGGCTGGTAGGTGATCGATGGCGCGATCGTGGTGCCCGTGATCTTCGTGGCCCATCCGGCGTAGTACCGGAACTGTTCTGCTGCCGAGGGAATCTCCGCGAACCGGGACGTCGCCCACGACTTACCCTGGTCGAAGGTCTCCAGTTCGGCCAGTTCGTCGGCATGGACATCGATGGCGTCGGCGATGTGCCACAGCACCCGTGCGCGCGCGGCGGGCGTCCACGCTCGCCACTTCCCGTGCAGCGCGGCGCGTGCCGCGGCGACCGCTGCGTCCACATCGTCGGCGCCTGCGGAGGACAGTGTGGCGAGGACAGCGCCGGTGGCGGGATCGGAGGTCTCGAACGGCGCTCCCGCTCCGGCGATCCACCGGCCGTCGATGAGCAGGCGCTTGTCGTTGCCGTCGAGGAACGCGGCGCTGTGCCGCGGTGCGATGCTGGTGGTCATGGACGTGCTCCTGCGGTGTGGGCGGGTCGGAACGGGAGTGCTCCCCACCGCAGCCCTTTGGCTTTGAGCCAGCGACGGTAGGTGACCGAGGACGCGTCCGCCCGTGTGGGGATCTCGTCACGGGGATCGAGCGGGAGCAACAGCGGCCTCTGGTTCTCGACGATGATGCGGTCCTGCAGGAAGATCACCTGCTCGAACTGGGTCAGCTCGGTGTGGGTCGAATCAGGATCGACGAGGTACATCACCGGCTGTGCACGACACAACGTTTCCGTGATCGGCTGGATGAACAGCGCGATGGCGTCGAGACGTGTCTCGTCGGAGGGTGAAATCCGGTACAGCATCACCTGATACGGATCCGGTACACGATAGGTCAGATGTGCGAAGGTGCCTTCCGATGCCGCGGACATCTGAGGCTGGAAGAACTTGCAGTCGGTGGCCCATACCTCATCGGTGTCCTTGCGGATCTCCCAGCTGTAACGGGCAACCTCGGTGGCTGCCTCACCGCCGAGGATCCCGGTGTGCACGAACGGGAAGTGGGCCATGTCGAGGAAGTTCTCGACGACGCGGCCGGGAGATGATCGGAGTGTGACCCATCCGCACGCGACGTACCGACGGCCGGGCTCATCGGCCTCGTCGATCGTGAAGACGTCGCGGACAGGCTCACCGAGCGTGGTCCACACGAATCCGAACTTCGTACGTACCGGCAGTTCACGTGCTGCCGTGTGGACGACGGGATGGCCGTCCTGATCGTGTCCGCAGGTGAGGTCGGCGCCGAGCAGTGTGGTGGCGACAGCGGCAGCTTCGAGTTCGTTCTCCGCGCAGACCGGGTACCAGCGGTCGAGGACGACGGGATCGTCGCACAGGGTGGTGGTCATGACGGGGTCCTCTCGTGTCCTCTGATCAACGCGGCGGCGCGTTCCGCGAGGGCGATGACGGGTGCGTTCGTATTGCACGACGGCAGTATCGGAATCACGGATGCGTCGACGACGCGCAGCCTGTCGAAACCGTATACCCGCAGCTCGGGGTCGACGACCGCGTCGGGGCCGACACCCATCGCGCAGGTACCGCCGACGTGGAAGAACGTCGAGCAGCTTGCCCGGACGAACGCTTCCGCCTCGGCTCGGTCGAGTCGCCGATCGGGCGCAGCGGGTGTGTCGATCAGCCCACGCAATGCTGCGGTACCGGCGAGGTCGAAGATGTAATCGAGGCCCGAGACGAGGGCGTCGAGGTCGCGTGGATCGGACAGATAGCGGGGGTCGATGTCGGGTGCGACCTCGGGGTCGGCAGAACGCAAGGACAGTCGCCCGACGCTGCGGGACCGCATGAGACCGGGGGAGATGGCGAAGACGTCACCGGCGACGTCGTACCGTTTCGTCACCTCCGGGGTCGCGTGCGGCCCCTGCACGATGAATGCGTGCAGATCCGGAAGATCCAGGGCCGGATCGGATCGCCAGTTCAGGATTGCTCCGCCGCCGTTGTCCCGCACCGGTCCGAGCGGACGACGGGACCGGAAGTTCACACCCATCAGCAAGGGATGATCCTGAAGATTGCGTCCGACACCGGGAAGATCTGCGCGGACAGTGACGCCGTGCTCACCGAGGTGTTCGAGATCTCCGATGCCTGCGAGCAGCAGCAGATGTGGGCTGGCGATCGCGCCCGCGCACAGCAGTGTCTCGGCGTGCGCGCGGACCTCGACGACGCCGTGCGATCGGTACCGCACGCCGGTGCACCGAGTCCCGGCGAACACGAGCTCGGTGACGGTCGCGCCGGTGCGGACCGTGAGATTCGGCCGGGCCAGCACCGGATCGAGGTAGGCGCGAGCGGTGCTGCCGCGATGCCCGTCATCGATGTTGAGATTGGCGAGGGCGGCACCCTCGATGTCGGGTCCGTTGCAGTCGTCGAGCACCGTCATGTCGAGTTCTGCTGCGGCCTCCAGTAATCCGGCGGCAACGGGGTGAGGATTCGGCGGCGTGGTGATGCGGATCGGGCCACCGGCGCCACGCTCCGCGGTTGCACCGCCCTCCCAGTCCTCGGCGCGCCGGAAGTACGGGAGCAGCGACGCGTAGTTCCAACCCTTCGCCCCCGCTGTCTCCCATGCGTCGTAGTCCGACGCGTGCCCGCGGTACCACAGCATCGCGTTGATGCTGCTCGATCCGCCGAGCACGCGTCCCCGCGGGATCGGCACTTCGCGCCCGTCGAGCAGCGGATTCGCGGTGAAGTGGTAGCCCCAGTCGTATGCGCCGCCGAGCAGAGAAGCCCAGGTTCCGGGTGTGTCCAGCGAGTCGATTCCGGCGTGGTCCGGTCCGGCCTCGAGGAGCAGCACGGTGACGTCGGGGTCCTCGGTGAGGCGGGCCGCGAGGACGCACCCCGCGGACCCACCCCCGACGACGACGTAGTCGTAGCCGTCAGTTGTGTTCACTGGGGCCCATGATCGTGATGTTCTCCGTCGCCTCCACGTGGCGGACGAAGATGTACTTGTCCTCACGCCCGTCGCTGTGCTTGCGCTTGATGCCGGGCTGGACATTGCTCGAGACCTTCGCGACGAGCACATACGGCTCGTCTGCCGCAAGCCCGGACACGCAGTGCTTCTCGAATTCTTCGAGAGTCGTGGCCGTGTAGGACTTCTCCACGCCGGCTCCGCGTGCGATGGCAGCGATGTCCACATTGCCGTGAGCCGTGTGGGTGGGTGGCCCGCCGATCGACTGGTAGCACTCGTTGTCCCACACCACCGTGAAGAGATTGCTGGGCCGCTCGTTACCGAGTGTCGCGAGGATGCCCAGGTTGAACAGCATTCCACCGTCGGTGTCGAGAGAGATGATCCGACGGTGAGGCAGGCCCACCGCGAGTCCGAATGCCTGCGGGGTGACGCAGCCGAGCTGCTGCTGGAACAGGCTTGCCTGTCGCATGTGCGGTGCGGCGTTGTACCACTCGTCGACGCTGGCCCCCAGGGACAGGATCACCAGTTCGTTGTCGAGTAGGGCTGCGAGCGCCTGCATGCACTCGAATCGGGTCATGCGCATGGTGGTCATCGGACGAGTCCTCCTCCGAGGGCGACGGCGGAATGATGGTAGGCCGAGTACGACCATTCGAATGCGTCGTGGACGGCACGTTCGATCGCATCCTCTTCGCGGACGATGCGGTACGGGATACGCAGCGCATCGAGGATCGGCTCCATGGTGATGCCGTGTGGTACTGCCCACCAGTTGTTCTCGCCGAGTTCGCCGCGATAGCTCATGAGCATGATCACGGGGATCCCCGCGCCGAGACCCATCCGGGCCAATGGTTCGACGGAGGCGCGGAGGCCCGAGTTCTCCATGATGAGCACGCCGCGTGCGCCGGACAGGAACAGCCCACCGCAGATGGCGGCGCCTTCGCCTTCGTTGGTGACCTGGATGGTCCGGATGCTCGGATGCGCATCGAGCGCGGGGTACAGCTCTTTGAACAGGGAATCGGGGAGGTAACACACGGTGCTGACGCCGGCCTTCTCGAGGCCGCGGATCACCGCGTCGACGGTCGACTGTTCCATGAGGATCCTTCCGTGGAAAGGTCAGGGGAAGACGGGAATACCAGGCATTTCGACGAACCCGGGAAGTTGTTTGATGAGGCGCATCCACCGTCGTAGTCCGGGGTACGCGTCGTGATCGATACCGATGTCCCGGCTCAGTGCGGCAGCCGGATAGACGGCCAGGTCGGCCGCTGTGGGTCGATCGCCGGCAAGCCAGTCGCCGTCCGGGAGCGAGACGGCGAGGTGGTCGTCGACCTCCTGGAGTACTGCCCGCGCACCGTGGTTGTCGATGGGATCGGTGGTGAACAGGGACCTCTCGCGGCAGACGTACACCTGCTCGAGGGGCCCGGATGCGAACCGCAGCCACCGATCGTCGGGCGGCATCCACACGGTGCCGGCGACGACGTGCATGAGAATCGTCTCCATACCGACAAGCATCTGTTCCCCGGTTTCGAGTACCGGTAGGACCCCGGTCGGGGTGAGCTCGCGGTATCGCCCTTCGAGGTGTTTCGCGCCCGGGAACACGTCGACGGGCACGGTGGTGTGCTCCATCTCCATGAGCGACAGCGTCAGTCGCACCGAGTAACACCTCGGGTCGAGCGGGAAGTCGTGCAACACAGGGATTGTCATCACTGCACCGCCTCGACTGTCGTGGTCACCGAGTCTCGGATGTCATGCAGGCGCCGTACGAGCCGGGTCACGGTCTCTGCCGGAAGGTTCCCGACTGCGACGACATGTACTGCCGTCGTGGCCTCGTCGACCTTCTGGATGCCGGCGCGGATCTCCACGCCGTCGATCTGCCCGGTGGCGACGTGCCCGTCGAGGGCGAGGTCCTCCACCTCGGAGCGGAGCCGGTCGATCACGCGCTCGGTGTCGGCGGTGAACCACACCGACCGGATCGGTTCCGGTGCGGTCTCGGGGGCGGATCGTTCGGGGACGGCGGTGTCGCTGGAGTCGGTAGTCGACACCCACGCGATTCCGCTGCGGTCGACAGCTCGGTAACGGACGGGCGTCACGGTACTCGGCGGAGTCATCTTCGGGTGAGCCGGCACGTGCCTGCATGCACCTTTGCCATCGAATTGCCAACCGTGATAGAGGCATACGAGTCTGGCTCCGCGGACGAATCCGAGGCTGAGGCGCATTCCCCGATGTGGGCATCGGTCCGCCCACGCGTGCAGCACGCCGTCGGCGCCGCGCCACAGTGCTACTGGTGCACCGTTCACCGCGGTGCCGGTTGCGGAGCCGGGTTCGATATCGCGGGTGAGGGCCACGGAAACCCACGGGGTCATGGCACTACCTTTCTCTCGGGCGATGTGGACTGAGGGGCCGTGCATTCGAGGACGACGTTGTCGCCCGGTGCAAGTGCGCAGGCAGCTTCGAGGGCGCCGACGAGATCGGGGTCGCCGCGCGTGTGTAACGCGATGCGATGTTCCGTGGCGGACAGAACGGTTGCGTGCACGTGAAGTTGTTCCGCTCGTGCGGCAATGAATGTGTTCATGACGTCGGGGTCGAAGCGTCCCACCAACTCGAGGGTGGGTGGGAGCATTGCCGAACAGGTCATGTGGTCCTCCGGAGACGTGGGGTGCTCGTCTGGGACGGCCCTCACACCCGTCTCCGGAAAATCCTCCTCCGGAGGGGAGCTCCGGATCGTTCACCGCCGGGGTCCTGGCGGACATTCGCGCGGGCGGACTGCATCGGTTCGAATACCGTTGCAAGAAGTTATATTACACCTGAATCGGGGCGATTCTTCCGGGCTGTGTCAACGTTGAGTTACGACTGTGTGGCGTTCTGCAGCAGTCGCCATACGCGGTCACGGGAGAGCGGAAGCTCGTGGGGACGCACACCGATCGCGTTGCGGACGGCGTTGGCCAACGCGGGCGAGATCGGATTGAACGGAGCCTCGCTCATCGACTTCGCTCCCATCGGACCGAGCTCGTCGAATGTGTCGGCGAAGTACACCTCGGTGCGGGGAAGGTCGGCGTATTGCGGGATGTGATAGTTCCGCAGCACGTCCGTCGTCACCCGCCCGTGCTCGTCGGTGATCAACTCCTCGAACATCGATACACCGATCGCCTGCGCGACTCCGCCTTCGATCTGACCGCGGCACTGTTCGGGATTGAGAACGGTGCCGGCGTCGGCGGACTGGATGGATCGGAGGATGCGGACCTCACCGGTCCGGACGTCCACTGCGACCCGGAAGGCCTGCACGTTGAAACACAACGAGCGAGGAAGGCCGCCGTGGCGGCCTTCGCCGCGTAGACGGCCGCCCGATGCGTCGAGCAACTCCGACGGCGTGACGAGCGTGTCGCCGCACCGCACGCCGTCCGGGGTGAGTTCGGCAGCGTCCGGGTCGGTGCCGGTGAGTTCGGCGGCGGCCTTCGCCATGCGGTGGTGCAATTCTTGTGCCGCCGCCAGCAGGGATTTCGCTGCGACGACGGTGCCGGAGGAACCGAACGCGCCGGTGTCGTGCGTCGTGACGTCGGTGTCGGATTGCCAGATCTCGACGTGGTCGGGGACGGTGCCGAGTTCGGTGGCCGCGATCTGAGTGTGCACGGTGGTGGTGCCGTTACCGAACTCCGCGGTCCCGACGTGAGCGACGAACCGCCCGTCGGGGAGCAGTTCGATCGACGTGTCGGCGATGTGCCCGTTCGGTGGGTTGGTCGCGATCATCGCGAGAGCCATCCCGTCGCCGATCCGCCAGTGGTCGCCCACGGGTGCGGGCGCGCCACCGCTCCTCGACATCGCGCGTTCGGTGAGGTCGAGGCATTGATCCAGCCCGTAGCTGCCGTACATCAGGTCGGCACTCTCCAGGTGAGCCGCGATCAGCGGATCGCCCGGGACGACGATGTTCCGGCGCCGGAGTTCGTACGGGTCCACGCCGAGCTTCACCGCGAGTTCGTCCATCGCGGACTCGACCGCGAAGATCACCTGCCCGAGACCGTAGCCGCGGAACGCCCCGGAGGGACGATTGTTCGTGTAGACGGCCTGAGCATCGACCCGCTTGTTCGGGGATCGGTACACCGCAATGGATTCGGTGCAGCCGTGGAACATCACGCCGGCCGAGTGGTTGCCGTAGGCGCCGGCGTCGGCGAGGACGTCGATCGCGAGGGCGTTGAGGATTCCGTCTGTTCCCGCGGCGAGGGTGACGCCGACGCGCATGGGATGCCGGCACGGTGCGACGGTGAGCTGGTCGGTGCGGGTGAACTCGAACTGAACGGGACGGCCGGTGCGCAACACCGCGGCGGCGACGACGTCTTCGACGAGCATCTCCTGTTTGGCTCCGAACCCGCCGCCGACCCGGGTCGCGAACACCCGGACCCGGTCCCGGTCGAGCCCGAAGATGTGGCACAGCTCGTCTCGCACGAGGAACGGGACCTGTGTCGAACTACGGATGACGAGTCGACCCTCTCCGTCGATATATCCTATGGCACAGTGTGTTTCGAGGTGGGTGTGCTGCACGCGATGCGTACTCCACCGTCCTTGCACCACGAACTCCGATGCCTCGAACGCAGTCTCGACGTCCCCGGTCTCACCGTGGAGTTCGGCGACGAGGTTGCGTGACGGATCGGCGATGCGTGACGCGGGGCCCTTGTCGGCGTGAAGCAACGGTGCACCCGGTTCTCGAGCGACATCCGGGTCGAGGACGAACGGCAGTTCCTCGTAGTCGACTCGGATCAGCCCGATCGCCCGCTGCGCGAGGGCGGCAGTCTCCGCGACGACTGCGGCGACCCGCTGCCCGCGGAACCGCACGATCTTGTCGAACAGGTAGGTGTCGTCGGGGTCGTCGTCGCGCAGTTCGTGTCGCGCTGTCGAGTACGCCGTTGCGGGAGCATCACGGTAGTACAGCACTGTGTGCACGCCGGGTAGAGCTTCGGCCGCGGCGGCGTCGACCGAGAGGATGCGCGCGTGCGGATGAGGGCTGCCGAGCACGGCGATGTGCAGCAGGCCTTCGACCTGCGTATCGAGGGTGTAGCGCTCGACTCCGGTGACCACTCGGGTCGCGGCGGGCGCACGCTGCGACCGGCCGCACGACGCCCCCTCGACGACCTGTTCGGTGTTCCGGGTGCCGCGCAACGCGTCGTCGATCGAACGATAACCCGTGCAGCGACACAGGTTGCCCTTCAACCGGTTCGGCAGGTCATCGAGATCGTCGTCGGTGAACGTGGACGCGGTCACGATCATGCCGGCAGTGCAGAAGCCACACTGGAAACCGGCTGCGTCGACGAACTTCTGCTGCATCGGATGCAGGTGGTCGGGGGTGCCCAGGCCCGACACGGTGGTCACGTCGTGCCCGTCCGCACGCGCGGCGGGATAGATGCAGGAATGGACGGGTTCGCCGTCGACGAGGACGGAACATGCGCCGCAGTCGCCGGCGTCGCAGCCCTTCTTGACCTCGAAGTGCGTATTTTCCCGTAGCAGTGTGCGCAGGCACTGGCCGGGACGAGGCTCGGTGTCGAGTTCGGTGCCGTTGACGGTGAATTTCACGCCGGGTCCTCTCTGTTCGACAGTTCGATACGGACGTCTTCGGCGAGTACAGCGGTGACGGCCTGTCTCCAGTCGGCTGCTCCGTGCGAGTCGGAGTGGTAGGCATCGGCCGGGACGAAGCGAGCAAGCGCCTCGGACATGTCCTGTTCGGACGGGAGTTCGTGAAATTTCAGGACATACGGCCGCACGGTCGAGGCGGTCACCGACAGTGCGACACCGCCGTCCGTGTCGCGGCGCCCGATGACAATCGCACCCGAGCGGCCCAAAGGGGACAGAGCGATCTTTCGGAACGCGGTGCGGGCTCCGAGTGTGGAGAGCGGGACGCGGATGCTGCGCAGCACATCGCCGGAGGCGAGCACGTTGGTCGCGGACCCGGTGACGAACTCGGTGATCGGATAGAAGGTTTCGCGTCCATCCGAGGTCCAGACCACCGCGGTGGCGTCGAGCGCCGCGGCGAGCGAGATCATCGCACCCGCCGGGAACGACAGACAGATGTTGCCACCGACCGTGGCCCGCTTCCAGATCTTCCACGACGCGAGCAATGCCTGCGCGCACTGCCGGAACAGCGGCGCGGCCCGCCACTGCTCGGTGGTCGAGAGGACCGACAGGCGTTCGACCGTGCACGTGGCTGCGATCTCGAGGTGGTCGGCGGTGAGCGTCACTGCGGGCCAGTCGAGCCCGGTCAGATCGACCAGCCTGTGCAGATGCAGCTGGGGTTCGGAGAACATCCACGTCCCTCCGGCGACGAACGCCTCACCGGGCCCGATGGTCAGGTCGCCTCGTTCATGAGCCAGGTCGTACGCAGTGATCGTGTGGAGATCCACGGCACTCACCCCGCTTTCGCGACGAGCTCGACGTGTTCGTCGGCGACCTGCCGGGCGACGACCTCCTCGTCGACGGTGCACACTTCGTCGCGGCGCACCACATCGCGACCGTTGATGAGCAACAGTTCGAGCGGCGGCCGACTGCCGAGGACGAGCGCCGCGACCGGGTCGGTGATTCCCGAATGCGCGAGACCGTCGATGCGCCACAACGCCAGATCGGCGAGCTTGCCGACCTCGATCGACCCGATCTCGTTCTCACGGCCCAGCACCTGTGCACCGCCGATGGTCGCCAGCTCGAGGCTCTGCCGCACCGACATGGCTCGCGGGCCGCTGCGAGCACGTGCGAACAATGCTGCGTGGTGGGCCTCTTCGAGCATGCAGCACGACTCGTTGCTCGCGGCACCGTCGACGCCGAGTCCGAGGGGCACACCCGCTGCATAGAGATCTGCGGCACGCGCGATGCCGGCACCGAGACGCGCGTTGGACGTGGGGCAGTGCGCGGCCCCGGTACCCGACGCGGCCAGCACACCGATGTCGTGGTCGTCGAGATGCACCGCGTGCGCGTACCAGACGTCCGAGCCGGTCCAGCCCAACGACTCCATGTACTGCACCGGCCGGCACCCGAACTTCTCGAGACAGAAATCCTCCTCGTCGAGGGTCTCGGCGAGATGGGTGTGCAGCCGGACCCCGAGATCGCGCGCGAGCAGCGCCGACTCCCTCAGCAGATCGCCGGTGACCGAGAACGGTGAGCACGGCGCAAGAGTGATCCGCAGCATCGAGTCGAACGACGGATCGTGCCAGGTGTCGACGGCCTCGCGGCTGCCCTCGAGAATTGCGTCGAGTTGTTCCACGATGTGATCCGGCGGGAGACCGCCGGCGCTCTCTCCGAGATCCATCGAGCCGCGGCACGGGTGGAATCGGATGCCGACCTCGGCTGCGGCGGTGATCTCGGCGCCGAACACGTCGCCACCGTCGCGCGGCACGACGTAGTGGTGGTCGGTGCTCGTGGTGCACCCGGTGCGGACGAGGTGCGCCAGCGCGCCCTTCGCTCCGACGTACACGGCATCGGCATCGATGCCACCCCAGATCGGGTAGAGCGTGGTGAGCCATTCGAACAGCGTGTGGTCGACGGCGAGTCCGCGGGTGAGCCACTGGTACAGGTGGTGGTGGGTGTTGATCAGGCCGGGAGTGAGCACGCACCCGATGCCGTCGATGATCTGCGCATCGTCGTAGCCGACCGGTTCGCCCTCGCCCACCGCGACGATGCGGTTGCCTTCGACCACGACGTATCCGGTGCGGTACTCGGCCCGTGAGGAGTCCATCGTCACGATGTGCGCACCGCGGATAACGCGCTGCGGTTCGGTGGGGTTCGGATGCATCGGGACTCCTCGAAACTCGTCGGAGTCTCCAGTCAACGCTGCCCGAGGCCGAAACCTCTCCGGCAGCACACATGAAACGCTCCGGAAATTTTGTGCTCCTACTGTTCGATCATCCAAGACGATCACCGGGAGGTGAACAGCATGCTTCTTCACGATGTGGTCAACGTCCCGGACCTGGGAATTCGGGTGCTCCACGGCGACCCGGATGCGCTCGCACGCGTGGTTCTGCGGGCGTGCACGACCGACATGCCCGATCCCACGCGTTATGTGACGGCCGGATCGCTGGTGTTCACGGGTCTGGTGTGGCGGCGTTCGGCGGAGGACACCGACCTGTTCGTCAAGCGTCTGGTCGCGGCGGGTGTCGCGGCTATGGCCGCGGGTGAAGCTCTGCACGGCGGGGTGCCCGACGATGTCGTCGATGCGTGTGTTCGGCATCGGTTGCCGCTGCTGGCGGTGCCCGACCATATGCCGTTCAGCCGGGTGATCGAACACATGACCGGCCGGATGTCCGGGGCACGCATGGACCGTCTGCAGACGGGACTCGCACGGCAACGGCAGTGGCTCGCTGCCCTCGCCGACGGCCGTCCCGTCGATGAACTGCTCGACAGGCTCGCGCAGCAGTTCGGGGTGCAGACTTGGCTGCTCACCGCGACCGGGGTGACGATGACGTCCACGTCGCCGCCGGACGACGCCGCCCTCGACGTCGTCACCACAACTGCGCTGACCGCCTCACGGTTTCCGGCAGCGACGCCCGACGGGTTCACGATCCTGACGGTGGGCCGGGGTCTCGTCGACCGCCTCGGTTCTTGGTTTCTGGTGATCCGGAATCGGGACATGCGCACGGAGGTCGAGTCAGAGTGCCTCGAGGCGTTCGGTGAGCTCGCGACGGTGGTCGCGTTCGACAGGGTACGCCGCGACGAGCGACGTCGGGCAGCGTGGGAGATCGCCGAGCATTCGACTCTTGCCGTACCGGTGGGGGAACGGGTCGCTGTGGTCGCCGTGTCCGAGGGGCACATCCCTACGGACATGCTTCGCGCGCTGGTCGAGGACGTGCTGGGGCCGTGCGTCACCTCGGTCGACACGTCGGGGCGCGTCGTCGCGCTCACCAATGGCACGGAAGAGAATGTCGCTGCGCTGCTGCGACGGCGCCTGGGCCGTTTGACGCCCGCGCTGCGGCACGACCGGGTCTTCGTGGGGGTGAGTGACCGCTGCCCCGGTGACAACGTCGACGGCGGAATCCGGGCTGCAACTGCGGCGTCCGCAGCGGCCCGCAACCTCCCCGGTGCGGTCTCGGTGCGCCGCTCCGAACTCGATTCGGCTCTCGGTCTGATGTCGACGTTGCCGGCCGACCTGCTCCACTCCTACGCGGACCGGATCCTCGGTGAGGTGATCGAACACGACCGTTGCACCGATGCCGGACTGCTCGAGACCCTCGAGATCTTCCTGGAGTGCGACGGATCGTGGCGGCGCGCCGCCGATCGGCTGCATGTGCACCTGAACACCGTGCGGTACCGCATAGGCAGGGTCGAGGCGCTCACCGGACGGGATCTCGGCCGCACCGGCGATCGCCTCGACGTCTACCTCGCGCTCCGTTCACTCGGCGACCGAGCGCGTGAGCCCGGCAGGTTCGGCTGTCACACGGCGCCCGTGTAGGGCTCCCACGCGATTCCGGCATCGGGTGCGTCCTCGCGCAGCACACTCGCCTGGATCAGGCCGTACGGCCGGTCGTCGGCGTGGAAGACCTCGTTGTCGTTGTCGACTCCGAATCGGGCGAGGTCGTAGGCGAAGTGGTGCTTGTTCGGCGCCGACAGCCGGATTTCGGCGATGAACGGGTACTTCTCGAGCACCGCACGACCCATCTCGAACAGGGTCTGCTGCAGGGCCTTCGACTGCAGCGTCGCGAACACCTCGAGCATTGTCGCCCTGATCCCGTCGTAGGTGACGTCCCAGTCTGCGTCGGAGGCCGTGAAGCGCCACTGCGCCACGAGGCTCGTCGCCATGACGCGGTCGTGGGTCGGTTCGAGAACGGTATAGGGGTCAGTGAGGAAGCCTGAGAATTCCGAACCCGTGGACTTGAGGACGACGAGATCCTTCAGCCCGCCGATCACCCATTCCTTGCGATCACTGCCGGAGCCCTGCACGGTGATCGCGACGGTGCGCACCTCGGATCCCTTGCGGGTCCATGTGTGATCGTGTCCGGCACCGTCGACGACGACGCGCTCCCACACGTATTCTTCGATCTCGATGCGCGCGGACTCGACAGGGTCGACGTCGTCGACGAAGTGTCGTGCGAGGGCGAGGCCGTAGTCCTCGATGAACGTGACGCCCTTCTCTTTGGCGTAGGAGAAGATGGTCTGCTTCTGGGAATCGGTGGGCAGCACTGTGGCCTGATCGCCCTCGAGGTGTGCCGCATCGAAATCTCCTCGCAGGCAGGATGACACGTTGAGGTCGCGGATCTCGTGGCGGGCTGTGTCGCGCACGATACGCACCACGCGATTCTCGGCCTTACCGTAGCGGTGCGGGCCCAGGACGATCTTGCCGGTCAGTTCGGTCATGCTCAGCTCCCGCGATAGGTGGAGTACGAAAACGGTGACAGGAGCAGTGGCACATGGAAGTGGCTCTGCCCGTCCGGGATACGGAAAGTGATGGTCACTTCCGGATAGAAGTTCTCGACGGAACCGGCGGCGAACCAGTCGCCGGTCGCGAAGGTGAGGGTGTACGTCCCCGAGGCGAGGGGAGATTCGGTCACCGAGGTGATCCGGCCGTCGTCGTCGGTGACACCGGCGCCGAGCACTGCACCGTCGGAGTCGGTGAGCGTGACCTCGAGTCCGGCCGCGGGTGCGCCGGCGGTGGCGTCGAGGACGTGAGTGCTGAGCGTGTTCATCCGGTGCCTTCCGATGTATCGATGATCAACCGTTCGAGGCGCAGGCAGGTGATGTCGGCGAGGGCGGAACGGACCTCGTGCTGCTCGACGTCGGGTTCGTTGTCGAGTCGATGTTCGAGAATCTGCAGCAGTTCGGTTGCCGAGCGTCCGGCGGCGCGGACGAGGTAGACATGCCCGAACTTCGCTTCGTACGCGCGGTTGCCTGCGGCGATCCGCTCGAGGAGCTCGGCATCGGCGGTCGCCACCGCGGCCTGCTCACGTCGTGACTCAGCGCTGTCTGCGCGCTCGCCGATCCGCGGGTGACCTGCGAGTGCGTCGTCGAGGTCCGGCCCGGTGAGCTGCTCGCAAGCGGTTTTGGCGGCGACGATCAGCACCGATCGTGACTCGTAGGGTCGGGCGGCAGCGACTGTGTGTGCCCAGGATGGGCTGGAGCAGCACTCGAGCAGTACTGCTGTGGCCTCATCCTCGGGCAGCGCGTCGAAGTCGGTGATCGAGTAGTGCACGGAACCTCCCCTCGGTGTGCTCGTCGGTGTGTCCATCATGTCGGCGCGGGGGAGTCTCGCGCAGCAACACCGTGTACAGAGTTGGCACTCCTGCAGGGTGCGGCATTTGGACCATCCGCCAACGCCCGGCGTCGACGTGACGCATGCCTCGGGTCGGGTGATTGCGACAAGAGCCTTTTTCTGGAATAGTTCCAGTTATTGGATTGATTCCAGAAAAATCCCGGTCGGAGTACGATGACCGGAGAAGCGCAAGGAGAGATTCGCATGTTCACCGCCGACCGTTCCCGCACCGTGACGCTTCCGCCGCTGGTGCTCGGCGGACTGCGGCCGCTCCATCGTCAGATGCTCCGAAGCAACGTAGCGTCCGCGTCCTTCGAACACGACGCCGGCGGTGCCGAATTCGAAATCTGTCTGACCGAGGGCGAACACGGCCCCGAGTTGCTGGTGCGCTCCCGTAGGCACGGAATCGGATTCACGCTGGCGATGACCACGCACTTCCGCGTGGCGCCGGTGCTGAGCATCGACACCTACCGGCGCCTGTGCGAGATCCTCGCTCCGGGTGAAGAACCCGCGCCGGCCGTCGTCGCCGACTTCCTGCAGGACGTCGTCGCGCAGTCACCCGCGGTCCTTTCCCGCACACACTCCTGCGCTGCCTGAGGACACTCGTTCCCGCGGCTTTTCCGGCTTCCCGCGCGGGTAATTGCTGTAGCGGGAAGCGAAATCAATCGCGGGAAGGATCGCCTGGTGAAGCGAGGTGATCAGAGCAGAACGACGTCGAGTGTTCCGATCGATTCCGGATCGCCCACGACATCGAGGGCGACGATCCGCCCGTCGACCACGGTGAACCGGAAGACGGTGCGTGGTATCCCGCCCGGCGCCCACACAGCCCCGGGAACTCCGTCGATCGTGGCAGGTGCGGCGCCGCGCGCTCGACCCTGGAACGCATCTGCCACCGCGACAGAACCGGCGACCTCGGCAACGATCTTCGGGCCCCCGAATGCCGCACCGATCTTCGCCCCCTCCACGGCCACTGTGTCGGCGCGGAGTGTCACGTTCGGATCGAGAACCTCGAGCAGGTCGTCGAACCGTCCTTCGCGCGCAGCGACGAGGAATGCGTCGACCACTCGACGTGGGTGCCTGCTCTCCGAATGATCGGCGGATGTACCCCGGACCCGGCGTCGGGCGCGGCTGGCGAGTTGTCGCGTCGTAGCGGGGGAGCGGCCCACGATCGGGGCGATCTCGTCGAACGGCATCCCGAACATGTCGTGCAGCACGAAGGTGAGGCGTTCGGCGGGGTTCAGAGCCTCGAGAACTACCATCATTGCGATACCGATCGAATCGGCAAGTACCGCTTCGTCTTCCGGGTCAGGTGAGTCGCTGTCCCGCGCAACCGGTTCCGTGGGCTCGTCCAGGGTGACCTCGTGGCGCGCCTTGCGCGAGCGCAGCATGTCGAGGCACACGCGACTCATCACCGTGGTCAGCCACCCGCCGAGATTCTCGACGGCGTCGGTGTCGGAGCGGCTCAACTTCAGCCACGTCTCCTGCACCGCGTCGTCGGATTCCACTGTGGACCCGAGCATCCGGAAACCCACTGCGCGCAGATGCTCGCGGTGGGTCTCGAACTGCTCGGCAAGGATTTCGTCGCTCATGGTAGTCACATTCTCTCGTTGCGCTCCGTCATAAGGATGACGAACGAACAGAATCCGATGTGACAGGAGCAGACATGAAGGCACGAATGAATCACCCCGCGTTCGTACTCCCCGGAACGTTCGACGCACTGCAGGCGCTGTCGAAGACACTGGAGAACACCGGGCTCCCGGACAGCACGGTGCATCTTGTGCATCTGCGGGCGAGTCAGGTCAACGGCTGCAGCTTCTGCGTGGAGATGCACACGAAAGAGGCGGTGGAAGCCGGGGAGTCCGTGGAGCGGCTGTTCGCGGTCTCGGCGTGGCGTGAGTCGCTTCGATTCAGCGACGCGGAACGCGCAGCGTTGGCACTCACCGAAGCCGCCACCCGGATCGCGGACCGGCCGGATGCGGTGTCCGACGAGGTGTGGGACACCGCCGCCGACCACTACGACGAGAAGCAACTCGCCGCGCTCATCATGCAGATCGCGACGATCAACGTGTGGAATCGGATCAACGCGACCATCCAGCAGCCGGCAGGTGTGGCGCCCGGCGAGTAAACGGCGGGACGACGAAGCGGTCCGGCGAATTCACTGCCGGACCGCTCCTCGCGTTCGAATGCGCTGGGTGTCTAGAGACCGGGTCGCTTACCCACCGTGAGGGTGACCTCGCCGGTGTGGGCGAAGAAGTCGTTGCCCTTGTCGTCCACGACGATGAATGCCGGGAAGTCCTCGACGTCGATCTTCCACACGGCTTCCATACCGAGCTCTTCGTACTCGACGACCTCGACGTTCTTGATGCAGTCGAGGGCCAGCCGCGCGGCCGGGCCGCCGATCGAGCCGAGGTAGAAGCCGCCGTGGGTGTTGCACGCGTCGGTGACCTGCTTCGAACGGTTGCCCTTCGCGAGCATCACCATCGAACCGCCCGCCGCCTGGAACTGCTCGACGTACGAGTCCATGCGACCGGCGGTGGTGGGGCCGAACGATCCGGATGCCAGACCCTCGGGGGTCTTGGCCGGGCCGGCGTAGTACACCGGGTGGTCCTTGAGGTACTGCGGCATCTCCTCGCCGGCGTCGAGGCGTTCCTTGATCTTGGCGTGGGCGATGTCGCGGGCCACGACGAGCGGGCCGGTCAGCGACAGGCGCGTCTTGACGGGGTGCTTGGACAGCTCCGCGAGGATCTCCGGCATCGGCTTGGTGAGATCGATCTTCACCGCCGCGCCTTTACCGGTGCCCGAGACGCCGGAGGTCTCGGCGTCGAGCTGGCTGTCGGTGACCTCGGGCAGGAACCGGCCGGGGTTGAACTCGAGCTGTTCGAGGAAGACACCCTCGGGGGTGATCTTCGCCTTGGCCTGACGGTCGGCCGAACAGGACACCGCGATGGCGACGGGCAGCGACGCGCCGTGGCGGGGGAGTCGGACGACGCGGACATCGTGGCAGAAGTACTTACCGCCGAACTGCGCGCCGATGCCGATCTTCTGGGTGAGCTCGAAGACCCGCTTCTCGAGCTCGTGGTCGCGGAAGCCGCGGCCGGTGATCGCGCCCTCGGTGGGGAGCTCGTCGAGATAGTGCGCCGATGCGTATTTCGCCGTCTTGAGTGCGAACTCGGCGGACGTGCCGCCGACGACGATCGCGAGGTGGTAGGGCGGGCAGGCCGCGGTACCGAGCGAGCGGATCTTGGCCTCGAGGAACTGCATCATCGAGTCCGGGTTCAGGATCGCCTTGGTCTCCTGGTACAGGTATGACTTGTTGGCCGACCCGCCGCCCTTCGCCATGAACAGGAACTTGTAGGAGTTCTCGTGGCCCTTCGCCGTGTCGGCGTACAACTCGATCTGCGCAGGGAGGTTGTTGCCCGTGTTCTTCTCCTCCCACATGGTGAGGGGAGCGTTCTGCGAGTAGCGGAGGTTCAATCGCGTGTATGCGTCGTACACGCCGCGCGCGATCGATTCTTCGTCGTCGCCCGGCGTCAGGACGTGTTGTCCGCGCTTGCCCATCACGATGGCGGTCCCGGTGTCCTGGCACATCGGCAGTACACCGGCTGCGGCGATGTTCGCGTTCTTCAGGAGATCGAGGGCAACGAACTTGTCGTTGTTCGACGCCTCGGGATCGTCGAGGATGCTTGCGAGCTGCTTCAGATGATCCGTGCGCAGGTAATGCGAGATGTCGTGAAGTGCGGTCTCGGTGAGCAGCCGCATCGCCTCGGGTTCGACCTTCAAGAAGGTGCGTCCGTCCGGTCCTTCGACGGTGGACACCCCCTCGCTGGTCAGCAGCCGATATTCGGTGGGGTCTTCCCCGATCGGCAGGAGGTCCTCGTAGAGGAAGTCGGCCATTGTATCTCCTGAAAAGAGGCTGAGGTTCGCTAAACAGATTAGTCGCGCCGACGCAAGGCCTTGACAACGGGGCGTGTGATGCGGCCCTCGAACGCCCTGATCGTGATGTGCGTCACGGGAGCGTGGCGCCCTCGTCCGTATACTGGAAAAGATGCTTCAGAGTCACCTGCACGACACCGTCCGTTCTCGCGGATCACGCCGAATCGAGGGCGGTCTCGCGTGACCGTCGAAGCCGTACGCGTCGCCCCGCTGGTCAGGCGTGTCCCGCACTTCCACGCGTGGGTCGACATCGCAGTGGTCGTGACGGTTCTCGTAGTCACCAACCTCATCGCGCACTTCACCACGGTGTGGGCCTCCGTCGCGACGGTGCCCATCGCAGCGGGTGTTCTTGTCGCGATCATGCGGCAACGCGGTATGCACTGGAACGAACTCGGTTTGTCACCACGCCACTGGAAACGCGGCACCCTCTACTCGGTCGGTGCGGTCGGGTTGGTGCTCGCCGTCGTCGCGATCGGGATCGCACTGCCGTTCACCAGGCAGTTCTTCCTGTCCGAACGGTACGCCACCGTGTCCGGTGCGCTGGTCGCGTCGATGATCATCATCCCGTTGCAGACCGTCATCCCCGAGGAACTCGCGTTTCGCGGTGTCCTGCACGGCACCCTCGAACGTGTGTGGGGAGCCCGAGGTGTCTTCGCGGTCGGGTCGCTGTTGTTCGGACTGTGGCACATCGCGTCGTCGTTCGGGCTGACCGCGGGCAACGCCGGACTGAGCGCCTTCCTCGGCGCCGGAATCTGGGCGCAGCTCGCCGGGATCGCCGGCGCCGTGATAGCGACCGCAGCGGCAGGGTTCGTGTTCACCTGGCTCCGGCGGCGGAGCGGCAGCATCCTCGCACCGATCGCGTTGCACTGGTCGCTCAACGGCGCCGGGGCGCTCGCGGCAGCACTGGTGTGGCACGTGTCCGTGTCCTGATCGGCCACGAAGTTCTCTCCATACGCCGATAATTCTCCGTGGGATGTCCGGACCCGCCCGTCGGCTCCGACGTATCCGATGCAGCACCCATCCGGGCGTCATGGAGGAGGAACGGCCATGAAATTCATGATCCAGAGCTATGCCACCCAGCAGGAATACGACGGCATGGCAGGTAAGGACTCCGACACTCCGGCGTGGTCGCAGGACGACTTCGCGGCAATGGTCGAGTTCATGACGACACTCAACGCGGAACTCGAAGAAACCGGCGAACTCGTCGAGACGCGAGGTCTGGCGGCGCCCATCCACACGCGACGTATCGGACCGGGCGCACTCGTGACCGACGGCCCCTACGCCGAGACCGAAGAAGTGCTCGCCGGGTACTGGATCGTCGAGTGCGACAGCTTCGACCGAGCCACAGAGATTGCGATGCGGCTCGGTGAATGTCCTGCCCCGGCGCACGTCCTGGACACCGCGTACGCCGACGTCCGTCCCGTCGACGAAGGTCCACCTCCGGGGCCTGAACTGTAGAGATGCGCGACAACGTGATCGAGGACCTGCTGCGCTCGTCGGCGCCGCAGGTCCTCGATGCGGTCGTGCGACGGTTCGGGCACTTCGATCTCGCCGAGGACGCGGTGCAGGAAGCGCTGCTGGCGGCCGCCACACAGTGGCCGGACTCCGGTACTCCCGACGACCCGCGGGCCTGGCTCGTCACCGTCGCGTCACGGCGCCTGACCGACTTGTTCCGCAGCGAGCAGGCGAGGCGACGCCGCGACGACGAGGTAGCCCAACGGGTCCCGTCCGGCGGGCGGCACGCACCCGGCGCTGACGTACATCCACAGGTGGACGACACGCTCGTTCTGCTGTTTCTATGCTGTCACCCATCGCTGACACCGGCGTCCCGGATCGCGCTTGCACGTGAGGAGTACGACGAGGCAGCCCGGCAAGCCACAAGCCTTCCCCAGCAGCGGTACCTGCGCGCGCGAGCCGAACGCCTCGGCTGATGGCACTTGCCGTCTGCCTACTCTTCGACTCCCGCGCCGACCGGGCGGTGCGGACATTGTGGGGCAGGCTCGAGGACGCCGGCATCCCGACGTTGCTCACGCACACCCACCGCAGGCACGTGCCGCACCTGTCGTATGCGGTACTGCGGACCTACGACACGGACCGCGTCGTCGCCGTGCTCGACGCGCTACCCGAGGCCGCCCCGATCCCGCTGAGGCTCGATGCCGTGGGCCTGTTCCACAGGGGCCGGGCATGCCTGATCCCGGCGCCGACCGCGGATCTTCTCGTCCGGCAGGAACGCGTGGTGCGTGCGGTGGAGGGCACCGGCGCCGAACTGCACCGCCACTATCGACCGCGGTCGTGGACTCCGCACTGTTCGCTCAGTCCGAGGACCCGGCGCGACGAACTCCCGCGGTTGACCGCCGCCGTCTACGACGTGCTGCCTCTCGAAGCCACCGTGGTACGCGCGGCGCTCATCGACACCGTCACCGGCGAACATCGTCGGTTGATGACGCTGCCGTGACGATCTACCCGGGTGAGGTCAGTCGTCCGGGTTCTCGACCCAGTGCCCGTACGGCGGCGGTCCCTCGCTCTGGATCTGGATGCCGAACACCGGCGAGTGCTTCCACACATACCCGTGGAGCACGTGTTCTTCGGACGAGGACTTGTTCGTGACCACGATGTCCCCGGTAGGGCGTTCTTCGACGGCGTATCCATCTTTCCGCCCGTCGATCACCCACCACTTGGCAGTGCTCATGATCGGTCGCCTCCGGATCAGTTCGAACAGCTTCCTCTCGAACCGTACGCCCGTGACGTCCGGTGAGAACAGGGTTCGCGCTACGCGCTCAGCCGTGCAGCGCAGCGGCGGTCGTGTCGTCGGCCGGATAGAACGCTTCGATCGCGAGTTCCGACACCGTGACGTCGAGCGGTGTCCCGAACAATGTCGTAGTGCTCAAGAACGACAGCTCGCCGTCGTCGGTGTGTATCCGCAAGGGAACCACGAGCGAATGCGACTCCGCCGGCTCGTCCGGGTCGTCGCACGGATAGCCGGACAATTCGTCGTGCAGGCGCAGGAGAACGGGATCGGCGGTCGCGCCGATCTGATGACGGAGCCGGACCAGCAGGTGAGCGCGCCACTGTCCCAGATTTGCGATCCGCGGGGCCAGTCCGTTCGGATGCAGCGACAGGCGCAGCACATTGACGGGTGGTTCGAGCAACTCGGGGGAGCAGCCCGCAACGAGCGCTCCTATCGCGTCGTTGGCGTCGATCATCGTCCAGTGCCGATCCACGACCAGCGCGGGAAACGGCTGGTGCGACCGCAGGATTCGCGTGATGGCGTCGGACACCGCGGCCATGGGCACGTCGCCGAGCCGATGTTCGGGATAGGCCGGTGCCAGTCCCGCGGCCATCAGGATCGAGTTCTGCTCGCGCAGAGGTATTTCCAACTCCTCGCAGATCTTCAACAGCATGTCTCGGGAGGGGCGTGACCGACCGGTTTCGACGAAACTCACGTGCCGCGCAGAGACGCCCGCGCGGTTCGCGAGCGTGAGCTGGCTGAGTCCTCGACGTTCTCTCCAGTGTCGCAGCATCGCGCCGGCCGGTTCCGACTGCATCGTCGTCATGGCGTCGACCCTATGGGTGCGAGGGAAGCATTGCCATTACCTCGCAGGTAATCGATCTGTGGCGCCCGATGTTGCAGAGTCGTCGGCATGACCGCATACGCAATCGCCCACCTCCGTTCCGTCGACTTCGGAGCGGACATCATCCGATACCTCGAGACGATCGATGACACGTTCGTTCCGTACGGAGGACGTTTCCTTGTTCACGGGGTCGACCCGGAAGTGCTGGAAGGACCGTTCCCCGGGTATGTGATCGTCATCGAATTCCCCGATATCGAGCGAGCCCGCCGGTGGTACGACTCACCCGGGTATCAGGAGATCCTCCCGCTCCGCACGGAGAACTCCGACGGTGTCGCCGTCCTCGTCGAGGGGACGGCAGACGGTTACCGTGCGACCGAATACCTAGCGAAGGTGACCGGGCGCGCCTGATCGCTGCGCGAGGATGCCTGCCGCCCGAGCGGGCGCTGCATACGCCTCGGCCAGGGAGTCGACGGTGTCGTGCGCATTGAGGCCGCTCGGATTGGGGACCACCCACAGCGGAACGCCGACGATTGTCTCCTCCTGCGCGCCGGAAACGGCTTTGCGTCGCCCGAAGGCTGCGCGGTACGCGGTGATTCCCGCAACCGCGACGACGCGGGGTTGCCATCGCGTGACCACCTCTGCCAATCGCTCAGGGCCGGCGCGCAATTCGTCGATGGTGAGCTCGTCCGCGCGCGCCGTGGCGCGGGGTGCCAGATTGGTGATGCCGATGCCGCGCTCGAGCAGGTGCGCGGTATCGGCTCCGCTCAGGCCGGATGTGGGGTCGACCGCGCGGGTGAGGATGCCGGCCCGCAGCAAAGCAGGGTAGAAGCGGTTGCCCGGTCGCGCGAAATGGGCTCCGGTCGCGGCTGTCCACAATCCGGGATTGATGCCGACGAACAGCAGACGGCAGCCGTCGCCGATCAGGTCGGGGACGACGGTATCGCGGAAGGACTCGAGCTCGGCGCGTGTGAAACCCACCCGCTCACACTAGGAGATCTCGGGTAGCCACGCTCCGTGCAGCCCCGAGGGCACCCGGATCGGTAGCTGTACCTGCGCCACCGGACCGGTTGCGGGATCCTCGGCCGGGAAGACCAGGAAACGACTGGTCATATCGGTGCGGTCGGTGGCGATCGTGCCCCAGTAACCGGGTCCTCCGGACGAGCTCGACAGGTATGCGGGTTCGCCGACGGAGTAGTTGCCGGCGTCCCACGTCGTATCGGTGCCGGCGACCACGTCGAACCAGCACAGGGCGTCCGCGTCGCCGGGCGGGATGTGGCGCTCTCCGGTCTTGCCGACCGTGGCTACCGTCCGGTGCTCGCCGGTCAGGAGGCGGTCGTCGACGCGGGGGAACTCGATGGTGCGTTCGACGAACGGTGTCCGGGTGACCCCGGAGTCGGAGATCACCGCGCGTGTAAGTGAACCGGGGTTCGGCTCGTTCGACTCGATGATTCCGCCCGGATACCGCCACTCGACGTAGTCGAGTGTGACATCGCCGTTCGGCATGTCGAAGGCGTTGGCCGTGTGCCAGACCCAGAATGTGTCGGTGGTGTGCCAGCGCACCGGGTTGCCGTCGCGGGGGATCAGCGCGATTCTTGTGCCGAGGTCCGGCAGCCAGGTCAGCGGCGACGCACCGGAGAAGATCCGTTCCATCTGGAAAACGCATGGGGAGAGGATGAGCACGATGTAGCGCGACGTCAGTGCCATGTCGTGGATCATCAACGGTCGGTCGGCCCCGGCAACGGGCGTCGGTGGGCGGATGACCGTGCCCTCGGCATCGATCACCGACCAGGTGAGATACGGGGCTTCGAACATGTAGCAGAACGCCACCATCTCGCCGGTGTTCGGGTCGATCTTCGGGTGGGCGGTGATGCCGACGGGCAGGCCACCGTCGAAGGTGTCGCGGGCGAGTGTTTCGAGCTCGGATCCGAGTGTGTACGGCGGCGCGCCCTCTGCGAGTGCGAACAATTTGCCTCCGTGCCGGATCACGTTGATGTCGGGGAGTTCGCGCATGGTGTTCGCGAGGTCCGGGCCCACCGCGTCTGCGGGCGGGAAGTACGGGTCGGTGATCCCGGCCCACAGCGCACGCCCGGCCTTCTCCTCCGCGACCACGTTGGGAGTGCGGACGAACCTGTTGGTGTACCGCGCTGTGCCGTCGCCGATTTCGACGCGGTGCACCATTGCGTCGCCGTCCAGTGGATAGACGTAGGTGCCGATCGGATCGAACCTCGGGTTCGGTCCGTTTCGCAGATAACTACCGTGTAGATCCGGTGGCAGCTCACCGGAGACCGGGAGGTTCGCCACGTCCACTTCGTCGCGTTGCGGGGCGAACACCCCGCTCAGGTAGGGGTTGTGGGCCATATCGACTGGTGCGGGGCGATTCACGGCCGGCCCGCAGACCTCGTGGGGAGCACGGATTCCATCGTAGGGCGCACGGCAGGTGCCCGCGCCGAAACGGGCACCGTCGATCCGATAGGGTGTTTCCCGACCTGCAGGAGCGACCGGCGGTACTGGGCAAGGCCGCAACGATTGGGGAAGGTGTGCAGCGCCGAAACGTTGTCGGAAACCCCCTCACAAGCACAGCAAGTGCGGTAAGTGCAGCCGGCGGCGAGAGCGCGCTCCCGCCCTACACCGATCTGCTGTGGCCGACCCTGCAGGCGGTGATCGGACTCGGCGGATCCGGCGTGATCGACGAGATCGACACCGCAGTATCGGAACGTGTCGGACTGCCGGCTGCAGCGCGTGCCGTGCTGCACGGCGACGGTCCGGGGACAGAGATCGAATACCGCGTGGCCTGGGCACGCACCTACCTCAAGGGCATGGGGCTGCTCGCCAACGCACGTCGCGGGGTGTGGAGCGCCACCGATCAGGGGCGTGCGGTGCGGGAATCCGAGATCAGGCCCATGCAGATCGCCTACACCGCCGAGAAGCGGCGCAAACGGATGGTGCGCACCTCGTCGGGTGCTCAGGTCGTTCCTCTTGTCGCCGCCCCCGAGGATCCGGAACTGTGGCGCGAACCGGTTCTGGGTGCCGTCACCGATCTGCCCGACGACGGCTTCGAGCGTTTGGTCACGGCCGTTCTTCGCGCGGCCGGGTTCACGACGCTGACTACCCTCGATCCGGACGAGAGCACCGATGCCGACGTCGTCGAGGGCACCGGTGTGTTGCGGGTGTCGCTGCTCAGTTTCTCGGTGTTCTTCCGCTTCGTCCGCGGCCGCGAGCGGGTGGCTGCCGATGTCGTGCGCGAGTTCCGTGCGGCGATGGTCGGCCGGGGCGAGAAGGGGTTGCTCGTATCAACCGGTGAGTTCACCGACGACGCCCGGGCGGAGGCGCACCGGCACGGAGCTCCTCCGATCGACCTGGTCGACGGAGAAGGCCTGTGTGATCTGCTCCAGGAACACGGACTGGGTGTGCGCACCACGGTGCGGACCGTCCAGGACGTCGCCCTGGTGCCGGCGTTCTTCGCGGAGCTCGCGGGGCACTGACCATCGAACCCTGATCCGGACGAATCGGTCACCTTCGTCGATGCGACAGGTGTGACCGGTGGTGCTGTGGTGCAATACCGGGTGGCATCTGCCCCACCTGCGAAGCGAGGCGCGCATGACACTCACCCGTCGGGAACTGCTGCGGTATACGGCGATCGGATCAGGAGCTGTGGTTGCCTCCGCGCTCGCCGCGCCGGGGATCGCCCAGGGGCGCGAGGTGCTCGGCACCATCGTCGACTACTCCGCCGGTGTACCGTCCCCGTCCTCGATCCGTTCCGCTGGGCACATCGGCGCGATCCGCTACGTCTCCGACCGCCGACCGGGTGCCGAATGGATGTTGGGCAAGCCGCTCACCGAAAGCGAGGCCGACGCGCTCATCGGCAGTGGCCTCGAAGTGGTGTCGAACTACCAGTTCGGAAAGGGCGAGACCTCCGACTGGCTCGGTGGCTACCAGGCCGGGTTGAAACACGCGCGACGCGGACTCGAACTGCATCGCGCGGCGGGGGGACCCGACGATCGGCCGATCTATGCCTCGATCGACGACAATCCGACCTTCGTGCAGTTCACCACCCAGATCGTCCCGTATCTGCTTGCATGGCAAGAAGTGGTCGGACCTTCCAATACCGGAGTATATGCGAATTCGCCGACCATCGAGTGGGCGTCTGCCGTCGGGCTCGGGGCCTTCTACTGGCAGCACAATTGGGGAACGCCCAAAGGCTTCGTCCACGGATCCGCACACCTGCACCAGGTCTCCGGGGGTGAGATCGACGGCATCGGTATCGACGTCAACAACGTTCTGGCCGCGGACTACGGGCAGTGGTCACTCTCGAAACTCTGAGGTCGGTCGGCTCGATCTCAGTTGTTGCCGAGGCGCCGCGGGGCCGGACTCGGTCTTGGGATCAGTGCGGTGATCGCCAACGAGACGACCGCTGCGACGACCGCGATCAGGAACGTGATCCGGAAACCGTCGAGGGACGGGACCACCGCATCGCCGATCCGGGTGGTCATGGCGGCAAGCACGACTCCGATGACCGCTGCCGCCGACGACGTACCGATCGAGCGCATGAGTGTATTGAGGCTGTTGGCAGCGGCAGATTCGTGCAGAGGCACGGCCGCCATGATCAGAGCGGGCATCGCAGCGTACGACAGGCCCACCCCGGCTCCGATGATCATCGCCGCGACCAGCAGGTGCCAGATCTCCGTGTAGAGCACGTACGCCACCAGATACCCGATCCCCACGGTTGCCGCGCCGCACGCGAGGGTTGCGCGCGGACCGAACTGGCGTGTGATCCGTGCGGACACGGGAGACAGGGCCATCATCACGAAGCCGCTCGGAGCGAGCACGAGTCCGGCGCCCACCATCGACAGACCGAACCCGTACCCGGTCTCGGTAGGGGCCATGAGCAGCTGAGGGAACGCGAGGACGTTGGAATACATCGCGAATCCCAAGGCGATCGACGCGAGGTTCGTCATGAGCACCGGACGTCGCGCGGAAATCCGGAGATCGACGAGGGGACGAGGCCGACGCAGCTCGTACACACCCCACCCGAGGAACACCACGGCCGCGCCGACGAGCATTCCGATCGTCGACGGACTCGTCCAGCCCCACGCGTTGCCCTTACTGACCGGGAGAAGAAGGAGCACCAGCGCGATCGACAGCAGGATCGCACCGACGAAATCGAACCGGCCCGGATTGCGCTGGGGCGACTCGGGGACGAAATACAGCACTGCAGCGATGCCGATGACGCCGATGATTCCGGAGACCACGAACAGCATGTGCCAGTTGGTCAATTGCGCGACGAACGCCGCGAACGGCAGACCTATCGCGCCACCGACGCCGAGAGTGGCGCTGAGCGTCGCCATCGCGCCCGGGATCTTCCTGGGTGGAAGCTCGTCGCGCAGAATCGCGATGCCGAGTGGAATCGCGCCGACGGCGGCGCCCTGGAGGGTACGGCCGACCACGAGGGGTACCAGGGTGGTCGACAGAGCACACACGGCGGAGCCGAGGACCATCATGCCGAGGCTGACGATCAACATCCGGCGTTTGCCGAACATGTCGCCGAGTCGGCCTGAGATCGGGGTGATCACGGCCCCGGCGAGAAGTGTCGCGGTGACGGCCCAAGAGGTGTTCTCAGGCGTTGCGTCGACGAGTACCGGCAATTGCGGCAGGAGCGGAACGATGAGCGTCTGCATGAGCGCCACGCCGATGCCACACAGTGCCAGAACCGGAACGATTGCGCGCGGTACGGGCCGCTCCCGTGTGGGGATCGGGCTGTCGACGGCCATGGGGTCCTCGTCCGAGCCACGCTCGAACGCGGCCTCAACTTCGATGTGTGCGAAAACAACTATGTCGCAACTTGTCTAACATGCCGACAGTTCGGAAGCCCAGCGGACCCACCGCACATGTGTCAGGACTGGCAGTGACGGGCGGGATCGGTTTCGTCGGCCGTGACCACGAGGCGTGGATGCTCCTCCGGCGCCGAATGCACCCCGCGCCACGCCATCAGCGACCAGCGCGACAGCGCCGACATGCACGAGCCCACACTTCCGAACGACAACGACGACAGTGCCGAGGCTGCGGATCCGGCGGATCCGACCGACAGGAACGAGCCGACGCTGCCGATCGACAGGATCGAATAGGCGGACCCGATGGAGAGGATCGACCCCTCAGAAGCGATCGACAGGATCGAGCGGCGCGAGCGCAACGACCGGATCGACCGGTGCCGCTGTGGTCGGGGCTGGGGCATACGGGCCATGCCTCGGTCTACCACGTGCGGCGGCCGGTGAGAAGGGAACGAGAAACTCGGCTGCATACGCGACGAGGCCACCGGAACGATTCCGGTGGCCTCGTGCTGAAGATGCCTGTCAGGGAACTGCGACGAGCCCCAGCGTCGGCAGGAAGGTGCACGAGCGCGCGTCCGCGCCCTCCTCCTGCGTGGTGATGCCCCCTGAGATCACGGCGACGACCTGGCCGGGCCCGGTGTCGGCGATCGCGGTCAGCGTGGTGGGGCCGTCCGGGTTGACATTGGCCTCGTTGGTCAACGGCTGCATCCCGGTGCGACCGTTGGAGATGTTGATCCAGGTCAGGGTGAGCGGCTCGGCCTGCTCAGCGGCCGCCGGTGCGGTGCCGAGTGCAGTGAACACGAAACCGGCCTGGCCGGCGCCCGGTCCCGGAGGCGGCAACAATGCCGGGCCCGCGACTGCGAGTGCGGTGCCGACCGAGTCGGCGCCGTCGCCGATGCAGTCCTGGCCGAGCGTCGGGTACAGGAACTGGGAGATCACGACTTCACCCGGAGCCGGGAGGTCGGGGCCGCCGCCTCCGCTGCCATCGAGGAAGGTGATGACCCTCTCGAGGGTGCCCTTCACCGAATCCGGAAGCTCGGAGTTCGCGAGCAGTTCCTTGGCCTGAGCGAGGATGTCGTTCTTGCCGTCGTCCGCGATGTCGGAGGGACCGGCAGCAGCCCCCACAATGGCGGGGGCAAGAGACGCGAGGGCCTCCGTCTCCGCGAGGTCGACCTCGGACCGGGGGAGGAACTGCGTCAGCGACTCGATGGACAGGTCGGCCGGCACAGCGAACTCGGGGAGCGTGACGAGCTCGGCCAGATCCGGTAGCGCGGGCGGTGCAGGTTGCGCGACTGCGTGCGTCGGCACGGCAAGCCCCGCGGTGGCGGCGAGTGCGCACACCGTGAGCGCCCTCCGCATTCCTCGAGTACGAAGCACTGTTCCCCATCCTTGTCGTTGAAGTATCCGGTGTCCTGGACGGGCAACCAGATACTGACGGCTCGAGGAGACACTCTATGTAGCCCCCCCGTCCGGTACAAGCGGCAGCGCCCGTTTGTCGAGGGCGTGGGCTGATACCTGCGGGGAGTGTAGCCACAGGGTGTTCCGTATGGCGGTTCCCGGTTGACGGTAACTCCCAACGGATGTGAAAGGTGTGACCAGAGATGAAATTGTTACGTGAGGGGTCGTCGCTTTTCGATCTGTTGCGTCGCACCGGTAACCTCTGACGCCGGGTCGGAGCACCCGGACGACGACGACGGGAGGCGCACCGCAGTGCCAGAACGTGCTCGGTCATATCGTCTGTGGTGCGTGTTGCTTCTGCTGTTGTCGGTGGTGGCCAGGCTCGCGTGGGGTCTGCTGACTCCCAACGGTATGAACCTCGTCGACCTGCATGTCTACGTCGACGGTTCCGCTGCGCTCCTGAGCGGCGAGCTCTACGACTTCACCTATTCGCGCGACACGCCGGACTTCCCGCTGCCGTTCACCTATCCGCCGTTCGCGGCTCTCGTGTTTCTGCCGCTGCACCATCTACCCTTCGGGCTGCTCGGCGTCCTGTGGTTGCTCCTGACGATCGCAGCCCTGTTCTGGGTCATCAGGATCGCACTCGAACTGCTCGTCGGTCCGGCGGCACGCGGAAGTCACTGGACGTCGGTGGCGATGGTCTGGACGGCCGTCGCGGTGTGGAGCGAACCGGTACGCACGACCCTCGACTACGGGCAGATCAACGTCTTCCTCGTGCTCGCCGTGATGGTGGCGGTGCGCAGCAGCCGGTGGTGGCTGTCCGGCGGGATCGTCGGCGTCGTGGCCGGCATCAAGCTCACCCCGGCGATCACGGGCGTGTACTTCCTGGCCAGGCGACGCTGGCGCGCGGCGTTCTTCTCGGCCGTCGCCTTCGGTGCCACCGTGGTAGTCAGCAGTGTGCTGCTCGGCGAGCAAGCGCGCACCTACTTCACCTCGCTGTTCGGTGACGCCGATCGGATCGGCCCGGTGGGATCGGTCTGGAACCAGTCGCTGCGGGGTGCACTCAGCCGGCTTGTCGGCCGTGACGTGGACACCGGCGCGGTGTGGATCGTTGCTGTTGCTGCGTGCGCGGTCCTCGCGTTCGCGGCTTGGCGGTCACTCGGCCCCGACGACCGGCTCGGCACACTCGTCATCGTTCAGCTGTTCGGGCTGTTGGTGTCGCCGATCTCGTGGGTGCACCACTGGGTGTGGGTCGTACCGATGTTGTTGTGGCTCGTCTACGGGCCGCTCGCCGGTCGTCTCGGCACCTGGATCGTGGCGGCCTGCTGGACCGTGGTGACGCTGGTGGGCGTGCCGTGGGTACTGAGCACCTTCCAGGCTTCGATGTGGGACATCGACCGCCCAGCACCGCTCGCATGGCTCGGAGCGGTGAACGTCGTCGGCGTTCTCGTCGTCTACCTATGGATGATCATCGCGCCGCGAGTGGGCACCGGCGAGTCCGCTACGGCCCCGCCAGCGAATCGATCTTGTGGGCCAGATCCGGATCGGCTGCGGTGATCCCGCCTGCGGAGTGAGTGCTGAGCGAGTAGGTCACCTTGCGCCACCGGATGTCGATATCGGGGTGGTGCTGTGCTTCCTCCGCGATCTCGGCCACCCTGCCGACCAGGGCGATCGCGTCGGGGAACGTCGGTGATTCGATGGTGCGCACCAGGGCGTCGCCGGCCCGGTGCCAATGCGGAAGGTCGGACAGTGCGGCGTCGATCTCGCCGTCGGTGAGCAACTGGGCCATGACTCATTGTGTCGCCTCACCGGAGGCACCCGCAACGGCCGAGAGACACCGGGTCAGGCGGCGCGGACCTTCTCCAAGTGCTTGCGCAGCTGTTTCTCGCTCATCCCGTCGTCCTGGACCTTCTTCATGCGCATGATCACGACGGGACATTTCACACAGCGCGTCTTCTTGCGGCAGCACTTCTTCTTCGGCTTGAGGCGTGCAACAGTGCTCGCCTTGAACTTCTTCTTGCCCATCGTCGTCCTGCTCCCGTCCGTGCGCGTGGAAGTCAGGTTAGCGTTCCCTCACTTGAACACCAAGGGTCACTTTCTGGCCGTCTGCCGTCCCGAAGCTGAGCGCTTCTACGTGTCGAACGTCACTTCGGGGTACGCTGAGCTGGGCCGATAGGTTCGCGATGCCGCGTGCTCACCCGTGCGGGCTGTAGGGTATTCGTGGCCGCAGTGCCCGCACGGACCTTCGGAGAATCGATCTCGAAGTCCACGCCGGGTGTCTCGCATTCGCGTCGCGGCCCAGAACGAAATTGCGCCGTACGGGCGAGGTGCCAACCGGGTCCAGTGCCGTGTGGCCGGACTACAGCCAGGAGAGCCATCGCGTGAGCACCGCTGATTTTCGAAACGTCGCCATCGTGGCGCACGTCGACCATGGAAAGACCACCCTCGTCGACGCCATGCTGCGCCAGTCGGGTGCGTTCGCCGAGCGCGCTGAACTCGTTGACCGAGTCATGGACTCCGGCGACCTCGAACGCGAGAAGGGCATCACCATTCTCGCCAAGAACACCGCGGTGCACCGCCACCATCCCGATGGCAGCGTGACCGTCATCAACGTCATCGATACCCCCGGCCACGCCGACTTCGGTGGCGAGGTCGAGCGGGGCCTGTCGATGGTCGACGGTGTCGTGCTCCTCGTCGACTCGTCCGAGGGCCCACTGCCGCAGACGCGCTTCGTCCTGCGCAAGGCACTCGCTGCGTCGCTTCCGGTGATTCTGGTCGTGAACAAGACCGACCGCCCCGACGCCCGCATCGCCGAGGTCGTCGAAGAAAGCCAGACGCTGCTGCTCGACCTCGCGTCCGACCTCGACGACGAAGCTGCCGAAGCCGCAGAGCTCGCTCTCGGACTTCCGGTCCTCTACGCGTCCGGTCGTGAGGGCAAGGCAAGCAGGAAGCAACCCGAGAACGGGCAGGTTCCCGACGCGGAGAATCTCGACGACCTGTTCGACGTGCTGATGGAGTACGTTCCCGCACCCAAGGGTGACGTTGCGGCGCCGCTGCAGGCGCACGTCACCAACCTCGACGCCTCCGCGTTCCTGGGCCGCCTCGCGCTGGTCCGTATCCACAACGGCGAGCTCCGCAAGGGGCAGACCGTGAGCTGGATGCGTGTCGTCGACGGCGAGCCGGTCGTCACCAAGGCCAAGATCACCGAACTGCTCGCCACCGTCGGTGTGGAGCGGCATCCCGCAGAAACCGCCATTGCCGGCGACATCGTGGCTGTCGCCGGGTTCCCCGACATCATGATCGGCGACACACTCGCAGACCTCGAGAATCCGGTGGCGCTGCCCCAGATCACCGTCGATCAGCCGGCCATCTCGGTCACCATCGGCACGAATACGTCGCCGCTGGTCGGCCGTGTCAAGGGACACAAACTGACCGCACGCATGGTCAAGTCCCGCCTCGACTCGGAACTCGTCGGCAACGTGTCGCTCAAGGTGCTCGATATCGGACGCCCCGATGCCTGGGAGGTCCAGGGCCGAGGTGAGCTGGCACTGGCGATCCTGGTGGAGCAGATGCGCCGCGAAGGCTTCGAGCTGACCGTCGGTAAACCGCAGGTGGTCACCAAGCAGGTCGACGGCAAGCTGCACGAGCCGTACGAGGAGCTGACGGTCGACACCCCCGAGGAGTACCTCGGATCCATCACTCAGCTGCTTGCCAACCGCAAGGGCAAGATGGTGCAGATGACCAACCAGGGTACGGGTTGGGTGCGAATGGAATTCCTCGTCCCGTCCCGCGGCCTGATCGGGTTCCGTACCGACTTCCTCACCGAGACGCGCGGCACCGGCATCGCAAACGCCGTCTTCCACGGGTACGCGCCCTGGGCAGGCGAGATCCGGGCACGCCACACCGGGTCGCTGGTGTCCGACCGAGCGGGTTCCGTGACGCCGTTCGCAATGATCCAGCTGGCCGATCGCGGCACGTTCTTCGTCGAGCCCGGAGCGGACACCTACGAGGGCATGGTCGTGGGCATCAACCCGCGGCAGGAAGATCTCGACATCAACGTCACCCGCGAGAAGAAGCTGACCAACATGCGTCAGTCCTCCGCCGACGTGATGGAGACCCTTGCCAAGCCGATCGACCTCACCCTCGAAGCGGCCATGGAGTTCTGTGCCGGCGACGAGTGCGTGGAGGTCACACCGGAGATCGTGCGGGTGCGCAAGGTGCATCTGTCGGCCACCGATCGTGCCCGTGCGCGTTCGCGTGAGAAGGCCCGTAATCAGTAGTAGGGAATAGTGTGAAGCGGCCCCGGTAGCCCAGGCTCCCGGGGCCGTGACATAGGTCGACGAGAGGAAACCCCGAGTGTTGCGTCCGCGCATCCGGCATCGGCGGTGGATCGGTCCGGTGGCCGTGGCGACAGTGGTACTGGCGTCGACGGCATGTACCGCAGATCCACCTCCGCCGATCGAACAGACGGAGCCGACAGCAGCACCCGCGCCCGCCCAGAAGCGCAACACCGTGGTCGTCGCGATCGACGGCGTCGAGACCGGTTTCAACCCGCACCTGCTGGCAGATCAGTCGCCGGTCGGTGATGCAATCGCACAACTGGTCCTGCCCAGTGCATTCCGCCCCGCACCGAGCGCGGAGGACCCCGCGCTCACCGAATGGGTGCTCGACGACTCGGTGCTGGTGTCCGCGGAGGTCGTCTCGCAGGCGCCGTTCACCATCGAATACGAGGTTCGGACCGACGCCCAGTGGTCGGACAGTGCACCCATCGCGGCGGAGGACTTCCATTATCTCTGGCAGCAGATGACCTCGCAGCCGGGAGTCGTCGACGCCGCTGGATACCGGCTGATCGAGGACGTCCAGTCCTCGGGCGGCGGCAAGACGGTCACCGTGACGTTGCGTGAGCCGTACCCCGCGTGGAGAGAGCTCTTCGCCGACATGCTGCCCGCGCACCTCGTCAAGGACACCCCGGGTGGTTTCGACACCGGCCTGTCGGAAACGATCCCCGTGTCGGGAGGCCCGTTCAAGGTGGAGTCCGTCGACCGCGGACGCGGCGAGGTGCTGCTCGAGCGCAACGACCGGTTCTGGGGCGAGCCGGCACTGCCCGACGAGATCCTCATGCGCCGCGGTGGAAGCGACGCCCAGCTCACCGAATCCATGCGTAGCGGCGACACCCAGATCGCACAGGTCTCCGGAGGGTCGGCGTTGCTCGCGCAGCTCGGTGCGGTATCGGACTTGCGAACCCACGTGCAGCTCGAGGCCCGGACGCTCGAATTGACGCTCAACACACGTACTCCCGCCCTTGCAGACCCGCGGGTGCGTCGCGGTGTGCTCGGTCTGCTCGACCCTGAGATGCTCGCCCTGGTCGCGGCGGGTTCCGAGTCGGAGGTCGTCCCCGACCGGGCTCAGGTTCTCGCGCCGTCCGATCCCGGGTACGCGCCGACGATGCCGCCGCGGCCCAGTCGCGAGGATGCGCTCGCGCTGCTCGCGGACTCCGGGTACCTGCCTGCTGCACCGGATCCCGGGCCGACCCCCGAATCGTCGTCTCCTGGTTCGTCGCCCCCCGACGACACGACGACACCGGCGACCACCACCACGGAAGAGTCGTCCTCGGATGAGGATTCGCAGGAGCGGACACCCGCGGGGCGCGCAGAACCGATCACGGACGGCACCCTCGTCCGCGACGGAGTACCGCTCGTGCTCGTGCTCGGTGTCGCGGAGGGGTCCGAGACCGCGCACACCGTGGCACGGACGGTGGCGGATGTCTTGTCCGGCGCGGGAATCGCGGCCACGGTGAGCGAACTACCGCCCGACGAACTCTACGGAGACGCCCTCGTCGACGGCGATGTGCACGCGATCGTCGGCTGGAAGCAGGCGGGTTCCGACCCTGCGACCGCGGCGCTGTCCCGATTCGGGTGCCCGCCCGCGCTACCGGACTCGTCCGTATCCGAGACTCCCGACACGACAGGCGCCGCGGAGACGCAAGCGTCGCCCACGTCGACGAGCGGAGCCACCACCACGGAGGACGTCCCCGACTCGGGTGCTGGGAACGACGGTTCCGGCGACCAGGAAACGGGGGATGAGACGGAGGAGGCCGCCGTCGCCCAACTCGAAGCACCCAGCAACCTCTCCGGTGCCTGTGATCCCGAAGTGCAGACCCAGCTCGTCGATGCTGTGCACGGGGTGGGCGACGTCCCGGCAACGCTCGCCGCGGTGGAGCCGAGGCTGTGGGATCTCGCAGTGAACCTCCCGATCATCCAGGGCCGGTCCGTTGCCGCTGCCGGCCCCGGTGTGGACGGAGTGGCTCTGGCCGGCCCGGTGTCCGCAGGTATCGTCGGTGACGCTCGATTCTGGTGGAGGAACACACAGTGACCGCTGACGAACCGCGCAGACTGCTGCTCGTCCACGCACATCCGGACGACGAAACCCTCACCACGGGTGGCACTGTCGCCCGGTATGTTGCCGAGGGAGTCGAGGTCACCGTGGTGACCTGCACTCTCGGCGAGGAAGGCGAAGTGATCGGCGACGAGTGGGCGCAGCTCACCGCCGACCGGGCAGACCAATTGGGTGGCTACCGCGTGCTGGAATTGACCCGGGCATTGAATGCGCTCGGGGTCGACGCGCCGCTCTTCCTGGGTGGGGCGGGCCATTGGCGGGACTCCGGGATGGCCGGCACGCCGTCGGCGGCGAATCCCCGCGCCTGGGTCAACGCCGATCCCGATGAAGCGGTTGCGGAACTCGTTGCCGTCATCCGGCACACACGTCCGCACGTCGTGGTCACGTACGACCCGGTCGGTGGGTACGGGCACCCGGACCACATCGCGGTGCACGAACGCGTGACTGCCGCGGTCGAGATCTCCGGAACGGATGACTACCCTGCTGCCGGTGCGCCGTGGACTCCGGCAAAGGTGTACTGGACGGTGACCGAGAAGGCTGCGCTCGAAGCGGGTATCGCCGAGATCGGCGACCTCCCCGACGGGTGGCGCCTGCCCGATCCGGGTGAGCTCCCGAGCGTGCCCGACGATCAGGTGACAGCCGTCGTCGACGTCCGCGGAGTGCTCGGCGCTAAACGCGCTGCGATGGCTGCCCACGCAACACAGGTGACCGTGGCGCCGGGCCGAGAGCAGTTCACGCTGTCGAACCTGGTCGCCCAACCGGTCCTCAGCGAAGAACACTTCCGCCTGGTTCGAGGAGAACCGGGCGAAACGGACGATTCCGGGCGGGAGCGTGACCTCTTCTCCGGCATCGGATAACGTGACCGCCGTCACTGATGAAGGGGAGGGTGGCGATGTACAACTGGTCCGTTCAGAATCAGATCATCGCGTTCGTCGACTCGTTGCGTCCGCACGCCGATGAGATCCGCGCCGGTTATTTCGATGCGCTCTACGGGTTCGTCGACATGCAATCGCACCTGCTGACGATGCTCGGTTACCCGCCGGTGCCGTGACCTCCCCGCCGACCCTGCGTGGCACTGGTCGGTAGACCCGGATGGCCCGGCCGAGGCGCCGTCGCGCACTATGGAACGATGACCGTCGACCCTGCAACCGCACTGCCGGACGTACCAGCACTGCCGCCGGAGCCCCGTAGAGGCGTGGTCGCGTTGCTCGTCTTCGACGGGTTCCTGTGCGCGATCCTGTCGGTGATGTTCCTCGGTCTCTACATCGGTTCGGTCCCGTTCCCGATCACGATCCTGCTTGCCGCGGTGCTCGATCTGCTGCTGGTGATGGCCGTGTACAGCGAGACCGGGTCGTTTCGCACCGCGATGCTGCCGCTCGCGGCGTGGTTGCTCGGATTCGCTGCCTGCCTGGCCGTCGGGCCGGGCGGCGATCAGCTCGTGATGGCCGACTGGCGGGTCCTGATGCTGCCCGTCGCCGCGCTCCTGCCCGCCGGCGGCTATCTGTTCTCGGCGCGGATCAAGGCGATCATGCAGGGAGCCCGGCCGCCTGCGCAGCAGTCCTGAGCACAGCCGTGGTCATCTCCCGGGTGAGACGACCGGTGAAGGTGTTCTGCTGACTCACGTGATAGCACCCGAACAGGTGCAGCGGGGCCTTCTCCCCGGTCGCCGAGGGAAGGGTGACGCTCGCACCGTGCCCGAACTTCGGTCGTGGCGACGGCACGACCCATCCCGCGGCGGTGAGCACCGGGAGCAGTGCCTGCCACCCGAATCCACCGAGCACCACGACAGCCCTCAGCGTCGGGGAGAGCAACGCCAGTTCCTGTTCGAGCCAGCCTCGGCACGTGTCCCGCTCGGTCACGGTCGGCTTGTTGGCGGGAGGAGCGCAATGCACCGGTGAGGTGATCCGAGTACCGAACAGTTCGAGCCCGTCACCGATACGGGTCGCGGTGGGTTGCGACGCGAGACCGGCCTCGTACATCGCTGCGTACAGGAAATCGCCTGAGCGGTCGCCGGTGAACATCCGTCCCGTCCGGTTGGCGCCGTGCGCGGCAGGCGCCAACCCCACGATCAGCAGCGCCGCATCCGTGGGGCCGAAACCGGGCACCGGCCGACCCCAGTACTCCTCGTCGCGGAATGCGGCCCGCTTTTCCCGCGCGACCCGTTCACGCCACTCGACCAGCCGTGGGCACGCGCGGCACTCGACGAGGAGTGAATCCATACCGGCGAGTGTGTCGGCGCCGGGCCTGTGCCAGGGATCGATCACGAGACCGGGCCTCCGCGTGCCCAGATGTCGCCGGCGCCGGGAGTCACGGATTCGATCAACGACCAGGCGTCGCCCTCGGGGACGTCCACGACCGCGTAGTGGCCCGCTCCCGCGGGAGTCGCAGCGATCACCGTCGCCACGCCGGCACGCCGCTGGAAGAACGTCTGGCGCACGGTCCACCCGATGATCCCGTCCGCCTCGAGACTGATCCGGTGGCGGTCGAGCGAACCCGCACGTGTGACGAGATACCCGGCGGGTGAGGCATGCCCGAGACCCTTGTATCGATCCCACCCGAGCGCTGCGGCGGCCACGACGAGCACAGCCGCGCCCACCACGATCGCGGGCAGCGGCAGCGGCAGCGGCCGGTCGACGAGTGCCGCGACCGCGATGCCCACCGCGATCAGGCCCACCACCGGAGTGACGGCCCGGGTGAAGCGACGACGACGTGCCGCAGAGCCGTGGGGGACCAGCGGCGCCGTCAGGGGCGAGTCGGTGGTGAGTACCTCGCCGGCGACCCGAAGTACCTCGCCGTCGGGCGCCGACGGCAACACGAGCGACGACTCGCCGCGTTCGGCCGACACCCCCGTCATGATCGCGTCGAGGCGCGCCGCTCCCACGAGCCTCAACGCGAGCGGTTCGTGGACGTCGACGCCGCGAAGCCGCGCGCGATCGAGCGTCGTGTGCCGCACCCGCAGCAGGCCTCGCCCGACCCGCAGCATCCGCCCGTCATCGGTGACCATCAGGTTCCCGTACAGCAGCAGGTACCGGATGCACGCGGCGATACTCGCCACGACGAGGATCACGACGATCGCCACACCGACGACGACCGCGATACCGGCAGCCGCGAGCGCATCGACACCGCGCTCGACGGTGTCCGATTCGGTGAGTCGTTCGCCGATGCCGTACTGGAACGCCAAGCCGACCACGGCGGCGACGCCGATCAGCCCGGTGGCCGAGAACGGTGCGTACCGCACCCATCCGGGCCGGAAACGGGCAAGTTCGCGTTCGCTCGGAGCCGCGTCCACAGGATAGGACTCGGGAGTGCTCGCTGGCGTGACGGGATTCTGTCCGCCCTCGAGGAGTGCGGCACGCAGAGCAGGGACGTCTTCGATCGCGATGCCATTGAGCTCGAACCTGTTGTGGTCGGAGTTGCTTCCTCCGGATTGTCCGGTGCCGATCTTCACGACCGCGAGACCGAGCAGCCTGTGCAGTAGCCGCCGATCGACATCGACCGACCGGATGCGGCTGCGAGGGATCGACAGCTCGCGGCGCTGAACCAGGCCGCGGCGCAGCTCGACGTGCACGGGTCCGACCCGATAGCTCGTGGTGAACCAGCGGGCGAGTCCGACGAGAACCAGCAGCGCCGCGACACCGAGCCCCCAGTACGGGTTGCCGCTGCTGCTGCCCAGCAGCACCGAACCGATCAGAACGGGAAACAGCTTCAGGATCTCTTCGACCGGATGGATCAGCAGCATCCGACGGTCGAGACGCTGCCAGTCGGCGGCGCCGTCGATTCCGGGCGTATCGGGTCCGGCTGTATCGGGTCCGGAGCTCACGTCGCGTCGGCTCCGTTGCGGCCCGCGATCGCGGTGAGCCTCGCGACGGTCTCGTCGGCCACTGCTGCATCGAGCGCGGTGATCTCCACAGCACCGGCGGACGACGCCGTGGTGACGGTGACGGTCGCGAGCCCGAGCAGACGATCGATCGGACCACGCTCGGTGTCCACGGTCTGAATCCGTGAGATCGGCGCGATCCGGCGCTCCTGCGTGAACCAACCCGAGCGGGTGTGCACGGCGGTGTCGCTGATCTCCCATCGGTGCACCCGATACCGCCACAGCGGGACCACCCCGACGTGCAGACCGGCGACGACGACGGTCGCGACGGCTGCCGCTATATGCCACCCGATCCGGCCGGAGTCGAGTACACCCCACACGACCTGCGCAATGACGATCGGTACCCACATCAACGCGGCGTTGATCGCCCACAACGCACGCGCCTTCGGGCTCGGCCGCCACGCGGGTTCGGCCATCACCGTCCCGGTGCTGCTGTCCACATTCACACTCCCGACTCGGTTCCGGGTTCCAGGCTAGGCTGGCGAAGGCCCCCCATACGGGTGGCCCCGGGTATCCCCACACCGCCGGGCGTTTCAGCCACGACGAGGAGGATCGACATGAGTGAAGCCGACATGACCGACACTTCCGATGCAGTCGAGTTCCCGAGCCTGTCGACGGAGGATTCCGAAGGGGATCGCGTCGAACAGTCGACGCCTGCCTACGACGATCCTCGCGACACGTTCCCCTCCGACCTGCCGCTCGAGGTCGACCCCGCCGATGCCGCCGAGCAGAATCGCGAGGTATCCGTGGACGACGACTATCCCCACGAGTGACCGGCGAGTGCACCCCGAAGTGGCATGCGACACGGTGGGAGCGCATGATCGGCCCATGACCGATTCCGCTGACGACACCCAGCACTCCGCGATGCTCCCGTCGCCGTCGCTGCGACCCGGTGCCGCCCCACAGCCGACTGTCTCGGCAGGTGCTGTACAGCCGACTCCGTCGGCGATGCGCCGGGCGTTGCGCCGCGCTCGAGACGGCGTGAGTCTCAACGTCGACGAAGCCACTGTGCTGTTGCAGGCGCGCGGCGCGGATCTCGACGACCTGTGTACGTCGGCGGCGCGGGTACGCGATGCGGGCCTGCTCGCGGAGGATCGTCCGGGAACCGTCACCTACTCGAGGAAGGTGTTCGTCCCGATCACGCGGTTGTGCCGCGACCGTTGTCACTACTGCACGTTCGTCACCGTCCCGGGCAGGCTTCGCGCCGAAGGCCGGGGTATGTACCTCGAGCCCGACGAGATTCTCGAGATTGCACGACAGGGCGCCGAACTAGGCTGCAAGGAAGCCTTGTTCACCCTCGGCGACAGGCCGGAGGACCGGTGGCCCGAGGCGAGACAGTGGCTCGACGAACGCGGATACGATTCGACGCTCGACTATGTGCGGGCGATGTCGATCCGGGTGCTCGAGGAGACCGGGCTGCTGCCGCACCTGAATCCGGGTGTGATGAGCTGGGCCGAGATCTCGCGGCTGAAGCCGGTGGCGCCGTCGATGGGCATGATGCTCGAGACGACGTCGGAGCGGTTGTTCACGGAGAAGGGCCAGTGCCATTACGGCAGTCCCGACAAGGAACCGTCCGTGCGGCTGCGGGTGCTCACCGATGCGGGTCGCTTGTCCGTGCCGTTCACCACGGGCATTCTCGTCGGCATCGGGGAGTCCTTCGTCGAGCGTGCCGAGTCGATCCTGGCGATCCGGAAGACACACAAGGCGTTCGGGCACATCCAGGAAGTCATCGTGCAGAACTTCCGGGCCAAGGACGACACCGCGATGCGCGACGTCGACGACGCCGCGCTCGACGAGTTTCTGGCCGCGATCGCGGTCTCACGTCTGATCCTCGGTCCGGGGATGCGAATCCAGGCGCCGCCCAACCTGGTGTCGCTCGACGAGTGCCGCGCGTTGCTCGCGGCGGGAGTCGACGACTGGGGTGGCGTGTCGCCGCTGACGCCGGATCACGTCAATCCTGAGCGTCCGTGGCCGAATCTCGACACGCTGGCCCGGCTCAGTGCCGAAGCAGGATTCCGGCTCACCGAACGAATCGCGGCGCAGCCGCAGTACGTGCTCGCCGGCCAGCCGTGGATCGACCCGAGAATCACGGCTCACGTTCGTGCACTCTCCGATCCGGAGACGGGCCTCGCGCAGCAGGTCATCCCGTCGGGGCTGCCGTGGCAGGAACCCGACATCGAATGGGAGTCGTCGGGACGTGTCGACCTCAACTCTGAGATCGACGTGACCGGACGCAACACCGTTCACCGCTCCGACCTGGGTAGTGCCTTCGGCGACTGGGACACCGTGCGCGAGCAGGTACTCGCGCTCGGCGAGTCTGCGCCGGTGCGGCTCGACAGTGATGTGCTGTCGGCCCTGCGGTCTGCGGAGCGCGACCCGGGCGGATGCTCCGACGCCGAGTACATCGCTCTCGCGAACGCCGACGGGGCGGGTCTCGAGGCGATGGTCGCGCTGGCAGATCAGCTGCGTCGCGACACGGTCGGCGACGACGTCACGTATGTCGTCAACCGGAACATCAACTTCACCAACATCTGTTACACGGGTTGTCGGTTCTGTGCGTTCGCGCAGCGCAAGGGCGACGCCGACGCCTTCACGCTCTCCTCGGAGGAGGTCGCCGACCGGGCGTGGGAAGCGCACGTCGCCGGGGCCACCGAGGTGTGCATGCAGGGAGGCATCGATCCCGAGCTTCCGGTGACCGGATACGCGGATCTGGTGCGCGCGGTCAAGGCGCGGGTGCCGTCGATGCACGTGCACGCGTTCTCGCCGATGGAGATCGTCAACGGTGTCGCGCGGAGTGGTACGTCCATCCGCGAATGGTTGACCGAGCTGCGCGAAGCCGGCCTCGACACGATTCCGGGCACGGCCGCGGAGATCCTCGACGACGAGGTGCGCTGGGTGCTCACGAAGGGCAAGTTGCCGACCGCGGAGTGGATCGAGGTCGTCACCACCGCGCATGAGGTGGGACTGCGGTCGAGTTCGACGATGATGTACGGGCACGTCGACCAGCCGCACCATTGGGTGGGGCACCTGAATGTGCTCCGTGGGATCCAGGACCGCACGGGCGGGTTCACCGAGTTCGTGCTGCTGCCGTTCGTGCATCAGTCGTCGCCGCTGTATCTGGCGGGTGCGTCCAGGCCGGGGCCGACGATGCGCGACAACCGTGCGGCGCACGCGTTGGCCCGCATCATGCTGCACGGTCGCATCGCGAACATCCAGACGAGCTGGGTCAAACTCGGTGTCGCGGGGACGCAGGCGATGCTCGAGGGCGGAGCCAACGATCTCGGTGGCACGTTGATGGAGGAGACGATCTCGCGGATGGCAGGTTCGCAGCACGGGTCGGAGAAAACCGTCGCCGAGCTGGTGGCGATCGCCGAGGGCATCGGGCGTCCTGCCCGTGAGCGCACCACCGCGTACGCCCGCCGTGAGATCGGCGTCACTGTCCGGTAGGTCCGACTCCCACGTCGGGGGCGGGTCAGGGCACCCTAACAGGAAGGTGGCCACCGGAGACGGTGGATACTGTTCGGTTGTGGGCGCCAGTGCGCCGATGCGCTGGGACCGTACCGGGTCGGCGGGCATTGTAGAGAGGCAGGGAGAACAGCAGTGACGTACACGATTGCGGAGCCGTGCGTGGACGTGTTGGACAAGGCATGCATCGAAGAGTGCCCGGTCGACTGCATCTACGAGGGTGGTCGCATGCTGTACATCCACCCGGACGAATGCGTGGACTGTGGCGCCTGCGAGCCCGTGTGCCCCGTCGAGGCGATCTTCTACGAAGACGACGTCCCGGACGAGTGGTCCGAGTACGTGCAGACCAACATCGACTTCTTCAAGGATCTCGGGTCTCCCGGTGGCGCGGCGAAGCTCGGCAAGGTCGATTACGACACGCCGTTCGTCAAGAACCTGCCTCCCATGGGTGAGGAATAGGCGCCTGTGGCCACACGTACACGCCGGTCGGTCGCACAGAGCCTTCCGGACTTTCCGTGGGATTCACTGACCGACGCGAAGGCGAAGGCTGCTGCGCACCCGGACGGGATCGTCAACCTCTCGGTGGGAACTCCCGTCGATCCGGTCGCACCGGTGATCCGGGAGGCGCTTGCCTCGGTTGCGGAGGAGCCCGGCTACCCCACGACACACGGCACGCCCGAGCTGCGGCAGGCCGCAGTGGGCGCGCTCGCGCGCCGCTACGGAATCACCGGCATCGACGAGGCAGCGGTTCTGCCTGCGATCGGCACCAAGGAGATGATCGCGTGGCTGCCGACCCTGCTGGGCGTCGGCGCCGCGGATCTCGTCGTCATCCCTGAACTCGCGTACCCGACCTACGAGGTCGGCGGGCTGCTCGCGGGTGCACGGTTGATCCGTGCCGACGGACTCACCCGCCTCGGGCCGGAGGGCGCGTCGCTGGTGTTCGTCAACTCGCCGTCGAACCCGACCGGCAAGGTGCTCGGTCTCGATCATCTGCGCAAGGTCGTCGACTGGGCCCGTACCCGGAACGCGATCGTCGTATCCGACGAGTGCTACCTCGGGCTCACGTGGGAGGGCGAGGCGCTCTCGATCCTGCATCCGAGTGTGAGCGACGGCGACCACACGAATCTGCTTGCGGTGCATTCGCTGTCGAAGACGTCGAACCTCGCGAGTTATCGCGCGGGATTCGTCACCGGCGACGCCGAACTCGTCGCCGACCTCCTCGAGGTGCGCAAGCACTCCGGCATGATGGTGCCGCTGCCGATCCAGGCCGCGATGACCGCGGCACTGAACGACGACGAGCACGAGAACATCCAGCGTGAGCGGTACCGGGTGCGTCGCGAGACGCTGCTCGAGGCCGTGCGCGGTGCCGGTTTCACCGTCGACCACTCCGAGGCCGGCCTCTATCTGTGGGCAACCCGCGGTGAAGAGTGTCGCACGACCGTCGACTGGTTCGCCGAACGAGGCCTCCTCGTTGCACCGGGCGAGTTCTACGGACCCGGCGGTGTACAGCACGTGCGGATCGCGTTGACCGCCACCGACGAGCGGATCGAGGCGGCGGCACAGCGACTGAAGTAATTCAGCGCACCGAGCGAATGTATCGTCCGTTCTGTTGATCGAGATGAACGATACATTCGCTCGTATGCGGTGGTGAGTACACCACCGCATTCGGCCCGCGGGCCTCGGTCTCGGCGCTACCCTGGGGCCCAGGAGGCACCATGGACGCCGTCACAGTTGTTCCTGAGCCGACGAACGAGCCGGTACACGGATACGCCCCGAGCAGCCCCGAGCGGGCCCGGCTGCTCCGCAAGCTTGCGGAGCTCTCCGCCGAACCGATCGATGTCGCCCACGTGATCGGGGGAGCGCACCTCCACGGCGAGGGCGATCGCATCGACATCGTCCAGCCGCACAACCACACTTCGGTGCTCGGCACCCTCCGCACTGCCACTGTGGCGGACGCAGCAGCTGCGGTCGATGCCGCGACCGCGGCGGCACCGGCGTGGCGTGACATGCCGTTCGATGCGCGTGCCGCGATCCTGCTGCGGGCCGCCGACCTGATGTCCGGCCCGTGGCGTGAGACCATCGCTGCTGCCACGATGCTCGGCCAGTCGAAGTCGGTGCAGCAGGCCGAGATCGACGCACCGTGCGAGCTGGTGGACTTCTGGCGGTTCAACGTGCACTTCGCACGCGGACTCCTCGCGGAGCAGCCGAAGTCGTCGTCGGGTGTGTGGAACCGGATGGACCACCGTCCGCTCGAAGGGTTCGTGTACGCCGTGACTCCGTTCAACTTCACGGCGATCGCCGGCAACCTGCCCACGGCGCCGGCGCTCATGGGCAACACCGTCGTCTGGAAGCCTTCACCCACGCAGTCCCTCGCTGCCTACTGGACGATGCGCGTCCTCGAAGCGGCCGGGCTGCCACCCGGGGTGATCAATCTGCTCACCGGCGACGGCAGAGCCGTGTCCGACGTGGTTCTGAGAGACCCCCGCTTCGCGGGTCTGCACTTCACCGGATCGGTCGCGACGTTCCGGCACCTGTGGAAGGAGATCGGCGGCAACCTCGACGCGTACCGGGCCTATCCGCGGATCGTGGGAGAGACCGGCGGAAAGGACTTCGTCGTCGCCCATCCTTCCGCAGACGCCGCTGTCCTGAGCACCGCGCTGATCCGCGGCGCGTTCGAGTACCAGGGGCAGAAATGCTCGGCGGCGTCGCGCGCGTTCGTGCCGCGCTCGGTGTGGTCGCGGATGCGGGAGGACTTCCTCGCGGAGGTCGATGCGCTCACCTACGGCGACGTCACCGATCTCTCCAATTTCGGTGGCGCATTGATCGATCGTCGCGCATACGAGAAGGTCGTCGGTGCCCTCGACCGCGCTCGGGACCGCGCCGCCGTGGAGTTCGCAGTCGGCGGTGGGTACGACCAGTGGGTCGGCTGGTTCGTGCGACCCACTGTGCTGCTCGTCGACGATCCCGGCGACGAAGCGCTCACCACCGAATTCTTCGGTCCGATCCTCGCCGTACACGTCTACGACGACACCGTGGCCGGTGCGTGGGAGAACGTGCTCGAGATGATCGACACCGCAACCCCGTACGCACTCACGGGGGCCGTGGTCGCGGAGGACCGCGCCGCGATCGAGCAGGCCTCTGCCGCGCTGAGGTTCACAGCGGGCAACTTCTACGTCAACGACAAGCCCACCGGCGCGGTCGTCGGACAGCAGCCGTTCGGCGGTGGTCGGCTCTCGGGCACCGATGACAAGGCGGGCTCACCGTTGAACCTGCTGCGCTGGGTGTCGCCGCGTGCGCTCAAGGAGACGTTCGTCCCGCCTACCGATCATCGCTACCCGCACATGGAACCCCAACGCGAGGTGGGGTCGTGACCAGCGCGGCCCCGAGCGGTGCGAGGTCGAATCCGCTGCGCGGTGTGCTGTCGAATCCGCTGCGCCCGGTCATTCTCACGGCCGCGAAATCGAACGCGGTGCGTCGCCTGGTCACGGTGGCGCCGCCCACCCGCCGGATCGTCGACCGATTCGTCGCCGGAACCACTCGCGCGGACGCGATGACCGTCGCCACGCAGTTGTTGGGCTCGGGCCGGGGCGTGAGCATCGATCATCTCGGCGAGAACACCCTCGACGTCGGGCAGGCGCGCGCCGTTGTCGGCGAATACTGTGACCTGCTCGCCGATCTGGGGACGCTCGGCGGAGCCACACCCGAGACGTTCACCGGTGCGCCCGCAGTCGAGGTGTCGGTCAAGCTCACCGCGCTGGGGTTGTCGCTCGGGACGGACGGCAGCAAGATCGCGCTCGACCACGCTCGGGAGATCTGCACCGCCGCGCAGGATGCGGGCGCGTGGGTCAGCATCGACGCCGAAGATCACACCGTCACCGACGACACGCTCGCGATCGTCCGCGACCTGCGCGCCGATTTCCCCGATGTCGGGGCGGTCGTGCAGGCGTATCTGCGGCGCACCGAAGGGGACTGTCGAGAACTGGTGGGGCCGCGGTCGCGGGTGCGGCTGTGCAAAGGCGCCTACGACGAGCCAGAGTCGGTGGCGTACCGGGACCGCGCCGAGGTCGATGCGTCGTATCTGCGCTGCCTGCAGATCCTCATGGCGGGCGACGGCTACCCGATGGTCGCCTCCCACGATCCCGCCTTCGTCACGGCGGTCGATCCGCTTGCCGCGGTCACGGGACGTGGCCGCGGAGAGTTCGAACATCAGATGCTGTTCGGGATTCGCGACAACGAGCAGCAGCGTCTGGCAGATGCCGGGCGCAGGGTGAGGGTCTACGTACCTTATGGGTCGCAGTGGTACGGCTATCTCATGCGACGCCTCGCCGAGCGCCCGTCCAACCTGCGTTTTTTCGTCCGTTCGCTCCTGAGCCGCGACTGAACGGACCACCTCGCCGGTAGATTGGCGCTCGTGAGCACCTCCGGCGACGACCCCCGTTCGTGGGTGCTCTATGCCGTCGTGGTGGCCCTGACCGCACTGATGGCAGCCCCCGGCCGAAGCGTCGCGAAGGGCTGGTGGTGGCCACCGCCGGTCGCTGCGATCGCATTGTGGGTGCTGGTCGCCGTGCCGTCGGTGATCCGGTTGATCTCGCCGTCGCTGCTCGATGTGTTCCGTCGCTACCCGGTCCGCACGCGTGACGGTGAATGGTGGCGGGTGCTCACGTCGGCGCTGACCCAGGACGGTGGTGTCGCCGGTACGGTCGGCAACCTGGTGATGTTTGCGATCGTCGCGATCGCGGCGGTGCGCGTCTGGGGGTGGCAGCGCGCGGTCGCATTGTTCGCCGTCGGACAGGTCTTGTGGGGGTTGTTCACCTCGTTCGTCGCGCCGTCGGTGGGGGCGGGAGTCTCCGGCGCGACGTTCGTGATGGCGGCGTCCCTCGCGGGTCTTTGGCCGGTGGTGGGGGCGCGGCGCACCTTGCTGGTGGCATCGGCCGGCACGTTCGTTGCCGGGGCGCTGTTGGTGGTACTCGACGATGCCCACGGTGTGGCGGTGCTGATCGGCATGCTTCTCGGGGCGGTGCTCGGAATCGTGCTCCCGCCGTCTCGGCAGGTCGCCGCGTCCGGCCCCGAGGTGCACGGTGGTCTCCGTTCCTGACCGTGCGCACAGCGATACGTGCGATCGGGGATCGCGACAGTATCGTGACAGCTGTGTCTGCACTACTGCGATCGCTGAACCCGCTTGCCGTCGCCCGCGGTGACGATGTGTCCGATGCCGTCCGGATAGACGGCCATACCTTGTCGCGCAGCGACATTCTCGGGGCGGCGACAGCGGTGGCCGCCCGCGTGTCGCGCGCCGAGCGGGTCGCGGTGCTCGCCACTCCCACGGCGACGACGATCGTGGCGGTTGTCGGCTGCCTGCTCGCGGGCGTCACGGTGGTACCGGTGCCGCCGGACTCGGGCCCCGCGGAACTCGCCCACATTCTGAAGGATTCGGGTGCACAGGCCTGGCTGGGGCCGGGGCCCGATACGGGTGATGCTGCTACGGGTGCGCAGGTGCCGGAACTTCCGGTGCTGCCGGTCCGACTGCACGCGCGCGATTGGCACCACGTACCGGAGCCGAGCCCGAAGAAGATCGCGTTCGTGCTCTACACCTCCGGCACCACGGGAGCCCCCAAGGGAGTGTTGCTCAGCCGTCAGGCGATTGCCGCCGGTCTCGACGCGCTCGTGCGGGCGTGGGACTGGACCGAGCGCGACACCCTCGTGCATGGGTTGCCGCTGTTCCACGTACACGGGCTGATCCTCGGTGTGCTCGGCCCACTTCGGGTGGGCAGCAGGCTGATCCACACGGGCAAGCCGACACCGCAGGCGTATGCGGAGGCCGCAGGCACACTCTATTTCGGTGTGCCCACAGTGTGGTCTCGTGTGGTCGAGGACGAAGAGTCCGCACGCGCTCTGGGACGTGCGCGACTGCTCGTCTCGGGCAGTGCGCCGCTTCCGGTGCCGGTATTCGAGAAGTTGCGTGAACTGACCGGGCAGGCCCCGATCGAGCGCTACGGCATGAGCGAGACGATGCTCACCGTGAGCACCCGTGCCGACGGTGAGCGTCGACCCGGCTGGGTGGGGGTACCGGTCGCCGGGGTGCAGACGCGGCTGCGCGACGAACACGGTGCCGACGTGCCCCACGATGGCGAGAGCATCGGCGTGCTGCAGGTGCGAGGTCCGATGTTGTTCGACGGCTATCTGGGTCGTCCCGAGGCCACGGCGGCATCGTGGACCGAGGACGGCTGGTTCGTCACCGGTGATGTCGCGGTGATCGATGCCGAGGGTTTTCATCGGATCGTCGGGCGGGAGTCGACGGATCTGATCAAGACGGGTGGCTTCCGGGTGGGGGCAGGGGAGATCGAAACCGTGCTCCTCGGGCATCGGTCGGTAAGAGAGGTTGCGGTTGCGGGGCTGGAAGACGATGATCTCGGCCAACGTATCGTCGCGTTCGTGGTTCCTCACGTCGATGGTCCGGAAGTGGTCGAGGAAGAGTTGATCACGCTTGTTGCTCAGCAGCTTTCGATCCACAAGCGCCCGCGTGAGGTGCGCGTGGTCGAGTCCTTGCCGCGCAACGCGATGGGAAAGGTACAGAAGAAACTGTTGCAGTAGTGACGTTGGCGGAACATTCTCCGGCCGAGTGCCGATGCCGACGGAAAGTCGACACACAGTCGGCTCGGGGGTTGCGTGTGCCACACTCCAGGGCGGATTGTCTACTGCAGAGTAAGTAGGTCTACTCACTTCGATGGGGGTTCGAGGTATGTCTTTGACGGATCAGGTTCGCGACACCGAGCAAGCGCTTCGTCCGGATCGCTATGACGGCGCGAGCCCGGCCTTCATGGTCGACGGCAAGCCCGCGTCGGTTCCGCTTCGCGACCTGCCGGCAGTGGCGCGCAAGCTGGTCGCGCACTTCGCCGACAATGTCGCACCGTGCTCACTGCGTCCCGGAGAGTCGTTGCGGGGCGACGTCACCGAAGTCACCGTCCGGTGTTTGCGCATCGCGATCCACCTGCTCGATTCCGGCGAACTCCCGTCGGACGCCGATCTCGCAGATCTGCGCAGCAGCGCAGCACAGTGGGCGCGGGCGGGATTCCGCCTCGAATACATGCTGCGCATCTACCACGAGGGCATCCGCCTCGGCTGGGAACTCGTCAGTGACCGTGCCCGCGAGGGCGACGTCATGTCGGTCGCGGATGCCTCGCGGCTGTGGATGGCACTGCTCGAACGCGTCACCGTGACCGCCACGACCGGATTCGTCTCGGAACTCGAGGTCATTCGCCGCGAGCGTGACGTCGCCGCACAGGAACTCATCGCTGCACTGCTCAGCGGACAGGATGCCGCGTCGGTCGCGCGTCGTTCCGGGCTCGAACTCGCCGACGGATACACCGTGCTCGCCGTGTCGCTGGCCCGGCACCCCGACGAGCGGAATCCGCACGTGCGCCCCGAAGTCGTCGCACGCCGGACCCTGCGCCGCGTCGAGGTCGAACTGGAAGCCATCTGCGACGGCAAACACCTGGCACTGCTCGGCCCCGAAGGGGGGACGGTGCTGCTCGCGGGGGCGTCGACGTCGCCCGTGGTCGACGACCTGCGCCGCCGGATCGAGACGGTGGCCGGTGTGTCGGTGACGGTGGCGCTGGTGCACGCGTCCGTACCGGAAGTTCCGGCAGCGGCGAAGCAGGCCCACGAACTGCTCGACCTCGTCCGATTGCTGGGACGCCCGGTCGGCACGTACGGGATGCACGATCTTGCTCTCGAGTACCAGCTGACCCGTCCGGGGCCGGCGCGGCAGTACCTCGCGCGTGTCCTCGACCCGCTCGACGACTCACCCGAACTCGTCGAGACCCTCGAGACGCACATCTCGCACGACCTGAGCCGGCAGCTGACCGCACGCACACTGCACGTGCACGCCAATACCGTCGACTACCGGCTCAAGCGGGTTTCCCAGCTGACCGGTTTCGACCCCACGCGGCCCTCGGGCCTGCGGCAGTTGCAGGCTGCGCTGATCGCCCGGCGGCTCGAAGGACTGGGCGCGGATCGCGAGTTCCTCGCCGCCCAGTAAGTTCTCGCCCCATGCACACGGGGCTGGGCCCGGCGCTCGGCTGGGCCCAGCCTCCGTCAGGATGCGGGGCGGTCGGCTGCCTCAACGGAAACAGCGGGGTGGAACCGGCGCCAGACGATGCCGATCACGGTGATGACCACGAAGAGCGCGGCGGTGGCCGTGAGCTGCGCGCGGGCATCGGAGTCGGAGAGCATCAAGGCGATGAACGCGACGAGCATGGCGAGCGTGAACCAGCTCAGGTAGGGGAACGCCCACATCTTCAGTTTCAGCGTGCCGTCCTGCTCGAACTGCCGCCGCAGCCGCAGGTGTGCGACCACGATGAAGAGCCAGATCGCGATCAATGCCGAGCCGACTGCGTTGAGCAGGATCCCGAGGATCTGATCGGGAAGCAGCCAGTTCAGCCACACGCTGACGAAGCCGAAGAAGACCGACACCAGCACTGCGTTGCGGGGCACTCCGTTGTGTGAGAGCTTGCCGAGCCACGCCGGTCCGTCCCCGCCGCGCGCGAGGGAGTACGCCATCCGTGAGGTTCCGTACACGTTCGCGTTGAACGCCGACAGCAGCGCGATCACGACGACGAGTTCCATGAATCCGGAAACGTAGGGGATCCCGGCGATATCGAGGACGGACACGAACGGCGAGGTGTCGCCGCTCGCGGTGGTCCACGGCAACACGAGCACCATGATCGCGATCGAGCCGAAGTAGAACAGGCTGATACGCCAGACGACCGAGCGGACGGCGGTGGCGATCGACCGTTCCGGATCCTTCGATTCGGCAGCGGCGATCGTGACGATCTCGATGCCGCCGAACGCGAACGCGACCGCGAGCAGGCCGGCGGCGATGCCTGCGATGCCGTTGGGCGCGAACCCGTCGCCGTCGCCGAGCAGATGCACCGTGCCGACCGGATCGGTGCCGGGCAGCAGACCGAACACCAACAGCACACCCAGCACGAGGAAACCGAGGATGACGGCGACCTTCAAAGCGGCGAACCAGAATTCGAACTCACCGAAATTCGCGACCCGCGCGAGGTTGACCACGGCGAAGAAGGTGACGAACACGAGCGCCACAACCCATTGGGGCACACCGGGAAGCCACGACTGCACGATTGCCGATGCGCCGGTGATCTCGACGCCCAGGACCATGATCAGCATGAACCAATACAGCCAGCCCATCGTGAATCCGGCCCAGCGGCCGATTCCGATGCGGGCGTAGTGCGAGAACGACCCCGACACCGGTAACGCCGCGCCCATTTCGCCGAGCATCCGCATCACGAAGATGATCATGATGCCTGCGAGGACATACGAGACGAGGACGGCGGGACCCGCCGCTGCGATACCCACACCCGAGCCGAGGAACAGGCCCGCGCCGATCGCGGAGCCGAGCCCCATCATGGTCAGATGTCGGACTTTGAGCCCGCTCCCGAGGTTCTGCGGTTCGGTTGCGGGCGACTCGGCTGTGCTCAAGGGACCCTACTCAGTCGTTGGCGTGGAGGGCTGCGTTCAGCTCTACGCCGGTGCCCTTGTTCGGGACCACTTCGACAGCACCACTGACCGAGTTGCGGCGCAGCATGAGATTGGACTTGCCGTTGAGTTCCTTGGCCTTGACGACGGTGCCGTCGGGGCCGGTGACCTTGGTTCCGGCGGTGACATACAGGCCGGCCTCGACGATGCAGTCGTCGCCGAGCGAGATGCCCACACCGGCGTTCGCGCCCAGGAGGCAGCGCTTGCCGATGGAGATGACTTCCTTGCCGCCACCCGACAGGGTGCCCATGATCGAGGCGCCGCCGCCCACGTCGGAGCCGTCGTCGACGACGACGCCCGCGGAGATCCGGCCTTCGACCATCGAGTTGCCGAGAGTACCGGCGTTGAAGTTGACGAAGCCCTCGTGCATCACGGTGGTGCCGGACGCAAGGTGCGCACCGAGGCGGACGCGGTCGGCGTCGGCGATGCGGACACCGGACGGCACGACGTAATCGACCATGCGTGGGAACTTGTCGACTCCGTAGACGGTGACGGGGCCGCGGATGCGCAGGCGTGAACGGACGAGTTCGAAGCCTTCGACCGCGCAGGGACCGTAGTTGGTCCACACGACGTTCGCGAGAAGTCCGAAGAGGCCGTCGAGGTTGATGCCGTGCGGCTGGACGAGACGATGGGAGAGCAGGTGCAGACGCAGGTAGGCGTCGTGTGCGTCGACGGGTGCCTGCGACAGGTCGGCGATGGTGGTGCGGACCGCGACCTGGTTGACGTCGCGCGCCTCGTCGGTCCCCGCGAGCAGCGCGAGGTCGGACGGGATGTCCTTGCCTTCGAGCCGCGTCGTCCCGGTATCGGTGTGTTCGCCCAGCGTGGGGGCCGGGAACCAGGTGTCGAGGACGGTGCCGTCCGTCGCGATGTTCGCGATGCCTACTGCTGATGCTCCGTGTGCACTCACGGTCGAGAAGCGTACGCGAGGCACCCGCACTCCTGTGTAGGCCCTGTGAAAAACCGATGCCGAACCTGTGAAAAACGAGGATTCCGTATTGTGCGGCTATGGCCGCACCGCATCTCGACCTGCACGCCGACCCGATCGACCTCACCGCAGCGCTGGTGGATATTCCCAGCGTGTCGCAGGACGAATCGGTCATTGCCGACGCGGTCGAAAGGGCGCTGCGCGAACAGACGTCCGGGTTCGAGGTGATTCGCAGTGGTAACGCCGTCCTGGCTCGCACCGACCGCGGTCTCGGCAGCCGGGTGATGCTGGCCGGTCACCTCGACACGGTGCCGATCGCCGACAATGTGCCGTCGCGGCGCGAGGGCGACCTGATGTACGGGTGCGGGACCTCCGACATGAAGTCGGGCGACGCGGTGTTCCTGCATCTCGCGGCGACCGTCGCCGAACCCGTCCACGATCTGACGCTCGTGTTCTACGACTGTGAGGAGATCGCAGCCTCCTTCAACGGACTCGGCCGAATCGAGACCGATCTGCGCGAGTGGCTCGACGCTGACGTCGCGATCCTCGGCGAGCCCACAGGTGGGCTGATCGAAGCGGGCTGTCAGGGGACGCTGCGGGTGAGGATCACCACGGGCGGCGTGCGAGCACATTCGGCAAGGTCCTGGCTCGGCGACAATGCGATCCACAAACTCGCGCCCGTGCTCGACCGACTGTCTCGGTACGAAGCGCGGTCGGTCGACATCGACGGCTGTGTGTACCGCGAAGGACTGTCCGCCGTGCGGCTCGGCGGGGGAGTGGCCGGCAATGTCGTGCCCGATGCGGCGGAGGTCGATGTCAATTTCCGGTTCGCACCGGATCGCAGCCCCGATGCGGCTCTCGCGCATGTGAAGGAGGTCTTCGCGGGCCTCGACATCGAGATGGAACTGACCGACATGTCGCCGGGCGCTCTGCCCGGCCTGTCGAACCCTGCCGCGGCAGCTCTGGTGGCGGCGGCCGACGGTCGGTTCCGCGCGAAATACGGATGGACCGACGTGTCGCGGTTCGCGTCCCTGGGGATCCCCGCCGTCAACTACGGTCCGGGCGACCCGAACCTCGCGCACAAGCGGGACGAGAACGTGGACGTGCGTCACATCACCGAGGTGACCGCAGTGCTCCGCGGGTACCTCACCCGATAACGTGACCGACATGCCAGGCGACGAACCCCCCACGAACTCCGACAGTCGACGCGATCGCGACGAGATCGTGCATCGGGGACCCGTGCAGTTGCGCGGCGACCGTGCGTTCGAGTCCACCATGATGGATCAGCGCCTCCTCGACCGACGCGGCCCCGCCGACTGGGTGCACACCGACCCGTGGCGGGTCCTGCGGATCCAGAGCGAATTCGTCGAGGGGTTCGGTGCGCTCGCCGAGGTCCCGCGCGCCGTCGCGGTGTTCGGGTCGGCGCGTACACCCACGGACCACGCGGACTACGCGATCGGTCGTCGCCTCGGTGCCGCACTCGTCGATGCGGGTTACGCCGTGATCACCGGTGGCGGGCCCGGAGCGATGGAGGCCGCCAACCGCGGGGCGAGCGAGTCGGGCGGATTCTCGATCGGCCTGGGCATCGAACTGCCCTTCGAGCAATCTCTCAACGACTGGGTGGATCTGGGTCTGAACTTCCGGTACTTCTTCGCGCGCAAGACGATGTTCGTGAAGTATTCGCAAGCGTTCGTCTGTCTGCCGGGCGGGTTCGGAACGCTCGACGAGTTGTTCGAAGCCGTCACGCTGGTGCAGACCCACAAGATCACCCAGTTCCCGATCGTGTTGTTCGGCACCGAGTACTGGTCGGGGCTGCTCGACTGGATCCGCGCGACGATGCTGCGCGAGGGCAAGATCTCGGCCGAGGACTTCGACCTGATCTCGGTGACCGACAGCATCGAGGAAGCGGTACAGATCATCGTCGCCGCGCACCGAGGTGAGGACGAGCACGAGCTCTACGGTGAGGAGGCCTCGTGGTGAGTGAGTCCGGCCTGGCGGTGTGCGTCTACTGTGCGTCCGGTCCGGTGGACAAGTCGTACCTCGAGTTCGCGAGCGCGGTCGGCACGGCGCTGGGACGACGCGGATGGCGGTTGGTTTCCGGCGGAGGCAACGTGTCGATGATGGGTGCGATCGCCGAGGCCGTCCGCGCCGCAGGTGCGCACACCGTCGGGGTCATCCCGAAGGCACTTGTGCACCGCGAGGTCGCCGACGTCGATGCGGACGAGCTCGTCGTCACCGACACCATGCGGCAGCGCAAGGAGATCATGGAGACCCGAGCCGACGCGTTCATCACCCTGCCCGGCGGAATCGGCACACTCGAGGAGCTGTTCGAGACCTGGACCGCGGGATACTTGGGGATGCACGACAAGCCTATGGTGCTGCTCGACCCGGTTGGGCACTACACCGGTTTGCTCACGTGGCTCGAGTCGATGGTCGACACCGGGTTCGTGGCTCGGCGTGCGCTCGATGCTTTGCAGGTCACCGGTGAAATCGAGGATGCGCTCGATCGGTGTGGCGCGGCCGCGCGAGTGTAGAGGGGGTTTCGCTGGGAGGATCGATTATCTACTCTTCGGTAAGTTCGGGGGAACCGTGACTTCGTCCGAACCCGCTGCCCTGCCGACCGCCGTGAGGAACGAAGTTGACCAACCCCGTGTCCACCGAGCGTGATTCGACCGTATCCCCGATCGGTCTGCTTGCCCAACTACCGACCATGTTGCCCGATGCGCCGAGCCTGCTGCGCGGAGCGCTCGGGATGACCCGCACCCCGAAGGCCCGCGAAACGATCGGGTCGGTGTTCCAGAAGCTCGCCGACCGTCGGCCCGATCAGCCGTTCCTGCGCTTCGACGGCGACACGCTGAGCTACGGCGACGCGAATGCACAGGTCAACCGGTACGCGGCCGTGCTGACTGCGCGGGGAGTGCAGGTCGGTGACGTAGTCGGCATCCTCATGGCGAACCGACCCGAGGCGCTCCTCATCACACTCGCAGCGGTCAAGCTCGGCGCCGCGGCCGGCATGCTCAACAATCACCAGCGTGGGGACGTGCTCGCCCACAGCCTCGGACTGCTCGACAGCCGAGTCCTCGTGTTCGGCGAAGAGTGCGAAGAGGCGATCGAGTCCCTCGACGGGCCGCCGCAGGCAGAGGCGGTGTTGCGCGTCGACGAACTGGACTCACTCGCCGCCGAGGCCGATTCCGCGAACCCGGCGGTCACCGAACGCCTGCAGGCATCCGAGACCGCGTACTACATCTTCACGTCCGGCACGACGGGTCTGCCCAAGGCCAGCAAGATGTCGCACTTCCGCTGGCTGAAATCGATGTCCGGGCTCGGCGGGCTGGGTGTGCGCCTGCGTCGTGACGACACCCTGTACTGCTGCCTGCCGCTCTATCACAACAACGCATTGACGGTTGCGCTTTCGTCGGTGCTCGGCTCGGGCGCGACCCTGGCGTTGGGCCGCAAGTTCTCTGCGTCGGGATTCTGGTCGGATGCCCGTCGCAACGGTGCCACCGCGTTCATCTACATCGGTGAGATCTGCCGCTACCTGCTCAACCAGCCCGAGCGTCCCGACGACCGCGACAACGGCATCCGGCTGATGGTGGGCAATGGACTGCGACCCGAGATCTGGACCGAGTTCACCGAACGCTTCGGAATCGACCGTGTTGCGGAGTTCTACGGTGCGAGCGAATGCAACATCGCGTTCATCAACGCCCTCAACCAGACCCGCACCGCGGGAATCTGCCCCCTGCCGCACGCGGTGGTGGACTACGACCCCGATACGGGCAAGGCACGACGCGGTGCGGATGGGAATCTGAAGAGCGTCCGGCGAGGTGAGGTAGGTCTGCTCCTCGCGAAGGTCACATCCCGTGCCCCCTTCGACGGCTACACCGATCCCGACGCGACCGAGGCCAAGCTCGTCCGCAACGGGTTCGACGACGGAGACATCTGGTTCGACACCGGCGACCTCGTCCGCAAACAGGGCTTCATGCACGTGGCGTTCGTCGATCGTCTCGGCGACACCTTCCGATGGAAGGGCGAGAACGTCGCGACAACCCAGGTCGAAGGGGCAGTGTCGTCGCACGACTCGATCGCCGAAGCGGTCGTCTACGGGGTCGAGGTGCCCGGCGTCGAAGGTCGTGCGGGCATGGCTGCGGTGACGCTGAAACCGGACACGACATTCGACGGTGAGGAGCTCTCCGCAGCATTGCACCGCGCGCTCCCGGACTACGCCGTTCCGCTGTTCGTGCGGATCGTCGACGAGCTCGAGCACACGACGACCTTCAAGAGTCGCAAGGTGGATCTGCGTAAGCAGGGCTACACCGACACCGGCTCCGACGGACTGTTCGTCCTCGAGAATCGCTCGGAGGGATACCGCCGCCACTACGACGGATACGTCGATGCAGTAGCGCGGGGTGAAATCCCCCGGCGCTGATCATGTCAGGATGGGAGCCATGACCGGTTCCGCCGCAGAGGTTCCCGAGTTGCCCGCGCAGCCCGACGCGCGCCCATCCGGGCCCGCGTCTCCGACGCTGGACCGACCGTCTCCGACGCTCGACCGACGACCGTCTCCGACGCTCGACCGACGACCGTCTCCGACGCTGTGCGGTCGACCGGTCGCGACCGACCGCGCCCTCGTGATGGCGATCGTCAACCGCACCCCGGACTCCTTCTACGACCGAGGTGCGACGTTCACCGACGACGCTGCGCTCGCCGCCGTCGACCGGGCCGTTGCGGAGGGTGCCGATCTCGTGGACATCGGCGGCGTCAAGGCGGGCCCCGGGGATCTCGTCGACACCGCCGAGGAGATCAGGCGGGTGGTGCCCTTCGTCGCAGCGATCCGTGAGCGGTACCCGGATGTGATCATCAGCGTCGACACGTGGCGCAGCGCAGTGGCCCGCCGCTCGGTTGCCGAAGGCGCTGACCTGATCAACGACACGTGGGCGGGTGCAGACCCCGAGCTCGTCGATGTCGCAGCCGAGCTCGGTGCGGGCATCGTGTGCTCCCACACCGGTGGCGCGATCCCTCGGACGCGCCCCCACCGGGTGCGGTACACCGACATCGTCGAGGAGGTCGCTGCCGTGGTCGTCGGAGCCGCCGAGGACGCCGCGCGACGAGGTGTCGCGGCCGATTCGATCCTCATAGATCCGACGCACGACTTCGGGAAAAACACCCATCACGGGCTCGAATTGTTGCGGCACGTGGACGTTCTCGTAAAAAGCGGGTGGCCTGTGCTCATGGCCCTCAGTAACAAGGACTTCGTAGGCGAGACTCTGGGTGTCGAACTCGCCGAGCGGTTGGAGGGCACATTGGCAGCGACAGCATTGTCCGCGGCAGCAGGCGCGAGGGTGTTCCGGGTGCACGAGGTCGCAGCGACCCGGCGCGTGGTCGACATGACGGCGGCGATCATCGGGACCCGCCGGCCCGCACGCACGGTCAGGGGGCTGGCATGAGCGCCCCCACACGCACGTGGAGCGAAGCGAACAGTTGGGACCGTCCCGGGTGGACGGTCGGCGAACTCGAGCGTGCGAAGGCAGGGCGCACGGTCACGGTGGTGTTGCCCGCCCTCGACGAGGAGGAAACCGTCGGGAAGGTCGTCGATACGATCCATCCGCTCCTGGGTGGTCTCGTCGATGAACTGGTGGTGCTCGATTCGGGTTCCACGGACGACACCGTGGGCCGTGCCCGTGCCGCCGGTGCACGCACGATCTCACGCGAGGAAGCGGTGCCAGGTCTGCCACCGGTGCCAGGCAAGGGCGAGGTCCTGTGGCGGTCGATCGCGGCGACATCCGGAGATCTGATCGCGTTCGTCGATTCCGATCTCATCAACCCGGACCCGGCGTTCGTGCCCAAGCTCCTCGGCCCACTGCTGCTCGGCGACGGGATCCACCTCGTCAAAGGTTTCTACCGTCGACCCCTGCGGGTCAGCGGCGCAGAGGAGGCCTCCGGCGGTGGCCGGGTCACCGAACTGGTCGCGCGGCCGCTGCTCGCGGCACTGCGGCCGGAACTTACATGTGTGCTCCAACCTCTCGGAGGTGAATACGCGGGTACCAGGGAGCTGCTGCAGTCGGTTCCGTTCGCGCCGGGCTACGGCGTGGAGATCGGACTTCTGCTCGATACGTACGACCGGCTCGGTCTCGATGCGATCGCACAGGTCAACCTGGGGGTGCGCAAACATCGGAACCGCCCCCTGTCCGAGCTCGGTGCGATGAGCCGGCAGATCGTCGGAACCATGCTGGGTCGCTGCGGAATCGCGGACTCGGGTTCACCGCTGACCCAGTTCGTCGTCGACGGCGACGCGTTCAGTCCCGTCGAGACCCACGTGAGTCTCGAGGACCGTCCACCGATGGTGACGATCACCGGCTGACTCGGATGTCGGCGCGGCGTGTCAAGATCGAGGAATGCTGACGGTCCTGCTGTACGTGCTCGTCATCGTCGTCGTCGGCGCCGCGCTGTACTTCGTCGCGAGCGTGGTGTTCGGGCGGGGTGAGGCGCTCGCGCCCATCCCGCCCGGCACCACCGCGACGGTCCTGCCTGCGTCCGACGTGACGGGGACGGACGTGCGAGATCTGCGCTTCCAGCAGACGCTGCGCGGATACAAGATGGGCGAGGTCGACTGGGCGCTCGATCGGCTCGCCCGCGAGATCGACGAACTCCGGGCCCGGATCGAAGAATACGAAGGGCCGGCCGAGACCCTCGGCGACGACGCGCCGGTGTCCGAGGATCCGGTCGTCGAGGAACCCGGGGGGACCGAGGCGAAGGACGTGTCGGAGGAGCGGGACGCAGACGAAGACCGAGACGAAGCAGATGAAGAGGCCACCTCATGACCGAGGTCGTACGGGTGCGGTGCCCCTGGGCGATCGATCGCCCAGGCGAGACGCTCTACCGCGACTACCACGACACGGAGTGGGGACGCGAGCTGCACGGTCGCGACGAGCTGTTCGAGCGGCTCGCCCTGGAAGCGTTCCAGTCGGGTCTGTCGTGGTTGACGATCCTGCGTAAGCGCGAGGGGTTCCGTGCGGCGTTCGACAGTTTCGACGTCGATGTCGTGGCTCGCTACGACGACGAGAAGATCGCTGAGCTGATGGCCGATGCGAGCATCGTCCGCAACCGGCGCAAGATCGAGGCTGTGGTGTCGAACGCGCGAGCGGTGCTCGACCTCGACGATTCCGACCTCGATACCTTGCTGTGGTCGTTCGCGCCGGCGCGGCGCGCCCACCGACTCGACTCCGTCGATCGGATTCCGGCGGTGACCCCGGAATCGACGGCGATGGCGCGTGAGCTCAAGCGCAGGGGTTTCCGTTTTGTGGGCCCCACCACGGCGTATGCCCTCATGCAGGCCACCGGGATGGTCGACGACCACATCGCGCAGTGCTGGGTTCGAACGGACGCTTGACCTACATCGTGTGGGCGCGCGCGGGAGTCCGCTGTCCAGCGAGGACCGCGATAGGGAACAATGGTGGAGCGCGCATCGTCGACCGCGACGAGGCAACCACACGGTAACCCACGCGCCCGGAGGTCGGGTGCAGATTTGGAGGGAGCAGAGGATGGCGGCCATGAAGCCCCGGACCGGGGACGGTCCCCTCGAAGCAACCAAAGAGGGACGAGGAATCGTCATGAGGGTTCCACTCGAGGGCGGCGGACGTTTGGTCGTCGAGCTCACGCCGGACGAGGCTGCGGCCCTCGGCGACGAACTCAAGAGTGTCACCAGCTGATCAGCGCCTCTTTCGACGTTTCCGGGCCTCGCGCTGTTGTATGTGCGCGGGGCCCGGTTTCGTACCGGCGGAAGCTGCCGCGTACGTCGTGGATGAAGGGAAACCATGCTCGACTCGGTGATCGACCTCCTCGCGTGCCCGCAGTGTGAGTCCGCGCTGGACCTCGATGACACAGCGGTGTTGTGCGAACGAGGCCACAGCTTCGACATCGCGCGGCAGGGATACGTCTCGCTCTTGACCGGCGCGGCGACCCGGTTCACCGGCGATACCGCGGAGATGATCGCCGACCGCGCTGCCTTCCTCGGCGCCGGCCACTACGACCCGATTCGCGACGCGGTGGCGGCGGCGTGCGCGTCCGTCCCGTCGGATTCGGGCGTGCTCGAGGTTGGCGCGGGAACCGGCCAGTACCTCGCGTCGGTGCTCGACGGGATGCCCGGTGCGCGAGGCATCGGACTCGATGTGTCGAAGCCGGCGGTGCGTCGTATCGCCCGGAGCCATCCCCGGGCCGGCGCCGTCCTGGCAGACGCGTGGGCACAGATCCCGGTGCGGTCCGGGACGCTCGGTCACGTGCTGTCGGTGTTCGCCCCGCGCAATGCATCCGAGGTGCACCGGATCCTCGAGCCGGGCGGGGCGCTCGTGGTGGCCACTCCGACCCCGGAGCACCTGCGTGAACTGGTGTCGCTGCCCGGGATGGTCAGCGTCGACGAACACAAGACCGAACGCTTGTCGGCCGCGTTGTCCGGCCTGTTCGAGCGACACGACCGGACCGAGATTCGGTTCGCGATGGAGTTGACCCGCCAGGCACTCGACGCTCTCGTGGGTATGGGTCCGTCCGCCTTCCACCTCACCGCGCAGCAACGCGCCGAGATGGTGGAGGTGCTGCCCGACGGATTCGAGGTGACCGCGTCGGTGACGGTGTCGACCTGGGTCCGACGGCCCGGTGACAGGCACCGCCAGAACGGTGCCTTCAGCGGCGACTGATCGCGTCCTGGTAGACAGCGAGGGTGTCGCGCGCGATCTGCGCCCACGAGAACTCGTTGATCGCCCGTGCGCGTCCCGCCCGCCCGAATTCGGCCGCACGTACGGGATCGGAGGCGAGGTCGTTGACAGCATCCGCGAGTGCGTGTTCGTAGACCGCGGGTTCGTACGAGTTGTAGTGCACGAGTGTGCCGGTGACGCCGTCCTGCACGACCTCGGGAATTCCGCCCACATCCGACGCCACCACGGCGGTCTCGCAGGCCATCGCTTCGAGGTTGACGATGCCGAGCGGCTCGTAGACCGAGGGGCACACGAACACCTGCGCGGCAGCGAGCAGTTCGCGGACCGATTCGCGTGGGAGCATCTCCTGCACCCAGATGACGTTGCCCCGTGAACTCTGCGCCTCGGCGACGGCCCGTTCGGTGTCCGCTGCGAGTTCGGGGGTATCGGGGGCGCCCGCACACAACACGAGCTGGATCTCGGGTGCGATGCGGTGCGCGGCCGCGATCAGATGGCCGAGGCCTTTCTGCCGGGTGATACGTCCGACGAACACGGCGATCGGAGCCGCGGGGTCGACACCGATGGCCGGAAGCACCGATTCGGCGCCCGGCGTGACGGGGCCCGGGTGCCATGCCGAAGTGTCGATCCCGTTGCGCACCACATGGACACGCGCGGGGTCGACGAACGGGTACGCATCGAGGACATCGAGCCGCATGCCGTCGCTGACAGCGATGACGGCGTCCGCGTACTGCACGGCGTTTCGCTCGGACCACGACGAAATCCGGTAACCGCCACCGAGCTGTTCGGCTTTCCACGGGCGCCGAGGCTCGAGCGAGTGAGCGGTGAGGATATGCGGGACGTCGTACAGTTCGGCGGCGAGGTGGCCGGCCAGGCCCGAGTACCAGGTGTGTGAGTGGACGATGTCCGCTCCGGCCGCTCCGTGGGCCATGCGCAGTTCCGCCGACAGGGTGGTCAACGCGGCGTTGGCTCCGGCGAGAGCCGGGTCGGGGGAGTACACGATCGCGGTCTCGCGGGGTGCCCCCATACAGTGCACGTCGACCTCGCACAGTCGCCGTAGCTGCGACACGAGCTCGGTTACGTGAACGCCTGCGCCGCCGTATACCTCGGGCGGATATTCCCGTGTCATCATTGCCACCCGCACTGCATCAAACTATCGGGCCGCCGAACTTCCGGCCACTCGATCCCGAACGCCGGGGCAACGAGCCACCTGCGGCAGCCGAGGATGCGGGACCGATTGCTACTTGTTCCTACTTGGCTGGCGGCATCGTGGGCAGTGCGGATAGGTTGAGCGTGTGAGGAGCCAGCCACATGTGCTTGGAATCGTGCTCGCCGGCGGCGAGGGTAAGCGGCTGTATCCGTTGACCGCGGACCGCGCGAAGCCCGCGGTGCCGTTCGGAGGTGCGTACCGGCTGATCGACTTCGTGCTGAGCAACCTCGTCAACGCGGGTTATCTACGGATCTGTGTGCTGACTCAGTACAAGTCGCATTCACTCGATCGGCACATCTCCCAGACCTGGCGATTGTCCGGCTTCACCGGCGAGTACATCACCCCGGTGCCCGCACAGCAGCGCCTCGGGCCGCGCTGGTACACCGGCAGCGCCGACGCGATCCTGCAATCGCTGAATCTCGTGTACGACGAGGACCCCGAATACATCGTGGTGTTCGGCGCGGACCACGTCTACCGGATGGACCCCGAGCAGATGGTGCGTCAGCACATCGAATCCGGCGCCGGCGTCACCGTCGCGGGGATCCGGGTCCCGCGCAGCGAGGCGTTCGCATTCGGATGCATCGACAGCGACGAGACAGGCCGCATCACGCAGTTCCTCGAGAAGCCGGCACACCCGCCCGGCACGCCCGACGACCCCAACGTCACCTTCGCCTCCATGGGCAACTACGTTTTCACCACCAAGGTGCTGGTCGAGGCATTGCGGGCCGATTCGGAGAACTCGGACTCCGACCACGACATGGGCGGCGACATCATCCCCGCGCTCGTGTCGCAGGGCGCCGCGCACGTCTACGACTTCAACGACAACGTGGTGCCGGGCGCCACCGAACGCGATCGCGCCTACTGGCGCGATGTCGGAACGCTCGACGCGTTCTACGACGCACACATGGATCTCGTGTCCGTCCATCCCATCTTCAACCTCTACAACAAGCGCTGGCCCATCCGCGGGGCCGCTGAGAACCTTCCGCCGGCGAAGTTCGTGCAGGGCGGTCTCGCGCAGGAGTCGATTGTCGGGGCCGGAAGCATTCTGTCGGCCGCTACCGTCCGCAATTCGGTGCTCAGTTCCAATGTCATGGTCGAGGACGGCGCCACCGTGGAAGGCAGTGTGGTGATGCCCGGGGTCCGGATCGGCAAGGGCGCAGTCGTGCGTCACGCGATTCTCGACAAGAACGTCGTCGTCGGAGACGGCGAGATCATCGGAGTCGACCTCGAGCGCGACCGTCAGCGTTTCGCGGTGAGCAACGGCGGAGTCGTCGCCATCGGCAAGGGTGTGTGGATCTAGCTCACCTCAGGCGCGCACGGCACTTACCTCGGACGCACAGCGTTCGGATCATGCGCACAGCGTTCAGCTCATGCGCACAGCGCACAGCAGTCCGTCGCCGAGCGGCAGTACCACCGGTGCCAGCCGGTCGTCCTGAGAGATTGCGCGCGCGGCCTCACGAACAGCGAGCACGGTCGAGTCCCTGGCGGCCGGGTCGGCGACGCGTCCGTCGAGCAGGGCGTTGTGCAGCACGATGACACCGCCGGGTCTGAGCAGTCGGACTCCCTCTCGGACGAAGTGGGGGTGGTCGGCGGGGGTGGCGTCGACGAAGACGAGGTCGTATCCGGAATCGGCGAGGCGCGGCAGTACATCGAGTGCGCGGCCGTTGATCAGCCTGGTGCGGGAGGCGACCACCCCGCTGTCCCGGAACGCGATCTTCGCGGCGCGGTGGTGCTCGGGTTCGCTGTCGATGGTGGTGAGTACACCGTCCTCGCGCACTCCGTGGAGCAACCACAGGCCGCTCACGCCGGCGCCGGTTCCGATCTCGACGACAGTGCGCGCATCGAGCATGCGCGCGAACAGGGACAACGCTGCGCCCACGGACGGAGAAACGGGTTCGGCACCGAGGTCGAGGGCGCGTTCGCGTGCGTTGACGAGAGCGTCGTCCTCGACAACGACGTTCTCCGCGTGGGCCAGAATCCGGTCGGCATTGGTCTGCACCCTGATGAGGCTATCCTCGCGACCGCATCAGTGCAGGCAGGCGCGCCCCAGAATCCCGCGTTCATGGTTTCTCAGGTGACTTTCAGGGTACTCATACGGCGTCCACATCGCTGTGGTGAAAAGTGATGGTCGGATACGCAACAGACCGCAGGTTCGACGATCGTCAGGCATCGGTCGGAAGTGACGCAACGGGAAGGCGGCGGGGAAATAGAATCCCGCGCCAGAGCGTTGCACACCGGAGAATGTCGTTTTCGATCAGCGGTCCCGAAGAGGAGGATCCACCGATCCACATGCAAAGATCCGACACTGTCCCCACCCCCGACATGTTGACGCCCACCGACGCCGACCTGAGTGGCACAGCGGTGTTCGATGCTACAGGCGATCGTGCCGCCATGCCGTCATGGGACGAGTTGGTACGTCAGCACGGCGACCGTGTGTACCGCCTTGCCTACCGTCTTTCCGGCAACGCGCAGGATGCCGAAGATCTCACCCAGGACACGTTCATCCGGGTGTTCCGTTCACTGCAGGACTACCAGCCGGGCACTTTCGAGGGTTGGTTGCATCGAATCACCACGAATCTCTTCCTCGACATGGTGCGCCGCCGGAATCGCATCCGGATGGAAGCTCTGCCGGAGGACTACGATCGGGTACCGGCCCACGGGCCGAACCCCGAGGAGATCTATCACGACGCCCACCTCGGTGCCGACCTGCAGTCCGCACTGGACTCGCTGGCACCGGAGTACCGTGCCGCAGTAGTGCTCTGTGACATCGAGGGACTCTCCTACGAGGAGATCGGTGCCACACTGGGGGTCAAGCTCGGTACGGTGCGTAGCCGCATCCACCGGGGCCGCCAGGCGCTGCGCGAGCACCTGCGCGAGCATGGGAAGGTCGAAGTCGGTCGCGTCGATGCGGGGTAGCCGCCAGGAGGATTTGATGACGATGGTGCAACCACCTCGCAGGTTCGGTTCCACGGAGCACCTGGCCAGCGAAGCCGTTGCCGCATTCGTCGACGGGGAGCTCCGGATGTCGGCGTATCTCCGCGCCGCCCAGCACCTGTCCATCTGTGCCGAATGTGCGGCCGAGGTCGAATCGCAGGAACAGGCCCGCCGCGCACTGCGGTCGGCAGCCCGTCAGGCGCCGCAGATGCCGTCGTCGTTGCTCGGTGCACTGAGCAACATTCCCAGCCATCTCTGCGACAAGCCCAACCCCGATCCCGGCGGTTCGCCCGGTACGGCCGGTCTGTTCGGCGCGGCCGCCCAGGATCCGTGGAGCGCTTCACGTCGGTGGTCGATCCGCCGTCGTCGGTGACAGCGAGCGGGCGGTAGCAGCAGACACAGTGCGATCGGTGATACTGGGCTGCGTGACGGACCTACACGGGGGAGACGGACACGCGTGAGCGGCGATTCTGTGCAACGGACGGGTGTGCAACGTAACGGGCGAGGTGACACCGGGGCCGACGACAATGGGGCCTACGACAACGGGACTGCGTCCGCAGACGGTATGCCCGACGCGACTTCGGGCCGGCCCGACGGATCGTCCGGGGCGATCGAACGACCCGCCGACGCGCCGCGCCTCGAACCACGACCCGTGTATCGGCCCTCCGTCGATCCGAACGCCGCGCAGGTCTTCGGCCGTCCGGCCGGGGCCGTCGGTTCCTTCGGTGCGCCTTCACGAGACCGGGCACCCGATCAGCGGATCCAGCACGCACCTCCGGCCGACCCGATCTTCGCCGAGGCGTACGGACGCCCCCACGAGGCCGTCGATACGCTCCAGCGCCCACCCGGTGACACCGATGAAGAACCCGCCGAGACCACCGACCCCGATCCGTGGCGCGACCCGGACTCGGCCGTGCGACTCGGCCCGCCCGTTGCGGACACCGTCGACGAGGCACTGCCGCCGGCCCACAAACTGGCCCTCCGAGAAGTGCTCTTCGACCGTCGCGTCGAACCGCGGGCACTCGCCACCCTCGCCGCCGTTGCCGTCGTCATCGGAATGGTCGGTGGGCTCGTCGTCGCGCTTGTGCTGTCAGAAGACGGATCGCTGACCAGTCGAGGTGTGTCGCTGACGCAGGTCGCGGCAGGCGAGGACGTCCCGACCGGCACTGTCGCGCAGGTTGCCGACGCCGTGCTTCCCGCGGTCGTATCGATCCAGGTCACGCTCGGCCAGGACGCCGGAACCGGGTCGGGTGTCGTGATCGACGGTGAGGGCTACATCGTCACCAACAACCATGTGGTGTCGATGGCCGCCAACAATCCCGAAGCGAACGTGCAGGTGTCGTTCAACGACGGTACGAAGGTGCCTGCGTCGATCGTCGGGCGCGACATCAAGACCGACCTTGCGGTTCTGAAGGTCGAGGATGTCGACAATCTCGTCGTCGCCGAACTCGGCCGGTCGGAGGACGTCCAGGTCGGTGAGGACGTCGTCGCGATGGGGTCGCCGCTCGGACTGAACAAGACCGTCACCCGCGGCATCGTCAGTGCACTGCACCGGCCCATGCGGTTGAACGGCCAGGGCACCGACACCGACGCGGTCATCGATGCCGTGCAGACCGACGCGGCCATCAACCCGGGTAATTCGGGTGGACCGCTCATCGACTCGGAGGGCCGGGTGATCGGCATCAACTCGGCGATCAAGTCGGAGACCGGCGGATCCGTCGGCCTGGGATTCGCGATCCCGATCGACACCGTTACCGAGGTTGCGCAGGCGCTCATCGGTGATGGCGTGATGCACCACCCCGAGATCGGTGTGAATGCACGGACTGTCGTCAACGACGTCGCCAGCGGTGCCGAGGTGGCAAATGTGCAGCAGGGCAGCCCGGCGCAGCAGGCCGGGATCGTCGAGGGCGACGTGATCGTCAAGGTCGGCGACCGGGAGGTAACGAGCGCCGACGAACTCGTCGTCGCGGTTCATCTGCAGGAGATGGATCAGCCGGTCACCGTGCAGTTGGTACGGGAGGGGCGTCTGGTCGACATGGAGGTCACCCCCGTCTCTGATTGATCTGGATCGGGGAATGTGACATCCGCTGCGGGTACTGCAATTCTGTGCGGACCACGTAGTCTGGTGCGGTGTTCGGCAACATCGGTTGGGGCGAGTTCATGGTCCTCCTCATCGCGGCCCTCGTGGTCCTCGGTCCGGAGCGACTTCCGGGTGCGGTGTCGTGGGTGACCAAGTCGCTGCGTCAGGTGCGTGAGTACGCGTCGGGCGCCCGGCAGCAGCTCAAGGACGAACTCGGACCCGAATTCGAGGATCTGCAGAAGCCGTTGTCCGATCTCAATCAATTGCGCGGCATGACGCCGAAGGCCGTCATCACCAAGCATCTTCTCGACGGCGACGATTCGATCCTCACGGGCAATTTCGATTCGCCGTCGACACCGTCGGTCAACGGCTCGGGTTCGTCACCGGGCGGCTCGACTCCTCCGCGGCCGAACATGTCGAAGCCCCTCGCTCCGGGCGAGATCCCGCCGATCGATCCCGACGCGACGTAGAGTCCTCACTCCGTGGAGTGGGGCTGTGCCCCTCTTCGAACGCAGGCTCCGGGTGGGGCTCACGGCCCCTGGAGAAGGGCCGTGAGACTTCGGAGACGGTTCACAGATGCCGGGTGGTGTCGATCCCCAGCGACATGCCGGCCAGACCGCGGCGACGGACTGCGAGCTTGTCGGCGATCTCCCGCATCGCGATGCCCGGTGCTGAATCGGGTGCACTGAGGACGATCGGGGTACCCGCGTCGCCGGACTCACGGACGGCCGGGTCGAGGGGAATCTGTCCGAGCAGCGGCACGGTGGCTCCTACGGCGCGTGAGAGCCGTTCGGCGACAGCCTGGCCGCCACCGGTTCCGAAGACGTCCATCCTGGTGCCGTCGGGTAGTTCGAGCCACGACATGTTCTCGACGACGCCGGCGATGCGCTGGCGGGTCTGCAACGCGATCGACCCGGCACGCTCGGCGACCTCCGCGGCTGCCTGTTGCGGGGTGGTCACCACGAGGATCTCGGCGTTGGGGATCAACTGCGCGACCGAGATCGCGACGTCGCCCGTGCCGGGCGGGAGGTCGAGCAGCAGCACGTCGAGATCGCCCCAGAACACATCGGCGAGGAACTGCTGCAATGCCCGGTGGAGCATGGGGCCGCGCCACACCACCGGAGTGTTCCCCTCGGTGAACTGGGCGATGGAGATCATCTTCACTTCATGCGCGACAGGCGGCATGATCATCCGCTCCACCTGCGTGGGCTTGGCGGACGTGCCCAGCATGCGGGGAATCGAGTGTCCGTAGATGTCGGCGTCGAGCACACCCACTGACAGCCCGCGATCGGCAAGCGCAGCAGCGAGGTTGACGGTCACGGACGATTTGCCGACGCCGCCCTTGCCGGAGGCCACCGCGTAGACGCGGGTGAGTGAACCGGGCTGCGCGAACGGGATGACGGGTTCGGCGGAATCGCCGCGAAGGGACTTGCGCAGGGCGGTCCGCTGCTCGTCGTTCATCACGTCGAGCGTCACCCGGATCTCACCCACGCCTGCGATGTCGGCTACGGCCTTGGTGACGCGATCGGTGATCTCGGTGCGCATCGGGCACCCGGCCGTCGTGAGATACACCTCGATGTCGACACTGCTGTCGTCGCGGATGTCGACGCTCTTGACCATTCCGAGGTCCGTGATGGGCTTGCGGATCTCCGGATCCTGGACCCGTGCGAGCGCGCTTCGGATTTCGGACTCAAGGACTGCCATGGTGACCATGGTAGGTGGCGGTGGGTCAGTGGATGCGCGGCAGGTCGGCTGCGCTGGGCGCGATGCCGGTGGAGTAGGCGGCGGACCAGGCGAGCACGTTCGCGACGTACGCCATCGAATTGTTGTAACGGTGGATGGCCTTGGTCGAGTGCGCGAGGTTGCGCATGTCGAGACCGCCGTCGCACAGGTACCGCGCGGTGGTCAGCGTCGAGTCGTACAGGTTCTGCGGGTCGGACTTGCCGTCGCCGTTGCCGTCGCCCGCGTACTGGGTCCACGTGCTGGGGATGAACTGCATCGGACCGACGGCCCGGTCGTAGACGGTGTCGCCATCGAGGGCGCCGCCGTCGGTGTCGTGGATCACGGCCTGCCCGGGGAGGCTGCCGTTGAGCGGCAGGCCGATCACGGGCTCGTTCAGGTTGCCGTTCTCGTCGGCCTGGCCGCCGTTGGCATGACCGGACTCGACGCGGCCGATTCCGGCCAGCAGTGTCCAGTACATGCCGCAGCCGGGGTTCTCCTCGTTGAGGATTCGTTCGGCGTTGATGTAGGCATCGAAGTTGATGCCGGGGATTCCGAGGGGGCCTTCGTGCAGAACCTTGGGCGCGGGTTCCGGTTCGGGCGCGGCCTTCGGTGTGGGCGTGGCTGCGGGCTCCGGCGCGATCATGACGTTCTGGGCGACAGCGATGGCCTGGGGGATGTCGACGGAGTTCACGGCTGCGGTGATGTCGTCGATCGGCGTCGCGGCCGCTGCGGGCTCGGCTTCCTGCTGATGGATTCCGAGCAGGGTGCGCGGCGATGCGCCCGCTGTGGTGGCAGCTGCGGCAACCAGGCCCACCGGCACCAATCCCGTCATGGCGATGACGGAATTGCGTCGGATCTTCGAATCCAATGGCTTCGCGTGCCGGCCCACTACTACCTCCCTCGGGCACCCATTCGAGATGCCTCCGTTATATGGCCGGGCCGACACTACAGGATTCGATGCGCTTCCGTTACTCAACCGTGATGTAACGAAGGTTTACGGATATCCGCGCGCGGCGTCATCGCCGGTGATGACGGGTATCGAAAACCCACGGTCGGGGCGCTACAGGGGGATCGACTCGTCGCGAACGCGGGAGAAGCGCCGTTACGGCGGTGTGACTTTAGTAACAGTGATGTTGGTGGAGATGTCCGACTCTGCGCACGGGCGGGGGTGTGCGGGGCGGGACGTCACTGTCCGCAGAGGGTGGGGACGAGGCACGGAATATCCGGTAGTTCCGGAATCGTCATCATGGGCAACTCCGGCGAGGCCGGGGCGGTATCCGCGGAGGCCGGCTCGTCGGTCGTGTCCTGTGTGGCCGGCGCGGCCGCGTCAGCGGTGGGAATCGGGACAGCGGCAGGAGTGGGGACGGCGGTCGGTGGCACAGCCGGGACCGCGGGGGCGACCTCGGCGCCCTTCTTGTACGCCGCAGACCACGTGCGCACATTCGCCAGGTACTCGGGGGAGGAGTCGAACATGGCGGCCACCCGGGCCTCGCCTGCCTCGTCTCGCGCGGACGCGCCGTCCGCGCATGCCCACGCGCCCGCTGCGAGGGTCGCATCGAACACGTTCTGCGGGTCCGTCACGCCGTCCACGTTCCCGTCCGAGGGGAATCGCTCCCACGCGCCGACCGGAAGCTGCATCGGGCCGACGCGGCCGTCGGGTGTCGTCCTCGGTGCAGCGAGGGTGCCGAGGACGTCCGTCTGCCCATTGTCGGCGTGATTCGATTCGAGACGTCCGATCGCGGCCAGCAGGTGCCACGGCAGTCCGCATTCCGGCGAATTGATCGCGAGCTGCATCTCTGCCGCGCGGTACGCATAGAACACGAGCTCCGGGATTGCGAGCGGGCCGTCGCCGAGAATTGCGAATCCGTCACCGGGCATCGCCGGCGGCGCCTGGGAGAGCGGATCGGCCGGATTCCCAGTGGCTGCGGACGGACTGCGCATCGCCTGCGGGGCTGCCGGCTCGGCGGGCAGGATGCCCACTTCCCGTACGGCGGCGGTCGGTACAGGTGCGGGATCGGCGGAGGCCCCGCTCGGTGCGGGCGCCGACGCTGTCGCGGCAAATCCTGCTGCCGCGAGCAACGGAACAACCAGAGTCGTCTGCCAGCGCACCCGAACACCCACCTTTGACCGAACCGACGTCACCACCGTTGTGACGCACATTACAGAACAGTGCCGGGTTATGTGCAACCGGTCGTTGCGGTATCGGGCGTCTTCAGCGTCGCGGTGGTCTCGCCTGGCCGTTGCCCGTGTCGTCGCCGCTGTCGGCTTCGGTGATCAATGCCTTCAGGTCTTCGAGTTCTCGTCGCAGATAGTCGCGTGTCGCGACCTCACCGACGGCGAGTCGCAACGCTGCAAGCTCACGTGCGAGGAACTCGGTGTCGGCCTTCGTCTGTTCGGCGCGTGTCCGGTCTTCCTCGAGCGACACCCGGTCGCGGTTCTCCTGACGGTTCTGGGCGAGCAGGATCAGCGGTGCCGCGTAGGCTGCCTGCGTCGAGAACGCCAGATTGAGCAGGATGAACGGATACGGATCCCACTGCAGGCCTATCGCGGTGATGTTGAGCGCGATCCAGACGATCACCACGATCGTCTGGATCGCAAGGTAACGGCCGGTACCGAGGAAGCGGGCGATCCGCTCGCTGACCCGGCCGACGGCTTCGACATCGAAATTGACCCGGAAGCGGGAGGTTCGGGGAGTCTCGAGGCGCTGTATACCCAGGAGGTTGCGGTCACTCATCCTCTTCCTCCTCTTCACGCCAGTCCTCGGGCAACAGATGGTCGAGCACGTCGTCGACACTCACCGCGCCGAGCAGGTGCTGCTCGTCGTCCACGACCGGAGCGCACACCAGGTTGTACGTCGCGAAGTATCGGGTGACCGAAGCCAGGGAGTCCTCGGGGTCGAGCCGCGGCAGATCGTTGTCGATGATGCCGCCCACGAGGCTTGCCGGCGGCTCGCGAAGCAATCGTTGCAGATGAACGCACCCCAGATATCGGCCGGTCGGTGTCGCGGTCGGCGGCCGGACCACGAAGACCATCGATGCCAGTGCCGGGGTGAGATCCGGATTGCGCGCTCGGGCGAGAGCCTCCGCGACCGTGGTCGCGGGAGTGAGCACCACCGGCTCCGGGGTCATCAGGCCACCCGCGGTGTCGGGGGAGTGCTCGAGCAGGCGCCGAACCGGCTCGGAATCCTCCGGGTCCATGCGTTGGAGGAACCACTCGGCGTCGGTCTCGGGCAGTTCACCGAGCAGGTCGGCGACGTCGTCCGGGTCCATGGCCTCGAGGACATCGACGGCACGGTCGACCTCGAGGTGCTTGAGCAGATCGGTCTGGTCGTCCGAGGGCAGCTCCTGCACGATGTCGGCGAGTCGTTCGTCGTCGAGCGCAGCGGCCACCTCGTTGCGGCGCTTGACCGGGAGATCCCGCAGCACGTTGGCGACGTCGGCGGGACGCATGTCCTCGAACTGCATCAGCAGCTGCGACACGCCCTGCCCCGGCAGTGACAACGCCTGTTGTGTCAGTCCGTGTACGTGCTGCCACTCCACGACGTGCACGGGGGCGCGACGCGCGAGCCGTCCGCGATGTCGTCGCACCGCGACACGCGCGACCAGCCAATCCCGGCTGCGGGTGAGGTCGATCCCGAGATCGACGACGGTGACGTCCACCCCGAGAAGGTCGGAGAGCTCCGGATCGTCGATCAGCACGCGGGAGTCCAATACCTGCGCCAGCGCAAGCACCTCGGAGGGGCGCTGGGTGAACCTGCGCAGACTGACGTTGCCCGTGACGAGAGTGACCGAGCCCGGCTCGATCGCCGTCACCCTCAGCATCGGAACGAAAATCCTCTTCCTCGTCGGAAGCTCCACGACCAAACCGAGTACACGCGGTGGCTGGCGGCCTATTCGTATGGTGAGCACGACGTCGCGGACACGACCGATCGATTCGCCGTCGGGGCCGAGCACGACGAGGCCGGCCAGCCTCGCTGCGAATACCTTGCTCACTGCTGCCATGATTGCCAGGCTAGAGCGTTGGCACGTCGATCACGGAACACGGAGGTTCGGTCACCCATGTCGTTCTCATTCAGGCCCCGACGGTCGGTTCTCGCGGTTCCGGGGAGTAGCCGCAAGATGATCGACAAGGCGAAGGGCCTCCCGGCCGATGCGCTCTTCCTGGATCTCGAGGACGCCGTGTCGCCGCTCGCCAAGGAGCAGGCACGTACGACCATCGTCGAGGCGCTGAACGAGGACGGTTGGGGCGACCAGCTGAAGGTGGTGCGGGTCAACGACTGGACCACCGACGCCACCTATCTGGATGTGGCTGCCGTCGTCGGCGGCGCGGGTGCGCACCTCGATGCGATCCTGCTGCCCAAGGTGCCCGACGCGAGCCACGTGAAGGCGCTCGATCTGCTGCTCACCCAGGTGGAGAAGGCACACGGACTCGAGGTCGGACGGATCGGGATCGAACCGCAGATCGAGGATGCCCTGGGGCTGACGAACATCAACGAGATTGCGACCGCCAGCCCGCGCGTGCAGACTCTCGTCTTCGGCCCCGCGGATTTCATGGCCAGTATCAACATGCGCACGCTGGTGGTGGGGGAGCAGCCCGAGGGGTACGACCGCGGCGATGCCTACCACCACATCCTCATGACGATCCTCATGGCCGCGCGCGCACACGGCCTCCAGGCCATCGACGGGCCCTACCTACAGATCCGTGACGTCGAGGCGTTCCGCCGGTCGGCGCAGCGCTCGGCGGCACTGGGATTCGACGGCAAGTGGGTGCTGCATCCCAGCCAGATCGATGCCGCCAACGAGGTGTTCAGTCCGCGGCAGGAGGATTACGACAAGGCGGAGATGATCCTCGACGCCTACGAATGGCACACCTCCGCAGCGGGTGGAGCGCGGGGTGCCGCGATGCTCGGTGACGAGATGATCGACGAAGCGAGCCGCAAGATGGCCCTCGTGATCTCTGCGAAGGGCCGTGCCGCGGGAATGGTCCGGACCACGTCGTTCGAACCGCCGGAGTAGCCATCGCCCCGAGCCGACGCCGTCCGCCACCGGCGACGAGAGCGGAATCCCGGCAGAATGGACGCGGACGGAAACGAGAAGGAGCCACAATGACGAATCCCATGGGTGCAGGACGTCCGGCGCCGGGACTCCCGGAACCGCCGAGCGGATGGCCTGTCGGTTCGTACACGACATATGCAGAAGCGCAGCGCGCTGTCGACCACCTCTCCGATCAGAACTTCTCGGTCGAGGACGTCACGATCGTCGGTGTCGACCTGATGCAGGTCGAGCGCGTCACGGGTCGGCTGACGTGGGCCAAGGTGATCGGCGGCGGCATCGTCTCCGGTGCGTGGCTCGGCCTGTTCTTCGGTCTGCTGCTCGGGATCTTCTCCACCGACTTCCTGGGCCCGCTCATCGTGGGTCTCGTCGGCGGCATCATCTTCGGGCTGATCTCGGCGACGATCCCTTACGCGGCCACACGCGGACAGCGTGACTTCTCGTCGACGATGCAGCTGGTTGCCGGTCGCTACGACGTGCTGTGCCAGCCGCGCAGCGCCGAGACGGCACGCGACCTGCTCGCAAAGCTGGCTTTGTAGGCGCCCACACACGATTCAACCGGTTCGTTGCGTGGCTTCGAGGTGTCGGAGCACCGCGACGACCCGTCGGTCGGAGTCGTCACCGGCCTGCAGGTCGAGCTTGGCGAAAATGTTCCGGATGTGTTTGTGCACGGCGTTCTCGGTGATGACCAGCCGAGTCGCTATTGCGCTGTTGCCCAGACCCTCGGCCATCACCGCCAGTACCTCCCGCTCCCGGGTGGTCAGGTCGGACAGGCGGTGGGCGGCCCGCTCTCGCGCGAAGAGCTGGGCCACTACTTCGGGATCGATCGCGGTGCCGCCTTCCGCGACACGGTGTAGGGCTTCGAGGAAGGTGTGGACCCGTCCGACCCGTTCTTTGAGCAGATACCCGGTGCGATGGGAGCCGCCGGCGAGCAGTGCGGTGGCGAAACTCTGTTCCACGTAGGCCGAGAGCACCAGAATCGCGAGTTCGGGATGCGCCGCCCGGGCTGCGACGGCCGCCCGAATGCCCTCGTCGGTGTGGGTCGGTGGCATGCGGACGTCGACGATGGCGACGTCGGGTCGATGGTGTTCTACGGCGTCGAGCAACGCGTCGGGGTCGCCCACCGCTGCGACGACATCGAGTCCTTCGCCGCGCAGCAACAGCACGAGCCCTTCCCGGAGCAGCGCGTCGTCCTCGGCCACCACTATCCGCACGGGATCACCACCTCCACGATCGTCGGCCCACCGGCCGGGCTGTGCACCTGCAGTGTCCCGTCGTGGGCCTCGACACGTCCCCGGATTCCGGCCAGCCCGGATCCGTGCCCGACGGCGGCTCCGCCGGAACCGTTGTCCTCCACCTCGATCACGAGTTCGTCGCCTCGCTGCCGCACTCGTACCTCCGCTCGCTGTGCTCCACTGTGGCGGGTGACATTGGTGAGCGCCTCGGCCACCGTGTAATAGGCGATGGCTTCGATGGCCACGGGACATCGCGACATCACGCGTGCGTCGACACGGGTCTCGACCGGGCACTGCGCCGCCAGCGCAGACAAGGCTCCCGACAGGCCATCGGATTCGAGGACCGGTGGCAGGATGCTGCGCACCACCGAGCGCAGTTCCGACAAGGCCGCCTCGACGCTCTGTTGGGCGCGTTCGAGCAGGGGATCGGCGGTGGACGGGTCGCGGGCGAGCGCTTGGCGGGCCGCTCCCGTGAGTACGGCGACGGTCACGAGCCGATTCTGCGCGCCGTCGTGCAGCGCCCGCTCGATCCGGCGTAACTCCACGGCGTGTGCGTCGAGGGCGGCCGCTCGTGTTGCGGTGAGCTCCGCGACGCGTTCGGACAGGTCGACGTCCGGGTGCGGGACCAACAACCGGATGCCGGGTGCAACCTGTGCCCGGAGAAGCAACGGGGGCAACGCGAACCACAGGATCGCCCAGCAGAGGCCGGTGACGATCGCCCAGCGCGCACCGGCCCCTGAGTCGACGGTGACAAAGCCACCGAGGATCGTCGCGCCACCCGACGGCACCGAGCTCCACCACAGCGGAAGGCTGAGCTCCTCCACCGCATTCGAGAGAAGTTCCAGCGGCAGCAGGCCGACGACGAGCCCGAATGTCGCGTGGATGCACATCCATGCGATGTCTCGTCGGGGTCCGGGATCTGAGCGCAGGAACCGCCAGGCCTCTCGCCACTCGGTGGGAACACGGCCGTACGGCGACGGGACGGCAGTTCCGATCGCGGCGAGCCGTCGTCGTTCCAGGTCGGCGATCCACCGGACACCGGACAGCACCGGCGCAAGCAGAAGCACTCCGACACCCACCAGGCACAGCGCTGCAACCAGGATCAGGGCGATCACGCCCAGAAGCGCCAGGGCCGCGGTTCCGGCTCCGAGTACCAGCCATTTCGTCGCGACGGCTGCCTTGGTCACCGCTGCAACTGCATTCTCGCGCAGCGCAGTTCGTCGGGTGTCGCGCACGGCAGTCACGGCTCCTCCTCGGATCCTCGCGTGGAGGCGGTGGGTGTGCCGACGGTATGCCCTGCGTGCCGGTGCCGTCCATGCGAGTGCGTCGCCCGGGACGAACAGTACAGCCTGCTGTACCGGAAGCCGGTAGCTGTCGGGATGTCGGGATGATGCGGCTCCTCATAGCGTCGAGGCCAGTGAACGGACAACGGCGCCGCGCAGCGGCCTCGACCCCCTGGGCGATCTTCTGCGGATCCGCCCCGCTGATACCGAGGAGACATCGTGGACGACCCGTACGGCATCCGACCGAACCAAAGATCCGGAACACCCGAACCACTCTCGGCGGCCGGGATCCGACCGGGCGGGGAACCCCGTGACCGGGCGACAGGGACGCTGTGGGTCGTACTCGCGGTCTGCGTCGGCCTGAACGCCGTGTTCTCGATCGTCAAGCCCGACGATGTCCTGTTCTCACTGGTGTTCGGGATCCCCGCCGTCCTCTGCCTCGTCATGCTGGTGGCGCGTTACCTGGGGCGGCGACGCTCGTGAACACTGTCGTAGCGCGCACCGGGTCCAGCGTCGAGGGAGAATCCGTGAGGGCTGCGATCCGGTTGGAGCAGGTGACCAAAATCCATCGGCCCAAGGACAATCGAGGAGGCAGACCCGCACTCGACGACGTGAGCCTGACCGTCCCGCGCGGCGCATTCCTTGCCGTCATGGGTCGATCCGGTTCCGGGAAGAGCACGTTACTGCACTGTGCGGCCGGACTCGATGCGCCGACGCGCGGCAGGGTGTGGATCGGCGACACGGAGATCGGTCGGCTGCGGGAGACCGCCCGCACACGGCTTCGGCGTGAACGGGTGGGATTCGTGTTCCAGGCCTACAATCTGATCCCGTCCCTGAGTGTCGAGGAGAACATCACGCTACCTCTTCGCTTGGCTGGGGCGGGCACATCAGCACCGTCCGAGACACCCTGCGACAGAACGTGGCTCGGCGCAGTCGTCGACCGGGTCGGTCTGGGCGACTTCCTGTCTCGCAAACCCGGCGAACTCTCCGGCGGGCAGCAACAGCGGGTCGCGGTGGCACGCGCACTCGCGACCCGTCCCGACGTCGTCTTCGCAGACGAACCGACGGGCGCGCTGGACCCGGCCACCGGCGACCAGATCCTTTCCCTCCTGGACGATCTCGTGCGCGACCTCGGGCAGACTGTCGTGATGGTCACGCACGACCCGTCGGCTGCAGCCCGAGCACACGACGTCGTGGTGATGGAAGACGGCCGCATCGTTCAAGTCCTGCACAGCCCCGACGCACCTATGTTGACCGCCGTGCTCGGAGGACGAGCCCGATGACGGTGCGATTGCCTGTCCGGGTCGGTGACCTGCTCGCGGTGGTGTGTGCGGTGGCGGTGGGCACGGCGCTGGTCACGTTCTGTCTCATCATGGCCGAGTCGGGACTTCGTTCGCAGGTCCCCACGGATCGGTTCGCCGGTGTCGACATGGTCGTCGGCGGCGACCAGAGCGTCCCACAGGACGAAGACTTCGATCCGGTGCTGCCCGAGCAGGTCGGGGTTCCGTCGGATCTCGCCCACGAGGTGTCGGAGATACCGGGGGTGCGTGCGGTTGCGACAGATCTGAGCTTCCCGGCTGCGGTCACCGACGGTCGAGGTGGGGTGCTGCCAGCGGAGTCGGTCCGAGACAACGGGCACGGATGGAACTCTCTTCTCGGAACGATCGACCTGATCGGTGACGCACCGAGCGGTCCTGCCGACGTCGTGCTGACCGCGGATGCGGCTGCCCCGGTGGGGGTCTCGGTCGGCGACCCGGTGGAGATACTGCTCCGCGGACAGGCCAGGGACATGTGGGTCACCGGCATCGCAGACCTTCCGGGCGGCGGCGTATTCGTCAGCGACTCCTCGGCGCGGGAACTCTCTCGGAAGCCGGTCGACACCGCAGATCTACTCACCGTCTCATTCGACGACGACGCGGACGCTGCCGCGGTCACCGACCGCGTCGAGGAACTCGTCGCTGGACGAGGTTTCGTGGTAGCGACGGGCGCTGACATCGGCCGAGTCGAACGGCCGGCGGCGGCCTCCGGGACCGGTATGCTGACGGCCGCGGCGCTCTCCGTGGGGGGAGTGGTCGTGGTCCTCGTCGGATTCATCACCGCGGGAGCGGTTTCCGTCGGGGTGGCGAACCGGTCGCGGGAAATCGCCTTGCTCCGTGCCGTGGGGGCGACGCCACGACAGATCCGGTCGATGACGGCGCAACAGACGACCCGTGCGGCATTCGGGGCCGTGATCGTCGGCGTCATCGGCGGCTACCTGTTGTCTGCGGCGGCCACGCAGTCGTTGGTCACAGTCGGGATGCTCGCGAACGGGCAGTCACTGAGCTGGAGTCCCGTTCCGGCGCTGGGTGCCGGGCTGCTGATGCTGGGCATGGTTCCGGTGGCGGCGCGCGCGGGATCGCTACGCATCTCCAGGATGCCGGGCGCCGAGGCGATCGTCGAGACCGAGGCCGAACCTCACGGCGGCGGTCCGGGTCGGACCCGGGTGGGGTTCGTGGTATTGGCATTCTCGGCCGGATCCGCCCTCGTTCCCCTCGGGATCCGAAGCGAGGAGGCCCTCATCGGTACGGCCTCGGGAACGCTCCTGGCGATCATCGGTGTGGCGCTGATTGCCCCCGCGATGGTAAGGCGAATCTGCGGATGGATCGCGCCCAGGACCGGTTCTGCGAGCAGGTGGCTCGCCGTGCGCAACTCGGGTAGCCGTGCGCTGCGGACCGGTGGTGCCGTCAGTGTTCTCGCACTCGCGGTCGGACTGTTGACCACACAGATCTTCGCGGGGACCACTGCGAGCGCCACGATGGACCACGAGGTGACCGAAGGCGCAGTCGCCGATGTGCTCGTGTCTGCACCCGCCGCGGGCGGCGTGTCGTCGTCGGCGCTCGCGGCGATCGGGCGCGCGCCCTCGGCGAGTGCGGCCGTCGCCGTGGTCCGGTCCACCGTGATACGTCCGTTTCAGCAGGACGGCGGACCACGTGCCGAGGAGTATCCGATGCTCGCTGTCGGTCCCGGCGTCGGACGCGCGCTCGATCTCGGGCTCACCGACGGTGACCTGACGCACCTCACCGGTGATGCCGTTGCGATGGATTCCGCTGCCGCCCGGCTTGCCGGGGTCGATGTCGGCGACACCCTGCCGCTGATCCTGTCGGATGGGACGGAGGTCGAGCCGACGGTGGTCGCGACATACGCGCGCGGCTTCGGTTTCGGCAAGATCGTCGCGGGCCTGGACCTGCTCCCGGACGGTTCGTCCGGGCCCTATGACGAGGTGCTCGTCGCCGGAGACCACGCGCGGATCACGACCGAACTCGCGCCGCTTCTCGCCGACTCGCCCGGCATGCAGATCGGCGATGCCCGCACGGCCCTGACAGGGCCGTCCGCGCAGGATCCGTCACGCGTGCTCAACGTCGCTGTCTCCCTGGTCCTGATGGGATACATCCTGCTCGGTGTCGCCAACCGCCTCGTGGCGAGCACACTCCGACGTCGACGGGAGTGGCAACTGCTGCGGGCCATCGGGGCCACCCCGCGTCAGCTCCGCACGATGGCGTGGTCCGAAACGCTGCTGGTCTGCCTCATCGCAACCGTCATCGGACTGGTGATCTCCCTCGGTCCGATGACGATGCTAGCGATCGGTTTCGTCGGAAAGCCCTGGCCCCAGGGCCCGCTGTGGGCCGTGGTGGTGACAGTGTTCGTCACCTGTGTGGTCGCGCACTCGGCGACGACGATGCCCGCGCGCCGCCTGCTGCGAGGATCGGGTGTCCCTGTGCCGGCGGGGTGATCCGCCACTAGTCTCGACACATGCCCACGCTCGATTCGGTGGCGGACTCCCTGTACGGTCTCGACCCCGGGGAGTTCATCGCCGCGCGCACCGAGTACGCGGCGCAGGCCCGCGAGTCGGGTGATCGCGAGCTCACCGCTGCGATAGGCCGGCTCCGCAAGCCGACGGTTGCCGCATGGCTGGTGAACCTGCTGGCACGTGAGCGGGCCGACGAACTCGGTGTCCTCCTCGAACTCGGCGACGCCCTGCGTACCGCGCAGCGAACACTGTCAGGCCGGGACCTGCGCACACTGTCGACCCAGCGACGGCAGGTGATCTCCGCGCTCGAGCGGGACGTCACCGAACTGGCTTCGGAACGGGGGAGAAACGTCAGCGAGAGCGCGCTGCGGGAGGTCGCGCAGACCCTCAATGCTGCTCTTGCGGACCCGGCGATCGCCGACCGCGTGCGCGCGGGCCGGCTCGACGCGATCATCGAGCCGAGCAGCATCGGCGACCTCGGCGGCTTCGGAGACCTGTTGTCGGCGCCGCTGAGCGTGGTTCCCGAGCGCACGGCCTCACGGTCCGAGCGGACGGTGGCACGAGCGGATCGTGCCGCCGAGCGAGCCGAACTGAACGAGGCCACCACCGCGGCAGAGGATGCGCGCCGCGCGGTCGAGCGTGCACGCACTGCGGCCGCGGAAGCAGATCAGGAACTCGCCCGCCACGAGGCGGAGGTCGCCGCACTGCAGGAGAAGCTGCTCCACGCCGAACAACAACGCAAGTTCGCACGTCGCGCGGTCGCAGCTGCGAAAAAGGACGTCACCGCTGCCGAGCGCGAGGCATCCGCGGCCGAAGCCGAGGTGGTCCGGCTCGGGAGGCGCCGTTCACCCGAGTGAGAGGAACCGTGCGACGAAGCGGCGTTGCCAAGGGGTTTCGACCGCGCGCGGGTGGTAATGGCGGCGGACGAATGCGACTGCCTCCTTCGCCGGAACGCCGTCGAGTACTGCGAGGCACGCGAGCGCGGTTCCGGTGCGTCCCCGCCCACCGGTACAGGCAACTTCCACCCGTTGCCGTCCTGCACGGACCCACGCCTCGTACAGGGTGTCGTATGCGCCCTGGGGGTCGGACGGCACCCGGAAGTCGGGCCATCGGACCCAACGCGAATCCCAGTCGATGGCGACCAGCGGACGCCCCTGGAGGTAGACACCGAATTCGGGTAGTGGGCTTTCGGGTAGGGGGGCACGCAACGCGCGACCACGAACGAGCCGCCCCGACGGGAGCTGCAGCACGCCGGGGGAGGCGATGTCCCATTCCTCTTGCACGGTGGAAACCTACCTGTGCCCGTGTGGTCGATCTGTCTCACACGCTTCGTGTCGGTGGTGTGTGTGTCAAGGTGCACTGTGGCTACCGGCACTCTGACCGATCGCGCGCTCGGGCGCGCGACCCTTGCTCGTCAGCATCTACTGCGTCGGGGCGACATGGATCCGCTGGCCATGGTCGAGCATCTGCTGGGGCTGCAGGCGCAGGCCCCGACCCCGCCCTACTACGCACTGTGGACCCGTCTACGCGGCTTCCGCGCCGAGTCGCTGTCGGCGCTTCTCGAGTCCCGACGTGTGGTGCGGATCGTGCTGATGCGCGGCACTGTGTTCGCGGTGTCCGCGGCCGACGCACACGCGCTGCGTCCATGGGTGCAACCGCTGCTCGACAACGACCTCGACACCAACCCGATCCACGGCGCCGGCCTGCGCGGCGTCGATCGGAGGGCCCTCGCGTCCGTTGCGCGAGAGCTTCTGTCCGACACCCCGCGAACCCAGGCCGAGCTCCGGCCGCTGCTGGCTGATTGTTTCCCCGGTCAGGACCCCGCAGCGCTCGCACACGGCGCACGGTGCCTGCTTCCACTGGTACAGGTCACGCCGCGCGGGTTATGGGGCCGCTCGGGGAAGCCGCGTCTCGCACCCCTGGACGTATGGGCCGGCCCACCGGAATCGGACTTTCCGAGCCCGGACCGGCTCGTTCTGCGATACCTGGCGGCGTTCGGCCCCGCGAGCGTCCGCGACGTGCAGGCATGGTGCGGCCTGACCAGGTTGTCGGAGATCGTCGAGCGGCTGCGCCCGGAACTCGCGACCTTCCGCGACGAGCGTGGGGTCGAACTGTTCGATCTGCCCGACGCCCCGCGCCCCGACCCGTCCACCCCCGCACCGGTGAGGATCCTCGCTCCGTTCGACAATGCGCTGCTCTCGCACGCCGATCGCCGACGGTTCATTTCGGACGAACACCGTGCCCGCACGATGACGAAGAACGGAATCATCGCTCCTCTGGTGCTCGTCGGCGGTCGCGTCGCCGGTGCCGCGAAGCTGACCACCGGCCGCACATCCGCGGTGCTGGAAGTCACGCCGTGGCGTTCGCTGACCCCATCGAACCGGTCGGCGATCGAGACCGAAGGGATGAAGCTGGTGAGGTTCGCAGCCCCGGCGGCAGAGCACCACGACGTACGGGTCGGCACCGACTCCGCGTGAGCGGGCCGACCAGCCTTGAAGCGAGGGCCTAATCTCGGACGTATGAGTGAACACCCCGACGTCGCGATCCGAGTCCTCGAATCCGAGGGGGAGTTGCGGCAGGCGATGGCACTGTTCCGCACGGCCATGGTCGGTCTACCCTCCGGGCCGGATTATCCCGAGGGACGCATGGGCGACTACCTCGAGAAGGGCCGCACCTTCGGCGCGTTCATCGACGGCGCACTCGTCGGAACCGTCGATGCGACGTCGGGGTTTCTGGTGCTGCCGGGCGGCGAGGGTGTCACCCACGCCGCTGTCACCCACATCGGGGTGCTCCCCACCCACACACGTCGCGGTGTGGTCACGTCGCTGGTGCATCGGCAGTTGCGCGACGCCCGCAACGGTGGCGACCTCGTCGCCACGCTCCGGGCATCCGAGGCCACGATCTACGGACGATTCGGCTACGGCATTGCGTCGACGTCGACGACCCTCGAGGTCGAGCGACAGCGCGCGGTGCTGCACCCGGGTGTGCCCGAGGGCGGTCCGGTCAGGTTTGCGGAGCTTCCTGAATCCTGGGATCTGTTGGAGCGCATCTATTCCGAGAATGTGGCGGATCGTCCGGGGCGTATCGAGCGCACCTCGTTCTGGTGGGCTTCGCAGCGCTTCCGTCTCTCGTCCGCGAACGGACCCGCGTATCTCGCGGTGCACGGCGGCGCGGGAGCCGAGGACGGGTTCGTCCGGTATCGCCCGGAGAACACCGGGGCATGGTTCGGCGGGCGCGACCGGACCATCGTTGTGAGCGACTTCTTCGCTCCCACAGCGGAAGCGCACGCGGGACTCGTCCGTTTCCTGCTGAACCTCGACCTCGTCGACCGGATCGTCTTCGATGCGGTGCCCGCGGATGATCCACTTCCGTGGATGCTGTCGGACCACCGCGCGGCGAATGTTCGTTCGGTATCGGACGAGACCTGGTTGCGGATCCTCGACGTGCCCCGCGCACTCGAAGCACGCTCGTTCGTGGGCGCCGGGAGCGTCCGGGTCGCGGTGACCGACACTCTTTTCGCGGAGAACACGGGGGTCTTCGAGATCTCTGCCGACGGTGTGTCGACCTCGACGGAACCTGCGCACCTCGAGCTCGGCGTCGCCGAACTCGGATCGCTGTTGCTCGGTGGAGTGGGTTGTCATCGGTTGGCGGCGGCAGGACGGATCGCGGTGCACGATCGGGCAGCGCTTCAGGTCGCCGACGCGCTGTTCGCGTGGCCGCTGGCACCGTTCGCGGGAACCATGTTCTGAGGGGCGTGCTCGCAGTACCCGCTGCCGCCCCGGCATCGGATCCCTCGGGAGCGATAGATTGCAGAGGTGACCGAAGCCGTTCTCACCGCAGTCCGTGCCCACCTCGCTGCGAATCTGTCCGACACGCCCGGATCGGCGCCCGAATCGGCGTCGGTGACGTTCCTCGGTCTCGAGCCGATCGAGATTCTGCGGTTCCACGCGAGCAAGGACCTCACCCGATTCGCGACCTTGGGTTGTTCGCGTCATCCGATGGGTGACCCCACCACCATCGTCGCCGACCCGACGCGCGGTCCGCGCGCCGAACTCGTGCTGAGCCTGCGCAGGGCGGAGGGGCTCACAGCCGGTGTGCACCGCAGCCTGGCGGTGTTGGCGGCGCTCCCGGCCGTGGAGGGCGTGGTACTCACCGACGACGCGCTCCTCGATCTCGGTGAGCCACTGTGGGAGGGCGCGCCGTTCACTGCGGTGCTTCTCGAAGCGAGCGACGTTCCCGAGCTGGAATTGCCCGAACCAGCCGATCCGGTGCGGTTCTTCGATGCGGTTCCGATCACGGCGAACGAGGCGGCGTGGAAGCGATTGCGCGGCGCCGATGCACTCCGCGAGGCGTGGGCGGAGGCAGGCATCGATGTCCGCGATCCCGAGCGCGGCGCTGCTCGCATGTGACGGTCAGCTCGGGACGACGACACCCATGGATCCGCCGCCGATGCACACGTTCAGGCCCGGTGTCGCCGACTCGACCTGCAGCGCAGCGCCACCGCCGGGGATCCGCACGTACACAGAGCCGAGTCCTTCGGTGACGGGCACGGAGACACGGGGACGCCCGGGGAATCCGAGGTCGATCGCACCGTCGTCGGCGGCCATGTAGTGGAGCTCCACGGTCCATTCCCAGTCGCCGGCCGGCTCGTTCAAGAGCAGTGGCGTCACCACATCGTCGGTCACCGCGTACCCGCACTCGGGCACCGGTCCGGGAAGGACACCACGGAGCGGCATGAGCTCGGCGGGCACCAGTACGCCGCGATCGTCGAGGACACTCAGCGCGGTGGTGTGGTCGCTGATATCGGAGCGTCCGGGCAATGAGGAGAAGACCGACCCGACGAGATTGTGCGGGTACGTGACGGGCAGGAGGACCCACACCGACACCGGGTGGTCGAGGACCGGATCCTGCGGGTGTTCGGTGAGTGCATCCATCGCGGTCGCGAGGTATTCGCCGGTGGGGTTGTCGGTCCAGCTGCGGGCGAATGTCACGGTCGACCACACCGAGCTCACGACGAACGCGACCACGCATGCGAGGGCGACCGCACGCGACCGCACGCCCGATGGTCTGCGTTCGGCGCTGCGGAGGACGAGCGCAGCGGCCACCGCGACGATCACGGACGAATCGGCGAAGTAGCGCAGGGTCTGCGCCAGCTCGTATGTCGTCTCGGGACCGAACCGCGTGCTGATCATGGCCACGAGAGACGCGCACACGTACGCGGTCGCCGCGATCCACACCCACCCGGTCCGGGTCCGGCAGCGCAGGCTCCACACCAGGGCACCCGCGACAGCAACCCACGCGGCGACCACGAGGACCAGCGGTGGGTCGGCCCACGGCGGACTCGGATTCCACCGGTCCCATTGCCAAGGCCCACCGAGCAGAGACGGCGCCAGACCGTACGACAGGCCGTGGTGGGTCAGTCCTGCCACCATCGACCAGGGCGGCACACCGAACCGCGATGCGACGACGGTGGTGTACCACGCGGCCCAGACCGCCAGCACGACTCCGGATCCGAGCCACAGGGGGTGTGCTCGCTGCCACGCGACACGGAGCGGCCGCCGAACACCGTCCACGCGATACAGCAGCGCGACCGTCACGAACGCGACGAAGGGCACGAGGACCGACTTCTCGAAGAACGCCGATGCGCAGAGGGTGACGACGATGCCGGACACGGCATGACGTCGCCTGCCTGTCCGCGCGAGCTGCAGAGCATCCCCTGCCACCCAGGCGAGAGCAGCTTGCATGGGGAGTGAGTTGAGGCCGGCAGCCCACCACGCGAACGCGGGCAGCGTCAACGGCGAGAACAGGTAGAACAACAGGGGGGCCCACAACACCCGGCGCGGTCCGAGTATCAGCCATAACAGACGTAACACCGCGAGCGACGCCACCAGCTGGGCCACGACGAGAGTCAGTGCGGCCGGCCACCATTGCATCGGTGCGAGCCACGTGACCACCGACGCGACCGCGAACGCCCCGGGCATCAGGTGACCGTCGTGGTCGTAGTTCAGCAGTTCTGGTGACGACAGCGGGTAGGTCCCCGCGCGACCGATCAGAATGAGGTCGTCCCAATAGAATTCGCCCCGGAATGCGAGGACGCCGCGGATCGTCACCTGTAGCGCGATGAGCGCGAGTGCGACCACCAGCACCCGACGCGTGCCCGGGCGCGAACCGGACGTACCGGGTTCGCGCTCGACAAGTGCAGTGCTCACAGCCACTTGTTGCGGCGGAACAGGACGAACAGCACCGTCACGATCAGGGCGATGACGCCGACCACCACGTAGTAGGAGTACTCCCAGTGCAACTCCGGCATGTGGTCGAAGTTCATGCCGTACACACCCGCGATCATCGTGGGTACCGCCGCAATGGCGACCCACGCGGAGATCCGGCGCATATCGGTGTTCTGCTGAACCGTGACCTTGGCGATCGCGGCGTCGAGCAGAGTGCTCAGCGTTTCGTCGAAGGTCGCGATGCGGTCGGACACCGTGGTGTGATGGTCGGCGACATCGCGGAAGTAGCGCCGAATGTCCTTGGGGATCGGATTGCCGGGTGATCGGATCAGTCGCTGGAGCGGCTCCGCGAGTGGCACCACCGCCCGGCGAAGCTGGACGATCTCGCGCTTGAGGAGATAGATCTGCTCGACCGCGATCCTGGTGTCGGGGGTGAAGACGAATTCCTCGAGGTCATCGACGTCCGGTTCCACCGCGGTGGTGACCGCAAGATATGTGTCGACGACATGATCTGCGATCGCGTGCAGCACCGCTGCCGGCCCGAGACCGAGTTGTTCCGGGTCGGCTTCGAGGTGGGCGCGTACTGCCGACAGTTCCGAATGATCGCCGTGACGCACGCTGATGATGAAGTCGGGGCCGGTGAACAGGAGGATCTCCCCGGTTTCGACGATGTCGTTTGTGGTGGTCACCGATTCGTGCTCGACATAGGTCACGGTGCGTAGCACCAGGAACAACAGATCGTCGTAGCGCTCGAGTTTCGGGCGCTGATGGGCGTGCACGGCGTCCTCGACCGTCAGTTCGTGCAGATCGAACGTGCGGGCCACGCTCGTCATCTGGTGTTCGTCCGGTTGGTGGAGCCCGAGCCAGACGAAGCCCTCGCCGCGTCGGCGAACCTCCGCGAGGGCGGCGGCGTGGGTGTATCGGCCAGGGAGTCGCGTGCCGTCGATGTAGATCGCGCAGTCGACCACCGCACGTTCGGCGGGGACGTGGATCGTCGGTACGTCCGTTGTCGTGCGGCGTCCCGGACGCGGCAGGGAGGGATTCGGCAACGGGTTCCCTTCCGTGTCGAGGTGCCTTCGGCACGTTCCAAGGCGTCATCGGCACGTGCCCGTAGCGTGCTTTCGGCATGAGGCGAAGGCACTGTCCGGTCGCTGGATCATCGTAGTCGCTGCACCTGACACACTTGTGTGGTGCGCATCGATCTTCACTCCCATTCGGCCGCCTCCGACGGTACGGACACCCCCACCGGGTTGGTCCGGAATGCGGCGGCTGCGGGCCTCGACGTGGTGGCCCTGACGGACCATGACACCACAGCAGGTTGGGACGAGGCTGTCGGTGCTCTGCCCTCCGGCCTGCGGTTGGTCCGGGGGATGGAGATGTCGTGCACCGGTCGCGGCGAGGACGGCCATCCCGTCGCGGTGCACCTGCTGGCATATCTGTTCGATCCCACGGATCAGGTGTTCGTCGACGAACTCGAACGATTGCGCGGTGAGCGCGTGTCGCGGCTGCGCGTGATGGCCGAGCGTATGGCGGCGGACGGGCTGCCCATCGACGCGGATCATGTTCTGGAGCAGGCGGGACCGGCAGCCGGTCGCCCGCATCTGGCGCGTGCACTCGTCGAGGCCGGTGTCGTGTCGACGATCGGAGACGCTTTCACCGAGCTGTTGGCGCCGCGGGGCCGCTACTACATCGACAAGAACGACACTCCGCTGGCCGAGGCGGTGAAGATGGTGACGGCGGCCGGTGGCGTTGCGGTCGTCGCACATGCCCGGGCGAGGTCTCGCGGGCGATTACTGGCGCTCGACCAGATCGAGGAGCTTGCCGAGATCGGTCTCGGCGGTGTCGAGGCCGACCATCCCGACCACAGCGACGCGGATGCCCGGCTGATGAAGGACCTGGCGTCGAATCTGGGATTGTTCGTCACGGGTTCGTCCGACTATCACGGCGACAACAAATCGATCGGGCTCGGCCGGTTCACGACCGGCCGCGACGCGTTCGAGGACCTGCTCGATCGTGCGCACGGTGCCGAGGTGGTCGAGGGATGAGGTCGCGGGGCCCGCGTCGCGACGACGCACATCAGAATGAAATCTACCGGGACAGTATCTATTACGACGATGAGTACTACGCGGATGAGTACTACTCGGGGGAGTATCACGGCGATGGTGTGCGCTACGGAACTCCCCTCGGGCGGGCGGGCATCGTGGTGAGGGCGGCGCGCGTCGTCTCGGGAATCGTGACCGGCGCTGTCCTGGTTCTCATGGTCCTTGTGTGCGGTGCCCACTACCTCGGGGGTGATGGCAGTTTTCCCGGTCCGGGGACCGCGTCGGTGGTGGCGCATGTCGTGGCGGCGGTCGTCGCGTTGGTGGCGCAGGTGATCGCGGACCGTCGGAGAGGGCCGATTTCCGTCCTTGCCGCAATTGTGGTGGTTTTCACTGCATCGATTCTGTTGGTCACCCAGTGGTGGGGTTGAGGGTGCGAAATCTTCGCGCTACTCGTCGGTAGCTCGGGCGTAACCCCAGGAACCGCTGAGGAATCACCGAAAAACCGGCTGTCGGAGTTGCAAACTCACAGGTAGGGAGTGCAAATCGGTGAGAACCTTCGCAACCAACACCGATTTGATGTTTGGTCTGTGAAGGTGGCAAACTTCTGTGTGGTTCGAGGTGGTGCTACCGCCCCGCTTCGGGCAGAAGATGGCAGGTCCTGCTGAAGGGCCGCCGCCAGGGCCACCCTCCTCGGCGCCATCACGCTCCGGAAGTCGTACAGCGTTGTACAGCGGCAATCGTGATCGCGCCCGGAAGCTTCACCGAACCCGTCCTTGGCGAAGCTGCTGCAACTACATAGACGGTCGATGCACGCTGGTGCATACCAATGATGTTCTGTTGCAGTTACTTCGCAGTAACCGGGACCCGACTGGTCTCGGAACACGCAGGAGTGTCATCGTGTCAATTGTGTCCGACGCAAAAACCCCTCAGAAGCTCGCGTTGACGGACGACGAGATCTTCGGCAGCCACGTCGACGGCAAGCTCTCCGTCGAGCTCACCTCGCCGCTGGACACCCAGCGCGACCTGTCCATCGCGTACACCCCGGGCGTTGCCCAGGTCAGCCGCGCGATCGCGGCCGACGCGACGCTCGCCGAGCGGTACACCTGGACCAACCGTCTCGTGGTTGTCGTCTCCGACGGCACCGCCGTGCTCGGCCTCGGCGACATCGGCCCGCGTGCCTCCCTCCCGGTGATGGAGGGCAAGGCCGCACTGTTCAAGAAGTTCGCCGGGCTCAACTCCATCCCGCTCGTCCTCGACACCAAGGACCCCGACGAAATCGTCGAGACCATCGTCCGGTTGCGTCCGAGCTTCGGCGCAGTCAACCTCGAGGACATCTCCGCTCCGCGTTGCTTCGAGATCGAGAAGCGCCTGATCGAGGCGCTCGATTGCCCGGTCATGCACGACGACCAACACGGCACGGCCATCGTCCTCCTCGCCGCGCTCAAGGGCGCCGTGAAGGTGCAGGGCCGCGACATCACGAAGCTGCGGGTCGTCATCTCCGGCGCCGGCGCAGCTGGTGTGGCGTGCGCGAACATCCTGCTCGCCGCAGGAATCGAGGACGTCACGGTGCTCGATTCGAAGGGCATCATCTCGCACGAGCGCACCGACCTGTCGGGCGTGAAGACCGATCTGGCCGATCGCACCAACCCGGCCGGTCGCCACGGCGGAATCGTCGAGGCGCTCGACGGTGCCGACGTGTTCGTCGGTGTGTCTGCGGGCACCGTGCCCGAGGAGATCGTCGCGACCATGGCCGACGACGCGATCGTGTTCGCGCTGTCGAACCCGGATCCGGAGATCCACCCCGACGTCGCCTCCAAGCACGTGGCGATCGTCGCGACGGGACGCAGCGACTTCCCGAACCAGATCAACAACGTGCTCGCCTTCCCCGGTGTGTTCAAGGGGGCGCTCGACGCCGGCGCCCGCCGCATCACCGAGGGCATGAAACTCGCCGCCGCCGAGGCCATCCTCTCGGTCGTCGGTGATGAGTTGGCTGTGGACAAGATCGTTCCGAGCCCGCTCGATCCGCGTGTCGCGCCCGCTGTTGCAGAGGCCGTTGCGGCCGCTGCAAGGGCAGAAGGTGTCGCCGACTGATGTGATCGCACCGTGCGCCCCGGCTCGAACCCGCACCAAGGTTCGGACCGGGGCGTCCGGCGTTCGTACACCGGGCGCCCGGCCTCTGCGGATGATGCGCGACAATGACCGCCGTGGGAATCCAGTGGATGCGAAACCGGTTGTCGATCGTGACGGTCGCGGCCGTGTTGCCGCTCTCGGCCGGATGCGCATCGTCGGTACTCGACCCGGCGGAAGTGACCGGTCCCGTGGTGGTCGGGGCACGGGACGGCGCCGACGGGGCGCTGCTTGCGCACCTCTACGCCGGGGTGCTGCGCACAACCGGTATCGACGTACAGGTACGTGACGGTCTCGGCGACCGCGCGGCCGCCCTCAGATCGCTCGACACCGCAGACGTGACGGTGGTTCCCGACTACAGCGGGCTGCTGCTGCAGCACTACGACCCCGGAGTCATCTCCGGTGATGGCACTTCCGGGGATGCCGAGGACGTCTTCGACGCACTGGCGCGTGCGCTCCCCGACGAACTGACGATCGCGGACTATGCGTCCGCCCAGAATCGCGCCGTGCTCGCCGCAGGCACCGAACTCGCCTCACAGCAGGACGTCGCCGGCCTCGCCGGCCGCTGCACAGATCTGACGTTCGTCGTCACCCCGGAGTTCGAGGCCGTGGGCGGCCTCGAGGCGCTCACCGACAACGGGTGCGAGCCGCTGTCGGTGGAACGCGCAGACCCTACCGAGGCCTTCGCCGCTGCATCCGGCGAGACCGTCGCGGGACTGACCACCCTCGCGCCGGTGTTCGCGGAGGAGGGCAGCGGAAGCGATGTGGTCACCGTGCCCGACGTCCCGGATCGCGCACCGATGGAGGAGGCCTCCGCCGACGCGGAGACGCCGGTGTTCGTCGCGCAGAACGTCGTCCCGGTCTTCCGTAAGGACGTATTCGGCGAGCCCCAGCTCGATGCGCTCCGCACTGTTGCCGGCGAACTCACCACGGCGGATCTGGCCGAGATGCTTGCCCGCATCGACGACGGCGACGACATCGCCGCAGTCGCCGACACCTGGCTCGCCGAGCACGTCTGACTGCGCCGGCCGATCAGGGCAGTGACGGCGCTGCCATGTGTGAACGCAGGAACTCCCCGAACTCGACCACGGCATCCGCAGCCTCCTTCACGAGAGACGCCTGCAGGCCCGCGACATGCCACAGCGCCGGTTGCTCCACCAACGTCAGATCCACACCGGCTGCGCGCAGCGTGTGCGCGAACTCGATGATCTGCGGATAGAGCACCTCGGTGGTGCCGACCTGGATCAGCGTCGGCGGGAGGCCCGTCGGGTCCGCGTGCATGGGTGCGTAGCCCGGGTCGGTGGGGTTTCCGTCGCCGAGATACGCCTCGGCAGAGGCGTACGCCCATCGGGTGTTGACGACGACATCCCGGTCGATGGTTGCCGCACGTGAACCCGGATCCACCCACGGCGAGAACAGGCCCAGGGCCGCCGGCGTGACGCCGTGATCGCTGATCAGCCTGTTCGCGGTGGACACGGTGAGCCCACCCCCTGCGGAATCTCCGGCGATGGACAGGGATCCGGGCGTGAAACCCTGCCGGTCGAGGAGTTCGAGGTAGGAACCGACCGCGTCGTCCAGCGCGGCCGGATACGGATGCTCCGGCGCGAGGCGGTAGTCCACCGCATAGACCACGGCACCGCTGGCGGCGGCGAGGTGGGCGACGAGCGACCGGTGTGTGGCCGGCGACGCGCAGGTATAGGCACCTCCGTGTAGATACAGCACCGCGGTGGGACGTTCGGTGGCGCCCACCGTCACCCGTTCGGCCGGTCGGCCCGCCAGCGTCGTCGGCCGGACCACTGTGCACGACGGCAACGTCTGGATCGGCGCGGCGGCCTCGAGCAGGCGTCGTTGCACGGGAAAGGGGAGTCGCGCATTGAGCGTGAGCGCGTACAGGGGCCGGAGTGCGGCGCGGACGAGCGGCAGCGGCAGGTGGGGCATGACGGACGCTAACCCTTCGGCAGGACGCGTGCCGTCACGAACGCGACGACACGCTGGTACGACGGACCGACGAGACGCACCCATCCGTCGAGCAGTTTCGCATCGGCGCCGATCAACACGCGGCCCTTGTTCTTCCGGACGCCGCGCACGATGGTCGCGGCCGCATCCTCGGGGGTGGTGCGGGCCAGCTTACTGTCGAAGAACTGCGCGAAGCTCACCTGATCGTCGCCGTCGGGCACGGCCGCGTTGCGCGCGATCGCCGTCTTGATTCCGCCCGGGTGCACGCACGTGACCTGGACGGGATGCTTCGCGACGAGCATCTCCTGCCGCAGCGACTCGGTGAACCCACGTACCGCGAACTTGGCTGCGTTGTACGCGCTTTGGCCGGGAATGGACAGCAACCCGAACAGGGACGACACGTTGATCAGGTGCCCGTCGCCCGACGCGATGAGGTGGGGAAGAAAAGCTTTGGTGCCGTTGACAACTCCCCAGAAGTCGACATCCACGACGCGCTCGAAGTCCTTGAACTCCGTGCGCTCGAACTCCCCGTGGTAGGCGACACCCGCGTTGTTGTAGACCTGGTTGACCACGCCGAAGTGCTCGGCGACCTTGTCTGCGTAGTCCATCACCTTCTCGCGCTGTGTGACGTCGAGCGGTTCTGCCTGAACTTCGGCACCGAGATCGCGTGCGAGACGAGCGGTTTCCTCGAGCCCGACGGTGTCGACGTCGGACAGTGCCAGCCGGGCACCCTTCGCTGCAAGATCGAGCGCGAGGGCACGCCCGATACCCGAGCCGGCGCCGGTGATGACGACGACCCTGCCGGTGAATTCACTCATTGTGCTGCAACCTCTCGGGTGGTGTCGGCTTCCGCTGCTCGAGCGGGAACGGGTGCGGGAAGATCGGCGGCGGCGACGCTACGGTACGCCTCGAGATCGAATTTCTTCGTGATGTTGCGGAATTCGAAGGTGAATCCGGGCCATACCGTGGTGTTGTTGCCGTGCTTGTCGAGGTACCAGCTCGCGCAGCCACCGGTATTCCACACACTCGATCCGAGGGCATGCTGGAGAGTGCGGTTGTAGTCGTCCTGGGCGTCCTCGCGGACCTCGATGGTGCCGATGCGGTGCTGGTCGATGGTGCGGATCGCGTCGACGAGGTAGTTGAGCTGCGATTCGATCATGTAGACCATCGAGGTATGGCCGAGCCCGGTGTTGGGCCCGACGAGGAAGAACATGTTCGGGAACCCGGCGACGGTGGTGCCCTTGTATCCCTGCATGCCGCTGTCGTCGAAGACCTCGGCGAGCGAGCGCCCGTCCTTGCCGAAGATGCCGGCGAACGTGGGGGAGTCGGTGACGTGGAAGCCTGTGGCGACAACGATCGCATCCACCTTGCGGGTGGTGCCGTCCTTCGTGACGATCCCGTCGGCCGTCACCTCGCTGATGCCGGCGGTGATCAGGTCGACGTTCGGTCGCGTGAGTGTGGGGTAATAGGCGTTGGAGATGAGCATGCGCTTGCAGCCGATCTTGAAGGTCGGGGTGACCTTCCGTCGCAGCACCGGATCGGAGATCTGACGACGGATCTGGGCGCGGGCCGCAAGTTCGAGCGGCTTCATGAAGATCGGGGCCTTGGCGAGGCCGACGACCTGCGTCTCGCGCGTCAGGTACTGCATGGCGCGCGAGAGGCGCTGGAAGCCCGGTACGTAGCGGAACGCGAATCGCTCGGCCTTGGTGTATTCGCGGTCGGCACGGGGGAGGATCCACGGTGCGGTGCGCTGATAGACGTCGAGATGCGAGACCTTGCCGGCGATCGCGGGGACGATCTGAATGGAGGACGCTCCGGTGCCGATCACAGCGACGCGCTTGCCGGAGAGATCGGCGTCGTGGTTCCAACGCGCCGAGTGGAAGATCTCGCCTTCGAAGTCGTCGATTCCCTTGATCTCGGGCAGCGACGGCTCGCACAGCGCGCCGACCGCGGAGACGAGGATCTTCGCGCTGAACGCGCCCTTGGTGGTCTCGACCTCCCACCGGAAGGTCGTCGTGTTCCAGGTCGCGGAGTGCACGTCGCAGCCGAAGACAGTGCGGCGGCGGACGTCGTACTTGTCGGCGACGGAGGAGATGTATGCCTGGATCTCGGGTTGGGGGGAGAACGAGCGGGTCCAGCCGGGGTTGAGGGCGAAGGAGTACGAGTACAGGTTCGACGGCACGTCGCACGCGGCGCCGGGGTAGGTGTTGTCGCGCCAGGTGCCGCCCACCTCGTTGCCGCGTTCGAGCACGAGGAAATCCTTACCCGCACGGGTGAGTTCGATGGCGGCGCCGAGCCCGGCGAATCCGCTGCCGATGATCAGCGTGTCGACCGGGCGGGGGCTCGCGTCGGCCGCGGAATTGTCTGTAACCGTGAGACTCATGTAACTCAGCGTAGGCACTTGTTGAGCGCCGGTCAATAGTCTTGTTGACTCTAATTCAGTAAGGCGGTTGCATGGAAGGCGTGAAAGGCACCGACACCAAACGAAGAAGGCTCGGACCGGCGGAACGTCGCGCCCAATTGATCGACCTCGGAATGCGGATGCTCGCCGACCGCCCCCTGGATCAGATCTCCGTCGAGGACATCGCCGACGAAGCGGGAGTGTCGCGCGGACTGCTCTTCCACTACTTCTCGTCCAAGCACGAGTTCCACGTCGAACTCGTCCGGCACATCAGCCGCGACATGCTCGAATGCACTGCACCGGACGAGACCCTCGAGCCCTTCGACATGCTGCGCGGTACCATCGTCGCCTATGCCGACTACGTGACCGAGCGCCGCGACACCTACGTGTCGATGCTGCGTGGAACCGCGAGCGGAGACCCGGAGATGCGCGAGGTCTTCGAACAGACGCGCACCGCGATGGTCGAGCGAACACTTCGATACCTCCCGGACATCGGGATCGACGCCGGTCCCGCGGTCCGCCTCGCCGTGCGCGGGTGGGTGGCCTTCGTCGAAGACATCACCATCGCGTGGCTCCGGGAGCCGGCCATCGACCGCGACGAGTTCATCGAACTCGCGGTCGGTGCACTCCCCGCCGTCACCTACGCAGCGGTCGCACTCGGTGAAACGGCGCGAGCCGGGTCGCTCGTCCCGAAGGACGAACCGACCCGGCTCGCATGAGAACCGTCATGCTCTGATCCAGCACGAACGGGGCCTGCTTGCCGCTCGAGTGATCAGCGCTCGAACGCCTTGTCGAGGATCTCCTGCTGCTCGACCGCGTGCACCTTGCTCGAACCCGACGACGGAGCCGACATCGCGCGACGCGACACCCGCTTCACGCCGGAGAGGTGATCGGGAAGGAGCTCCGGCAGAGCCAAGCCGAGGAACGGCCAGGCGCCCTGGTTGGCCGGCTCCTCCTGCACCCAGAAGAACTCGGACGCATTCGGGTACTTGTCGAGGGTCTCGGCGATCCGGCGACGCGGCACCGGGTACAGCTGCTCGACACGGACGATCGCGATGTCGTCGCGGCCTTCCTTCTGCTTCTTCGCGAGCAACTCCCAGTAGATCTTGCCCGAGGTCAGCAGCACGCGCGTGACCTTGGACCGATCCGCCGTCCCGTTCTCGTACGGGATCTCTTCGAGGATCGAGCGGAACTTGCCTTGCGTGAAGTCCTCGACGTTGCTGACCGCAGCCTTGTTGCGCAGCATCGACTTCGGTGTGAAGACCACCAGCGGGCGGCGGATGCCGTCGAGGTGATGGCGACGCAGCAGGTGGAAGTAGCTCGCCGGGGTGGACGGCACTGCCACCGTCATCGAGCCCTCGGCGCACAGCTGCAGCCAGCGTTCGATACGACCGGAGGTGTGGTCGGGGCCCTGACCCTCGTGGCCGTGCGGCAGGAGCATGACGACGTCGGAGAGCTGACCCCACTTGGCCTCACCGGACGAGATGAACTCGTCGATGATCGACTGCGCGCCGTTGACGAAGTCGCCGAACTGTGCCTCCCACAGCACCAGCGCCTCGGGGTTGCCCACCGAGTAGCCGTACTCGAAGCCCACGCCTGCGAACTCGGTCAGCGCCGAGTCGTACACCATGAAGCGGCCACCGTTACCGGAATTCGCAGCGAGCTCCGCGAGCGGGTTGTACTCCTCGCCGGTCTTGCGGTCGATGAGCACCGAGTGGCGCTGCGTGAACGTGCCGCGCCGCGAGTCCTGTCCGGCCAGGCGCACGAGTGCACCCTGCTCGGCGAGCGACCCGAATGCGAGCAGCTCCGCGTAGGCCCAGTCGATGTGGCCCTCGCGGGACATCTCGCGACGCTTCTCGATGACCGGCTTGACACGCGGGTGCACGCTGAAGCCCTCGGGAACGTTGACGAACGCATCGCCGATGCGGTCGAGGACACCCTGGTCGACCGCCGTGGTCAGGCGCGGTGCGGGCGTCTGGTCGAGCTCGACGGACTCGGACGGTTCCGGCTGGAACTTCTCGAGCTCGCGGACCTCGTTGAACACCCGCTCCAACTGACCCTGGTAGTCGCGCAGTGCGTCTTCGGCTTCCTTGAGCGAGATGTCGCCGCGGCCGATGAGGGCCTCGGTGTAGCTCTTACGGACGCTGCGCTTGGTGTCGATCACGTCGTACATGGCCGGCTGCGTCATCGACGGGTCGTCGCCCTCGTTGTGGCCGCGACGGCGGTAGCAGATCATGTCGATCACGACGTCCTTGTGGAACGTCTCGCGGAAGTCCACGGCGAGCTGCGCAACCCACACACAGGCCTCGGGATCGTCACCGTTGACGTGGAAGATCGGCGCGCCGATCATCTTGGCGACGTCGGTGCAGTACTCGGACGAACGCGAGTGCTCCGGCGCGGTGGTGAAGCCGACCTGGTTGTTGACCACGATGTGCACGGTGCCGCCGGTGCGGTACCCGCGCAGCAGCGCGAGGTTCAGCGTCTCGGCGACCACGCCCTGGCCTGCGAACGCGGCGTCGCCGTGCAGCAGCAGCGGCAGGACCGTGAAGCCGCTCTCACCCTTGTCGAGGATGTCCTGCTTGGCGCGGACGAGGCCCTCGAGAACCGGGTTGACCGCTTCGAGGTGTGACGGGTTCGCGGTCAGCGAGACCTTGATGTCGTTCTCGCCGAACATCTGGATGTAGGTGCCTTCGGCGCCCAGGTGATATTTCACGTCGCCGGAACCGTGTGCAGCGGACGGGTTCAGGTTGCCCTCGAACTCCGTGAAGATCTTCGAGTACGGCTTGCCGACGATGTTGGCGAGCACGTTCAGACGACCACGGTGCGGCATGGCGATCGCGACCTCGTCGAGCTGATGCTCCGCGGCCTGATCGATGATGCTGTCCATCATCGGAATGACGGACTCGGCGCCCTCGAGCGAGAACCGCTTCTGGCCGACGTACTTGGTCTGCAGGAACGTCTCGAATGCCTCGGCGGCGTTGAGGCGGCTCAGGATGTACTTCTGCTGCGCGACCGTCGGCTTGACGTGGTGCGCCTCGACCCGCTCCTGCAGCCACTGCTGCTGTTCGGGCTCGAGGATGTGCGTGTACTCGATGCCGACGTGGCGGCAGTACGCGTCGCGCAGCACCGACAGCACGTCGCGCAACTTCATACGCTGCTGGCCGTGGAAACCGCCGACGTTGAACTCGCGGTCGAGATCCCACAGGGTCAGGTCGTGGGTTGTGACGTCGAGGTCGGGGTGCGAACGGAACTTGTCGCGAACGAACTGCAGCGGATCGGTGTCGGCCATCAAGTGACCGCGATTGCGGTACGCCGCGATCAGCTCGAGCACTCGGGTGTGCTTGTCGACGAGGCCTTCCGGCACGTCCTTGCGCCAGCGAACCGGCTCGTAAGGAATATGGAGCGTGTGGAAGATCTCGTCGTAGAACTCGTCGGAGATCAGGAGCTGATGGATCTGACGGAGGAACTCGCCCGACTCGGCGCCCTGAATGACGCGGTGATCGTACGTCGAGGTCAGGGTCAGCAACTTGCCGATGCCCATTTCGGCGATGCGCTCGTCGGAGGCACCCTGGAACTCGGCGGGGTACTCCATCGCGCCTGCGCCGATGATCGCACCCTGACCGTTCATCAGGCGCGGAACCGAATGCACGGTACCGATGCCACCCGGGTTGGTCAGCGAGATCGTGACGCCGGAGAAGTCCTCACCGGTGAGCTTGCCGTCGCGGGCACGACGGACGATGTCCTCGTACGCAGAGTAGAACTGCGCGAAGTTCATCGTCTCGCAGTTGCGGATCGCAGCGACGACCAGGGAACGCTGCCCGTTCTTGCCGGGCAGGTCGATGGCGAGACCGAGGTTGGTGTGCGCTGGGGTGACGAGGTTCGGCTTGCCGTCGATCTCGGCGTAGTGGTTGTTCATGTTCGGGTACGCCTGGATCGCCTGGACGATCGCGTAGCCGAGCAGGTGGGTGAACGACACCTTGCCGCCGCGCGTGCGCGCGAGGTGATTGTTGATGACGATCCGGTTGTCGAACATCAGCTTTGCGGGGACCGCGCGGACGCTCGTGGCAGTGGGGATCGACAGCGAGGCATTCATGTTCTTCGCGACAGCGCCGGCAGCTCCGCGGAGAACCTTCTTCTCCTCGGTGGCGGGCGTGGCGGAAGGTGCGGCAGCAGCCTTGGCTGCGGGCTTCGCCGCGGCGGGCTTTGCCGCGGCAGGCTTGGCAGCCGGGGCTGCAGGCGCAGCCTTCGGCGCTGATGCAGGCGCAGTCTTCGATGTTGCAGCCTTGGGTGCAGGGGTGGCCGAAGCAGTCGTGGCGGGTGCGGACTTCGCCGGTGCGGGCTTCTCGGGTGCCGTGGTGTCGGATCCGTTCACACCTCCCGCAACCGCTGCTTCCGGCGAGTAATCGGTCAGGAACTCGTGCCAGCTCGCATCCACGGACGACGGGTCGTCCTGGAAACGCTGGTACATTTCGTCAACCAACCACTGGTTCTGTCCGAACTGTGATGTAGAGCTGCTGCTCACGGCAGTTGTTCGCCTCGTTTCTTTCTTCGGTACCCGATCGGAGCGCCTGTGGTTATGAGGCTAGCCCTCGGCATGTGACGATTCGAACCGATCTTGCATGCCGGAGAGCCACCTCACAATCTCGAGTCGACGGGGTCTCCATCGATGACGGTTCTCGACCGCAGATTATTCCCTGTTACGTGCATCGCCGCAGCACGGACCCCGTTACAAAGTCGAGCTGCGCGGGGTCGCAACCGGTTCGGGGTTCCGCGTCGGCGTGTCGTCCTCGACGTCCGGTACCGGCCCCGCGGTCGCGAGTTGCCACAATGTGGTGTACAGGCCACCCGCGCGACGCAACGTCTCGTGTGGTCCACTCTCGACCACCCGGCCTCCCTCGATCACGACGACGAGGTCGGCCCGGGCTGCGGTGGCCAGCCGGTGCGCGACGATCACCGCCGTCCGCGACCGCGAGACCGACGCGCCGGCCTCGAGCACCGCCTGCTCGGTGGCCGGATCCAGGGTGGCCGTCGCTTCGTCGAGCAACAGCAGGTCGGGATCGACGAGTTCGGCCCGGGCCAATGCGATCAACTGGCGCTGACCGGCCGACAGACCCTGACCACGCTCGCCGACTGGATGAAACATCCCTCCGTCGAGGCCGGCGATCATGCCGAGTGCTCCCACCGTGCGGGCCGCGGACTCGATGTCGGACCGGCTCGCGTCGGGTCGGCCGTATGCGATGTTGCTCGCCACCGTCCCGGTGAACAGGTGCGCTTCCTGCGGCACCACGCCGAGCCGGCTCCGGTACTCGGGTAGCCGGTACTCGCGCAGATCCGTCCCGTCGACGCGCACCGAACCGGACGTCGGGTCGTAGAAACGGGCGAGCAATTTGACGATCGTCGACTTCCCGGCCCCCGTGCGACCCACCAACGCGACCGTCGATCCCGGAGGGAAGCTCAGGTCGACGTCGGCGAGCGCATCGGTCTCGGCCCCGCTGTACCGGAAGCCGACATCGTCGAGACGAACATCGCCGTGCAGGTGTCCGGTCACATCGACGGTGCCCGCCGGTCCGGACTCGAGCGAACTCTCGGTGCGCAGGAGGTCGCCGATTCGGCGCAACCCGACACGTGCCTGCTGATAACCGTCGAACACCTGTGACAACTGCTGGATGGGACCGAACAGCAGGTTCAGGTACAGGACGAATGCGATCAGGACACCGGCAGTGGTGGCTCCGGACGAGACCTCGCGGGCACCCACGAACACGACGGCAGCCAATGCAAGATCCGACAGGAACGTGATGAACGGGAAGAACAGGGAGATCGCCCGCTGCGACCGCATACGGCTGCGGCGGTACGCATCGGCACGTTCGGCGAACCGGCGCGCGGAGGTCTCCTCGCGGCGGTACGCCTGAGCCGCGCGCAATCCGGTGATGTTCTCCTGGAAATCGGCATTGACCAGGGAGATCCGTTCCCGCGAGACCGCATAGGCTACGCCCGAGACCTTCCGGAACCAGAGCGTGGCCGCCACCAGCACCGGGAGGACAGCGAGCACCACCACCGCGAGCGAGGCGTCGGTGGCCAGCAGAGCAACCGAGATCCCCAGCAGAGTCAGCACGCTGACCACCGCGGTCGACAACCCCGTCTGGATGAACTGCGACAGTGCGTCGACGTCGGTCGTCATCCGCGTCATGATCCTGCCCGACAGTTCGCGCTCGTAGTAGTCGAGGCCCAGCCGCTGCAGGTGTGCGTAGCTGCGTACCCGCAATCCGAACAGCACTCGTTCCCCGGCCCGGGCGGTGAGCACCGTCAGGACGGCCACCGCGGCCCACCCGAGCAGCGCGAGTCCCACACCCATCGCCGCAGCGAACCACAGCATGTCGGGGTCGCCGGGGGTGACACCCCGGTCTACGGCGAACCGCACGATCGACGGAAACGCTATGTTGATCGCGGACTCGACCGCCAGACACACCATCACTGCGACGAGCAGTCGGCGCACCGGACGCAGCGTTCGCAGGAGCCGGAACTGAGGGTCGGGTCGGCGCAACGCACGCGACTGCAGGTCGGGGTCGGCGCCGGGTTGCTCCGTGGCAGGTGGCAACGCGGCGACCGCCGTGCGCAGTTCGGGTGTGGGCGCCACCGCGCCGAGCGCGCCACTGATGGGCCCGGCCCCTCCACGGCCACCGGGACCGCGGTTCACGGGAGCGAGAGCCGGCGGCCTGCTCGGGGAATGGTCGTCGGATGGGGTCTCGGTCTCGGGCCACAGTGCGTGCGGGCCGTCCGAAGCACCCTGCTGGGCCGATATGGCGTGGTCGGAGGGGGCTGCTCGTTCCGAGGAGACATCGGGTGATGTGCCCGTCAACAAGCGGCGGAACACCGGACTGCGCCGATCGAGTTCGTCGACGGTCCCGATGTCGACGATCGTGCCGCCGTCGAGTACCGCGACACGGTCGGCGAGCGTCAGTGTCGACCGGCGGTGTGCGAGCACCAGGGTGGTGCGGTCGGGCTGCGCGCGGAGCGCGGCGTAGATCGCGGCCTCCGTCTCGGCATCCACGGCGGATGTCGCATCGTCGAGGAGCAGCACTCTGGGACTGAGCAGCAGCGCGCGGGCCAGCGCGACCCGTTGCCGTTGCCCACCCGAGAGCGTGAGACCGCGTTCGCCGACGACGGTGTCGTACCCGTCGGGCAACGACTCGATGAACTCGTCGGCACGTGCCGCGACAGCGGCGGCGCGGATCTCCTCATCGGTGGCGTCGTGCCGGCCCAGCGCGATATTCGACGCGATGGTGTCGGAAAACAGGAACGGCTCGTCGAACACGAGGCTCACCGCTTCGCGCAGCCGGTCGGCGCGCAGCGAGGCCACATCGATGTCGTGGCCGTCGGATGTGAGGCACACCGCGCCCGTCGACGGTGTGTAGAAGCGCGGTGCGAGCAGCGACAAGGCGGTCTTGCCCGAGCCGGCGGGCCCCACGATCGCGACGGTCTCGCCGGGCAGCACCTCCAGGTCCATCCCGTCGAGCACATCGCGGCCCTCGTCGAAACCGAAGGTCACGTTGCGGAATGCGAGCCCGAGCGGTCCGTCGGGAAGTGGTACGGGATGCGCAGGATCGGCGACGTCGGGCTCGGTGTCGATCACCTCGTACACCCGCTCGACCGCGGCGCGTGACAGCTGCGCCATGATCACGACCTGAGCCAGCGTGCGGGTGGTCGCGCTCATCGTCGCGACGTACGCGGTGAACGCGACGAAGGTGCCGACCGTGATCGTGCCGTTCAAGGTGAGCCAGCCGCCGAGCGCGATCGTCGCGACCAGACCGAGCTGCGGGATCGCACCCATCGGCGCGGCGAACCGCGCGTTGATCCGGGCCGCCCGCATGCGCTCGGAGTACAGGATCCGGCCGTGGTCCTCGAGTTGGTCGACGGCGCGGTCCTCCTGGCCGAAGCCCTTGACCACCCGGACACCGGTGACGGTTTCCTCGACGTGCTGCGCGAGGTCGGCGGCCCGCTGCTGCGCCGACCACGTCGCGGCGAAGACCTTGGGGCGGACCACCCGGACGATGGTCACGATGACGGGCACGGTGGCGACAGCGATCAGCGTGAGCAGCGGCGAGAGCGACGTCATGATCACCAGAGCCAGCGCGAGCTGCAGCAATGCGCCCGCCGACATAGGGACCATCGCGAGCAGACCTTGGATGAGCTGTAGATCCGTGATCGAGCGCGACACCACCTGTCCGGTGCGGATTCGGTCCTGACCGTGGCCGTCGAGGCGTTGCAGCGATCCGAGCAGGCGTAATCGAAGGTCGTGTTGGACGTCCAGCGAGAGCCTGCCCGCCAGCATCCGACGACCGTACTGGCATCCGAACCGGACGGCCGCGCCCACTGCGATCGCAGCGGCCGCGAGCCCGATCACGTTCGGGACCGAGGTGAATTCGGTGGCCTCACCGGTGGCGCTGTCGAGCGCGATCTTCGTGAGCAGCGGGAAGGCGATATCGATCAGGGCGGCGATCGCCGTGAGTGCGAGTGCGCCGATCGCCGTTCTGCGGTGGCGCATGCATTCCGCGCCGAGGCGACGGACCCAACCTTGATCGTGTGTGTCGTGTGGCATTTCCTCCGACAGTAGCGCCGGGCTACGACAGCAGTGCTCAGGTGAGAATTACTCAGGTGAGATCGCGACTGCGGGTCCGCCACCATCCGAGCCCGCAAACCAACGCGGTCCAGAAGATCAGGACGAGCGGGGCAAGCGGCCACGACACCGGCATCTCGGCCTCGCCGGACAGGTCCACGACACCGAACAGCGTGTACCAGGTGATCTGGGCAGGCAGGAATTGCGCGACGCCGCCGAGACCCATGCCGTGGAGCACGAGGGACACGGTCAGCTCACCGAACGGAACCCACGCGCAGATCGCGAGAACGCTGCCCACCATCGAGCCGGTGAACAGCCCCAGACCCGAGCCGATGAGTGCCCACAGCACCGCGCAGAGCAGACCGGTGCCGAGGACGCCTGCGATACTGCCGAGGTCGGCACCCGAGAAGCCGCCGCCGAACATGAGGATGGTCAGGGCCGACACGACCTCCGTGATCACGCAATACAGCAGACCGAACAGCGCCGCGGTCGTGTACTTGGATGCGACGACCAGGTCGCGCCCGCGTGTGGTGAGGAAGGTGGTGATGATGGTGCGGTGCTGGTATTCGCCGCCGGAGCCGACGACACCGAACAGCGCAGCGAACAGGAACACCAGGGCGAGCGCGAACGAGATTCCCACTGCTGCGGCGGCAGCCTCGGCGAAGCCGGGCCCGAGGATGTCCTCGACCTGACGCATCACGGGGAGTGTGAGTGCCCCGCAGAACAACCCGACCACCAGCGGTGCGATACCCAGGATCCACCAGTACCGCAGGCCGAGCACCTTGCGGAACTCAGCTGTCAAGAGTGCGGTCACGAGTGCCCTCCGGATCCGGTCGGCGGTTGCTGGAAGTTCGGTTGGGCAGGGTAGTTCGGTTGGGCAGGGTAGTTCGGTTGACCTTGGAAGCTCTGGGCGTTCTGTGGCGCGCCGAAGCTCTGCGGTGCCGCTGTGTACTGGCCGGCCGTCATGGCGAGGAAGACCTGTTCGAGGTCGACATGCTCGATGCTCGTGCCGAACAGCGTGATGCCGTGTTCACCCGCCAGTGCGGCAATGCGATCGGGTTCGACGCCCACAACGGCCAGCCGGCCGTCGGGTTGGATCTGCGCATCGGTGAAACCGCTCGCCGCAAGCGCCGTCGCCAGCTTCACGGGATCGGATACCGCGACGAGCACGCGCGACCGGTAGGCGTTGCGCAGATCCGCCATGCTGGTCTGCATCACGAGCGCTCCGCGGCTGATGATCACGAGGTGGTCGGCCATCTGCTCGACCTCCCGGAGGATGTGACTCGAGATCAGGACGGTGCCGCCGTTTCTCGCGAACGTCACGAGGAAGTCGCGAAGCCACGCCATTCCCTCGGGATCGAGACCGTTGGCAGGTTCGTCGAGGACGAGGTAGCGCGGTTGGCCGAGCAACGCGGTCGCCAACGCGAGTCGCTGACGCATACCGAGCGAGAACTCGCCGACCCGTCGACGCGCCACGGAGGTCAGCCCCACGAGGTCGAGCATCCGGGTTGCCCGATCGTCCGGCACACCCATCGCCGCGCAGTACGCCTTCAGATGTGTGGCTGCGGTGTGTTTCGGATGTGCGCCGTGTGCGTCTAGCACCGCACCCACGACCTGAGCGGGCTGTTCGAGCCGGGTGAACGGCACACCGTCGATGTAGGCCGCGCCGGCTGTGGGTCGTACCAGCCCCGTCAACATGCTCAGCGTCGTCGTCTTGCCCGAACCGTTCGGGCCGAGAAATCCGGTGATCGAACCCCGGGGCACGGTGAAGCTCAGGTTCGACACCGCGGTGACATTGCGGAACGTCTTGGTCAGGCCGTCCACTGCAATCCCGGGAGGGGGGCCGCTTGCCGGTGCCGCGAAATGCGGCTGCCCGTGCGGAGTGTTCGCTGACGGTGCTGTCACAGAAATGTTCCCCCGGTTACCTCTCGCTGTTGTGTCGCCGCGAGCATACGTGCAGGCAGGGTCGAGGCCTCTGCCTCAGGCTTCCAACTCCGACGTGGGGCGGGACGGCAGCGCGCTCTGCTCGGCAGGCCACGTCGTGGGAGGCGCTCCGAATGCCTCGCGCGCGTTGATGATCGTGCGCTTGCCGATCGTCCGGTTGCCGGCACCACCGATCGCAGCCCCGATACCCGCAGGTACGAGCTTGCCGAGCAGAAGTGCCCCCCGCCTGGCCGCGTACTTCCGGACGAACTTCTTCACGAGCGTGTTGTTCATCAGCTTGAGCTGTTTGCTGCCGACCTGCCCCGTCAGCGCCTTCGGCCAGTTCTTCAGTGACGTTCCGGTGGCGGCCGCCACGATCTCCTTGCCGGAATCCCCGAGCGCGATCGCGAGCACCAGCGCGCGGCGCTGGTTGTGGTCGTGGGGTTCGATTCCGTGCACCGACGCGACAGCGAGCGTCAGCAGTGCAGATGCTTCGAGGAAGAACACCGACTCGGCGCCGATCGCGCCGATGGCAGCGATCGTGCCGACGCCGGGGAAAGCCGCGGTGGCGCCTGCTGCGGCACCACTTCCCGTGATGGTGGTGAGGAACTGCTTCTCGAGCCGCGTGATGATCTGCGCGGGCGACTCGCCGGGATGCGCGCGACGCAGCCGCTCGACGTACTTCGCGACCGCGGGGCCCTGCAGCCGGCTGCCGTTGTCGAGCAGCGTGATGAGTGCGCGTTCGATCGCGCCACCCTTGATGGGCTCACCGTTCTTGTCGACGGCGCGGGACTTTTCGCTCATTTCGATCCTTGTCGTGTGTCCGCCGGTGGTTACGCTGGTGATTGTGGCCCGGTCGTCAACTGTTGTCGGCATTTCCGACGGCGCCCGGCAGCGGCCCGCGCCGTTGCTGCAACCTTACGTGCGTTGGTACGAAGGATATCGGCTGACGGGTTTCCCACCGGGGCAGCATCTGGGCTTGTCGTCGCCGGATCTGACCGTCGTCCTCAGCCTCGACCGACCCGTCGACATCACCAGGGCGGCCGCGCCCGGCCAGCAACCGGGTCGGTTCACCGCATTGGCGAGTGGACTGACGACGTCGGCGGTGACGATCGCGCACGACGGCAACCAGCACGGTATCCAGCTCGCGCTGACGCCGGCGGGAGCCCGTGCCCTCCTCGGGGTTCCGACATCCGCGCTCGGTGCGTGGGTGGTCGAACTCGACGACGTGCTGGGTCCCGACGCGCAGGAGCTGCTCGAGCGGATCGCCGCGACACCCGGGTGGCAGGAACGGTTCGCGGTCCTCGATGGCGTCCTCACCCGGCGACTGCTCGAGGCCCGCGATACCGCGCAGATGGATGCGCGTGTGGCGCACGCATGGCAGCAGCTCGTCGCCCGACCCGGCACCGCAGTGCGCGACGTGGCCGACGACCTCGGGTGGAGTCGCCGCTACCTGACCGCCCGCTTCACCGCGGAACTCGGGATCACACCCAAGGAATCCGCGCGCATCGCCAGATTCGACCGGTCGAAGGCGATGTTGCGCAGGCCCGCAGCGCGGCTGTCGGAGGTGGCAGTGCATTGCGGGTTCTACGACCAGGCCCACCTCGCCCGCGAGTGGCGTGAGTTCGCGGGCGTGCCGCCGTCGCGCTGGAGACAGGACGAGGTGTTCCCATTCGTCCAAGACTTCGACGCCTGATCCGAGGACGCTTGTCCCATGTCCAGCACAGCAGCAAATCCGGAACGCATCAGCACCGACAACCACGCCCCGAACGTATGGCCGTGCCTGGCGTACACCGACGCTCGGGGCGCCATCCGGTTCCTCGTCGACACACTCGGATTCACAGAATCCGCCTGCTACGGGGACGGCGACACCGTGGACCACGCAGAACTGACGTGGCCGTACGGGGGTGGAGTCATGCTCGGCTCCGCCGGGCGTGACACCCCACTCGATCAACACGCCGACTCGGGATCGGTGTACCTCGTCGTTCCCGACAGCGCACTCGCCGATGCCCTCTACGAGAAGGTCCGGGCCTCCGCCGCGACCATCACCGTGGAGTTGCGCGACGAGGACTACGGCTCACACGGCTTCTCGTGCCGCGACCCGCAGGGGGTGTACTGGAGCATCGGTACCTATGCGGGGCACGGATTCGGTGAGTGAGCTTCACCGGTGAACGAGATTCACAGCGGCGTGTGATCGGACGGCACCGCCTCCTCCGCGCGCGGCGGGGGAGGCGGGGTGCCGTCACCGAACGGCCGGCCACCGAGTTCTTCCCGGCCGTGCGGCGTCACCCAGCCCGACAGCTCCGGGCCCTTCGGCACGATCTGCGTCGGGTTCAGGTCGGTGTGCACGATGTAGTAGTGCTGCTTGATCTGCACGAAATCGGTTGTGTCGCCGAATCCGGGTGTCTGGAACAGATCGCGCGCGTAGCCCCACAGCGCCGGGAACGCGGTGAGTGGATTCCGGTTGCACTTGAAATGGCCGTGATAGACGGGATCGAATCGCGCGAGGGTCGTGAACAACCGGACGTCGGCCTCCGTGATCGTGTCGCCCACCAGGTAACGCCGGTGGGTGAGCCGGTCCTCGAGCCAATCGAGCCGAGCGAACAACCGGTCGAACGCCGCGTCGTATTTGTCCTGTGAACCGGCGAACCCGCATCGGTAGACGCCGTTGTTGACATCGCGATAGACAAGCTCAGCGACCTCGTCGATCTCGCTCCGCAGCGACTCCGGATACAGGTCCGGTGCACCGTCCCGGTGGAACGCGGTCCATTCGGTCGAGAAGTCCAGCGTGATCTGCGCGTAGTCGTTGGTCACGACCTTTCCCGTCGGCACGTCGACGATGGCCGGCACCGTGATGCCCCGGGGATAGTCGGGCTGCCGCGCGAAGTACGCCTCCTGGAGGCGTTCGATGCCCAGCACCGGGTCGACACCACCGGGGTCGAGGTCGAAGGTCCAGCTGCGCTGGTCGTGGGTCGGACCGCACAGCCCCAGCGACAGTGCGTCCTCGAGACCGAGCAGCCGTCGCGCGATCAACGTGCGGTTGGCCCACGGGCAGGCACGTGCTGCGACGAGACGGTAACGCCCTGCTTCGACGGGGTACCCGTCGCGGCCGTCGGCGGTGATCCGCGTCGAGATGTAGTTCGTGTCGCGGGTGAATTCGGCACCCGGCTCGACGTAACTCGCCTGGTCGGCCGTGCCAGTGTTGTCTGTGGCTTTGCTGCTCATGAGGCTCCCTCGAATCGATCGGTCACCGGCCCGAGTCTGCTACTCGACCGACGTACGCACTGTGATGAGAGTTCCCCACTCGAGGTATCCGGACACCGCCGCGAGCCCCCGCGCCGCGAGATTGTCGCGGCGGGTCCGCCACTGGGGGATCAGCCCGGCATCGAGCGCGTCGTGCGTGCACAGCGTCGCGACGGTGGCGCCCAGCCCGAGGCGCCGATTCTCCGGTGTCGTCAGCACCCGCACGTCCGCGAGAAGCGACTGGAGTTCGCGGTAGCCCGCAACGGCAAGCGGCTGGTGGTCGTCGTCGAGCAGCACGAATGCCCGATCGGGCACATCCGCGCCCACCTCGCTGCTGTCGTCGGGTGGGCAGCGCCGCACCAGCTCGGCGAGGTCCGCGGTGTCGTGCGAGATCAACGGATCCTTCACCCGTACCGCATCCGTCCACTCCGGGCACAGACAGAGCACCTCGGTGCGGGCCGCGAAGCCACCGGCCGCAGCGCGTACCACACCCTCGTCCGAACGCGTCGGCAGAGCTGCCACCGCAGAGGCGGCGCGGGCGGGGCCCACCACCGCGACGGTATCGCCGACGTCGAGCACTCGGACCGTGCTGACCGTGTCGTCCACTTTCGTCACGAGTCCGCCGGAGGAGAGGGCGTCGTCGGCAAGGCCGAGTTCGCGACACCACGCGAGGGCCGCGATGCTCGAGAGATGGGGGTCCACGCGGATACCGTATCCCGCAGACCGCGGAGGGGGACGTGCAGTGGCATCAGGAGCAGAGCCGCCCGCACCTGATTCTCATTGGGCCGCGCTCGGTGCGTTGTGCCTGGGCTTCTTCATGATTCTGGTCGACAGCACGATCGTGTCGGTGGCGAACCCGGCGATCATGCGCGCCCTGGACGCCGATATCGAGAGCGTCGTGTGGGTCACCAGCGCCTATCTGCTTGCGTACGCGGTGCCGTTGCTGATCGCCGGTCGACTCGGCGACAGGTTCGGTCAGCGCCGGCTCTACCTGTCGGGCCTGGTTGTGTTCACCGTCGCGTCGCTGTGGTGCGGACTGTCGTCGACGATCGAGACGCTCATAGCGGCGCGTGTGCTTCAGGGGCTCGGGGCGGCACTGATGTCTCCGCAGACCATGGCTGTGATCACCCGCGTGTTTCCGCCCGACCGGCGCGGCCTGGCGATGGGGCTTTGGGGTGCTGTCGGAGGGGTCGCAACCCTCGTCGGGCCACTCGCCGGTGGGGTGCTCGTCGACGGGCTCGGCTGGGAATGGATCTTCTTCGTCAACGTTCCGATCGGACTGGCAGGTGTCGTGCTGGCCTTGCGATTCGTGCCCGTCCTCCCGACGCAGGCCCACCGATTCGATGTCCGGGGTGTGGTCCTCAGTGGCGTGGGTATGTTCTTTCTGGTCTTCGGGCTTCAGGGGGCCGACGAGTACCCGTGGTCGTCCGACGTGTGGACGAGCATCGGCATCGGCGTCGTGTTCCTTGTGATCTTCGTGTGGTACCAGGCACGGGGTCGGGGCGAACGGCTGGTGCCGCTGACACTGTTCCGCGACCGGAACTTCGCGCTCGCCAACATCGGGATCGCGTCGATCGGCTTCGCGATTACCGCGTTCATGCTCCCGCTGATGTTCTACGCGCAGGATGTCCGGGGGCTCGGTCCCACCGAGTCGGCGCTCCTCATGGTTCCGATGGCGGTGTTGAGCGGTGGGCTCGCGCCGTTCGTCGGCCGCCTCGTCGATCGGGTGCATCCGCGTTACGTCGCGGGCCCCGGTTTCGCGCTCCTGACCGTCGCGTTCGTGTGGCTCTCGCTGGCGATGACGCCGGACGCGAGCGTATGGCAGTTGCTGCTGCCGATCGGACTGACCGGTTTCGCGTCGGCGGGCATCTGGTCGACGCTGTCGACCACTGCCACTCGCAACCTCGATCTCCGGCTGGCGGGTGCCGGTTCGGGCGTCTACAACGCCACCCGGCAGTTGGGCGCGGTCCTCGGCAGCGCGGCGATCGCTGCCGTGATGGCAGCGTCGCTGTCGGGACGGGGACTCGGGAACGGTGTGTCGCAGAACCCTGTTGGTGAACTGCCCGGACCGATACGCGAGGCATACGCGGCGGCGATGGCGCACTCGATGTGGCTGCCGGCGGCGGCGTTGACGGTGGGTTTCGTCGCGTCGGTGTGCTTCGCGCGCCCCACATCGGCCGGGAAACCGGTGCACCTCGGAACGCAGTTCTCCGGCCAGAATGTGACCCACGCCATATAGTGCAAGCACGGACGGCGTTGGGAGGTGGCGATGTCGCTGGCGGTCGTCGGAGTTCCCGCGGGAGCGGGTTGGTTGCAGGGTGAGCGCGTCATGCATCGCTGCGGCGGGATTCTGCACTACGACGATCTCGAACCGTGCCTGGCCGAACTGCTCGATCGCAGTGCGTTGCGGTACTCGAACCGTGTCGCTGCGGTCGACGGGGACGGTCGCGCGGTCACCTATCGTGACCTGTGGACCGAAGCGGCGAAGGTCGCGGGAGGGCTCCTCGACCAGGGTGTCGGCCCGGCCGACCGCGTCCTGGTGCATCACCGGAACGGCTTCGAATGGCTGCATGCGTTTCTCGGGGTCGTGCTCGCAGGAGGCGTGCCGGTTCTGCCTGATCCCACGTGCAGCGACACCGAAATCGACTGGATGGCCTTCGACAGTGGTGCCGTGCTCATTCTCGACGGCCCCCTCCCCGAAGGGGTTCCGTTCCTCGATGGCGGTGCCTCACCCGACGAATTGGCGCTGCTCTACTACGTCCGAGGCTATGGTGGTGACCTGCGCGGCGTGGAGCTGACCAACACGAACGTCCTGTCGACAGTCGAGGCCGTAGGGCATGCCATGGATCTGGTGAACGAACCCGGTCGCACCGTGATCACCGCACCGTTGTGCACGGCGGTGGGATGCAGCGTGCAGTTGCTCCCGACGCTCGCGTTCGGAGGAACCGTCGTCGCGGCGGGCGCCCGGGGGACACGAGTGCCGTGGCGGCACCTCCGAGCGTCGTTTCCCGCCTCGCGTTGCATCCGGGGTTGGGGTGTGGCCGAGACCGGAGGGATCGGTCTTCTGCTTCCGTCCGAGCATCGCCGCAGACATCCGCGCAGTGTCGGTGTGCCTTTCGGCGGGATCGAGGTCGCCTTGCTCGGCCCGGAGGCCGAGGAAGGGCGCGGCGAACTGCTGTGCCGCGGGCCGAGCGTCGCCCGCGGCTATTGGAACAATCCGGCAGCGACCGCAGAGATGTTCGACGACGGCTGGTTTCGTACCGGCGACCAGGTTTCCATCGACGCCGCCGGCTTCGTCAATCCTGTCGCAGTGCGGGTGTCGTGACGTACGACTGCGTTCCACGGTGTTTGTGACCCAGTGCGCTTTCGCAGCTCAGGTATCCTTTTCCGGAGCCGCGTGAGGGTGCATTGGCATTCGCGGAGAGGCGCACACCCGTCTGGAAGGCGATGGATCAATGGTCGAGGAAGGCGTGGTGCTGCACGAGCACGGCTTGGCGGAACTGCACGTGCACATCGAAGGAACCTTCGAACCCGAGCTGATCTTCGCCCTCGCGGAACGCAATCGCATCGAACTTCCGTACCGGGACCTCGATGATCTGCGTGGTCGATACGAGTTCGGTGACCTCACGTCGTTCCTCGACCTCTACTACGCCAACATGGACGTCCTACGTACGGCACAGGATTTCGCCGACCTCGCCCGCGCGTACTTCGCGAGGGCGGCGCAGGCCGGAATCACCCGGGCCGAATTCTTCTTCGATCCGCAGGCCCACACGGCTCGCGGAGTGGAGTTGCGTGAGGTCGTCGACGGTCTCGCGGATGCCGCCGCCGGTGCGCGCCGCGAGTACGGCATCGATGCTGCGATGATCGCGTCGATCGTGCGGGATCGTCCCGTGGCCGAGGCGAACGACACCTTCACGGATCTGATGAAGATGCAGGCCCCGATCATCGCGCTCGGACTCGACTCGGCGGAGGTCGGTTACCCGCCGTCGCTGTTCGAGGATGTGTTCGCCCGTGCCCGCGCAGAAGGTTTGCGCATCACGGCGCACGCGGGGGAAGAGGGACCTCCGGAGTATGTCCGGCAGGCACTGGATCTGCTCGGCGCCGAGCGCATCGACCACGGTATCCGGTCCCTCGAAGACCCGGAACTCGTCGCGCGGTTGGTGGACGAACAGATTCCGTTGACGGCGTGCCCGTTGTCGAATGTTCGGTTGCGAGTGGTCGATACGCTTGCCGATCATCCGTTGCGCCGGATGCTCGAGGCGGGATTGTCGGTGAGCGTGAACTCCGACGACCCCGCGTACTTCGGGGGATATGTGGACGATACGTTCTCTGCGCTGCGTGAACAGCTGGGATTGACCGATGAGGAAAGGCAGGTCCTGGCCGACAATTCGATGCGCGCTGCCTTCCTCTGAATCCGATCCGCACCGCTACGCGCCGAGTACGCGCTGCAGGTAGGCATTGCCGAACACGCGCTGTGGATCGACACGATCGCGAACCGCGAGGACGTCGTCGAATCGGGGATACGCCCGGCTGAGTTCGGCGGCAGTGAGGCCATGGAGCTTCCCCCAGTGCGGGCGCCCGCCGACGGACTGTGCGATGGCCTCGACTGCCGAGAAGTACTCGCGGTGCTCGCCCCGGTGGAACTGGTGCACCGCCACATAGGCGGTGTCGCGCTGGTGGGCGGTGGACAGCCAGACATCGTCCGCGGCTGCGAATCGCACCTCGATAGGGAACCCGATCCGCACGTCGGAGCGGTTCAGCCATGTCGCGATCTCGTCCAGGACCGTGGGCAGGGCGTCTACCGGTATCGCGTACTCCATCTCCTTGAACCGCACACGCCGCTTCGACGCGAACACACGGTGGCTGCGATCGGTGTATGTGCGTTCCGCCAGGGCACGCGAGGACAGGGAGTTGAGTCCGGGGACCAACGAGGGCACCCGGGTGCCCAGGTGTTGGAACGCGTTGAACACGCCGTTGGAGAGAATCTCGTCGTCGACGAATCCCCGGACCCGACCGACGGGGTCGACCGGCGCGGCACCGGGCAGCCGGGTGTTGGTCTTGGTGAGGACGCCCTCGGTGTGGGGGAACCAGTAGAACTCGAAATGGTCGGCGTGGAGCCGTTCGTCGAGGCTGTCGAGTGTCTCACTCAGCGAGGCCGGCGCCTCGTGGGCGCGCAGCCGGAACGCGGAGACGCAGTCGAACGTCACGCTCGAGAGAACGCCGAAAGCTCCGATCCCGAGCCGCGAGACCTCGAACAGTTCCGGCTCGTGGTCGGGGGAGCACTCGACGACCGATCCGTCGGTGAGCACCGTCGTCACCGCACGAACCTGTGCTGCGAGGCCGGTGAAACTCGCGCCGGTCCCGTGGGTTCCGGTGGAAATCGCTCCGGCGACGGACTGGACGTCGATGTCGCCGAGGTTGGGCAGTGCGAGACCGAGTGCCCACAATTGGTCGCTCAGGTCGTGCAGGCGAGTCCCCGCCTGCACGCGCACGAGTGCGCCGGTTGCCGTGGGCAGCACGGTCTCGATCCCCGTCATCCGGTCGAGCGAGAGCAGAACTCCGTCGGTGACGGCGACGCCGGTGAACGAATGGCCCGCGCCGACGGCCTTGACACGTCGGCCCTGTTCGGCGGCGCGTGCGACCACTGTTGCGAGTTCACCCGTGTTTTCGGGTGTGTCGAACCGATGCGGGCTGGAGTGCTCGTTCCGTGCCCAGTTGTGCCACGTCGCCATGTCCACATGATCGACCTGGACACGCGTTCAGGTCAATACCCCGCTTCGGACCGATGTCCGAACTACCATCGGGACATGTCGAACCGGTTACCTGCGGACGAGCGTCGAACCCAACTCGTCGAATCTGCGCTGGAACTCGCCGAAGGCGGTGGCGTCGGCGCGGTCACCGTCCGGGCAGTTGCGGAGAACGCCGGAGTGTCGTTGGGGGTGGTGCATTACTGTTTCGACAGCAAGGAAGCCCTCGTCGTCGCGATGGCAGAGACGTTGATTCAGCAACTCGCCGACACGATGCGCACGGCGTTCGACATCCCCCACGACGAGCCCGCGCCGCAAGGCGTTCGCGGTCTGCGAGAACTGCTGTTCAAAGGGCTCAGTGCTGCGTGGCCGTCGATCGAGGCGACCGCCGGACGTCAACTCCTCACCTACGAGATCACCACCTACTCGCTTCGTCACCGCAACGCGGGCGCGCTCGGTGGTGATGTAGCCCTGCAGCAGTACCGCATCATGGACGAACAGGCGCACGCTTTCCTGTCGGCGTGTGCCGAACAGACCGGAACGACGTGGACGGAGCCGATCGAATCCGTGGCGCGCATCGCGCTCGCGCTCATCGACGGCCTCACGCTGCGCTGGCTCGTCGACCGGGAAAGTGATTCGATCGTCAGCGAACTCGACGATATGGCAGCGATCATCGCAGCCCGTGCCGTCGGGAAACCCTGACGCTCGCTCCTGCACCACACTCACCCCCGCACCGATGGGATCACCCTTGAGCACCGCCTTCCCCGGCAACACTGCCTTCCCCGGCAACACTGCTGTACCCGGCAACACTGCTGTTCTCGACCGTATCGATGCAGCGACGTCGGATCTGGATCCACCCCTCGCTGCATTGGACCTGACGACATTGCGATCCAATGCGGACGATCTCGTCCGTCGTGCGTCGGGCACCCCCGTCCGGGTCGCGAGTAAGTCGGTGCGCTGTCGGACGGTGCTCGAGGAGGTGCTCGGTTCCGGTCTCACCGCGCAGGGCGGGTTCCGCGGCATCATGGCGTACTCGTTGCGTGAGGCGCTCTGGCTCGTCGGGTGCGGTGCACGCGACATCCTGCTCGGATATCCCACCGTCGACCGCGCGGGCCTCGCGGAACTCGCTGCAGACCCGGTCGCCGCCGGGTCGGTGACCCTCATGATCGATGCACCCGCGCAGCTGGAGCTTATCCGAAATACCTTGGGCACCAGAACTGTTCGGCCACGCGTGTGTCTCGACGTCGATGCGTCTCTGCGCATCGGACCGGTGCACCTCGGGGTGCGGCGGTCGCCGCTGCGTACCCCTGATCAGGCGGCCGAACTCGCGCGGCTCGCTGTGGCCGGCAGTTTCGACGTCGTCGGAATCATGTTCTACGAGGCGCAGATCGCGGGCCTGCCCGATTCGTCGCTTCCCGTGCGAATGGTCAAGAGAATGTCGGCGCGGGAACTCGCGACACGGCGCGGCGAGGTGGTCGACGCGGTCCGCGCCGTCGTCGGCGACCTCGAGATCGTCAACAGCGGCGGCACCGGGTCACTCGAGGTGAGTGCGTCCGATCCGGTGGTCACCGAGGTCACCGCCGGATCGGGACTGTACGTACCGACCCTGTTCGACGCCTACGACTCGTTCACGCCGAATCCTTCGTTGTTCTTCGCGCTGCCCGCAGTGCGCAAACCCGCGCCGTCGATCACCACACTGTTCGGCGGCGGATACATCGCGTCGGGGCCGCCGGGTGCTGCCCGCGTTCCCCGGCCGGTCCGGCCCGCAGGCCTGAGGCTTCTGCGCAATGAGGGAGCGGGGGAGGTGCAGACCCCGGTGCGCGGCCGCGCCGCCTCGGATGTCCCGATCGGTGGACGTGTGTGGTTCAGGCATGCGAAGGCAGGGGAACTGTGCGAGAGGTTCGCGCAGATCCACGTCGTCGAGGCCGGTGCCCGCACTGCCGTTCCCACCTACCGGGGAGAGGGGCACTGCTGGTGAACCGTCGGCGGTGGTGAGCGGATAATGCACCCATGCCGTTCTTCGACGGGGCCGCAGGCCGCATCCACTACCGCAGCTGGAACACCGATGCGGCTCCGGTCGGTGTCGTCTTCGCCCACGGCATCAGGCAGCACACCGGTAATTACCACCGATTCGCCGCGGGCCTCGGCGCTCGCGGTATCGCACTGTGGGGCATCGACCTGGCCGGGCACGGATTGTCCGAGGGCGAACCCGATGCGCCCGGGTCCGTCGAGTCCCACGCGGCCGATCTGTCCGCATTGACCGCGATCGCGGAGGCCGCCGGGATCCCGCTTGTGCTGATGGGACATTCGCTCGGTGCCGCGTCTGCGCTCGCGCTGCTGCGCACCGACGCCGACCGTTTCAGGGCCGCGATACTGTGTGGGACTCCGCGATCGGCGACACGATCCGAGTTCGCTCGGGCACTGGTGGAATCCCGCCTGCCCGTCCTTGCCGTGCACGGAATCGACGACCGGCTCGCCCCCGTGGAACCGGTGCGGGAGTGGGCCACGGAGGTTCCGAATCTGCAGGTCGACGAGTATCCCGATGCGGGGCACGACCTGCTCCATGAGCCGGTCCATCGTGCAGTCACCCGGGATATCGCAGAATTCGTCCTCGAGGTCACCGCCCGAGCCTGACTACCTCCCCTCAGCGAGCGCAGTGCCGTCATCTCGACCAGCGGGCCGTGGCGAAATCCTGACGATGCGTGGCACACGGCGAATCCACGGTTCGCGGGGATTGTGTTCGGAATGCCCGAACGGAGCCTCCGCAATATGAGAACGCTTGCGCTAGGTCGTGATTCCCGCCTCGGTCCGCAACCGATGCGCCATCGCCTCCACGGTGACGCATCGGGGCCGGCGTCGATCCGCTCGACGATGTCGATGACCGTCCAGACGGGGTTGTCGGTGCCGAGCCAGTCGTGATGTCCGGTGGGATCAGGAACTGTTGGTCGTGGACGGGGCCGACCCGCGAATCCGAAACAGCCGGTGAACACACCCGAGGTCTCGGGGACTGTGTGCGTCAGCGCACGGTGGCGCAGGACCCCTGAGTCGTCATGACAATCGCGAGACCCGAGCACCGTGCCGGATCGCCGTACGCGAGAACGGCCTCGCCGCCGAACGCTGCGAACGCGAAACCATCTGTGCGCGTGCTTGTTCCGATATAGGCTGCTGTGTCCTGTCCGGCTGGGCCCGGCCCCGGGGTGCCGATGGCGTAGGCATGCACATTCGAGCCGTCTCCAGTGATCACACCGGCTTGAACATCCGGGCCGCCACTGTCGTCGATTGCCCACGCTGTGCCCACCGTGCCGTCGCCGGCGATGTTCGCGAACGCTTCGGCACCCCATGCCGTACTGATCGCCGTCCCACGGTCCTCCGACAACGCGAGGCACGACGAACCGCCCTCGTCCATCATCACCGTCTCCTGTGGGCCTTGGGCTTGGCACTGCACAGGCGCCGCCGTTGCCGTCGCAGGTAGCGCCAGGGCTGCGGCTACGGCAATACCTCCGGCCAGTACTGCGCCGACAGAAGCTCTTCTCGACATGGCCAACCTCCCGGAAGAATGGTACGGCCGAACGCCGTCGGGCCACACGTGAAACGGCCGAATTCCCCGATACCGGCCGACGTAGCCGACCGCTGGGTGGCGTCGGCGGGATCGGGTTGCACCGCCTCGACGCGACCCTTTCGTCGGGGTGGGCGACGGCGTGACCGGCGCGTTCCTGACCACCGACGGATTCTATAAGTAATCGCAGGTCGGCCCCGTCGGAGACATGCCGACGGGGCCGACCCGCGATTCTGAAACAGCCCGCCATGCGAGTGAACGGCACTTTCGCTCAGGGCTGCTCGGGGTAGGGCAGACGGATCAGGAGTAGAGCGCCTCGATCGCCGCACCGTGCTTGTCGTGGATGATGTTGCGCTTGAGCTTGAGCGTCGGGGTGAGCTCGCCGGTCTCGATCGAGAAGTCGGTCTCCAGGATGCGGTACTTCTTGATGGCCTCGGCCTTCGACACCCTGGCGTTCGTGGCCGACACGGCCGAATCGATCTCCGCGATCAGGTCGGGGTTCTTGATCAGATCTGCGATCGTGCTGTCCGCGGGCAGACTGTGGCGCTCGAGCCAGCCCGGGAGGGTTTCCGCGTCGATGGTGATGAGCGCACCGATGAACGGCTTCGCATCGCCGACGACGAGGACCTGGCTGATCAGCGGATGCGCACGCAGGGAATCCTCGAGGATCGCGGGCGCGACGTTCTTGCCGCCGGCAGTGACGAGCAGTTCCTTCTTACGTCCGGTGATCGAGATGAACCCCTCGGCGTCGATCGTTCCGATGTCGCCGGTGTGGAACCAGCCGTCGCGGATCGAGTCGGCGGTGGCCGCGTCGTTCTGCCAGTAGCCGTCGAACACCACGGGACCCTTGAGGAGCAGTTCGCCGTCTTCGGCGATCTTCGCGGAGTGCCCGTTGAGTGGGCGTCCGACAGTGCCGACCTTCTGATGTTCCGGGGTGTTCATGACGATGCCGCCGGTGGTCTCGGTGAGACCGTAGCCTTCGTACACCGTGACTCCGATACCGCGGAAGAAGTGACCGAGACGCGCACCGAGCGCAGCGCCGCCCGACACGGCCCGGGTCGCGTTTCCGCCGAGTGCATCGCGCAGCTTGCCGTAGACGAGCTTGTCGAACAACGCGTGCTTGGCTCTGAGGACGAGGCCGGGCCCGCCCGCTTCGAGTGCCTTGCTGTACTCGATCGCGGTGTCGGCGGCCTTGTCGAAGATCTTGCCCTTGCCGCCGTCGTACGCCTTCTGCTTGGCAGAGTTGTAGACCTTCTCGAACACGCGGGGAACCGAGAGGATGAAGTTCGGCTTGAACGCGGCGAACTGGTCGAGCAGGGTGGTCAGATCCGAGGTGTGACCCACGGTGACCTTGTGATCGAACGACGCGAAGGAGATGAGCCGGGCGAACACGTGAGCGAGCGGCAGGAACAGCAGCGTGCGCTGACCGGCCTCCATCGAGTCGGGCAGCCCCAGCTGGGCGGCCGTTGACTCGGAGTAGAAGTGGCGGTGCTTGAGCTGCACGCCCTTCGGTCGGCCGGTGGTGCCCGAAGTGTAGATGAGGGTGGCGGCGGATTCCGCGTTCACCTGCTTGCGGCGTTCCTCGACCTGCTCGTCGGTGACCGCCGCGCCGCGGGCGGTGAGTTCCTCGATTGCGCCCTTGGCGCCCGAAGCCGGATCGATCTGCAGGAGCTCGCGCACTGTCGGTGCGGCCTCGGCGACCTCACGGACAATGTCGGCCTGCTCGGTGTTCTCGACGATGAGAAGGGATGTTCCCGAGTCCTCGAGGATCCACTTCGACTGGTCGGCCGCGGAGGTCTCGTAGATCGCGACCGTGGCACCGCCTGCGGTCCAGATCGCGTAGTCCAGCAGAACCCATTCGTAGCGGGTGCTCGAGAGGATCGCGACGCGGTCGCCCAGCTCGACTCCGGATGCCATCAGGCCCTTCGCTACGGAGCGGACCTCGGCGGCGAACTGAACTGCCGTGACCGGTACCCACTTGCCGTCGATGAGGCGTTCGAACGGCACGAAGTCGGGAGACTCCTTTTCGTGCCGGAACACCGAATCTGCCATCGACACGTCGTCCGGAATCGCGAACGACTGCGGAACGGCAATCTCACCCATCTGTGACCCCTCCATCTTTTGAAACTTGCGGTGTGCATTGCATCACAAAGTGTCCGCTTCCGCACCACCCGGGCTGCCGGTTTTGGGAAGTTTCAGGGTCCATTGTGCGTGATCTGCGACACGAAAGCTACCCGCAGGTAGCTTGAGGGGTCGCTCGACGCTGTTACGTGGTGTCGCGCAGGATGCCTGCGGCTTCGTCGTCGCTCAGCTGATGGAAGTCGGAATAGGCCGCCCCCACGGAGTCGTGCCCCGGGGGTGCCCACGGGCAGATCACTTCGTCTGCATCCCCAGCGACCCGGCTCAAGGCCTCGGGGGAGGCGATCGGAACCGCGAGCACCACCCGTGCGGCACCGGCAGCGCGCGCGGCCAGACATGCGACCGCTGCGGTCGCCCCGGTCGCCATCCCGTCGTCGACGACCACGGCGGTGCGCCCGCTCAGCGCGACACGTTCGCGACCGGAACGCAGCAGCGCGCCACGACGTTCCAGCTCGACCTGCTCGTGTGCCTGAACGTGTTCGATGGACTCGGCGCCGATCCTGGAGATCCGGATCACCCCGTCGTTGAGCACACGGATGCCGCCCTCGGCGATTGCGCCCATCGCAAGCTCGGGATGCCAGGGCACCCCGAGCTTACGGACGACGAGGACATCGAGCGGAGCACCGAGAGCAAGGGCGACTTCGCGGGCCACGGGAAGCCCACCGCGGGGCAACGCGAGAACGACGTTGTCCGCTCCACGGAGATGCTCGACCGAGCGGGCGAGCCGCCGGCCGGCCTCTTCACGCGAGGAGTACCGCCGCACCACCCCAGTATGGACTCGGCGCGGGATGAAATCAGCCCAGCTCGCCGGACAGATAGGAGTGATCGTGGATCGGATCCGGGATGAAGTCCTGGCCCAGCGTGTGCATCTTCAGCAGCAGGGTCAGACCCACGATGTCGCCGTGGTCGTAGCGGTACTCACCCTGGGTGATGGACGAGCAGGCCGCAGGCTCGACCGCGACGACGCGGGTGTCAGCGCGGTCGCGGAGGACCTCCCGGATGAACGGAAACGCCAGACCGGCGAGGTTGGAGCCACCCCCGGCGCACCCGAAGACGACGTCGGCCTGCGTCTCACCTTGTGGCTACCGACCGGGCTCACACCTTCGTATTTCACGTAGATGCGGGCGGGTGTGGTGAGTGCCTTCTCGAACGATCGGGCGCGGATCAGTGGGGTCGTACGGTACGTTCCGTACACCTCGCGGATCGGCTCGGGGATCTCGATGTCCGTCTCGGTCGAAAGCTCCTGCTCGATCAGGCCGGAGGCGAAGAGCGGAGCGAGGTCGTCCGCAGAGATCGGTTCCCGGGTGCCCGGGTGCAGGTGCGGCGGCGGAGCAACAGGCAGATCCCCGGCGACGTTGTACCAGTGGGTCGGGACAGCGATCGAATCCGACACGATGGCGACTCTTCTCTCTCGGCGCGGGTGCTGTTTCCGAGCGGCGACGGTGGGCGCGCTCCACTTGTTCTACCAGCGGGTAGAGTCGCAGATCGAGGGGACTCATGAGTGCCGACACACGACTGCTCGGGGCGTGTTTCGGCACACTCTTGCGTGGGTGTGGCGCGGAATCGCCGCGCCATCCGATAAACTGCTGGTCAAATGAGTGAAATTCAAGACGCCCCCGACCAGGAGACCGCATCCCTCACGTTTGCCGATCTCGACATCGACGACCGTGTGCTGAAGGCTCTTTCGGACGTGGGTTATGAGTCCCCGTCGCCGATTCAGGCGGCAACCATCCCACCACTGCTGGAGGGTCGGGACGTCGTCGGTCTCGCTCAGACCGGCACCGGCAAGACTGCCGCGTTCGCAGTGCCCATCCTCTCCCGGATCGACACCTCGAAGAAGCGGCCCCAGGCGCTCGTGCTCGCGCCCACCCGAGAACTCGCGCTGCAGGTAGCGGAGGCTTTCGGTAAGTATTCGTCGCACATCCCGGGCCTGCATGTGCTGCCCATCTACGGCGGCCAGGCCTACGGTGTCCAGCTCTCCGGGCTGCGCCGCGGTGCGCAGGTCATCGTCGGCACCCCCGGACGTGTGATCGATCACCTTTCCAAGGGCACCCTCGACATCTCGGAACTCGAATTCCTCGTCCTCGACGAGGCCGACGAGATGCTCACGATGGGCTTCCAGGAGGATGTCGAGCGGATTCTTGCCGACACCCCCGACACCAAGCAGGTCGCGTTGTTCTCGGCGACGATGCCCGGCGCAATTCGCCGGCTGTCGAAGCAGTACCTGAACAATCCGCAGGAGATCACGGTCAAGTCGAAGACCACGACCTCCTCCAACACCACCCAGCGCTGGGTGCTCGTGTCGCACCAGCGCAAGCTCGATGCGTTGACGCGGATCCTCGAGGTCGAGTCGTTCGAGGCGATGATCATCTTCGTTCGCACGAAGCAGGCCACCGAAGATCTGGCAGAACGGCTCCGTGCCCGAGGCTTCTCCGCCGCGGCGATCAACGGCGACATCGTGCAGGCGCAACGTGAGCGGACCATCGGTCAGCTCAAGAGCGGAGCGCTCGACATTCTGGTCGCGACCGACGTCGCGGCCCGCGGACTCGACGTGGAACGCATCAGCCACGTCGTCAACTACGACATCCCCCACGACACCGAGTCGTATGTGCACCGCATCGGCCGTACCGGTCGTGCGGGACGCAGCGGCGACGCACTGCTGTTCGTGGCGCCGCGCGAGCGGCACCTGCTCAAGGCGATCGAACGGGCCACCCGCCAGCCGGTCACCGAGATCCAGCTACCCAGCGTCGACGATGTCAACGCACAGCGTGTGGCCAAGTTCAACGACTCGATCACCGAGGCGCTGACCTCCGAGCACCTGCAGCTGTTCCGCACATTCATCGAGGACTACGAGCGCGAACACGATGTCCCGCTCGCCGACATCGCCGCTGCGCTGGCCGTGCTGTCGCGCGACGGCGACTCGTTCCTCATGGAGGAACAGCCGGAGCCCGTCGCCCCGGCTCGCCGCGAGCGTGAACCCCGCGAGCGTCCGCCCCGCCGTTTCGACGACGGACCGAAGGTCGGTCGCGACGGCCAGGAGATGGCGACCTACCGCATCGCGGTGGGCAAGCGCCATCGCGTGCAACCGGGCGCGATCGTCGGTGCGATCGCCAACGAAGGTGGCCTGCGCCGCGGCGACTTCGGGCATATCAGCATCCGCGCCGATCACAGCCTCGTCGAGCTCCCCAAGGACCTTCCGCAGCAGGCCCTCGAGGCGCTGCGCGCCACACGGATCTCCGGTGTGCTGATCCAGCTTCAGCGCGACACCGGTGCGCCGGGCGGACGTCCCGCGTCGTACCGCGGCGGTGATCGCGGTGGCGATCGTCGAGGTGGAGACCGACGCGGAGGCGACCGCGGAGACCGCGGCGGCGATCGTCGCGGTGGCCGCAAGGACTACGGCAGCAGCGGCGACTTCACTCACCGGAGCGATCGCAGCGACCGCGGTGGTCGCGGCGGCTATCGCGACTGAAAGTCGTTCACAGGGTATCGATCACGGCGCCTCCGCCAGAACATCGGCGGTGGCGCCGTCGATCGATTCCCGGATGATGTCTGCGTGGCCGGCATGCCGGGCCCACTCCTCGACCTGGTGCAGGACCAGGAACCGCACGGTGAACGGCACGCCCTGATCGAGCCAGACTGCGGCCCCCGCGGGAATGTCGACGACGCGGTCGAGGTCGGGTTCCGCGCGCAGCCTTGCCGCGAAACGACCGGCTGTGGCGTCGAGGCGCGCGACCTGGTCGGCGACGGACTCTTCGTCGTCGACCTCCCATCCGGCCATCCACGCGGCGACCGGGTCGGAGGCGCGGCTCTGCTCACCGGAGATCCGGTCGATGGTCGCTTCGAGACCGTCGATCAGGTGGTTGAGCAGCGCCGCCAAGCTCATCGCCGACGCACTCGGGATACTGCGCGCCTGTTCCGCTGTCAGACCGGACAACGATCCGTGTAGTCCGGCGAACTGGTTTCCTAGGATCGTCAGCAGCAGTTCGGTTTCTCGGTCGGTCTGTGTGGTCATGCCTGAAGTATCGGCGCATTCGCGGACGACTTCGGTCCGGAATCTGCGAATTGGGTGCGATACAGCTCGGCGTAGCGTCCTCCGGCCGCGAGCAACTCCTGGTGCCCGCCGCGTTCGACGATGCGCCCGGCCTCGACCACGAGAATCTGATCGGCCGCCCGAATCGTCGACAAACGGTGCGCGATCACGACCGATGTGCGCCCTGCGAGTGCCTCGGTGAGTGCTTCCTGCACGGCGGCTTCCGACGTCGAATCCAGATGCGCGGTCGCTTCGTCGAGAATCACCACGCGCGGTTGTGCCAGCAGCAGACGCGCGATGGTCAATCGCTGACGCTCACCACCCGAGAGGCGGTAACCGCGTTCCCCGACGACGGTGTCGAGACCACTCGGCAGGCTCCGGATCAGTTCGTCGAGCCGGGCGCGGCGTAGTGCGTCCCATACCTGCTCCTCGGTGGCCTCGGGCCGGGCCAGCAGCAGATTCCCGCGGACCGTGTCGTGGAACAGGTGGCCGTCCTGCGTCACGAGGCCGACCGTCTCCCGTATCGAATCCGCAGTCAGCGTCCTCACGTCCGTGTCGCTGAGCAGCACGGCTCCCGTGTCGACGTCGTACAACCGCGGGATCAGCTGCGCAATGGTCGATTTCCCCGCTCCCGAGGATCCGACGAGCGCGACCATCTCGCCCGGCTCGACGCGGAACGACACGTCGTGCAGCACCGTCTCGCCGCCGCGCGAGTCGAGCACCGCGACCTCTTCGAGCGATGCGAGCGACACCTTGTCGGCCGACGGATATGCGAAACCCACATCGCGCACCTCCACTGCGACCGGGCCGTCCGGAACGGGTTTCGCGTCGGGGATCTCGCGGATCAGTGGCGTCAGGTCGAGGATTTCGAAGACCCGCTCGAAGCTCACCAGCGCGCTCATCACGTCCATCCGCGCGCTGGCCAGCGCGGTCAGCGGGGAGTACAGGCGGGTGAGCAACATCGCCATCGCCACGACCGAACCCGGATCGAGCTGTCCACGTAGCGCGTAGAAGCCGCCGAGTCCGTAGACCAGTGCGAGCGCGAGTGCAGAGACGAGCGTCAGGGCGGTCACGAACACGGTCTGGAGCATCGCAGTGCGAACACCGATGTTGCGGACGCGTCGTGCGCGCACCGCGAACTCGGACGATTCGTGGGCGGGGCGACCGAACAGCTTGACCAGCGTCGCGCCGGGTGCCGAGAATCGCTCGGTCATCTGTGTGTTCATCACCGAATTGTGGTTGGCCGCTTCGCGGCTCAGCTGAGCCAGCTTCGCGCCCATCGTGCGTGCGGGAATGATGAAGATCGGCAACAGCAGCAGCGCCAGCAGGGTGATCTGCCACGAGATGCCGAACATGACGACAAGAGTGATCACCAGCGTGACGACGTTTCCGGCGACACCCGACAGCGTGTCGCTGAACGCGCGCTGCGCACCTATCACGTCGTTGTTCAATCGCGAGACCAGCGCACCGGTGCGAGTGCGGGTGAAGAACGCGATCGGCATGCGCTGCACATGATCGAAGACCGTTGTGCGCAGATCGAGAATCAGGTCTTCACCGATGCTGGACGACAGCCACCGATTGACGATGCCCAGGCCTGCCTCGACCAGCGCGATCGCGGCGATGATGACCGCCAGCCATACGATGACCGACAGCGCGGCGTTGTCGACGATCGCGTCGATGACACGGCCGGCGAGGACCGGTGTCGCCACCCCGAGTGCTGCGATGAGCACACTCAGGATCAAGTACGCGATGATGTTGCGCCGATGTGGCCGGGCGAATGCGCCGATCCTGCGCATTGTTGCGCGCGAGAACGGGCGTCGGTCGCTCTCGGCGTGCATCGCGTTGTACATCGCGTTCCACGCCGTGACTTCCATGCTCATGGGTGAGCCCTCCTTGTGTCGCGCTCGACGCTAAGACCTCGAGTGCGCTCGAGGTCAAGCGTAGGCGCGGGGGAGGGCTAGTTCGCCACGTCGATCACCAGACGTGTGGGATCGGTGAGGGCAGAGACGGAGAACGGCGTCTCTGGGGCGGACACTCCGATGAACGACTGCGTCACGCCCTCGAACACGCCCGAGCCGTTGACCTCCACCACCGAGCCGCCCGGCGAGCCGAGAACCGGGTTGGGGCCCGAGTACGGCTCGACACCACTGTCGAACGGATACGCGGATCCGTCTATGAGTACCTGGATCACGGCGCCTCCCGCGAGTGGGATCTCGTTGCCGCTGCCGTCCTGGACCGCCTCGTCGACGTAGCCGACACGCCAACCGGGCGTGCCCTCCCCGCCCAGTTCGTAGACGACACGGTCGAAGCCGTCATGCCTGCCGGTGCGGATATCGGTGACCGTGAGCTTCGCGCCGTCCCCCGCGGGGGAGACCTTGTCGGCTGTGTCGGTCGGGGTGGTCGCCGGAGCATCCGGAGATTCGACCTGCGTCTCGATGGACGCGGCGGGATCGGGCACGGGGTCCCCGTTGGCGGTGCACCCCGCAAGAACCAACGCGGCGGCAGTGACGGCGAGGGCGTGACGGGTGCGAAGCATGCGCCTCATGATACGGCGTGATTTGGCGGGATCGAGGGAGGCGCGATGAAGGTATTGACGCGGGCGGGCCCGAGTTACACAATTCAACACACGATGATTTCAACACTCGATGAATTGAGTGCGCCATGAATGTCGCTTCCGAATCCTTCGCCGTAGACGTCCGTGATCTGCAGGTCCGCCGCGGTACTCACCGAGCGCTCGTAGATGTGAACGTGAAGGTCGGCCGAGGATCGATCACCGGGTTGCTCGGCCCCTCGGGTTGTGGAAAGACCACCCTGATGCGGTCGATCGTCGGCACTCAGATCGTCGAATCCGGCAGTGTCACCGTGCTCGGGAAACCCGCCGGTTCCGCAGACCTGCGCCGACGCGTCGGGTACGTCACCCAGGCTCCGAGCGTGTACCTCGATCTGTCGGTCACCGAGAACGTCTCCTACTTCGCTGCGCTCTACGGCAGACGAGGCTCCGCCGTCGCCGACACGATCGCCGCCGTCGGACTGACGGACCATGCACGCAATGCCGCGAGTGCTCTCTCGGGAGGTCAGCTCGGGCGCCTGTCGCTCGCGTGTTCCCTCGTCGGAGACCCTGAGCTGCTCGTACTCGACGAGCCCACCGTCGGCCTCGATCCGGTCCTGCGTGCCGAACTGTGGGAACACTTCCGAACCCTGGCTGCGCGCGGCACCACCCTGCTCGTCTCCAGCCACGTCATGGATGAGGCCGACCACTGCGACGAACTGGTCCTGCTCCGAGACGGCCGATTGATCGCGCAGCTCACGCCGGGCGAACTACGCGATCGGACCGGCGAGCCGAGCCTCGAAAATGCCTTCCTCCGCCTGATCCGAACCTCGACGGGAGCATGATCATGAGCGCCCTCATCTATGCCTCCACCACCACCCGTATCCTTCGGCAGCTCAGATCCGACCACCGCACGGTCGCCATGATCGTGTTCGTGCCGAGCCTGCTGATGATCCTGCTGTACTTCATGTACCAGAACGCACCTGTCGGGCCGGGCGGCTTCTCGCTGTTCGATCGGATCGCCGTGACCATGCTCGGGATCCTGCCGTTCGTCGTGATGTTCCTGGTCACGTCCATTGCGATGCAGCGCGAGCGAAGCTCGGGCACACTCGAGCGGCTTCTCACCACACCGTTGACGAAACTCGACCTGCTTGCCGGATACGGCAGCGCGTTCTCCCTCGCAGCGGCACTCCAGGCCGGGCTTGCATGCGCCGTGGCGTTCTGGCTGCTCGGCGTCACCAGCGCAGGGTCGGTGGCATGGGTGCTCGTGACGGCAGTGCTGGTCGCGGTGCTCGGTGTGTCGCTGGGATTGCTGTGTAGCGCCTTCGCCCGCACCGAATTTCAAGCCGTGCAATTCATGCCGGTGCTCGTCATCCCGCAGTTCCTGCTGTGCGGTCTGCTCGTTCCGCGCGACCAACTGCCGGACTGGCTCCGCTGGATCAGCAACGTGCTCCCGCTCAGCTACGCGGTGGAGGCGTTGCAGGAGATCACCCAGTACCCGGGGACCACCGCCGTCATGGTGCGTGACCTCATCGTCGTTGCTGCTTTCGCCGCGGCAGCCCTTGCGTTCGGCGCTGCGACACTGCGTCGGCGGACGGAGTGACCACCGAATCGCCCGGCACACGGCGTCCGGGCCGGCGCCCCGGCAACTCGGGTGCCCGCGAGTCGATCCTCGTCTCGGCGCGGGAGTTGTTCGCCTCCAACGGGTTCGACAAGACGACCGTGCGGGCAGTGGCGGCACGCGCAGGTGTGGATCCAGCGCTCGTACACCATTACTTCGGCACGAAGATGGAGCTGTTCACCGCATCCATCGCGCTGCCCGTCGATCCTCGAGATGTTCTCGCGCCGGTGTACGAGACGCCGGTCGAGGAACTCGGTCATGCACTCGCCTCCGCACTGATCGGAGTGTGGGAGTCCCCGCACCGCGACGCGGCAGTGGCGATGTTCCGCGCGCAGATCGCGGGCGGCGACACCGGACTGATCCGGACGTTCCTGCTCGAGGTCGCGCTCGAACCGCTCCTCGGCAGGATCGACCTGCCCGAAGGCACCGGCCGGTTGCGCGCCGAATTGGTGGCAACCCAGATGACGGGGGTGATGCTGGTGCGCTATGTTCTCGGGTTCGAGCCGTTGGCGTCGCTGCCGTCCGAGCAACTCATCGAGATCATCGCGCCGACAGTTCAACGCTATCTCACGGGTGAGCTACCCGACGGCGCCGGATCGGATCACCACGGCACGGGTCCGTGACGGTCGATGAACATCCCCGCCGGTGAATCGGCGGTACACGCCTCGACGATCGCGTCGGTGCCGTCCTCGACCGATTGGGTGCCGGAGAAGCCGTTGAGTGCGGTGGCCGTGTAGCCGGGATCGACAGCCACGACCCGAATACTCGGAAGTGCTTTGGCATACATCGTTGCCACCATGTTCAAGGCCGCCTTCGACGACGGATACACCAGCCCGTGCAACGTCGATTCGATCCGCGCGGGATCGTTCGTCACGGCGAACGAGCCCATCCCGCTCGACACCATCACCAACCGCGGCGACGGGGACTGCGCGAGTAGCGGCAGGAAGATGTGGGTCACGCGGACCGGCCCGAGCAGGTTCACACCGAACACCGGAAGGAAATCGGTGGGGACGGTGTCGGTGGGTGCAGCGACACGGCCCGCGATACCGGCGTTGTTGACGAGAACATCGAGACCGGTGCCGGACTCGGACACCGCCCGGTAGGCGGCAGTGACCGAGTCGTCGCTCGTGACATCGAGTTCGACGACGCGGACATCGGCGTCGGGGCTGTCGACTCTGATCTTCCCCGCAACGTCGTAGCCGGCTTCGAGAGTCCGCACGCCCATCCAGACGGTGTGTCCGGCGGCGGCAAGACGACGGCAGGTTTCGGCGCCGAGGCCTCCGGTGGCGCCGGTGACGAGGACTGTGGATGCATTGTGAGTGGTCATGTCATCACGGTCGCCCGCTGGTTCGCGTTGTACCAGGGCCGGACGATCGTGGGATGGACCGTACTACCCATATGTGTAGGGTCTCGAGGACCGTGGCGGAATCTCACAGTGAGCAGCGGGCAGATGGCGGATCCGCCATTGTCGTGAGACACGCCCAGCCGAATGTCGGGTCAACGGATCACCAGGGTTGATGATCGATGGTGAAGGGCTGCGGTGGTGCGGCCCGCTTCGGTATCGAGGTTCCTGATGGCCGTTGATCTTGATCCGCATCCGACCTCTGTTGTGGCGAGCGTCCGCCGTAAGACGGATGGTGTTGAATCAGAAGTTGATTGGGGCGATGTCTCGCCGGAAGAGCTGGTCGACGCCGCTACACCGTGGCGAACGTTCCGCTGGTACCACGGTCAGAAGCACTATTCCGGCGCCTACTGGTCCAGTACGGAGCGGGCGCTGGTGATCTACGAGTCGCGGCTGGAGTTGGCTCGGCTGCTGCTGGCAGATTTCGATCGCTCGGTGCGGCGCATTCTCGCTCAGCCGTTCCTGCTCGAAGCCGACGTGGCGGGCGCGCGACGACGGCACGTGCCGGACTACCTACTGATGAGCGATGACGGTCCGATGGTTGTCGACGTGAAACCCGCTCGTCGGCTGGCGAAGCCGCAGGTTGCGCTGACCTTTGCGTGGACGCGACTGGTGGTGGAGTCACGTGGTTGGCGGTACCAGATTGCCAGCGAACCGGCAGAGCCGGAGTTGAATAATGTCCGATTCCTGGCCGGATATCGCCGTGACTGGCTGTTCGATGACGACTTGCTGGCGGGCCTGCGATCGGTCGACCTTCACGGCGCCACGCTCGGTGAGGCCGTCCGGTGCCTGCCAGGCCAGCCGGAACCCGTCGTGCGATCGGCTGTCCTGCACCTGTTGTGGCGGCACCATTTCACGGTCGACTTGAGCAAAACCTTGACCTCGCGGACCGTGCTGGGAATGCGTTCGTGACGGGCGCGGGTGTGCGGGTCGGTGTCGGGACTCGGTTCCTCTATGACGGTGAGACCGTCGAGGTGGTAGAGATGCTGTCGACCGCAGCCGGGAACGAGGTCGTCGTCAAGGACGCGACCGGCCGGCAGTATCGACGCTTCGCGCTGAAGGAACTCCTGGCATGCGAGCGCGCCCGGGTGATCCCAACCGGTCCCGGCCCGGCGAGCGACGACGATCAGGAAGTCGCCGGCGTGGTGCTGACCCAGCTGACCACGACCGAGCAGGAGCAACTCACCGCGCGAGCAGCCCATGTGCGTGAGGTGCTTACCGGATATCGGTCCGGAAACCCGCTGATCGCCGACCCCGACGAGCCACGCACCCAATACAGCGAGAATGTCGCGCTGTCGGACCGCTACGCCGCGAAAGCGGCCGAATTGGGGCTCGGAGTTCGCACAATCGAGCGCTGGGTCGGCAAGTTCCAGAAGTTCGGCGAGGCCGGGCTGGCGGTGCGGCGCGACCCTTCATCAGTGAGCTCAACGAGAACCGATGACCGGTGGGTCGAGACCGCTCTGGAGGTGATGGTCGAGCACACCGATCAGTCGCGACCGTCACGGACGATGGTGATCGAACGGGCGAACGCCCGGGTGGTGGCCCGGTTCGGGGCGGGCGTGGTGAAGCTGCCCTCGCGCGCGACTGCGTTTCGGATACTCGAGGATCTGGAGCGGCGACACCCGACGTTCCGGTTGAGCACCAAACGCAACCGGGACATCGCGACCCGACCGGACGAGCCATACGGGAAGCTGCGCCCGACCCGACCGGGCGAGTACCTGTTGATGGACACCACCCGGCTGGACGTGTTCGCCCTGGACCCGGTGACACTGCGGTGGGTGCAGACGGAATTAACGGTCGGGATGGACTGGTACACACGCTGTGTCGTCGGGATCCGGCTCACACCGGTGTCGACGAAGGCGGTCGACGCCGCCGCCACGCTGTATCAGGCGTTCCGGCCGCGACCGGCGGGCAAGGACTGGCCCGCGCACGCGGTGTGGCCCGAGCACGGGATTCCCCGGTCCCTGCTGATCGACCCCGACGCGATCGACGGGCCGATCGCCGGGACGGCGTCTCCGGCACTGGCGCCGGAGACCATCGTGATCGACCACGGAAAGATCTATGTCTCCGAACATCTGACCAGTGTGTGTCAGCGGATGGGGATCTCGATCCAGCCGGCCCGGCTGCGGACCGGCCGCGACAAGGGGCCGGTGGAGCGGTTCTTCCGCACCATCCGGGAGGACCTGTTGCAGGCGCTGCCCGGATACAAGGGCCCGGACCTGCATTCGCGTGGGGTGGCGCCGGAGTCGGAGGCGTTCTTCTACCTCGACGAGTTGGAGGCGATCATCCGCGAGTGGGTGGCGGTGGTGTACCACCACCGGCCGCACGAGAGCCTGCTCGATCCGCATCTGCCGTCGGTGAAGATGTCGCCGGCGGCGATGTTCGAGCACGGCATCGCCCGCGCCGGCTACATCGAGGTCCCGCGCGACCCGGACCTGGGGTACGAATTCCTCAAGGTGGAGTGGCGCACCCTCCAGCACTACGGGTTCGAGGTGCACGGCCGCCGCTATAACGGCGACCTGCCGCCCGGGTGCCGCGACGGTGCCAGCCCGTACCCGGACCGGGGAAAGGGCAAGGGCCGGTGGTGGCCACTGCACGTCGACCCGGACGACATCACCCGGATCTACCTGCGGGATCCCGCCTCCCGGCGGTGGTACCCGCTCGAGTGGGAGCACGCCCGGTCGATGCAGATGCCGCTCAGTGAGGACGCGTTGGCGTTCGCGCGCCGGTTGGCGAAGGCGAAGTACACCTACCCCGACGACCGGATCGCGGTCGCCGACCTGCTGGAGCGGTGGAATCTCGGCCTCGGGTCGAGCACGACCGAGCGGCGCATGGCATTGCGTATGGCCCGCGAGGACGCAGCGCTCGACCTCGAGCCACCACCGGGTCCGCACGAGGTGACCGAGCCCGTGCCGGGAGCGCGCGATGGCGCGACAGCGGTCAACACCGCGCGGAGCGACATCGACATCGGTGACGACGACGCCGAGGACGAGCCGGACCGGCCCGACGATGACGGCTTCTACGCCGATGCGCTGGAGTACCTGTGACGATCGCACTGATCCGGCAGCACCTGCAGGACTACGCGCCGCTGGGCAACGTGGCGCTCTCCCGCAAGGAAGGGTGGCGCGATTTCGCCGACGCCCCTTCCCTGGTCGCGCCGCAGGTGCTGACCCGCACGCAACTGAGAGCGCTCAGCGCGGACGACGCCGAGGTCTACAACCATTTTCGGCAGCTGTGGCACGCGAACCTGGGCCCGATCCGGACCCCGCAACTGACCGCGCTGCACGAGCAGCTGTCGACCGTGGTCGACAGCAACCTCCAGTTCGGCGACAAGGCCAAGGGTGCGGTCGCGATCGACGCCTACCCCGGCCTGGGCAAGACGACATCGATGCTGGCCTTCGCCAAGGCGTTCCACCTCCGCGAGATCCGGATCAAGGGCACCCACACCCGCGACGGGCACCAGCGGTGGCCGGTGTGCCGGGTCGGGTTGACCGGCAACACCGGCCTCAAGGAGTTCAACCGGGCGATGCTCGAGTTCTACGCCCACCCCGGGATCACCCGCGGCACCAGCGCCGACCTGTCCCGCCGCACCCTGGACTGCGTGACCTCCTGTGAGACAAGACTTCTGGTGGTCGATGATCTGCATTTCCTGCGCATGCACGCCACCAGCGGCGTGGAGATCAGCAACCACTTCAAATACATCGCCAACGAGTTCCCGGTCACCGTGGTGTTCATCGGGGTCAAGCTCGCCGAACGGGGCCTGTTCGCCGAGGCCCAGACGGCGCGGCGCACCACGCTGGTGGGGATGCGGCCGTTCGTCATCGACACCGACACCGGGCGCCGCGAATGGCGGACGATGCTGCTGGCGATCGAGCAGGGCTTGGTTCTCGCCGACAAGTACCCGGGCATGCTCGCCGACGACCTGTCGGACTACCTGTTCGCCCGCAGCACCGGACACATCGGGTCGCTGATGGTGCTGATCAACCGCGGCTGCCACCGCGCCGTCGGGACCGGACGCGAACGCCTGAATGCCGAGGTTCTCGACACCGTCAGCAACGACGAGGACGCCGAGGCCGCGCGGCGCGAACTGCAGGCCGCCCTCGAGGCGCGCCGCATCACCACCCGGCCGACACAGCGCCGTCGATGACCGGGGTGCGGTCCCTGCCGATCCGGGTGGCCCCGCTGCCCGGGGAGGCGATCGATTCCTGGCTCGAGGCCATCGCGCACCGCACCGGGACGCCGTTCGTCGACCTGGACATGGCCCTGCGCTCCGACGACAGCACTGCCGCTGGCAGGGTTCGGCGTCCGAACCTGTGGCCGATGCACCTGCGCCCGAATGACGCGGGCGCCATCGCCGCGGCGGCGGATCTGCCCGCGGCCGTTGTCGAGGCGATGACGTTGTCCCGATACGACGGGGTCGCCCTGTCGCTGAACGGCCGGAAGGGACGATCCACTGTGGGCTTCCCTTGGGGTCGCGGGCGCCGATCCCGGTACTGCCCGGACTGCCTCGCCGAGTCCGGTGGTCGGTGGCAACTGCAGTGGCGGCTGGGGTGCGTCTTCGCCTGCACCAAGCACCACTGTCTGCTGGCGGACACTTGCCCGCGCTGTGAAAGCTTCCAACGGTGCAGCCGTCCCCTACGGGAGGTCGTGCCGAGTCCGGGCCGCTGCGCCCACCGCAGTGCGGACACCGCTCGCCCGTGTGGGCTCATCCGGTGCGGTGCGGATCTGACATCGGCACCGGTGATGCGGTTGCGTCCGGATCACCCGGCGATCCGGGCCCAGCAACGCGTGCTCGATGTCCTCTCCGTCGGCCGGGGCACCTTCGGTGTGTACGCCGACCACTTCGTCGCGGCCCGCGTGGTGCTGGCCGATCTGCACGCCATCGCATCCCGCGTCCTCGTCTACGGCAGCATCGAGGAGATCGCCGAGCGAGTTCCCGCCGATCTCGCCGACGCATTGGCCCGGATTCGCTCGTCCACCGCGTCGGAAGCCCCAGCGTTGGGCGGATCGGAGCTGTCGGGGGCCGACGGGGCGATCGCCACCTCCGCCGCGGTGACCACGGCCATGACGGTGCTGGATCGGCCCGACATCGCCGGTGCCGGCGAGGCATTGCGGTGGCTGGTGCACGGCGGCCGGCGTCTGGGGCTGCCTGTCGACGCCGGAACCATGTGCGAGTGGGGCAGCGCCACCAGTACGATGTTGGCGGCCATCCAGCTCGCCGCGTTGCGGCCGCTGTTCGTCCGCGCCGTCGATCAGTTGCGGTACCGCAGCGCCGCCGCCCTCCCGAGCTACCCGTCGACGAGTGCTGTCGCGGTAGACGCTGCTGCCCGCCGCATCCCGACCCTGCTCTGGCCGGAATGGTCACTGCGATTCACGGTGGCCCCGTGCAGTCCGGAGCAGGTCCGACCGGCCCTGTCGGCAGCTCTGATGCTGGTGGGCACCACAGTCAGGCTCGGCGAGACCACCGACCGCCTGGGATCGGCGGTCCGAGCGGACGGGGTCACCCGCACGCTGGCATGCCTTCGGAACTCCCCACACTGGGACGACACCCTGACCGCACTGACCCGGCTGGCGGACCACCTCGCCGCGGAGCCGCCCCCGATCGACTACGACCGACGCCGACAACTGGACCATCGCGCACTGCTGCCCGACGACCTGTGGCACAAGATCTGCCGCCGGACCGGAACACCGCCCGGCGCCGGCCAGAAGGCGGACTTCGCCCGCTGCCTGCTATTCGAACGACTCAGCGGGCTCCCCGCGTCCCAGTCCCCATTCCTCGCAGACGATTACGACGTCCGCGCGAAACGGGCCGAGTTCCCGCGCACACTCACCCCCGCCCTGGCCGCGTTACTCGCTGCGGCGGCCCGGCGGTTCCTCGACGACCACGGACTGGACGAGGAACCGGTCTACTGGCATCCACCCCTGCATCTACTCGACGGGCTCGACCTACCCGGACCCGATCCGGGCGCCGTGGCCCTCGCCGCCCTCCACGACCTGACCCGTCACGAACACACCTCCCTGTCCGAGATCGCGCGGCAACTGGGCACCACCCTCGATGTCATCCGCCACCTCCTCGAAAACCATCCCGCACCCGCATCGCCCATGACCGCAGAGCGGTCCGGACGACGTGCCGCCCAGGCCGCGGCCGAGGAGGCCTTGAGCCGGTCACAGTTCGTCGACCTCTACTGCGTACAGCGCCGCACCCTCGCCGAGATCGCCGCGATGATCGGCGTCAGCAGGAAATCGGCAGGCCGGCTGGCACGACACCACGGCATCACCCCGACCGTCGGAGGGCCGCCAGTCGATCCGGCATGGTTCCACGACCAGTACGTCACCCAGCGACGAACACTGCGGGAACTCGGGCACGAGGTGGGACGCAGCGTGCCGCGGATGAGCCGGATCGCGAAGCAGTACGGCATCCCGATTCGCACACCACGCGACGCCGGCCGTGCACGTCACCTGAGCGAGTCGCACTGATCAGGGCAACTTGCATCGATCGCGTCGTCGGGATCCGTCTTTCGCCTAGTCGGCAGTCACCGGTTGTGCTGGCCGCAGACGAGTTCGGGGAGGGTGGTCCATCCGTGACCCTCGAGCCAGTTGAGGATCGGTTCGAGCAGGTCTTCGCCGGGCGAGCCGGTGACCAGGGGGCCGTCGCCGCACCGGGAGCAGTTGGTCACCAGGACGTGCCCGTGCGGTTGGCAGCGGGCGCAGTGGCGCGCCTCGTGCGGTTCGCCGCGATCGTCGAGGTGCAGCCAGACGGTGGCGAGGTCAGCGCGGTGCGAAACAAGGTCCCGAGGCGTTGTGGGCTGATACCCACAGGTAGGGCACGCCAGCGGTCCGGCCGCCGATGACGGTGTCACCGAAATCCTTGACGGCGAGGCCTTCTCCTCAGCGGTGATAGTTTCGGCGGTGAGCGTCTCCGCCGGCCGGGTCGGCAGGTGCCGGTAGAGGGTGGAGCGGGTGAGCCCGGTCTTGTCGGTGATCTCCGCGATGGTGTCGCCGCCGTCACGCAATTGGGTGGCGTAGGCGAGTTGGGCGTCGGTGACCACACTCGGCCTGCCGGTGCGTCGGCCCTTGGCGGTGGCGACCGTCCGGGCGTGCGCAGCCCCGTTCGACCGCGTAGGTGCGTTCCATCTGGCCGAACAACGCCAGCAGCACCACCGCCACCTGAGCCATCGGGTCGTCCGGATTCGTCGAGTCGATCCGGATCGGGTCCGCCAGGTTCCGGAATCCGATGCCGCGCTGGTGCAGGTCGTGAATCAGGTTCAGGGTGTCGCGGACGGTGCGGCCAAGCCGGTCGAGGGTATGCACCACGATCACATCACCTGTGCGGGCGTAGCCGAGCAGCGCCTGCAGTCCGGGTCGGTCGGTGCTGACCCCGGACTTCTTGTCCACGTAGATGTTCGGCTGGTCGATTCCCGCCTTGGTGAGCGCGTCGATCTGACGGGTGAGGTCCTGCTTGCTCGTCGACACCCGCGCGTATCCCAACTCCATGTGCGGAGCGTACCGAAAGTTAAATCTGTACGTAATTATGACACGGAATGTACAGCCTATTTTCGAGCTGCCACCTGGGCCTTTGCGGTATCCGGATCGGGTTAGATGGATCGCAAGTACGCGAGCGACGGGTATCACTCGGATCGACCGTCCCTGGGGCTGGGGTTGAGGGCCGTGGCCGATAGGCAAATTTCGTATTACGATAATGGATATGGCTGAGGAGACGATCAACGGAGCACCCGTCACGGACGGGATGATCCAGAAGTGGGCAGACGAGGCCGAGGCCGGTTACGACGTCGAAAAGTTGCGCAAACGCGGTCGACCGACCGTGGGGGACGGCCCCGGCGCAGTGGTGCCGGTACGGATGGACGAGGCATTGTTGAAGGCCTTGAACGCGCGTGCCGAGCAGGAGCATGTTTCCCGATCCGAGGCGATTCGAGAAGCTGTGCGTGCCTGGACCCAGGTCGCGTGAAGGCGCATAAATCTGCGCTCAAACACGGGATCAGCGAAAACGATGGCATCTACGCGGCAGAGCATCACGTGTATACCGCTGGTCTGGACGACGACAACCCCGCGCGCGAGTTCCGGCTGGGTTTCGACCCCAACGGTCGGCTCCTGGAACTGGTTGTCCTGCGCTTCGACAGTGGGAACGAGCTGCTCATTCATGCCATGAAGGCTCGCTCGCAGTACTTCGACCTCTTGTAGCGATCACGGCGGCGGCCGGTGCGAGATCCGCCCCTTGGAGGCGAACGATCCGATCGAGTGGGGCGGGATATGTACCACGATCATCGGGCGTGGCCGAGCAGCGCCTACAGTCCGGAACGTTCGGTGGTGGCCCCGGATTTGTTGTCCACGTAGAACGTTCGCCTGGGTCTATTCCCGCCTTTGGTGAGCGGCGTCGATCTGCTGCGCGAGGTTCTGCTTGGCGGTCGACACCCGGGCTCTGCGGAGCGTACCGAAAGTCAGGTCCTGGATGTGAGACGTGGGTTCGAATTCGGACTGAGGTCGGGGGTTCGGTTCGGCGTTCGCGAATCAACGCGAAGTCGGCTGAACCTCCCGTTCGCCGCGTGCGAGTTCCATGACGGAGTCGGCCAGCTGGGACATCAGGATTTCGTGTGAGGTCGGAGAACCGGCCTGCAGGGCAAGGAAGGCGCCGTCGAATCCCGCCAGGGCAAAGTCGACGATGCGGTCGCTGACACGGGCGGCCGTCGCCTCACCCCATGACCCGAGGGTCGCCTGGAGCAAGGTGTTCAGGCTCTGACGTCCGCGCTCACGCACCCGGTGCACGATCTCCCTGATGTCGTCGGACTCGTTGCCCAACAACAGGATGACGAACAGCCGCAAGAATTCCGGGTGGGCGACGAAAACCTCGCCGACGCCGCGCAGAGCTCGGTGCAGGTGGGCGTCCGCAGTCTCGTCCGGCAGTGCCGGCGACGGTCGTACGTCGGCGAAGAAGCGCTCCGCGCCCCGCTCCATCACCGCCGCGAGGATGCCGGCCTTGGAGTTGAAGTGCCAGTAGATCGAGCTGTTCGGCAGGCCTGACTCGCGGGCGATGTCGGCGACGCTCGTTCCTTCGAATCCGCGGGTGGCCATCATCCGGGAGGCGGCGTCAAGGATCTCGTCGCGAGACCTCGCACCCTGGGCCATGCGCTTGTTCGGTCGCTTCGCTGCTGGTGGCACACGACGAAGTGTAGGCGATATTTCTGGAGTGTCTATTCCAGAACTCTTGACAGGCGTGATCCCTGCGAGTGTAATCGGGGCCACAGACTTCTGTCTGGAACGTTCAGTCCAGAATTTGAGGGAGTGCCATGAGCACCAATTACGACACCGACGTCGCAATCATCGGATACGGCCCGTCCGGCGTCGCGGCCGCGAACGCGCTGGGCGCGCTCGGGGTCACCGCAATCGCCTTCGAGCGCGACCACGACATCTACGCCCGGGCTCGCGCCGTCACCGTCAACGACTGGACGATGCGCCACTTCCAGTCCGTCGGCCTGGACCAGCAGGCCAAGGCCGAGATGGACCCGACAGTCGCGCTGCGGTGGATCACCTACGACGGCGCCGAGCTGCTCCGCACACCGTTCCCACCCGGCGAGCTCGGCCACGCCACCTCGTACGCCATCTACCAACCCGCGCTCGAGCAGACGCTGCGCGACGGCGCCTCGCGCTACGGCGACAAGATCCGCGTGGAGTACGGCGCGACTGTGGTCGACGTCGCCCAGGATGCCGACGGGGTCACCGTGACGACCCGAGACATGGTGACGGACGAGGAGTCGAGCGTCCGCGCCCGCTACGCACTCGCATGTCACGGTGGCGAGGCGCGCACCCGCGAGCACCTCGGGATCAACCTCCTCGGCGACACGCTCGATGTGCGCTGGGTTGTCATCGACGGCAAGGTCAAGCGCTGGTGGCCCAACCGCCACATCCTCACCTTCTGGTCGGACAAGGAGCGCCCCGTCGTCGACATAGCGCTCGGCCGCGACAACCACCGCTGGGAGATCCCACTCAACCCGGGCGAGACCGACGCCGACTTCGACAGCCCCGAGAAGATCTGGCCCTTGCTCGAGTCGGTCGGCGTCTCGCACGAGGAGATCGACATCCACGGCTGGGCGTTCTACAGCCACCACATCCGATCTGCCGAGAAGTGGCGACTCGGAGAGCGCCTCTTCCTGCTCGGCGATGCCGCCCACCTCATGCCCCCGTGGGCCGGATCCGGCATGCAGTCGGGCATCCGGGACGCGTTCAACCTCGCCTGGAAGCTGGCCGGCGTCCTCGACGGCACCTTTCCCGAGACAATCCTCGACTCCTACGAGGCCGAGCGGCGACCCAACGTCGACTTCTACACCGACGTCTCGATCCAACTCGGCCGCATCATCAAGCAAGAGCTCACGCCCGAGGAGCAGGCCGGGTTGGCCGCAGCTCAGGAGTCCGGCGAGCTGCCGCCGCTGTTGTGGCCGCCGACCTACCCCGCCGGATGGTTCACCGGCATCTCCACCGATCCGATGGGCATGCCCGAGGGCGCAGTCGGGCGGATGATCCCGCAGCCACGTGCGGCCAACGTTCAGGGTCTCATCGGGCCGCTCGACGATCTCCTCGGCAGCGGGTTCGTCGTGCTCGGCGACAACGTCGACCCGGCCACGGTCCTGTCCCCGGCGGAGAAGACCTCATGGGATGCGATTGGTGTCCGGTACGTCGCCGTGCGCGCCGCAGACCAGGCCACCGAGGGTCCCGAGGACGTCGTCGACATCGACGGCACCCTCCTCGCCTGGCTTCGCAGGTACGGCGCCCGCGTGGTCGTCGTACGTCCCGATCGGTTCGTGGCCGCTGCGGACAGCACCGGCCTCTCCATCCCCGCTCTCTGATCACAGCAAGGAGTCACCATGACCACCACCGTCAAAGAACTCGCGTACGTCGGCATCGAGGCCTCCGACCTCGATGCCTGGAGCGACTTCCTCGGACAGTTGCTCGGCGTGATGCCGGCTCGTCACACCGAGGACGTCCGCACATTCCGGATCGACGACCGCATCCACCGCCACATCATCGAGCGCGGCCCGAAGAACGACGTCTCGTTCGTCGGTTACGACTGCGGGTCCGATGCCGACCTCGAAGAGGTCGTCGCGTTGCTCCGAGCCCAAGGGCACGAAGTCACCGAGGGCGACGAAGCGCTCAGAACCGAGCGCGGAGTCCAGCGGGTCTTCATCACCCACGACCCGGAACAGATCCGCGTCGAGCTGATCACCGGTCTCGCCGCGGCGACCGAGCCCTACCGCAACGATGTCAACACCGGCGGCTTCCAGACCCAGCAAGGGGGTGCCGGCCACATCTTCCTACTCTGCGGAGAAGGCATGCGCGACGTGATGCTCGAGTTCTACGGCTACCTCGGCTTCAAGCTGTCGGACTACATCAAGGAGGAGATGGCGCCCGGCGTCTACATCGACGCGGCGTTCACCCACTGCAACGGCCGCCACCACACCCTCGCGATCGCCGAGGCCCCGGCGCCGTTCAAGCTGCACCACTTCCTGATCGAGAACAACCTCCGCGAGGACGTCGGCCTGGCCTACGACCGTATCCTCGAGGCCCGCGTGCCGCTGCTCATGACCCTCGGCATGCACCCGAACGACAAGATGTTCTCTTTCTACGCCCACTCACCCTCCGGTGTTGCCGTCGAGTTCGGCTGGGGCGGTCTCATCATCGAGGACGACGAAGCCTGGGAAGTCACCCAGTACGACGCGATTTCGATGTGGGGGCACAAGAACTCGCGGGAGCTCGGGAAGTGGCTCATCGAGAGTGCCGACCGCGGCGACGAGCTCCAGCGCGCAGCCGTCGACGAGGCCGTCGCCGCTGCGGCGGAGGTCCAGTCGTGAGGGCCACCTGTGACACCGTGGCCGCCAGCGGAGCGATGGTCAGCGGGCAGGTCACCAGCCGGGATGTTGATGCCGGAGACCATCGGCTCCGGGTCTACACCTGCGGTGATCGGGTGCTCCCGGCCGTTGTGCTGGTCCATGGCTCGGGGCCGGGTGTCAGTGCACCGTCGAACTGGGAGCACCTGCTTCCGGTGTTCGCCGAGGCCGGCTACTTCGCGATCGCACCCGACGTCCTCGGTTTCGGCGACTCCGAGCATCCGGACCCGGCACCGGCCGGTGGAATGCCGGAGTACACCGACCTTCGCGCCACTTCCCTGATCGCCCTGCTCGACGCACTGGGCATCGGCAAGGCCCACTTCATCGGGAACTCGATGGGCGGCATGATCTCGCTGCGCATCGCACAGATCGCGCCCGAGCGCGTCGACCGGATGATCCTGATGGGATCCGGCGGTGCACCGATGAAGCCGACCGACGACCTCATGCGGCTCATCACCTTCTACGACGACCCGTCTCCAGAGGCCATGGCCGGCCTGCTCATCCGTTTCGTCGACAACACCGATCTGTTCGCCGGCAAACTCGACCAGATCGCGGCGGACCGAGCTGCAAAAGCCAACCGGCCCGACATACGCCGCTCCCATCTGGCGACCTTCAACCCTGCGTTCAACCCGGTCGGGTACAGCGAGGAAGCGCTCGCGCAGATTAAGAACGAGACACTGGTGCTCCACGGTCGCGAGGACCGGATGCTGCCGGTCCGGGCCGGCTACTACCTCGCCGAGAACCTCCCGAATGCACAGCTCCACGTCCTGCCGCACGCTGGTCACTGGATCCAGATCGAGCAAGCCGAGCGTTTCGTCGAGCAGGCGAAACTGTTTCTCGGCGAACCTTCGACCCTGCCGTCCGACCGTCGGACCCGACAGGACAACACCTGATCAAGCTCGCCACCATTCGCACGCCCGGCGGCATCCGCGCCGTTCGTCTTGAGAACCAACTTGACGGCTATGTTCTCGTCGACCTCGGCGCGGCCGACGTCGGCGAACTGCTCAGCGTCCTGATCACCCGTCGCGGCAGGACATCAGCACGGCCCGCCTGCTTCCTGAGCGCTGAAGAAATGCCAGGGAATTGAGACAGATTGCGGTGGCCGTGCCATGAGACAAGCGGCAATTCAGCAGGTTGCAGCGCCTCAAGATGCCACCGGCGGCGAGAACCTACAATATGCCACGACAAGACGTCATGCTGGATTCCATGGCGATCAACCGCACCGAACTGGCGGCAGTGCTGCGACACGCTCGCGAACTGATCTCACCGGGCGAGGTCGGTCTCCCGTCAGGGGTGCATCGCCGCACCCCGGGGTTGCGCCGCGAGGAGGTGGCGATGCTCGCGGGCATCAGTGTCGACTACGTCGTCCGACTCGAACAGGGACGCGGATCGGTTCCGTCAGCGCAGGTCCTCGGAGCACTGGCCAGGGCACTACGACTCGATCTCGACGGACGCAACCAGTTGTTCCATCTGGCAGGTGTTGCGCCTCCCGGCCCGGGCGTGATCGACATGCACGTGCGGCCCAGCGTGCTGCGCCTGATCGACCGGTTCGCAGACCTGCCCGTCGTGGTGATGAGCGCGAAGGGTGATGTCCTCGCGTGGAACGCGATGGCCTCTGCGCTGCAGGGTGATTGGTCGGCGTTGCCACCGCATCGCCGGAATATCAACAGACTGCGGTTCCTCCCCGATCCAGCGGATCCTCGGATGAGCACGGTCGGTGCCACCGAGGAAGAATTCGAGGCGACGGCGCAGCAGTCGGTCGGGAGTCTTCGGTCGGCGGCTGCCCGCTACCCCGACGACACGGGCTCGAGCGCGCTCGTGCACGAACTACGGACCAAGTCGGCACACTTCGCCGAGTTGTGGGACAAGGGCACCGTCGGCGGGTGGCGGAACCACACGAAGACGGTGAATCATCCCGCGTTGGGCCCGATCGTTCTCGACTGCGACGCCCTGCACATCCCGGATGTCGACCAATCGGTCATCGTGTATTCGGCTGCACCCGGTACACACGCTGCGGAGTCGCTCGCGTTGTTACGCGTTCTGGGTGTTCACGAGTTGTCCTCCAGATAGACCAGGCCGTTGCCGTCGGGGTCGGCGAAGGAGAACATCGCCGGCACGCCCTCCATCCGGATCAGATCGTCGTTGTGCAGGGTGGTCCCGGACGAGCGGATCGCGTCGTGCGCGGCTCGCGCATCGGAAGTGCCCAAGCGGGTTGCGACCGGGATCTCGCTGTCTCGCGGGAGGAGCAGCAGCGAGACCTCCGAACCGGGCGGCGCGACCTCGACCAGCCGTGCACCAGGCCAGATCTCGATGTCGGTGCGGAGTTCACACCCCAGTACCTCGGTGTAGAACTTCAGGGCGGCGTCCTGGTCGGCCACCGGAACCGACACGCTCAGCACTTTCGTTGTCATGGTCATGCTCGGGTAGACCGCACGGGAGACCGGAATTCATCACGGCGACAGTCGCCGGATCGGTAGCAACCGATCAGGATGTCTGCTCACGCAGGTAGGCGATGTCGTCGGCGAGTCCGCCCGCGGGGGTCTCCAGGATCACCGGCGCATTCGCCTTCAACGCGACCTCGGCGAGCAACTGCGGGTCGATAGTGCCGTCGGCGAGATTCGCGTGGCGGTCGCGGGCGGAATCGAACTCGTCGCGAGAGTTGTTCAGATGCACGAGATCGATGCGACCGATCAGCGCACGCACTCGTTCGACGGCGTCGACGAGATCCTCACCTGCCGCCCACGCGTGGCATGTGTCGAGGCAGAACCCGACGTCGTAGTCTCCGATCACATCCCACAGCCGGCCGATGGCGTCGATGTAGCGGGCCATCGCGAAATCTCCGCCGGCGGTGTTCTCGACGAGGATCGGCACCGCGAACCCGCCCTTGTCCTCTTGTCGTTCGAACAGTTTGCGCCAGTTCTGGACGCCGGAGGCCACGCTCTCGCCGTCACGGACGTGCCCGCCGTGTACGACGAGGCCGAAGGCGCCGATCTTCGCCGCGGCGTCCGCGTGCTCGGCGACGGCTTTGCGTGACGGCATACGAAGCCGGTTGTTCAGGCTCGCCACGTTGATGACGTACGGCGAGTGCACCACGACGTCGATCTCGGACGCGAGTATCTGCTCGGTACGAGGATGCTCGCCCGGCGTGTGCCATTTCTGCGGGTCCGACAGGAACAGCTGCACCAGATCTGCGCCGAGCCGTTCGCCCTGGCCGATGGGATCGTCGTCCTGACGGACATGAGCACCTATCCTCATGCCCTCCAGTCTCACAACAGTCGACGAGAAATCCAATACTCCCTCACACTCACCGATACTTCTTCCGACCTCCTTCGCCCCTCGAGGAGACCACGGAATACCGCAGCATCCTGCGTAGCGTAAGTTCACATTCCCTATTCGTCGACCCGATTCCGATCGCCGCAGTATCGCAGAAACAACCCTCGTGTATCCCGGCACGACCCCGTCGCGCACGTCCGGGACGCCGCGGTGCGGGCCGAACAGAACATGTCGGTACCCCGCGATACCGTCACCGCCGACACCTCACACCGGCACTGCCGGAAAGCAACACGTGCAGCAGCCTGAATGCTGCCCGCAACGGGGGGTAAAAGGGGGACGCGATGACCGGCACCGACCCGACCGAGCGGCGTCAGTTCGCGTTCACCACCCGCCCCCATGTGGCGGTCGACGACACAACCGGCGACCCGATCGGACTCGACGACATCGATGTTCGCGTCGGGTGGCTACTCGACCTGATCACCGGCGCCGAAACCGAACTACTCACCGGGCTATGGCACCCCACCACCTTCGACACCCTCGCCGCCGGCCGCGACCGCGAGGGCCGGGCACTGCCGAAACACGGGCACGCCGTCGCCTCTCGTCTCGGTTGGACCCCCCACCTACCCCGACGGGTGCTATGTGCCGTCGCGGGTGTCGCGGGTGGTCACCGCACAGGCCACCGCGACGCTACGGACCTTGACTTACCGCGACACTGCGATCGCGTCGCTGTCGGCCCGGTTCGATCCCGCCACCGGACACATCGCCCCGCCGGCCGGTGGGGAAGTGTCTGTGCCGTCGGGGTTCGCCCGCGGTGTGCGGCGGCAGCTGGTCGCCCGTACCCGCAGGGGCGATGAGGTGACCTCGGATACAGCGCAGCCCGAGCGGCTGCGGCCCGCCTGCAGACCGAAGGCCAATTCCTGCACCGCAAGGTCGCCCGCCTGCGCCAACTGGCCGAGAACGCGCCACCACAGGTACGAGTGGAACTCGACGGCAAGATCGCGGTGCTCGACGCGAACCGCACCGCCGTCGGTGCGAAGCGCGGCAAGATCAATCGGGAGTTGGCGTTTCATTTCGCTCGTCAGGTCACCGACTATGCGGTCGCCGCTGCGCGACGGTGATCGCGGTCGAAGATCTCGCGACCCTCGAACCTCGTGGGCGTGGCCGGGTGAACAACAACCGGGCGGCGCAGTCCGCGCGCCGCAAGGCCGCCGATGCGCTGACCCACACCGCGGCCCGCGTGGGTGCGGTGGTGGTGACGGTCCCCGCCCGCGGGTCGTCAGCGCTGTGTCCAGGCCTGCAACGAGGAACTTGCCCGGCCACAGGGATATCACGATGCGTGGTGCGAATCCTGTCGAGTGGGTGGGAATCGTGATCATGTGGCGGGGGTGAACCTCGCCAAACGAGCCTTGGTGGGGCGCGGCACCGAGGTCCGGACCCGTGCTGGGGGTCTGGAGATTCGCACCACCGAGCATGCGCCGGTGCGTAAGTGTCGGGACAAGACCGGTCCTACCCCGGGGAGGCCGCGGCATCGCCGTGTCCGCCGTAGTGTTCCCAGGCCGACCTCCGTTGAGGGGGTGAATACGTTGAAGTCTCGTCCTGCACCTGAAGCGTCGGTGTGGGACACGGTCGAGCCCGCGGCATCGCAGGATGTCTCGGGTAGCCGTGAGGAACGTGGATCTGGACCGCCTGGCACGTAGGTGGCAGGAAGTATCAGATTTACGTAGACGCTAGCGGCGAACGGTGTGCGCCGAGTGATTACGCCTCGGGCCGTCCGACCGGGATGTCCGCACCGAGGTCGCCCGCATCCTCGCCGCCGTGGCCGCACGTGCAGCCCTCACCACAGCCACCGCCCCCACACGGTCCGGTATACGAGGTGTCGTCGGCATCGCAGTCGAGGACACCGCCGAATCGCGCTGCGAAGTCGTCGTCGAGTTCGTGTGTGAGGTCGTGGATCTCGTCGATCAGGTTGATGAGATGCTGCGGCGCGAAGGGATCCGCGTCGAGGATCGTCGAGACGAGCAGGTGCCCGTCCTGGATGGTGAAACGCAGACGCGCCCACTCGCTCGACAGGTCGGCCAGCTCATCGGCGGCCTTGGAGCGGTCGGCGAGATCACCGAGCAGCGACGACCAGATGTGCAGCTGCGGGCCGTCCTCCGCGACCGTCACGTACACGCCGAACCCGTGGACGGGAATCGCGATGTCGCCGTCCTCGTCGGTCTCCGGTGCGCTGCCGAGCAGTTCGCTGAGCGCGCGGATCGCCAGGTCGCGGAGCTGGGTGTACTCCTCGGTTGCGACCGCCAGCGCGCCGTCGATGCGAAGGGGCTCGGGAGCCGTGGTGTCCTGGCCGTGGTTGTGCTCGCTCATGCTGCCCTCGCTTGTGGTGCCTGCGGTCCGGGTGTCTGCTGGAAGCCTAGCCGGTGTCGCCACTGCGTAACTTTCCCCCGGTCGTCCGGCTTTCCGTTGCCTCACGACCCACGGCACGCCGGGCAACGGGAGGAAGTTTCGTGCGGGTGCTGTGTTCCGGTGAGCAGGACTGACGAGCGCTCGAAAGCGGTGGGGTCTGCTTCCATGCGGGGGCCGAGACAGGGAGGTCGCCGCATGGGCACATTGGATGGCAAGGTCGCGTTCATCACCGGAGCAGGTCAGGGGGTTGGGCAGGGCGTCGCATTTGCGCTGGCGCGTGAGGGAGCCGCGGTCGCGGTGACAGGTCGTACGGAGTCGAAACTCGTCGACACGGTCGAGCAGATCCGCGGGTTCGGGGGTGTGGCCGAACCGATCGCCTGCGACATCTCCGATACCGAGCAGATCACCGCCGCGGTGGAGCAGACCGTGGAGAGGCTCGGGGGAGTGGACATCCTCGTCAACAACGCGAGTCTGAACCCGCTCGGGCCGGTCCTCGACCTGACACCCGAACTGATGACGAAGGCCTACGCTTCGGGGCCCATCGCGTCGCTCCACGCGATGCAGGCCGTACATCCGATCATGAAGCACCGCGGCGGCGGATCGATCGTCAACATGGTGTCCTCGGCCGCGGTGCGGTGGGACATGAGCGGCTACGGGGGGTACGCCTCGGTCAAGGAAGCGCTGCGCAGCCTGACGCGGGCCGCCGCCGCGGAGTGGGGTGTAGACGGCATCCGGGTCAACGCGGTCGCACCGCACGCCATGTCGCCCGGGTTGCAGTGGTGGACCGAGAATCGTCCCGAGGAGGCCGCTGCGTTCGTCAAGAGCATTCCGTTGCGTCGCATCGGCGATTGTGAGGAGGACATCGGGCGGGCCGTCGCATGGATCGTCGGCGACGACGCCCGCTATCTCACGGGCGCCACCGTCCCTCTCGACGGCGGCCAGGCACGCTGGAGCTGACCTCCCTGATGGGCGCCGACCACAAATCAGGGGAGTCCCCGATGGTGCGTCGACGCATCAGCGGGAAGGATGGTGCGCATGCCATCGCATTCGGCCCCCGCTGCCCGAGCCCAGGACCTGAAGAAAATCTACGGAACAGGTGAAACCGCTGTTCACGCCCTCGACGGTGTGACCGAAGATTTCGCTGCCGGTGAGTTCACCGCGATCATGGGCCCGTCCGGATCCGGTAAGTCCACCCTGATGCACTGCCTTGCCGGACTCGACAGTGCGACCTCCGGCGCAGTGCTGATCGGCGACACCGACCTCACGACGCTGTCCGACAAAGCGATGACGCAGCTGCGTCGCGACCGCATCGGCTTCGTCTTCCAGGCGTTCAACCTCGTCCCCACACTCACGGCGCTCGAAAACATCACGCTGCCGCTCGACATCGCCGGTCGCAAGGTCGACACCGAATGGCTCGACACCGTGGTCGGCAGACTCGGTCTCGGCGACCGCCTCGACCACAAACCCGGCGAACTATCCGGTGGGCAGCAGCAACGTGTCGCGTGTGCCCGCGCGTTGGCCGGGCGGCCGGAGATCATCTTCGGCGACGAACCCACAGGCAACCTCGACTCGCACTCGTCCGGTGAGGTGCTGTCGATCCTGCGCGCCGCAGTCGACGAGTTCGAGCAGACCGTAGTGATTGTCACCCACGATCCACGGGCCGCCGGATACGCCGACCGCGTTGTGTTCCTCTCCGATGGCCGCATCGTCGACGAGATGCGCGGGCCGACCGCCGACTCGGTGCTCGACCGCATGAAGCAGTTCGACACCGTCGTCAACGCACCCACGGCACAGTAGGAGCCGGCGACCATGAGTGGGAATCCCATCCGCAAGGTTGCGCTGCGCAACCTCGCCGCACACAAAGTGCGGCTTGCTCTGACGGTGCTGTCGGTGGTGCTCGGCACCGCCTTCATCACCGGGTCGTTCGTGTTCACCGATACTCTCCAGCGCACGTTCGACGACATCTTCGGTGATGTTGCCCAAGGCGTCGACGTCCGCGTCAGCAGCGAAGAGTTCGGCGCGAGCGGTGTACCCGTCGAAGACATCGCGCGGGTCGACGCCCTCGACGGCGTCGAACGCACGGCGCCGACGGTCGGCGGCGGGCTCATCGTGCTCGGCTCCGACGGCGCCGCGATCCAGACCGGCGGTGCACCCGCCGAAGGCTACGCGTGGTTCCCCCCGGAACAGGCCGTCGGAGAACCCGAGGTCTTCGTCGAGGGCGCCCCGCCCACGGAGGTCGGGCAGATCGCACTCAATACGAGCGCGGCCGAACGCGGCGACCTGGCGATCGGGGACGAGACGAAGGTCCTGACCATGTCTCAGGGCATGGTTCCCGTCACGGTGAGCGGCATCTACGACCTCGACACCGACACCGGCGGGTACATCGGTGTGCTGTTCACAGAGCAGCAGGCGAGCCGGCTGTTCACCGACGGCACGCACGTCCAGTTCCTCGACATCGTCGGCGACGGCTCGATGAGTCCGGAAGCGCTGCGTGACGAGGTTGCTGCCGCGTTGCCCGACATGAAGGTGCAGACCGGCGCCGAAGTCACCGAGGAAACCCAGAATCAGGTGTCGGAAGCGTTGAGCTTCCTCAACTACTTCCTGCTTGCATTCGGTGGCATTGCACTGCTCGTCGGTACGTTCATCATCTACAACACGTTCTCGATGATCGTGGCTCAGCGCCTGCGCGAACTCGCGCTGCTGCGCGCGATCGGCGCGAGCCGACAGCAGGTCGGCCGATCGGTCACCCTCGAAGCGCTCGTCGTCGGTGTCATCGGCAGCGCGATCGGGATCGCGGCCGGTGTCGCGCTCGCATACGGGCTCCGTGCGGCGCTCAACGCCGCGGATCTCGGGCTGCCGTCCGGTCCGCTCCAGTTGCAGCCGCGCACCGTGATCGTCGCGCTGCTCGTCGGGATCATCGTCACCGTCGTCAGTGCCTATGCACCGGCCAGGCGTGCCATGCATGTGCCGCCGGTCGCGGCAATGCGTGAGGAATCCACGGCGTCCGTCGAGTCTCTGAAGATCCGCACCATCGCCGGTGTCGTCGCCGCTGTCGGAGGTGCCGTGCTCGTCGCGGTCGGCTCGCGGAGCACCGGAGGTGGTGCTGCCGCGACTGTCGGAGCGGGAGCCTTCGCGCTGATCCTCGCTGTGCTGCTCGCGGCGCCCGCTCTGTCGCGACCGGTGGTGAAGGTTCTCGGCGCGGTGTTCGCGCGACCCTTCGGCGCGGTCGGACGGTTGGCCCGCACCAACGCGACTCGCAACCCGCGTCGAACCGCTGCAACTGCCTTCGCGCTGACACTCGGCCTGATGCTCGTGTCCGTCATCGGGGTGTTCGGCTCGTCTGCGAAAGCCAGCGTCGACGCACTGGTCGACACCGGCGTCAAGTCCGAGTTCGTGCTCACCGGGCCGCCGATGTTCGGACTGCCCGTCGCGGCCCAGGACGCTGCACGTGGTGTCGACGGCGTCGTCGAAGTGGTGTCGTCGCACGGTGTTCAGGCGACGATCGACGACGAGGCCGCATACGGCACTGCGGTGACGGGTGGCGCCATCCAGGACGTCCTCACGCTGGAGATGAAGGAAGGCACCGACGCGATCGCGGGCGACCAGATGGTGGTGTCGGAGACCGCCGCTTCGGACAACGGCTGGCAGCTCGGTGCCACCGTGCCGCTCACGAGCATGGACGGTGAGACGGTCGACACCAGCGTCGTCGGAATCTATGCGGACAACCAGCTCATCGGACCGTGGATCGTCTCGAACGAGCTGTACGAACAGTTCACCCCGGTGTCGTCGAGGTCGGCGCAGGTCGTACTCGTCAACACCGCGGACGGTGCAGATCCGGAGGCGGTCCGGGCAGGACTCGAGGACGCCACCAAGGACCTGGTGATCGTCCAGGTGATGGACCGCGATCAGTTCAAGGGACAACAGGCCCAGCAGATCGACATGCTCCTCGCCATCCTCTACGGATTGCTTGCACTCGCTGTCGTCATCGCGATCCTCGGCATCGTGAACACACTCGCGTTGTCGGTCGTCGAGCGGCGACGTGAGATCGGCATGCTCCGAGCCGTCGGGATGCAACGTGCCCAGGTGCGACGCACCATCTACATAGAGTCGCTGCTCATCGCGGTGTTCGGAGCGGTCGTCGGTCTCGTGCTGGGTCTGGTCTTCGGCTGGGCGTTCGTGAGTACCCTGGCCGATCAGGGACTCGACCGGATCTCGGTGCCGTGGGGCCAGGTCGTGGGGATGCTCATCGGTTCCGGTGTGGTGGGTGTGCTGGCCGCGCTGTGGCCGGGGCATCGGGCCGCGAAGACCCCGCCGCTCGAGGCCATCGCCGACATGTAGCCACACCACCACGTCACCGCGCGTTGGGAGCGGAATCGGCGGGATACGAAGGCAATTCGTACTCGTCGGTTCCGCTCATCATTTCGATCATCACCGGGCGCAGAGGGCGTGAGGCCATCACCCGGGCCAGGGCGCGGCCGAGCATCCAGCCGAGCGGCCCGGCGCTGACCGCTGCCGTGCGCCGGGGTGCGGCGAGTGGGTTGTCCACAGGCAGCCGATTCATCCACAGATTCCGGCCCAGGGCCCCTCCCCGGGCCGGTAGTCGTATGCGCCCCCTTATGCTTTCGCGGCAGGGGGTGGAAGAGACATGGATCTGCACGATCTTGCCGGGTGGAATCCGGACGCACTGGAGGAACTGGGTGCCCACCTCGGCGATCGTGCCGAGGAACTGGACCGTATCGCCGGCGACATCCGCCGGGTCGCCATCTTCGGGGGAGCCTGGACCGGCGACGCCGCGGATGCCGCAGCGGTGTCGCTACGAACGGTCGTCGATACCCTTGATGTCCAGGCCGATTCGTATCGCTGGGTGAGTGCGTGCGCAGCCATGGTGGCTCCGCAACTACGTGCTGTGCGTGCCGAACTCGAGGCTGCATACACCTGGGCGGACGAACACGACCTCGTCATCGGAGTAGACGGCGTACTCACCGACGCCCCCGGTCGGATCGGAGCCGAACCCGACACCGACCACGGTGCACTGCGTGCGCGACTCGACTCGGTGCTTCGGCGCGCAGAGGAACTCGACCATGAGGCGACATCGATGCTCGCACGCGCCTTCCCTGATGAGAGTGCCGTGCCGGCAACACAGTTCGTCCACATATCCATGCGATTTCCGGCGATGGAGCCGTTTCCTGATGCCGGATCGGATCCGGGTGCTGTCGTCGCCTGGTGGAACAGCCTCGATCCCTTCGACCGCACCGTGCTGCTCACCGAGCACCCGGAGCAGATAGGTGGCCTCGACGGAATACCGTCCGACATCCGCGACCTCGCGAACCGCGCCGTGCTCGGCATCGAACGAGAGCGGCTGGAGGTGGTCGCTCTGCAACTGCAGGAAGAGCTGGAAGGCAACGTATTCGGCGGTCTGCTCTCCAACGCCGATGCGGGTCTCGAGCAGACCTTGAACAAGCTCGCTGCACTCGATGCGATCGAACGCACGCTCACGCTGGATGATCGCCGGCTGCTGGCGCTCGACATGTCCGGCCGTGAGGCGATGGCCGTGGTTGCGGTGGGCGACATCGACACTGCCGACCACATTGCGGTCTACACGCCGGGAGCAGGATCGTCAGTGCAGGGCAACCTCCACGGATACGACCAGCAGGTTTCTGGGTTGCGCGACGAAGCCCAGCGAGAACTCGGCCGTGTCGACCGTGGCTCCGAGACCGTCGCGGCCGTCACCTGGATGAATTATCAGGCACCGCATTTCGGTTGGGGACTGGCCTTCACCGAACGCAGTCCCGTCTCGGATCTGTCTGCGACGCTCGGCGCGCCGCGCCTGGCCACGTTCCTCGATGGGCTCGATGCGTCCCGACCCGCCTCGCCACCGCATGTGACCGCGATCGGTCATTCGTACGGAGCACTCGTGACGAGTCTCGCGTTGCAGCAGGGAGCAGAGGCCGACAAGGCGGTCTTCGTCGGCGCCGCCGGGCTCGGTACCTCCGACGTCGGCTCACTCGGCGTGGCGCCCGGGTCGATGTACCTCATCGAGGCGGATGGAGACCTTATCGCCGACACGGGGATCTTCGGCGGCGACCCCAGCCACCTCCCGGGTCTGACCCACCTGTCCAGCGATGCTGGAGAGGATGTTTCGGGTGTTCTGCGCACCGCCTCCGAAGGGCACAGCTCCTATCTGGTGCCCGGCTCCATGAGTACCTACAACATTGCGGTCGTCATAGCGGACACCGCCGACGAACGGAGTGTCCGATGAGCGAATTTCCTTTTCTACGTGTCTGCATCGTGACAGCAGTGGTGGCGACGATGACCGGATGCGCCACAGCGAGATCCAGAGCTGTTCCCGAGCCTGTCGCCGACTCCACCGACGCAGCCGTCGAGTACTACCTCCAGGTCCAGCGCGACGTCGTGGACGCACTGTCCGCGGAATTCCCCGGCCTCGAGTTCTCCGAGAAATACGCGCGCACGAACGCGGGGTGCACCCTCGCCGACGGAACTTACGGAATGTCGGTGCACCTGCCCATCCAAGGCAGTTCGAACCCGGTCCCCGTGGCCGATCTGCAGCGTGCGGCCGACCTGTTCGAACGCACCGCCGCCGATGCCGGCTTCCACGGACGTCAGGTCCTGCCACCCGACACGGGGTTCTCGATGCGGATGTTCGCTGCCGACGGTTCGTACATCACCTTCGGCAGTTATGTGGCCGCGATCGTCGGACTGACCGTCGGGTGCTACCGGATCTGAGCATCGAATTCGGTTACGCTCGTGCGGTCCGTGACGATCTTGACGAAGAGGCGGTGACGATGCGTCCTGTACTCGGCGTTGCCGTCGATGACGGTGAAGTCTCCGCGGTCCTCGTCGACGCCGACGTTCCGCAGCTCGGCCCCTTCGACTCGCAGCGCTGGGCGGCCGGACCGGATACGTCGCAGGCCGACGCCGTCGCACGGGCCGTGACCTCGATGACGGAACGGGCGGAGAACGCGTCGCTGACCGTCGGCACGATCGGTCTGGTCTCCCTACCGAGCGGCGAGGCCGATACCGATGTCGTCGCGGAGGCTGTCCGCGCGGTGAGCGAGGTACCCGTCGAAGTGGTCCCTCTCGACAGCGCACGGCTCGCGTACCTGGCCGGAGCACCCGAACTCGCCGACACTCCCGTCCTGGCCATCCACACTCGTACCGGCGGTGTCGAGTCGGTGTCGATCGTCGACACCCGCTCGCGGACGGTGCTGTCGTCGGTCGTACGCGGCGGCGACGATCTCACCGGCCACCCCGACGCCCTACCCGACACGATGGACGAAGCACTCGCCCGGGCCGGGGTCTCGCCCGCGGCGCTGGTCTTCCTCGACCTCCGTCCCGGCGACGCGGTGCCCGCCCGGGAACTCTCCACGATCCTCGGCGTCCCGTTCGTGACGCCGCACGGTGTGCCGTGGCATCGCCCTACCGGAGCGGCCCTGGTCGCGTCGCGTCGCAGTAGAGTGCAGCCCGCTGTAGCGGTGGGCACGGCATCGACCCGCCGAATCCTTGCCCTGATGGTCATCGTCATCGCTCTCCTCGCAGTGCTCGGCGGTGGACTGGCGCTCGCGATGGGTGGATCCGGTGGGTCCAACGACCAGAGCAGCTCCGAGCAGCCGGGTGGTTCCGAGGGGCAGAGTGCGATACCCGGCACCACCGATTTCGCGCCAGAAGCCGACACCCCGGAGCTGTGGGATCGCATCGCGCCGCACTCTGTTCCCCGCGACGCGGGTGCTCCTGATGATGCAGGCGCACCCCCGGACCCGGCACCTCACGGCAGTGATCCGTGCAGCGCCGCGCAGCCTGCGTCATGGCCGGCCCGTGGGTCCGACCCCGCCCCGAGCCCTGTACCGCTCCCCGCGCCCGACCACGCTCCGGAGCCCGCACCTCCCTGCGACCCACCGGTCGACCCGGCGCCCTGACCACTGCAGGCAGGTTCCGGGGATGATCGCCGCACGGTGAGGCGTTGATATCCCACATGGATGTCGCATTGTCGCTGCTGGACCGTTCCCGGACTCGGGAAGGGCAGGACGACGCGTCGGCACTACGGCAGACCCTGCACCGCGCGGAACTCGCGGAAGCCTCAGGGTATCAACGATTCTGGGTCGCCGAACACCATGCGGTACCGGGAGTGGCATCCGGCACCCCGGCACTGCTGATCCAGGCCCTCGCCGATCGGACACGGCACATCCGGGTCGGCTCGGCCGGTGTCATGCTGCCCAATCATCAACCGATCGTCGTCGCCGAACAGTTCGCGACACTCGAAGCACTGCACCCGGGCCGGATCGATCTGGGTGTCGGGCGGTCGCTCGGCTTCACCGCACCCATTCGCGACGCCCTGCGCACCACCCGCGCCGACCCGGACGACTTCGTCGCAGATATCGACGAACTACGCGCGTATCTCGACGACACGGCGATGGTGTCGATCAGGCCCCGTGTCGCGCAACCGCCGCCGCTGTTCGTGCTCGGGACCGGTGCCGGCCTTCGAGTGGCAGCACGCCTGGGCCTACCCGCCGTCGTCGCAGGTCCGATCCTGACGCAGGGGCCGGAACCGTTCGATCGTTATCGCGCCGACTACCGCCCCAGCGCGGCGAATCCCGAGCCGTACCTGGTGATCGGCGCGGACATCCTCATCGCCGACACCGAAGCGGATGCCGCCGACCTGCTGCTGCCGGAAGGGTGGGCGATGGCGCTGTCCCGAGAGCGCGGCTTCTTCCCGCCGCTGTCGCCGGTGGAGGCGCTGCGACGTCTACCGGTCACCGAACGTAGACAGAGGGCCCTCGACGGTACGGCGGCCGCCGCGATCGTCGGCACCGAGGACCAGGTCGCCGAACAGATCGAGAAACTCGTCGCGACGACAGGCGCGGCCGAGGTGCTGAGCTCGGCGTCCACTTTCGACGTCGACGCGCTCTACGCCTCCGATGCGCGGCTCGCGCGACTGTTCGGCGTGGGCGCGGTCAGCGCCGCTCCCACAGCCCGCATCGCGTCCGCATCGGAAGCCACCACCACGTCTGCGAACCGCGACCGGTAGTCGCCGAGATCGTCACCGACCGACCCCACCAC
>NZ_JAUTXY010000017.1:0-188699 GCF_036327795.1 Rhodococcus artemisiae
CAGTGACATTCAGGCGCCTGCGTCCAACCTCGTTGTCCCTGACCTTGCGGTCCGGGTCGGTGTCCGTGTCGCTCTGACCTGAAATAAGTTACGCGAGGATCAACCGGAACACCAAATCGCCAGGTCAACGAGGTATTCCTGCTATCAGGGCACCCAATATTTCTCCGCAAGGGCCTGTACGACGGCGTCGTCTTCCTCGGCGCCGTCGAGCAGCATCAGATCGTGATTCAGGTCCATGGCCCTGGGGTCGTCTCCTTCTGCGTCCCCGATGGGCCTGCCACCGTCTTCGATGCGCTGCCGGAGGATCTTGTCGCGCACCCGTTCCTTCAACGACTCGCTCATGTATCGAGCATGAGCCGTTGCACTGCAGCTTGTCGAGAGACGCCGGGGCTTGTCGTAAAGATGCCGGCGCCTCCGGATACGGATCCTGCTCAGCGATCGTCGCGGTTGCGGAAGACGCGGATCGCCATCGGAAGCACCACCGCCAGCGCGCCGAGGATCAGGATGAGGGAGAACAGTTCCATCAGCATGGTTCCCATGATCCACGCATATCCGGAGATGTCCCGGCAACGACGAAGGCCCCGTCCCTGTGGGACGGGGCCTTCGTCACGGAGCTGCCTGAGAGAATCGAACTCTCGACCTTTTCATTACGAGTGCTATTAGCGGGGTATCTCGCAGTAGTCCCCATTCGCGTATGTGCTGGTCAAAGCCGGTTTCGGGTCTACTGAGTCCGGTCGCATCCCAACCGGTCGCACGCAGTCTGCGACCGAACCGCGACCGACACCGCCGGCACCAACGATCGTGAGCACTGCTCTCGCACGCGCGGCATTGCTACAAACCGCAGTACAAAGCCAGACGGGCAACCAACCACCCCTCACGCGACTCTGTCCTGTTGTTCTTTTCCTGGGGTTGGGGGAGAAGGGTTGAGGTGTGTCGTTCATCGACACGACTGGTGTGTTGCTTCGAAGGCAACGGTTCAACCATGGTCGTGAACACCACGGTTGATCTGCAACCCCCGGGGTGACGGTTGCGGGGTTCTGTGGGGAGTTGGCGAGGTTCTGGGGTACGGGAAAGTGCGTACCCCTGGTCGGTCAGGTTGTTGGCGTCGGCAATGTGGCTGTTCAGTCGAGGAGCATGGGTTCGTGGGGGATTTGTGTGCCGTCGTCGAGCTGGTGGAGTTGTTGACCGTGCCAGTAGCGGCGGATGGCATTGCTGTGTGTGTCGCGGTGGATGCGGCGGTTGCGTTTGGTGATGGCTCCGATGGCGAGGCTGAGGGCGTCGGCGTGGTCGTCGTGGCCGATGTTGGCGGGGACTTCGATTTTCAGGTTGCCGTGTTGGAGTTCGGTGTACTGGAGGTTGTTGAGCTGCTTCAAGAGTTCACCGTGGTTGGGGAGGATGAGTTGCCGGCGCTGTAGGAGCACCTTCAGTTGACCAAAGTTGGTGGTCTTGGATTGTGCGCTGGTGTGGACTTGGTGGATTTGGGGGCGGCCTTGGAGGGTGTCGAGGCGCTTCTTTTTGGTGGCGTGGAGCATCTGTGTTGCGGGTCCGCCGACGCCGTTGGTTTCGGACATGACGTGGCGGAGGTTGTAGTGGGTTCCGACTTTCCAGATGCGGTCGACGAAGTCCTGGTACTGCATCTGCTGGTGCCCTTCGAGGTGGGCGACGAAGTACACCGGATCGTGTTCGCGGTGGGTGTTGAGACCACCGTGGTCGTCGAGGGTGCCGACGCAGGCGAGGACGTTGTAGTCGTTCATTCCCCAGTCGATGCCGGCGTAGACGTGTCCGCCTCGGGGCTGGGTGGTGTAGGGCCAGGGCGTGGTGTCGGTGGTGTAGGTGTAGTCGACGGTGGCGTTGTTGAGTTCTTCGGTGGTGAGGAACGCTCCGGTTTCGTCGGCCCATTCGGCGAGGTACTCCCTGCGGAACTTGTCGCTGGGTAGTGCGCGTTTGCGGTCTTCGAGGGCTGCCCGGTCGGCGAGAGGACTGTCGTAGCTGGTCCAGGTGAAGGACTCGACCGAGTCATCGGGGTGTTTGAGGCCGCGTTCGAAGTTGCTGCGGTACCAGTGATCGCGTCCGCCCCAGGGGGTGCCGGCGGCGAGGGTGCGCCCTGCGGGCTGGGCGGCGATGGTGGTGCCCCATGCTGCGTCCCAGATGCCGTCGCTGATGATGCCGGATTCGTCGAGGATCAACAGGTCGACGGTTTCGCCTCGGATGCGGGCTTCGGAGGTGGGGACGGCTTCGATCGTGCTGCCGTTGGTGAAGCTGAGGATGTTCTTCAGGTCGCCGACGATGCCGGCTTCGAGTCCGGCCTTGCGAACCATCTTGGTGATCTTCGCGAGGAGCTTCTCGGCCATTTTCTCGCCGCCGCTGATGATGTAGACGGTGGCGTTGCGTTTGGTGACGGCGGTGTGGATGGCGAGGATGGCGAGGATCTCGCTTTTGCCGGACTGTCGTCCTGCGCAGAGGACTCGGAGCCGTGCGTCGGATCGCGCCACCGACTTCTGGTAGTCGAACAGGTTCGCTTTGAGGACTGTCTCGGCGAAGCGCACTGGGTCGTTGACGACCGTGGCGAGGGATGCGGTCACAGGTGGTCTCCCTCTGCGGCTTCGGTGAGGACGGTGATGATGTCCTTGGTTTGGTGGGTGTCGCGGCGTGCCTGTGCGAGGTCGCGGGTGATGGTGGCGCGGGCTACGGGGTCGAGTCCGAGGCGTTCACGCACTTTGGTGGCGTGGGCGCGGAGGCGGATGAGGTAGTTCGCTGCGGGTTTGATGCCGCCGTTGGGTCCGATGTCGCCACCGTTTTCGGCAAGCCACCGTTCGCCCTGTTCGATGCGGGCTTCGGTTTGTGCCCAGTCGACGAGAGCTGCCTCGTAGCTGGGGTCGCAGAGGTAGTCGCATACGTCGCGGGCTTCGTTGACGAGTTCGGCGACACGGACGGAGATGAACCGATCGGAGCGTGACCACAGCCCGTGTTTGAGGCTTTTGGTGTGCTGGGGCTCGAAGGGTGGGCGCTGCCAGGCGGGGCGCTGCGGCTGCTGGGGTTCGAGGTCGGACATGCAACCTCCTGAAAGGTGCGTTATTGAGTTGTGGGGGTGAGGCCGTGGCGGCAGGAGATGTGAAAGAGACCGCCGGCGCGGGCTTGTGCGAGCGTCGGGTAGCCGTCCGTGGTGCCGTTGAGGGACAGGACGCGGCCCTGCCACGGTGCGCACTTCGGACAGGTGCCGTCATGCGACGAGACACGGACGAGATCAAGCCCAGAGGCTTGCATTGCCCTCTGATAGGCGCTGAGAGCGACGTTCGCGGCGTGACCGTCCACTGCACGCCGTGCCCACACGTTGAGCGGGATACGGCGACCACGGGAGTCGACGGTGTGCAGGTCGTAGCCTTCGCGTTCGGCTTGGCGGAGGATGCGGTCGACCGCGGCCTGTCGCTCTGCCGGGGTTTGCGGGTTGGTGGCGAGGACCCGGCGGATGAGTCGACGCACTTCGAGGTGGTTGTCGACGATGCGGGTGTGGGTGGCGGTGATCAGGTTGGCGAGTTCCTGTTCGACCGTGCGGGGGAAGGTGATGTCGAGGTCGGCGCGGAGGGTGGCGAACGCTTCGCGGACGGTGTTGGGGGTGCGGGTGTTGAGGGTGCGGACGAGACGGCGGAGCCAGCGCTGATATTGGCCGACTGCGGTGTTGAGGGTGCGGCGGTATTGCTCGTCGGTGAGGGGTTGACCGAGGCCCACGCGGAGTGTTGCGCGTAGGCGCTCGGTCACCGTCGACTGCACCCAGTCGTAGGAGGTGGTGATGGCTGCGACGAGGGTGTCCACCCAGCGCCACAGCCGATCGAGAAGTCGATTCACTCGGCGATCTCAGGCATCGGCGCAGTGAGCGGGTAGGTGTCCTTGTTGCGCTTCCATGCTCCGAGGCCGGCGGACACCCCGGGTGCGTGGTTCGCGGCGGCCCAGAGGGCGATGCGGCCGGCGTTTACCGGGCTGTGGCGGGTGTCGTCGATCTGCACCGCATGGCCGCCGCTGGCGATGATGCTGTGCATGTGCTCGTCGAAATCGGGATGGTCGACCGGCTGCGGGGCGTACGCAGTCTGATTCCAGGTGGCGTACCCGGCGTTGCTCAGGGTGTTGACCGCGGAATTGATGTCGGCTTGGTAGTCGTCGCAGGCTTCGTCGAGTTCTGCGAGTAGTGCGGCGAGCTTGCCGTAGGTTTTGACGATGCGGTCGCGGCTGCCGGCAACCATGTCGCGGGCTTCGGTGGCGGCCTGGGCGCGTCGTGCGAGGCGTTCCCGTTCGGCCTTCTCGGCGGCGCGGGCGGCTTCGCCTTCAGCAGCAAGGGCGGCGATCTGCGCTTCGGCGGCAACCTTGTTCTGGAGGTCGACCAACTCGGCGGCATCGACGGGTGCGCCTTCGCGGGCGAGGTTGCGGAGAGCGGTGAGGCGTTCGCGGATCGAGGTCATCTCTTATCTCTATTCTGTTGTGGTGTAACTGTTTTCAGTACTTGCGGCGGGCGCGGTCTGCGAGGATCATCTCTTCGATCACAGCGGCGGATTCCGCGCGTTGCCGGTTTCGGTCTGCCAGGCGTTCAAGGTATGCCCACCAGTCTTCGGTTCCGGTCGTGGTGGGGGTGTCGGCGATTGCGTTGTCGTTGAGGTCGGTCATTCCTGGTCTCCGTTCTCCTGGGCGGCGAGGTCGAGCGCCCACCGCTGAAGCACTTCGCGGGCGTTGAGATCGCGGTAGGCGGCCTTCATGATCTGGCAGTGCGCATCGAGCAGCGCGAGAGTGAACTCGACGGTGCGATCCTGTTCGGCGGATTCGCCCATCATCAGCGCGGCGGCGGTCTGGTCGCCGGCTTCCCAGTGCAGCATCGCGGCGAGGGCGGTGCGGTAGTCCTGGGGTTTGAGCTGGAAGTTCTGCACGGGGTCTCCTAACGGGACATGAAGCCGGCGGCCTTTTTGGCCTGCTCCACCTGGTAGCGGCGGAAGGCTTCGTCGATGTTTGTGACGTGGAAGTGGTAGGTGTCTCCGGGCTGCGACTTGGCGGCATCGGCGGGTGCTATCTGCCGGATCGAATTGACGGTGTTCTGCACGCCTGCGGGACTCAGGTCGGGCATCGGAAGCGGGGGTGTGCCGCCACCGATGAAGCCGCCTGCGATCTGCCCGAGGGAGCCGACGGGGTCGTTCACGATGTCCGGGGTGCCGTGGTTCTGCGCGTACCAGGCGGAGATTTCGCGGCCGGCGTTGAGCAGACCCCCGACGAGGCCCTGAGGGTTGGTCAGCTCGGTGGGAATCCACCCGTCGATGAACTGCTGACCGGCGTTCTTGGCCTTGTCGATGAACGAACTGGTTGCGTTCTGGTAGATCGCCGCCGGGTCGTGCGCCGGCTTGGACGGTGCAGTTGTGGGGCTGGACCCCACGACTGGGGGCGGTGCCGTGGTGGTGGAGGGCGTCGACTTGCGGGGAGCGGTGGGAGTGCTGCCCCTTTTGGCGGGGGGATTCGTCACTGTGACGGGAGGAGTGGAGCCACCGTAGTCGAGGCCCTGCGCGGGATCGTCGCCATAGTCCAGGCCCTGCAACGATTCCGAGTTCGGGTCGTCCATCTGCGGCGGGTTCCACAGGTGCCGGGGCAGGTGCCACACGGCGGGGAATCCGAGCGCACCGTCGGCGCCTCCACCGAACTGCACACCGTTGCTTCCGTCGCTCTCGACGTTGGTGCCGAACAGGGTGCCGGCCATGTGCCCACCCGTGCCGACACCACCATCGGTGCCGATGCTGAACCCGTTCGGATCGAAACCGGGAACGTAGCCGAGGGACGCGAAGTCCGAGCCGGTGACGTAGCGAACAGACTGACCGGTGAGGGCGTTGTGGATGCCCGACATGAAGCCGGAACAGTCCCAGGAGGAACCCGAGGCGCCACCGTAGACGTACGGCAAACCGTTCTTGGACTGGGCGAACGCGAGGGCGCGTTCTCCTGCCTCGCCGACGTAGCCGCCCGTGGCGAACTTGGGGAGGTCGCCGTTGTTGATCGCTTCGAGCAAGGGTCGCCACTGCTTGACCGCTGCGGCCCGGATGACGAACTCACCATTCGACAGCCACGACAGGATCGAATCGGAGGTGCCGGTTCCGGGGCCGGTGATGAAACCACCATCGGCGTTGGACTGCGCCCAATCGCTGAGCTTCGCACCCAGGTCACGGGCACCCTGTCCACCAGGGACAGTGATCGGCCCGATCTTCGTCGGCACTCGCTGCAACAGGTCACCGATGGCACGGACCGCGGTTCGCACGTTGTCGACCACACCATCCCAGACGCCCGCGATGCTGTCGCCCATGCCGGTGAAGAACCCGACGATGCCATCGACGGCCCCGCCGAGGAACGTCTTCGCATCGGCGAACACGTCGCGGACGAACTGGATCTTCTCGCCGAACACCTGCGCAAGGTTGGTGATGGCCCCGACCACCAGGGGCAGAACGTTCTCCGCCAGCCACCGGAACCCCTCGGTCACGGGCGGCAGGATCGTGGTGATCAGGTCGTTGAACAGGGCCATCAGCGGCGGCAGCAGTTCGCCGATGATCTGTGCAAGCTGCGGCAGGAACGGGGCGATCGCCAGCACGATCTGGCCGAAGGATTCCGCCAGCAACGGCAGGGACGGGGCGATCGCCTGGAACGCCGCCGCAAGACCCTCTGCGATCGTCATCGCCACCTGGGCGAGGATCGGCGCCAATGCCTGGATCACGGGCTGAAGCTGCTCGACCATGGACTGAATTACCGGGGCGAGCGCGTTGAACAACACCGTCAGTGCCGGCGCGAGAGCGGACACGACATTGCCGACCAACTGGGCGATGAGCGGCAGCACCGGGGCCACCGCCGACACCAGCGACGCGAACGCCTGCCCGAGCGGACCGATCGCCGGGACGAGAGCCGCGAAGGTGTCGACGAGCACCGGACCCACCACACCGACGATCTCCCGGAACGCGGGGGTGAGCTGAGTGAGAACCTCGCCGAGCTGCGCGAACAGGCCGCCGAGGGAGCCGCCGAGTTCGGCACCGAGCTGCCCGAGCATCGTGATGAGCGGTCCGAGGAGCTGCCCGAATCCGGTGAGTGCCTGACCGAAGCCCTCGAACAGGGCGGTGAGGTCACCCGATTCCATGAGTCCGGTGAGTGCCTGACCGAATTCGCCGAGGATGTCGCCGAGTCCGGCGCCCATCGCCTGCATTGCGGGGGCGGCAGCGAGACCCAGGTCGGTGAATCCCACAACCAAGTCGTTGAGGCCCGGCCCCATCGCGGACAGGAACTGCGGGATGCTTCCGAACAACTCTTGCAGCGAATCCCAGCCGGGACCGGTGAGCGCATCGGTGACCCCGGTGAACAGACCCGACATGCCGGAGGCGATGCCCTCCATTTCGGGGCCGAGGGACTCCATGAGGGAGCCGATCGACTCGAACGCCGGCTGCATCTCCCGAGCGAAAACGTCGCTGACCTGCGTTTTCAGTGCATCGAACTGGGGCTTGATGGATTCCGCGGCGGTCTTGATGCCCTCGAAACCGAGAGCGATCGTGGCGAGTGCAGGGCCGGCAGCGGCACCAAGGCCGAGCATGCCGATGCCGAGTTGACCGACCGCACCCAACGCCACCGGGGCGAGAGCAGCGATCGAACCGAGCATCGGCAGCATCGACCCGAGACCACCAGCGGCGGAAGCTGCACCACCTCCACCACCGAGACCACCGAGTCCGCCACCACCGGAACCACCGATGTCGATCCCGTTGAGGGCGGTGCGCAGGGCGAGTGCCTGGGCGATCATCGAGGCCATGCCGGCGGTCGCCCCGCCAGTGTCAAGGTCGAGGTTCATCCGAAGGTCGGGGGTGGCGGCGCGGAACGCGGCGAGCTGTGCCCGTGCCCGCGTCAGGTCCAGGTCCACGGGGAGACGAACACCGCCGGTGCCGACCGTGGAGGCCCTGCGCAGTTCACGCCGGAACTCCGTCATGTTCGGGGTGACGTTGACCTTCACCTGCAAGTTCGCCGTGGATGCCCGAAGATCCCGTTTGAACTCGGTCAGGGAACCGAGGACCGGGGCGATCTTGACGGTGGCGTTCGTCGCCGCCATCTTCGCCTTCAGGTCGTTCTTGAAGTCGGTGAGCGCACCGAGCTGCGGAGTGACGGTGACCTTGGCGTTGGGATCGTTCTGCGGTTTCGAAATCTCCGCGCTGATCTTTTGCTTCCACTGCGGGTCAAGGCGCGGCCGGATTGTGGCGTATGCACTGCCGGCATTGAACGGTTCGGCCATATTGAATTTTCCGTTTCCCCTGGCTACGGGTTGTTTATGTCCGCGTCCGGATCGATCGAACGCAGGTAGTCCGACATCACACGCTCAGGTGCGTTGTATCGGGTTCCGTGTTCGCGCCAACGCGCGTAGTGGCCCGAGGCGTAAATGGTTGCTTCCCAATTCCCGGACGGACCGTGGTCGGTTTGCGCTTCCACGTGAGTGGCATTGAAGCCTGTTTTCCACCTGGAACGGATAGCCCAGTCGTCGGCTCCGAGTTCTGCGAGTTCGTGCAGCCAGGATCGAACATCGTCGGACCTGGAAAGCATGTCATCCAAGTTGTTGCCGGAGGCGTCAAAATCCATGGTGCTCCTTACGCGACAACGCCCGGGGAGCGAGGAGGTGTAACTCGCTCAACCCGAGCGTGCCGGTTTCTCTGGCGCGACCCCGACAGCCGCCAGAGAAGCTATGTGGTGGCGAATGCTGCGTCGACTTCGTGCACGTCGAGGCGGGTGGTGCGTGGTCCGAGTCGGTAGGCGGTGAGCTTGCCGTCTGCGATTGCGCGGCGAATGGTCTTTTCGTTCACCTTGCAGCGTTCGGCGCACTCCGCGATTGTCTCGTACATGCGGCCGGTATTCATTGCGTCCCCCTTTGGGAATGGGAAAGCCCCGCCGGACTCGACAGGGCTGTGGTTCTGATTTTTGGCACACTTCGGGGACTCATTAAGAATACCATGCTATGTCCAGTCACCGGCGCTTGACGGGTTTTATACCCACCATTCGGCATCCTCGCTCGTGCGCCACGGTGAGAACGAAGCCGTGGTTGGACCGGAGGATTTGGCGTTGAAGAACGCAATGGACGCACTGGAGTCGATCGGAAACTTTGAGTGCGGCAGCTTCGGTGGTGGTGGTGATTGTAAGAATTCGGGGCATTGCTTCTCCTAGAGGCATGCGTAATGGGGTCTAGATCGAACGCTGACGAACGAAAATTAGTTATGGGTAGGGAGGGGCGGGCCGGACTTTTCCGACCCGCCCTAGGCGATGCGTTCAACTACGCGCTGGCGAGGCTCTCGAGATACTTTTCGAGGGCTGCGTTCGGGACGTGTTCTCCACAGAAAAAAGCGGACGTGGAGAAGCGAGGCGACTGGACTTTGACATGCCAGGTTGCGTCGACACCGCAGCGCGTGCATGGCTCGGAGAACCACGTCGTGGAAACGTCGAGGTGAGGGATTCGAATCTTCATGAAGAACACTCCTGAGAGGGGGTGTCCCATGTGTCCCATGTGTCCCAATGCCGAGAAACACTTCATCCGATTGGGACAACGGGACAGTTGGGACACACATGTAGAGGGGCAGTCGGGGATTCGCGACAAGCACGAACCCCCGACCGTCATCGATCAGAGTTCGAGAGGTTCACCCGAACCGAGCCACACGTTCGTCCGTGCGTCCGAATGGGACATTGGGACAGTTGGGACAGGGCCGTACAAGCCGCGTCCGATCTTGCGGAGCCGATCCGCCTCAGCGAGACGAGCTAGATACCGTCGAGCGTCGGGCAAGTCCAGCGCTTCCGACACCGCCTTCGGTGCGACACCATTCGGATGCCGGGACACGAACGCGATGACATCCGCCGAACGATCACCCACACCCGATGTCGACTTGACCTCCACCGCGGCGGCAGCAGCCTCCTCCAGGCTCGCGCCCTTCAAAGACCAGCGGCCGTTATCCGTGGTCATTGCGTACTCCGCTTCCACCACGTCACGCCCAGTCACCGACAGCACCGCGTCCGTCTCCGTGCGCCTGCGATTCAGGACCAGGACGAAGTCAGCAGAACCCGCCAACCCGTTCGACCCTGACGTGGCCTCTACGAAGTCCTCCGCAGCAGCCTTGCGGGTGTGGTGGACCACCTTGATCGTCGAACCCACATAGCGATCGGAGATTTCCTTGAGCTTCCCGCCGAACCGATAGTCGCGCTCGTATGCACTTTCCCCGGGCTTAGCGGCTGGCATCACCTTGCCGAGTGTGTCGATGATGACCAGCGGGGAGCGATCCGAGTAGCACTCGAGGAATGCCTCGATCGTCGATACCAGGTCGATCGGGTTGACCTTCGTAATGAACGTCAGCCCGGACGGGATGCGCCCGTTCTCGCCGAGGAGGTGTCGGCTGCGGCCCTGCAACCGTCGCTCACCGTCCTCCAGGGCGAGGTACAACACCGGCTCCGGCTCGCAGTCGATAGCGCCGAGCACACGCCCACCAGCAGACTTGCGCAGCGCGACATCCAGCGCAAACCAAGATTTGCCCATCTTCGGTGCGCCGACCAGCAGCCCGAACCCCTCGGGGATGATGCCAGGGACGGTCCACTGCATGGCGGGGAACTCCTGCACATTCAGCCAGTCGCCTGTGAAGGCGCCGGTCTCAGCGAGGAACTGGTCAAACTGGGAAGATTCAAACATGTCGGGGGTCTCCGTATTCAGTTGTTGTCATGGCCGCGGAGTGCATCCAAACGGCGAGAGTGATTGCGCAGGCGAGTCCCGCCCTCCACCAGCTGCGGCAGAAGGTCGTGTTCCGGCATCACGCCAGCGGATTCGAGCAGGGCCTCACCGAGACTGGCGTACGCCTCCCGGAACGAGTCGGCTACCACAGCAGTCGCATAGTGGCGCAACGCATCCGAGTTCGCCCCAGCCGTTATCGCGCACGTCAGTTCGTACTTCGCGTCCTGAGTGAGCTTGCCGTTCCGGGCCAGCCAATCACCCACGCACACGGCGTCAGTCGGCTCACCGGCCAGCGAGAGGGCGCGAATGGCCTCCACAATCAGGCGTTGACCAGGCTTCTCAAAGTCGAGGTCGTCAACGAACCGAAGAACCGCCGCAACATCCGCAGGCGTAGAGAAGAGCGCCGCGCACAGGAAGGCTTGCGCTGGCGTGCCGTCCGCGAACCCGGCAGGTTGTACCGCCCGATGCGGTCGGATAGAATCGTCTTCAGCAGTTGGGACAACTGAAGTCTCGGGGAGCGTCGGCCGTAGCAGGGCCGGCGCTTCCGTCGTTAAGGGGGGCATGCGCACCTCCAGATGAACCCAGGACCAGAAATGCCTGGGGTTATGCGAGATTCATCGACCTCCTGCTACGGTTGCCCTCAGGGGACGCGGCCGGTAGCCACGGTCGCGTCCCCCAAAGCATCAACCCAGCTTCGCGAAATACTCATCCACGAAGAACGCGAACTGCCAACGCAACACGTCGTAGAAGGCCTGAACCGATTCCAGGGCCTTCGCCTGCCGCTCAATCTCGATGATTCCCCACGCCCGATCCTGAGTAGGACCAATCAGGTTGATCTCCAGAACCCCGGCATCCTCGCTCCGCACGTAGTACGGAACCGACACTGTGTAGCCGCAACCGTCGTCCGTGAAGAAGATCGGGCGACTCTCGATCAGCAGCTCACCAGGCGCGAACTCCTCCACGGTGAACTGTCCTGCCGCGACCTCAATGCGGGTGTTGTTGTTCATGACTTGCCCTTCTCTACGATTGCCGTCAACTGCTTGTGGAAACGCCGAGCCTCCGCCGGCGACATATGGATCGATGCAGGACCGAACCGCAGCTCAATGCGGTCCTCACGCTCCACGACCTCAACCTCACGCACCGAACCCGACGCGAACCACCCGGCCATCAGATAACCCTGGTCGTGGTGGCATGGGCCGAAATCAGAACCGACTGCACACTGCCGCTCGCCAGTCCATATGCGAGCTCGGCCGCGACTGTCCAGCTTGTGACCATGGTGTCGGCGCTAACCACGTCTTCTGCGTCACCCATGGACGTAAGGGTGTCTAGGACGCTGGCGTACTCATTGATCGTGAGGCCCACCCGCGAAGCGGAGGATTCCAACATGTCGTCAGGACGAATGCCGTTTTCCTCGTTCCATGCGTCGAAATCGGCCTGAACCTTCGCGGTGAGTGCATCGTCACCAGCCTCGATGCCGTTGCATCCGATCATCGCGAGGTACTGGTCGATCAGAACTCGGGACGGATTGATGGTGGTCATGCTCTCCCCCTGGAGGTTGTTGTTCGATTCGGTTGCATCGAGGTCACGCATCAGGCCACCTCATCCAGTCCAAGGACCCGAAGCAGGTCCGCCGTCACAACCCGGTACGTGCTGCCCAGACGCAGAACCTTCACCGGAAACTCGCCGGCCCTTGCCAGCGCATACCCGTGTCCGCGGCTGATACCGAGCGCCTTAATCGCCTCAGCGAGCGAGCACGTAGGCCCTGCCTCGCGGAGTTCCTGAACAAACTTCGACACCGAAGCCTCCTGTGTTTCTTAGACTGAATCTCCGAGTACAACTGTGTTGCTGGAACACACAGTAGCACAGCACGTCTACAGGAAGCACTTGAAAGGGTAGAGTGTGTCCTCATGACACAGTCCGAGACATGGCAAGCAGCGACCGCCAAACGCATCGGAGAAACAGTGCGAGCCACCCGCGAAGCAGCAAACCCCAAGGTCACAGCCGCAGAGCTAGCCCGCCGCGTCGACGCACTCGGCTACACCTACACCCGCAACGCGCTCGTCAACCTCGAAGGCGGGCGCAAAACAAGCGTCGACATCAGTGAGCTAATCGCCATCGCGTACGCCCTCGACGTGCCGCCCATCACCCTCATCTACCCCGGAATCCCCGACGAACCCGTGGAATATGTGCCGGAAATCACGGTCGATTCATGGACAGCCGCCAAGCGATTCACAGGAGTAGACGCAAGCGACACCCACAACCAAGCGACCGCACTCCTCATCCACCACGACGAACTACTCCAACGCGTCGAACACAGCCGCCAGGAACTGCGAAAAGCCAAGGACGAAACGATCCACGACGGGATGCGGGGATGGACCCCCGAGAAAGAAAACATCCAACAACATCGAGTCTCCATGTCAGAAGACATCCTCGACTTCTCCGTCAAAGCCCTCCAGCGCCACCGAACCGCCATGCGCAACGCCGGCGTCGCCCCACCAGCCAGCGGAGCATTCGCAGACAACAACGACCAACCCGACCTATTCCATGAGGGAGACCAGCCATGAAGGGCCGCATCTACCGCCGCTGCCACTGCGTCGACCACAACCGCCGGCCCCTCGGCACCAACTGCCCCCAACTCGCCGACGACAAACACGGCACCTGGTCATTCGCAGTCGACCTCCCCAGCCTCGACGGCAAACGCAAAACCATGCGCCGAGGAGGGTTCGCCACCAAACGCGAAGCCCAAGCCGAACTGAAGAAAGTCCACGAACGGGTCGACAGCTCCGTCAAGACCGACGACCGCGAAACCGTCGCCCAGTACCTCATCAAATGGCTCGGTGAGAAACGTCACACACTCAAACCCCGGACCCTGTTCGGCTACAGCGAGTTCGTCCACAAACGCATCAACCCGCACATCGGCACCATCAAGCTCGAACAACTCCGCCACGAACACGTCGTCCGCCTCGTCGACACCCTCATCGAAGAAGGACGCGGCCCCTCCACCATCAAGTCCGTCCTCGCCGTCCTGCGCTCCGCCCTCTCCGACGCCGTACGCCACAAGCGGCTCACCCACAACGCAGCGCAACACGTCCAGCCTCCCGCCTACCGGGCGCCCGAACGGCAACCCTGGACCGCAGCGCAAGCCGCCCAGTTCCTCGACCACATCCACGGCGACCGGCTCGCCCCCCTCTTCGAAGTCCTCATCGGCACCGGCCTCCGCCGAGGTGAAGTCCTCGCGTTGCAGTGGGAAGACGTCGACCTCGACAACCGCATCCTCCGCGTCCGTCGCAGCGTCACCGACGTAAAAGGAAAGCTCGTCATCGGCGCCCCCAAGACGAAAGCCTCCGCCGGGTGGGTGGGGCTATCAACCCGCATGGTCGCCGTGTTCGAGCGTCAGCGGGCCAACCAGGGGGCAGAACGGGCCATGTGGGGCGAAGCGTATGAGGACAACGATCTTGTGTTCGCCCGGGAGAACGGTGCGATGCTCCGGCCCGAGTACGTCCTCAAGCGGTTCCATGCCCTGTCCGAGACTGCCGGCCTACCTCTCGTCAGGCTCCACGACCTCCGGCACCTCGCTGCCTCGTTGATGTTGCAGAACGGGGTGCCCCTGCCCCTGGTGTCGAAGACGCTCCGGCATTCGCAGGTGTCGATCACGGCGGACCTCTACGGCCACCTCTCCCCCGAGGCTGCCCATGCCGCTGCCGACGCTCTCGGTGGGGTGTTGGACGCGGCCGCTGCCGAGCTTCGGAGTGAGCGTGCTGCGCGGCGTGCGACCGATCTGCGACCGGAATCGATGGTCTAGAACCTTTTCACCAAACACGAAGAAGCCCCCTCAACCTGTTGGTCCAGGTGAGGGGGCTTCCCCGTTGGAGCTGCCTGCGAGAATCGAACTCGCGACCTTTTCATTACGAGTGAAATGCTCTACCGACTGAGCTAAGGCAGCGCGCCTTGCGGCGTCCGAAGTCTAGCCGAAACCCCCCTGCCCGATGCAAACCGGCAGGGTGATCACCGGAACGGCGCGCTCAGACGGGCGGCCATCGCGGCCAGCGCGAAGCGTGGCTTGACGTTCTGTGCGAGCGCCTCACGACAGTCGAGGATCGCTTCGATGCAGTCGAGGAGCCCTTCGGGCCTCGTTCGGGATGCGAGGTCGCGGGCGCGGTCTGCCATGTCGGGGTGGTTGGGCGTCGCAGCCGCACCCATCGAATGAGCGAGCGCGTCCCGATACAACCCGGCCAGGTCGATGAGGGCGCGGTCCATGATGTCGCGCTCGGTGCGGGTCTTGCGCGATTTCTGGGTGCGTTCGAGTTCCTTGAGTACTCCCGCCGAACCTCGCAGCGCACCGGCCGCGCCCTTGCCGGTTCCGCCGGCACCGAGCGCGGTCTTGAGTTCTTCGGTTTCCCGTTCGTCCCGGTCTGCGCTGATCTCCTTCGCCTCGGTCTCCGCACTCTTGCCGAGTTCTTCTGCGGCTGTATAGGTGGTGGCGGGTCGCAGTACAGCGCCGGCGACGTCGAGCGCACGTTTGCGGTTGTCGCGCGCAGCCGGATCTGTGGCGAGACGTCGAGCACGACCCACGTGGCCACCGCTGACCGACGCGGCCCACTGCGCGGCATCCGCAGCGATACCGTCGACGTCGCGAAGGACCTGGGCGATCGAGACGACGCTCGGGGTGATCAGCCCGACGTGTCGGCACCGCGACCGCAGGGTCACCGAGATGTCCTCAGGATCGACCGACGGCGCGCACAGCAGGAACACCGTGCGCCGCGGCGGCTCCTCGACGACCTTGAGCAGCGCGTTCGCGGCACCTTCCGTAAGACGGTCGGCGTCTTCGATGACGACGACCTGCCAACGCCCGGTACTCGGCCGCCGGGCTGCGACCTGCACGATCTCGCGCATCGCCTTGACGCTGATCGTCAGGCCTTCGGGAACGACGCGTCGGACATCGCCGTGGGTGCCGGCCATCGTCGTGGTGCACGCGTGGCAGCGACCGCACCCGGGGCTTGCGTCGTCGGTGCACTGCAGTGCCGCTGCGAAGCACAGGGCCGCAATGGAGCGACCTGATCCGGGCGGACCCGTGAACAGCCAGGAGTGGGTCATCGCAGAACCGGAGGCGCCGGTTCGTGCGGCCACGGCCGCACCGACGAGGTCGGTCTCGACATCGTGTTGACCGACGAGACGATCGAAGACTCCGGGCATGGGGCTCAGCGTAGCGATCGGCACCGACAACCTAGGTCCTGGCGGATCAGTCGGTCGTCTCCTCGGTGGCGGTCTTCTTGGCGGGAGCCTTCTTCGCCCCTGTCTTCTTGGCTACTGCCTTCTTCGCCGCGGTCTTCTTCGCTGCGGTCTTCTTGGCGGGAGCCTTCTTCGCCGCCTTCTTGGTGGTCTTCTTCGCCGGCCCCCGGGCACGGCGATCCGCCAACAGCTCGGATGCGCGTTCGTCGGTGATCGTGCCGACCTCGTCACCCTTGCGCAGGCTCGCGTTGGTCTCGCCGTCGGTGACGTACGGACCGAAACGGCCGTCCTTGATGACCATCGGCTTCTCACTGACCGGATCGACGCCGAGTTCTCGTAGCGGAGGTACAGCAGCAGCCTGACGTCCGCGACGCTTCGGTTCGGAGTAGATCTTCAGGGCTTCCTCGAGGGTGACCGTGAACATCTGTTCCTCGGTCGCCAGCGAACGCGAATCGGTGCCCTTCTTCAGATACGGACCGTAGCGACCGTTCTGCGCGGTGATTTCGTCGCCGGACTCCGGATCGACACCGACGACACGCGGAAGTGACAGTAACCGCAGGGCGTCGTCGAGCGTGACGGATGACAACTCCATCGTCTTGAGGAGCGACGCCGTGCGCGGCTTCGGGCCGGTGGCCTTCTTCGCTGCCTTCTTCGCCGGCGCCTTCTTGGCCGCCTTCTTTGCGGCCGTCTTGGTCGCGGTCTTCGTTGCGCCGCCGCTCGTCAGCTCTTCGACCGGGACGGGGGTGACATCGGGTTCCGGCTCCGGCTCGGGCTTCGGCTCGGGCAGCAACTCGGTGACGTACGGACCGAAGCGACCCTCGCGAGCGACGATCTCGTGTCCGGTCGCCGGATCGACGCCGAGAACCCGGCCCTCCTGCGGGGTCGAGAAGAGCTTCTCCGCGTACTCGAGGGTCAGCTCGTCCGGCGGTAGATCCTCGGGCAGGTTCGCGCGCTGCGAGATGAGGTCGCCGTCCGGGTTGTCGGGGTCTACGACCATCCGCTCGAGGTACGGACCGAATCGGCCCACCCGCACGTGGATCTCGCGACCCTCCGCATCGTCGAACAACCGGATCGAATTGATCTCGCGGGCATCGATGTCCTCGAGGTTCTGCCCGACCAGCTTCTTCAGGCCGCCCTTGCGTGCGACCGAGTCCTCGTCGCCGTGCTCACCACCGAAGTAGAACCGGGACAGCCACGCGCTGCGCTGCTCCTGACCGGCGGCGATCTCGTCGAGATCGTCCTCCATACCCGCGGTGAAGTCGTAGTCGACCAGCTGCGCGAAATGAGCCTCGAGCAGGCCGATCACCGAGAACGCCACCCACGACGGCACCAGCGCACTGCCACGCTTGTAGACATAGCCGCGGTCGAGGATCGTCTTGATGATCGACGCGTAGGTGGACGGACGCCCGATACCCAACTCTTCGAGGGTCTTGATCAGGCTCGCTTCGGTGAACCGGGCGGGCGGATTGGTCGAGTGCCCATCCGGATCGAGTTTCGTTGCGGTGACCGCTGCGCCCTCGCTGAGGTTCGGCAGACGCGACTCCGCATCGTCCGACTGACCGCCGGCCTCTTCGTCGACACTTTCGACGTAGGCCTTGAGGAAGCCGGCGAACGTGATCGTGCGACCCGACGACGAGAAGGTGCACACTTCGCCGGTCCCGGCGGTGCCGGCGATGCGGAGCGTGAGAGTGGTGCCACGAGCGTCGGCCATCTGCGACGCGACCGTGCGCTGCCAGATCAGCTCGTACAGCTTGAACTCGTCGGTGTCGAGGCGCGCGTGCAGTTCGCCCGGAGTCGCGAAGACGTCGCCGGCGGGCCGGATCGCCTCGTGCGCTTCCTGCGCGTTCTTGACCTTGCGGGTGTACTGACGGGGCGTCGCGTGCACGTATTCGGCGCCGTACAGCTGTGTGGCCTGCGAGCGGGCCGCGGCGATCGCCGACTCGGACAGTGTCGTCGAGTCGGTACGCATGTAGGTGATGTAGCCGTTCTCGTACAACCGCTGCGCGATGCGCATCGTGCGTTCGGACGAGAACCGGAGCTTGCGGCCGGCCTCCTGCTGGAGCGTGGAGGTCATGAACGGTGCGTAAGGCTTGCGCGTATACGGCTTGCTCTCCGCCGACGACACTGTCAGCGCGACACCGGACAGCGCGTCGGCGAGTCGGCGGGCGTATGCCTCGTCGAGCACGACGACACCGTCGGTCTTCAGAGCGCCGTCGGGACCGAAGTCGCGACCTGCAGCGACGCGGGAACCGTCGACGTTGACGAGGCGCGCGCCGAACGAGCGGGGACTCGCGTCGGCACCGGCGTCCATGGTCGCGGCGATGTCCCAGTACTCGGCGGACTTGAATGCCATGCGCTCACGTTCGCGCCGCACGATGACACGGGTCGCGACCGACTGGACGCGGCCCGCCGACAGTCGCGGCATGACTTTCTTCCACAGCACCGGGCTGACCTCGTAGCCGTACAGGCGATCGAGGATGCGTCGGGTTTCCTGCGCGTCGACCAGGTCGTTGTCGAGCTCGCGGGTGTTCTCTGCCGCTGCGCGGATCGCGGGTTCGGTGATCTCGTGGAAGACCATCCGGCGGACCGGAACCTTCGGCTTGAGTGTCTCGAGGAGGTGCCACGCGATGGCTTCGCCCTCGCGGTCGGGGTCGGTGGCGAGGTAGAGCTCGTCGGCGTCCTTCAGGAGCGACTTGAGCTCGGTGACCTTCGACTTCTTCTCGGGGCTGACGACGTACAACGGCTCGAAGTCGTGATCGACGTCGACGCCGAGCCGCGCCCACGACTCGCCCTTGTACTTGGCAGGGACGTCCGCTGCACCGCGTGGAAGGTCGCGGATGTGGCCGACGGAGGCTTCGACGACATAGTTGCGCCCCAGGTAGGGAGCGATCTTCTTCGCTTTGGTCGGAGATTCTACGATGACGAGTCGGCGCGTACCCGACGCGTTGTCCGACGTGCCTTTGTCCCGTGCTGCCACCGTGACGCCTGAACCTTCCCTTTTGCCGACATGTCCGTCTCTCGAAGACATGTATACCGACCCGTCTCCCCGACTCGGTCACACACAGGGTCGCACATACTCGGTCGTTCGCTCGTCACATGTGGTGCTCTCCGTGCTCGTGACGTGGCCAGATCGCGCGGGCTTCAGAGTGGTCGGGGGGAGCTCCGATGCTCTCCTCGAGCCGCGCGATGCGGCGCGGTCCCGACACTCTCAGCCCAGGTGGGGCGCCGTGCGGACTGATCAAGGTGGGGGCGATTCCGGCCAGCATCAAAGCCTCGGAGAGTGCGACGTAGGTACCGGGCGCATCCGGATCGAGCCCGAGCACATACCGCTCGCCTTCGGCCTCCATCCGGCCCGCTGCCAGGAACCATGTCCTCAGCGCACCGGCGTTCGGGACCCATCCGGCCGGGACGTTCTTGGTTCCGCCGCGCGACCACGCGGTGGCGAGTGGAACGAGATCGGGAACGTCGGCGGTATGCACCCGCGGAGACCCGTCCGGCGCCGAGCCGATCTCTGCGGTCAGACCCGTCGCGACGATCCGGTCGGCGATCGCGGACGCGCGCCATGACGCATCTACCGTCACCGAAATCTGCGCCGAGTGAGCGGTGTGCGACACGACCTGTCCCTGCGCCGCAAGCAACCCACTCAGATCGGACAGTGCCGGCGGCGCGGTATCGGCGCCGAAGAAGGACAGTTGACTCACTGCTTCCTCCCTGTCTGTGGCCATTTCCGGTTGTCTTGCCCCGAAAAGCCATCGTCCCCCATCGCCGGTGGCGACAGGGGACGATGGGGGTGAGGGCGATCGCCCTCAGAGGTGCTCGATGGAGCGCGTCGGATCAGACAGCGCGCACACCGGTGGCCTGCGGGCCCTTGGTGCCCTGTCCGACCTCGAACTCGACGCGCTGGTTCTCCTCGAGGGTGCGGAAACCGGAACCCTGGATCTCGGAGTAGTGAACGAACACGTCGGCAGAGCCGTCCTCCGGAGCGATGAAGCCGAAGCCCTTCTCCGCGTTGAACCACTTCACAGTGCCCTGTGCCATGCTTTTCCTTCTCTTTCTAACACCGGATTCGACGAGCCGCTGGGGACAGCGGCCGCCAGGTCCCGATTCCGACCGCTGTACCTTTCGAATCCCCCGTTGGAAGAGCTAAAGCACACCGCTCGCAACCACGATCCTGCGAGCGTGCACTTTCTCAAGTCTACGAACACAGAAGCTGCGACCGCGTGCCAGTCAATCATGTTCTGGGCGGTCACAACAGTAGGTATGGCACAATCGCGCCAAAATTCTGATCTTGTAGGCCGCTCGGTAGCATTACCTGCGGGTAGAGGTCTGCGGCCGATGCTACGCCGCGCCCGCCTCCGCCCGTGCCGAATTCGATCCAGCGGAGCCGACGTGTGACCAGATCAATACCTATTCAACCCGGTGGAGCCACTGCCCCGGGCTACGGACAGGCGCTACTCGACCGTTTGCTCGCCGGCACGCCATCGAACGAACACCCCCTCACCCACACCGCCGCGCTGCCCGCACGGAAAGCGCGACACGCCCGCTGGCCGGGCTGGGCCGCCGGCTCCGTGGTCGACGCTCTCCGCGAACAAGGGGTGTCGGAGCCCTGGTGTCATCAGATCCACGCCGCGGATCTCGCGGTCGCGGGCAACAACGTAGTGGTGTCCACCGGTACCGCGTCGGGCAAATCCGTCGCCTACCAGCTTCCGGTACTCACGGCGCTCGCGTCCGACCCGCAGGCCACAGCGCTGTATCTCTCCCCCACGAAGGCGCTCGGCGCCGACCAATTGCGCGCGGTGACAGAACTGACCGGGGCGACGCCCGGCCTGTCGACCGTCCATCCATGCGCGTACGACGGCGACACCTCCACGGAACTGCGCCGATGGGCGCGTAGCCATTCTCGGTGGATCTTCACCAACCCCGACATGCTGCACCTGGCAATCCTGCCCGGCCACGCACGCTGGGCGCGGCTGTTGCGTCGGCTGCGTTACGTCGTCATCGACGAGTGCCACTCGTACCGGGGCGTCTTCGGGTCGCACGTCGCGCTGATCATCCGCCGATTGCGACGCCTCGCGAACCACTACGGCGCCGACCCGGTCTTCATCCTGGCCTCCGCCACCACCGCCGATCCGGGAACCGCCGCCTCGCGGTTGATCGGAGCGCCGTGCGCGGAGGTGACCGAGGACGGCTCGCCCCACGGTCCGCGCACCGTCGCGTTGTGGGAACCACCGCTGCTGCGGGAAGTCACCGGCGAGCACGGTGCGCCCGTGCGCCGGGCTGCCGGTACCGAGGCCGCTCGGCTGCTCGCCGACCTCGTCGTCGAAGGCGCTCGCACGCTGGCATTCGTCCGTTCACGTCACGGCGCGGAACTCACCGCGATGGGCACACGGCGTCTGCTCGCCGAATCGGCGCCCGACCTCGTGGACCGTGTCGCGACCTATCGCGCCGGGTATCTCGCGGAGGATCGTCGCGATCTCGAGGCAGCCCTGTCCGACGGCCGGTTGCTCGGTGTCGCGAGCACGAACGCGCTCGAACTCGGGGTCGACATCGCAGGTCTCGACGCCGTGGTCGTCGCCGGGTTCCCTGGGACGGTTGCGTCCTTCTGGCAGCAGGGTGGTCGGGCCGGACGGCGTGGTCAAGGTTCGCTCGTCGTTCTCGTCGCGCGCGACGATCCACTCGACACCTATCTCGTGCACCACCCGCAGGCACTGCTCGACAGGCCGGTCGAGGCGACCGTGACCGACCCGGCGAATCCGTACGTACTCGGGCCGCAACTGTTGTGCGCCGCATCGGAGTTGCCGCTCTCGCACACGGAGGTCGACGGGTTCGACGCGCACGACCTGCTCACCGACCTGGCGAAGCAGGGTCTGATCCGTCGGCGCCCGCACGGGTGGTTCGTCACACCGGACACCCACCCGCACGCCGAAGTCGACATCCGCGGCGGCATCGGCAATCAGGTCGCGATCGTCGAGGCCGACACAGGCCGGATGCTCGGCACCGTCGAAGCGGGGCGTGCACCCGCGACCGTCCACCCCGGTGCGGTGCATCTCCACCAGGGCGAGACCTTCGTCGTCGACGAACTGCACCTCGACGACGGCGTCGCACTCGTGCACGCCGAGGATCCGGAGTGGTCGACGTCGGTGCGCGAAGTCACCGACATTCGAGTTGTCGCTGTGGAGGAGACCCGGACGTACGGGCCTGTCACCGTGCAGATGGCGGCCGTCCAGGTGACCGGGCAGGTGGTTGCCTATCTCCGGCGTCTCCCCTCCGGGGAGGTGCTCGACCGGATCGAGTTGGATATGCCGGCGCAGACCCTGCCCACTCGCGCGGTGCTGTACACCGTGACACCGGGACTGCTCGACCGGATCGGGTTGACGCCCGAGCGGGTTCCGGGCGCTCTGCACGCCGCCGAGCACGCCGCCATCGGATTGCTTCCCCTCGTCGCGACGTGCGATCGCGGCGATATCGGTGGCGTGTCGACCGACCTGCACGCCGACACCGGACTGCCCACCGTGTTCGTCTACGACGGGCATCCGGGCGGGGCCGGTTTCGCCGAACGTGGATTCTCACGGATCACCCAGTGGCTCACCGCTACCCGCGATGCAGTGCAGGCATGCGAATGCATCGACGGCTGCCCGTCGTGCGTGCATTCCCCCAAGTGCGGTAACGGCAATGATCCGCTCGACAAGGCCGGTGCGACAGCACTGTTGACCGCTGTACTCGACGCACTGGGCTCTCAACCTCCACCGCCCGCGTGAGCGGCCGGTTCGTCGCCGAGCGCAGGTCCCGCGCGGGCGATCGCCGATGCGTCCCTGTCTCCGAACAGCGGCGACACCGGAGCGTATGTCTCCACCACCGCGTCCCACCCGTGTATCCGGCAACTCCGCACGCCCACGTCCATGCGGTCGGCCACGGTCTGCGCCACCGCGCAGGCCTCGACGGATCCACCGTCGAGTGACGATGCGACGGCCAACGCCGCCAGGTCGGCCGCGGCCTGCAGGCGGTGACGGACCACCACGACCGCTCCGACGTGCAGAACGGTGGCGGTGATCGTGATGAGCGCGGCCATGATGCAGCACCCCAGGATGCTCGCGCTGCCGCGCTCGTCGCGCAGGTCCATCCGAATCACGACACCTCCCCCGGTTCGCGGACCGCGACGGCGTCGGCAATCAGGGTGATCATCGGGAGTAGCGGCGCATCGACGCTCACGGTCGCGACGACGAGATCGTCCTCCGTACCCACCTCGATGTGCGCACCGGAAGGGGCCACCCGGGCGGCCACCTCGACCGCCCGGGCCTCGTCGCCACGCGCTGCGAGCCGCGCCGCCTCACGCGCCGCGTCCTGACACTGCACCTGCTGCGAAATACACAGCACGGCACCGAGACACAACGTCATAACTGTGATGAGCGAGGCGATCGCGAGCGCCGCTTCGACTGTCACGCCGCCCTCGTCCCGCGCAGCAACACGACGAGCACGAGCCCACACCGTCACACCGAGGTGTTGAGAGCTCGTTCGACGATGCCGGTCAGCGCCGACACGATTCCGTCTCCGGTCACGACCGTGTACAACACGGCCCCGAAGGCTGCCGCGGCAATGGTGCCGATGGCATACTCCGCCGTCGACATGCCGTCGTCGTCACCTGCCACCTTCACGACCCGGCGGACGAACGACCCATCTTCTTCTGTGGATTCGGTGAACACGAGTTTCCCCTCTCTGTCGATGCGGACGGTCCGCGTCGACGTCACAACAGCCCTGACCCCAGGACACCCCGGGCCAGGCCGATCACCACCGGCACGATGCCCAGGCACACGAACGCCGGCAGGAAACACAAACCGAGCGGACCGCTCACGAGCACACCTGCGCGTTCGATGTCGCCGGCGGCTTTGTCTTCGGCCTCCATACGATGCCGCACAGCGAGTTCGGCCACGATGTCGGACAGTGGCGCACCGGATTTCGCCGATCTCCGGGCGGCGCGAGCGAAGTCTTCGAGCAGTGCGTCGCCGTCCGCAGACCACGCGTCGGCGGGATCGGCACCGAGCTTCAAGCGGTCGGCTCCTCGCCGAAGTGCCGCGGCGAGCGCGGGCGGCGCAGACTCCGCGACCACCCCCGCCGCGGATGCTGCCGGCATCCCGGCCCGCAGGCACGCCGCGAAGAGATCGAACGCGGCGGCGATCGCATACGGATCCTGCGCGTTTCCGGTCGCGATACTCGTTGTGGGGACGGGTGATCCGTACAAGTACTGCAACCGCCGTGTTCCTGCGTCCGGCACCGCAACCAGCGCGGCGGCAAGACACAACGACGGCAGCAACATCGACCCGGTCACCGGCCGACCCTGTCGGCGATGCGATCGGTCCACAGCAATCCGGCGCACACGAGCACCGTGCCGAGCACCAGCAGCACAGCACCGAGCCCGCCGCCGAGGAGCGTCGTCAGCGGCGCCGCTCCCATGAGCTGCCCCAGGGCCACTCCGAGCACTGGAAGCGCGGCGAGAACCGTCGCCGTGGCGCGGGCGCCGGCGAGACCGGCGTCGGTTCGCGTCCGGATACGCATACGGGCCGCGAGATCGGACCGGGCCGCCGACAACAGTTCCGCGAGCGCCAGTCCGTGACGGTCGGAGACCGACCAGGCGTCGGCAACCCGGACGAGACTCTCGCCGATCCCCTCGGCCTCGAATTCGCTCGCTGCACCGCGCAATCCGTCGGACGCGGACCCACCCAGCCGCGCCCGCGCCGCCGCGACCCGCAGAGAGGCCGAGGTCGGCCCGGTGGTTTCGCGCGCGGCCGTGTCGCATGCATCGGCGGGATGCGCACCGACGTGCAGTTCCGCGATCACCATGTCGAGGCCGGAGAGCAGGGTCCGACGGTCGGTGTCGAGACGCGCAGCCCGTTGTCGCCGACGCAGCCGATACACGATCGTGGCCGCTGCGACCGCCACGGCGACGGCTGCGCCCACTCCGATGAGGATCGCGCCGGCCGACGCGACGACCACCGCGCAGAGCACTCGATTCGGTCGGCGCAACGTCGCCGGTGATGCGACTTCGCGTCGTTCGAGTCGCCTGCGCGCGTCGGCACCGGGGGCAGCGAGGACGGCGCCCGCCAGGCACAGGGCGGATACGGTCACGACCCCTCCCTCGACCGCAGGACCCGTTCGAGCCTTTCCGAGCCGGGCGCGGCATCGCCGGCAAATGTCCACGCGGGCACCACCAGAACTCCGGCGATCGGGTCGCGTTCGACCACTCCGATCTCGACGAGCCTCCTGGTGCCGTCGGGAGCACGGTGGACGTGCAGGATCACCTGGACGGCGGCCGCGAGCTGACTGTGCAGGGCTGCGCGATCGAGTCCGCCGAGGGCTGCGAGCGCTTCGAGTCGGGCGGGCACTTCGTCGGGGGAGTTCGCGTGCACGGTGCCCGCGCCGCCGTCATGACCTGTGTTCAACGCTGTCAGGAGATCGACCACCTCGGCGCCCCGCACCTCACCGACGACGATCCGGTCCGGTCGCATCCGCAATGCCTGACGCACGAGATCGCGCACGGTGACCTCCCCGACGCCTTCGACGTTCGGTGCTCGCGCGACGAGGCGCACCACGTGTCGGTGATCAGGCACGAGTTCTGCGGCGTCCTCGACGCACACGATTCGTTCTGCGGGATCGACCGCGCCGAGGAGCGCCGCCAAGAGCGTCGTCTTGCCCGCACCGGTTCCGCCGACGACGAGGAAGGCCAGACGCGCCGACACGATCCTGCGGAGCAGTCTGTGGGCATCGGGACGCACCGCTCCGCGCTCGACCAACGCGTCGAGCCCCTGCGTCGCCGGTCTCAGCACGCGCAGCGACAGGCACGTTCCACCCTGTGCGACGGGGGCGAGTACTGCGTGCAGGCGGACGCCGAATTCGCCGTGTCCTGGGAGGCGACCGTCGACCCACATCTGCGCATCGTCGAGTCGGCGCCCGGCGAACAGTGCGAGACGCTGCGCGAGCCGCCGGACGGCGGCCTCGTCCGGAAAGGTCACCGGCGTGAGTATCAGACCGCCACCACAGTCGACCCACACCCGGTCGGGGGCGGTGACCAGCACATCGGTCACTGTAGGGTCGGCGAGCAAGGCTTCGAGTGGGCCGGCTCCCGTGAGCTCGGTCTGGAGATGGCGCAGGGCGACGAGGAGATCGGTGTCGCCGAGCACACCGCCCGCCTCGGCGCGCAGCGCGGTCGCGACCCGTGCGGGTGACAGATCTCCCGGTTCGGCCGCGAGCCGATCGCGTACCCGGTCGAGCAGTTCGGCGTCGAGGACATCGTTCATGCGGCACCCCTCGGCCCCGCGTGAACGGAGGAGTCGAAGACCTCCAGGGCAGCAACGACGAGCGGCGACCGCTGCCGTAGTCGCAGACCGCCCCTTTCGAGGGCCTCTGCGAGCCCGGGCTGAGGACGCATCGCGGCCAGCAGCGGCAGTCCCACCACTGCGGCGACGTCGGCTGCGCGCAAACCGCCGGGTGCGGGCCCCCGCACCACGACTCCCGCTGTAGCGGCGCGACCCGTGATCCAGTCCGCCGTCCGGGCTGCAGCCAACGCGCCACTCACTCGTGCCTGGGTGACGAGCACGGTGGTGTCGGCAGCAGCAATCGCGGCCTCGGCGACCTCGTCGAAAGTGCGGGCGACGTCGCAGACCACGGCCACGCCCGCACGGCGCGCTGCTTCGAGGACCGCGGTGAGCGGGGCCGCGCCGACACGCTCGGCGCCGCGGTCACCGGCGAGCACCCCCACTCCGGACAGCCATTCGGGTACGGCGTCGCGCAACGCCCGGGCAGAGACACTGCCCGAGTCGACCGTGAGGCCCGACCATCGGATGCCGGCGCGTTCTTCGAGCCCCGTGAGGGTGTCCAGTCCCGCGCCGAAAGGGTCGGCGTCGACGAGAAGGACGCCGGGTGCACCGCGGGCGGCAGCCGCCCACGCGAGTGCGGCAGAGAAGGTCGAGGCGCCTGCACCGCCGCAGCCACCGACCACCGCGAGCACCGTGCCTCCACCCGCTTCGGGTTCGGCCGCCGCACCGAGGACGGCGAGCAGTTCCACTTCGTCATCGGGAAGACCCAGTACGTGTTCGGCGCCCACCGTGGCCGCAGCCTGCCACTCGTCCAGGCCGGGTTCGTCCGGGCAGACCAACACGACCCCTGATCTGCGGGGCAGCGCAGCGGCGCAGGCGAGCGCTTCGTCGCGGTCGACCACGACGAGGCCCGCATCCAGCCAGGCGCGGCGCCGCGGCAGGACGGTCGGTTCGGCAAGCTGCCGGTCTGCTGCCGCTGCCACACGGCGCAGGCTTGCCAGGAGGGTCGCGTCGCCGATCAGCGCGAGGACGTCGTTCATGCCGCACAGCGTGCGGGCTCCGCGGCCGCCGCGGAAGGCCGATTCGCCGGTATCGCCGAATCTGTGGATGGATCAGGCACCTGTGGACAACTCTGTGCGGCGGGAACTCCGTGCGACTCGCGCGCGGCAGCCGGGACGTCATCGGCGCAGGTAGGACAACTGGTCCGAACAAAAGGGACGACCCTCGCCAGGGGGGGGAGGAGGCGAGGGCCGTCGGAGTTCAGCCCCGGGGGGTCGGGCTGAACACTGCCTGGATATCCAGACTGTCGCGATACTACACCTTCCATACTCGGTGTTTGCAAGTTCAAGCATCCGCGTGGCGTGGCGCTCATCCGGGCTCCGCAAGTGGCACTGCGGGCCCTATGGTGGAGCACGTGACAGACGCGACCGCGGATCCCGCCGAGTCCGGTCGGATCGCCGCCTTCTTCGACCTCGACAAGACCGTGATCGCCAAGTCGAGCGTCCTCGCATTCACCCGTCCGTTCTTCGAGCACGGCCTGCTCAGCCACCGCGCGGTGCTGGCAAGCAGTTACGCACAGCTGCTCTTCGTGCTGTCCACCGTCGACCAGGAACGCGTCGACCGAATGCGGGAGCACATCGCGCAGATGTGCAAGGGCTGGGACGTCGAACAGATCCGCTCGATCGTGGACGAAACCCTCGACGAGATAGTCACGCCGTTGGTGTACGCGGAAGCCGAGGACCTGATCGCGGACCACCACGCCCGCGGCCACGACGTGGTGATCGTGTCGGCGTCGGGCGAGGAGGTCGTCACGCCCATCGCCCAGGCACTCGGTGCCTCGTACAGCGCCGCAAGTCGGATGAGGATCGTCGACGGGCGGTACGCCGGGGAACTCGAGTTCTACTGCTTCGGCGAGGCGAAGAGCACCGCGATTCGCGAACTCGCAGTGCGCCACGGCTACGAGCTGGCGCGTTGTTATGCGTACTCGGATTCGGCGACGGACGTGCCGATGCTGCAGGTCGTCGGCAAGCCGCGCGCGGTCAATCCCGACCGGGTGTTACGCCGTGTCGCGAATGAAAATGGCTGGCCCATATTGACTTTCACCCGACCGGTGCCGTTGTCGCGGCGCGTCCGGCCGTCGGCGAAAGGGCTCCTCAGGCTGGCCGTCGCGGGAGCCGCGGCGGCGTTGATCACCGGCGCCGCAGTCTACCTCGCCGGGCGCCGGCACGGCCCTGGGCAACACCTTCGCCTCACGCCACTCCCTGACTGAATCTTTCCGAGCCAGGGGCTTGCCGACGCCGAAAGTACGGGGTACAAATGAGTTACGGAAGCACGGGAGGCCAAGAGCGAATCGGAAGAGAAGATTCGATCTCCCGCCCGCGTTTCCCAGCACGGACACCGAGTACCCACGCGGAGCCGATGCCACTATAAGGGCAGAAGCGTTGTGGGCCTGCGAGTTCCGAGTCCTCGAAGGCAAGACCCCCGCACCCGTTGCGGGGAGCGAACCGCCGACACCCGGATCATCGCCGAGGCCGTTGACACACAACCCACACCAGCACGCATGGTAACCCGGAAGTTCCGTGCTAGCGGGTGGCGCACCGATCATGATCGGCGTACCACCCGCTTTTGACTGTGCAGCCGAAAGATACTGCACTGCAATTAATTCCAAGGTCGCGCGGTAGCCCTCAATTACCGCCGAATGCCTCGGCGATCGACGTCGCCTCGCGAGCACCTGCCTCGAGCGCACCGCAGCAGAAGATCACCCAGCCACCGACACCCACGTCGGTGCCCTGACCGAAGCCTGCGAGTCCGTCGCGGTAAGCCTGCGCTCGCCGCATCCACGTCACTTCGGGCACTCCGAGGTTGTGGGTGTCGAGCCCGGAAGCCACACACACCAGCCGCGACGCTGCACGCGCCACGACGCCGTCGGCCACACCGAAGGGGCTCAGCGAACAGAGCTCGCCGTGCACCACGGCCGCGAGCACCGGCGCAGGCACAGAGGTTCCTCCCGTGACCAGCTGAGCGAGACCGTCGAGACGTTCCGCCACCCCCGGCTCCGACCGAGGCCGGCCCAGCTGCTCCCGATCGTCCACCACATCGGCTGCGGCGAGCAGGTGGAGGCGGGCCAGCGCCTGTAGAGGCGCGCGGCGCCACGTCGACACTTGATTTGCGAGCGCGTCACCGTCGAGGGACTGCGCGACCCGCAACGCACCCGCGAGCACCGGATCGCCTGTCTCCCCCGGGGGCGGAAGCTCCGTGGATCCACCGTCGATCGCCGCCGATGCTCGCGCAGCCCGCACCGAGGCCTCCGCCGCGGTGTTCGGCCAGCCGCGACGGTTCGTGCGATGACGGTGGACTTCGGCGAGGGCATCACGCGCGCGGTCTGCCGCGTCGCGCACGCCGGGGAGATCGAGAATGGGCTGAAGCGGATCGGTCACGGCCCGAACGGTACCGGCGTGAGCTGCGAACATCACCACGGCCCATCGATGGGCTCGCCCAGGGGCCACTCGTCGCCGTTGCCGACCGCCCGTCGCGCGACAACGACCGATCAGCGCATGTGAGCAGGTTGCAGCATCGTGCAACGGTGCGATCCGCGTCACAGGTGACTACGCTCACTGGGGTCCGAACTGTTTTGCCACGACCCGGAAAGAGGCCACCGCACCATGACGAGCGCAGCCCAGGACCACGATCAGCAGGCGTTCCCGCCGAGCGCCGAGTTCGCCGCCACCGCCAACGCAGGTCCCGAGTTGCAGGCCGCCGCCGACGCCGACCGGCTCGCGTTCTGGGACACCCAGGCCCAGCGCCTCGACTGGGCCACACCCTGGACACAGGTGCTCGACTGGTCCGATGCTCCCGTCGCGAAATGGTTCGTCGGAGGCTCCCTCAACGTCGCCTACAACTGCGTCGACCGGCACGTCGAGGCCGGTAACGGCGATCGGGTCGCCATCGCATTCGAGGGCGAGCCCGGCGACAGCCGGTCGCTGACCTACAACGACCTGCTCGCCGAGGTCTCGAAGGCCGCGAACACCTTCACCGACCTCGGTCTGGTCGCCGGCGACCGCGTCGCGATCTACATGCCGATGATCCCCGAGGCGATCATCACGATGCTCGCCTGCGCCCGCCTCGGCCTGACGCACTCCGTCGTCTTCGCCGGGTTCTCCGCCACCGCACTGCGCTCACGCATCGACGACGCCGAAGCCAAACTTCTCGTCACGGTCGACGGGCAGTGGCGCCGCGGCCAGGCCGCTCCACTCAAGACCGCCGCCGACGAAGCCGTCAACGGAGCCGCGTCGATCCAGAACGTGCTCGTGGTCCAGCGCACCGGCATCGACGTCGAGTGGACCGACGGCCGCGACCTCTGGTGGCACGAGACCGTCGAGAAGGCCTCCCCCGAACACACGCCCGAGGCGTTCGACGCCGAGCATCCCCTGTTCATCCTCTACACCTCCGGCACCACCGGAAAACCCAAGGGCATCGTCCACACCTCCGGCGGTTACCTCACCCAGGCGTCCTACACCCACCACTACGTGTTCGACCACAAGCCGGGCAAGGACGTCTACTGGTGCACCGCCGACATCGGCTGGGTCACCGGACACTCCTACATCGTGTACGGACCGCTCTCGAACGGCGCCACCCAGGTCGTCTACGAAGGCACCCCCAACTCCCCGAACGAGCACCGCCACTTCGAGATCATCGAGAAGTACGGCGTCTCGATCTACTACACCGCTCCCACCCTGATCCGCACGTTCATGAAGTGGGGCCGCGAGATCCCCGACGCCCACGACCTGTCGTCGATCCGGCTGCTCGGCTCGGTCGGCGAACCGATCAACCCCGAAGCATGGCGTTGGTACCGCGCGGTCATCGGCGCAGGCAAGACCCCGATCGTCGATACCTGGTGGCAGACCGAGACGGGTGCGATCATGATCTCCCCGTTGCCCGGCATCACCGCCACCAAGCCGGGCTCCGCGATGGCACCGCTGCCCGGCATCTCCGCGAAGATCGTCGACGACGAAGCCACGCCCCTCGGCGCCGGCGGTAACGGCTATCTGGTGCTCGACCAGCCGTGGCCGGCGATGCTCCGCGGAATCTGGGGCGACCCGCTGCGCTACCGCGAGACCTACTGGTCCCGTTACGAGGAGCAGGGCTGGTATTTCGCAGGCGACGGCGCCAAGTACGACGAGGACGGCGCCCTGTGGGTCCTCGGCCGCGTCGACGACGTCATGAACGTCTCCGGGCACCGCATCTCCACCTCCGAAGTCGAATCCGCTCTGGTCAGCCATCCTGCTGTCGCGGAATCCGCCGTCGTCGGCGCGGCCGACGACACGACCGGTCAGGGCATCGTCGCGTACGTGATCCTGCTCGAGCACGTCGAGAACACCGGCGACCAACTCATCAAGGAACTGCGCGATCACGTGGCCGTCGAGATCTCCCCGATCGCGAAGCCGCGGCAGATCACGATCGTTCCCGAGTTGCCCAAGACCCGTTCCGGCAAGATCATGCGACGCCTGCTCCGCGACGTCGCCGAGGGTCGTGAACTCGGCGACACCTCGACGCTGGTGGACCCCGCGGTCTTCGACGCGATCCGCAAGAAGTAACCCCGCTCGACGCGGCAACAAGTAACGCGTTCGACGCGGCGCCCTCCCCGAATTCGTTCCGGGAGGGCGCCGTGGTGTCATCAGTTCGAAGTACCGGAAGAATTCACAAATGCCGCCGCCGCGCTATGTCACTCGTCGCCCCCACGTCTGGATCGGCGCTACTGTTACGGCGTGGGCGAGCCCACCGCAAGCACGAACGAACCAACCTGAAGGGGTCGACTAGTGAGCGTCACGAACGGGAACCGGCCGGGAGACGGGGCGCCGAGCAGCATCTCGGGCATTCCGCTGACGGAGGTACACACCCCGACCCCGCGGGACGCGAGTATCGGCGAACTCGTCCGTGACGCGACCGCGCAGGTGTCCACGCTGTTCCGTGCCGAGGTCGAACTCGCGAAGGCCGAAGTCACCGGCGAGGTCAAGAAGGGCCTGCAGGGCAGTCTGTTCTTCATCCTCGCCCTCGCTGTACTGATCTTCAGCTCGTTCTTCTTCTTCTTCTTCCTCGCCGAACTGCTCGACGTGTGGGTTGCCCGCTGGCTGGCGTTCCTGATCGTCTTCCTGCTGATGGTGGTCGTGACCGCCATATTCGCGCTCATCGGTTACCTGCGGGTTCGTAAGCTACGGGCACCCAACAAGACCATCGACTCGCTCAAGCAGGCGAAGACGGTTCTGCCGCATTCCGGCGACGATGCCGATGTGCATCGCCCGCAACACGCGGCTCGTTGACGCAATCACCACATTGACGCCACCGGATCCGTCCACGGTCCGTTACGACGGACCGTGGACCCATCGCGACATCCACGCAAACGGCATCCGACTGCACGCGGTCGAAGCCCACGGCACCGCGCCCGGCGCGCCGTTGGTGGTATTCATTCATGGTTTCGGCGACCTGTGGTGGTCGTGGCGCCATCAGCTCACCGCGGTCGCCGACGCCGGATATCGTGCGGTCGCAATCGATCTGCGTGGCTACGGCGACACCGACAAGCCACCCCGCGGTTACGACGGCTGGACCCTCGCGGCCGACGTCGCCGGACTCATCCGGGCGCTGGGATACACCGAGGCGGTTCTCGTCGGCCACGCCGACGGGGGTCTCGTGTGCTGGGCCACCGCAGTTCTGCACCCTCAACTCGTCCGCGCGATCGCGGTCGTGGACTCCCCGCACCCGATTTCGCTCCGCGATGCTGCCCTTCGCGACCGCGCTCAGCGCAAGGCGCTGCTGCCCACCTTCCTCGCCTATCAGCTGCCGTGGCGACCCGAACGGCTCCTCGTACGCGACGACGGCGCCGAGATCGAACGCCTCGTGCGGATCCGTTCGGGGAGCGACTGGCAGCACAGTGCGGAGTTCCGGGAAGTCATCGACCGCTTGCGCTCAGCGGTCCGAATATCCGGAGTCGCGCACTGCAGCCTCGAATATCAGCGGTGGGCGTTCCGAAGTCAGTGGCGACCCGACGGCCGCCGGTTCATGAAGGCCATGGACGTCACCCTGACCCTTCCTGTCCTGCAGATGCACGGTGCGCTCGATCCGTACGTGATGGCCGCGACCCTGCGTCGCTGTGTGCGCCACGCACCCGGCCGAGTCATCAAGTTCATCGACGGAGCAGGTCACTACGCACACCAGGAGAAGCCCGACGACGTGACGGCAGCACTTCTGGACTTCACCCGCACACTCTAGAGAGCATCAGACGATGCACGCCCCGGTTTCGACGGCGGAGACCATCGAGTCGGCCATCGCGAGCTGACGGCTCACCTCGGATGCGGTGAGCGCGAAACCGGTGTCGGTATCGTCGACGGCCGCACCGAACACCATGCCCAGGATCTGCCCCTGCGGATCGACGAGCGGTCCACCGGAGTTACCCTGCTGGATCAGCCCGCGCAGTGTGTAGACCTCCCGCTCGACGGTGCCGCTGCGATAGATGTCCGGTCCCTGCAGATCCAGGGTTTCGCGGATTCGGGCCGCACTGGCGGTGTACGGTCCGCCACCCGGATACCCGAGGACGATGGCGTCGTCACCCGACTCCGCCGGGGTCGCGGAGAACGCGAGCGGCGGCGCAGTCAGGCCCGGGACCGAGAGAATCGCCACGTCGACCGCCGGGTCGAACAGCACGACCTCCGCGTCGAGTGCACGCCCGTTGCTCTCGACGGTCACGGCCGCGGTGCCGGCGACGACGTGTGCATTCGTCATGACCCGCTCGGGCGACACCACGAAGCCCGACCCTTCGAGCGCCTTCTGGCAGCTCGGCGCGACACCGTTGATGCGCAGCACGCTCGAATGCAACTGCGCAGGGATCGGCCCGTCGAGCAGTGTGCCGTCGGGAACGGCGACCTCGGCGATCGGTGTGCGACCGAACGGCCCGATCACCTCGGGTAGCCCCGAGGTGTCGAGAAGTGCCGAGAACTCGTTGGGGATCGCCCGCATCCAGTCGGTCGCGAGATTGTCGACCGTACCGAGCACCTTCGATCCGCGCACCGCCGCGGATATCTGCGGTTGCGCCGCGGACGTCAACGGGATGGCCAGCAACCACGCGGCGATGAGTACCGCCACAGATTGGAGTCCCGCGCCGATCACGCTGTCGACCGCGCGGGCGCTGGGGCTGTGCATGCTGCTGCGAGCGGCCCGGCCGAGCACCATGCCCGCGACCTCCCCGACCACCACCAGCACGATGATCAACACGATCCCCGCCAGTATCCGCAGCCGTCCCTCGTCGACATGGACGAGAACGTGCGGTGCGATGAGGATGCCGGCCACGGCACCCAACAGCACCCCGAGGAATGCCAGCGCCGACGCCACCGCCCCCTGTCGCAGGCCGGACGACGCCGCGATGATCACGACGAGGACGAGGACGAGGTCGAGCCAACCCGATCCGGTCATGCGTCGATCACCCCCGATTCGAGTTCGGCTTGCACCACTTCCAGATCACGGACGTCGCTGTGGTCCCACTCGATCTCCCACCCCGACACTGCGAACAGTCCCGCGAGAACGCCCGCGGTGAAACCCCACACGAGCATGCTGTCGACCTGGAATGCCGGGCCGCGATACCCCATCCGGTGGGAGACCTGGAATCTGTTGTCGGGCTCGAGCAGATCGCGCAGGGGTACACGCACGACGCGAGCCGCTTCGGCGGGGTCGACCACCCCTACCGGGCTGGGCTTCTCCCAGTACGCAACGACGGGGGTCACGTCGAACCCCGACGGCGGAATGAACAGTTCGGGAAGCACCGCCAGCGGTCGGACCCCGTGCGGGTCGAGTCCGGTCTCCTCCTGCGCCTCACGCAGGGCTGTCGCGATGGGGCCGTCGTCCTCGGGGTCGGCGGCGCCACCGGGAAATGCGACCTGCCCGCTGTGCTGGCGCATGGTTGCGGCGCGCTGGGTGAGCAGTACCTCTGCGTCGGCCGGCAGACCACCGCGGGCAAGAGGGTCGGGCTCGGGCGATCCTCCGAACAGGACGAGCACCGACGCCTGGCGCGTGACCGTCCCGTGCGGAGCTTCTCGGGTCAGGACGGGATTGAGTCCGTGTGGATCGGTGGGCTCGACCGTGGCGACACGCCGCAGCCAGTACGGCATCATGCGACAACCCCCAGATGTGTCTCGACAACCTCGGCCACCTCGTCGGCGCTGCGGAACGGTTGGGGCAACACCTCGGCGACCGAACCGTCGGCGCGCACGAGCACCGTGACAGGCAGTACCGCCGGGGCAGCCACCGCTGCTTGCACGCGTCCCGAACCATCCTGCACGCCGGGCAGCCGGACGTCGTACTGAATGAGCCGGTCCAGCGCGTTCGCCTCGTTGGGATCGGTGTGCACGGTCACCACCGACACTGCGTCGCCCACACGCTGCGCGTACTCCTCGAGCACCGGAAGTTCTTCGGCACACGGAGCGCACCACCATGCCCAGAGGTTGATGACGGCGGGTCGGCCGGCGAGCCCGGCGGCGAGGTCGACGGCACTGCCGTCTCCCACGCACTCGAAGACCGATCCGGCGAGTGGTCCCTGCGGAGGTGCACCGGTCGGCGCCGGGCACGGCAGTAGGTCCGCTGCGGCGCGCAGTGGGGCGAGCGCCTGCGCGTCGTCCTGGGGACGACGGTCGACGGGTGCTGCGGAGGTGCCCGGACCGTCGGTGGGACCAGGGTCGGGGGTGTCGCTGTCGCGGGGCCAGATGGCCACGATCAGCGCGATCACGACGACCAGTGCCGCCAGGCTCCAACGGCCTGCGCTCGAAGGACGCACCACCCTCACCGCCCGGCGAGCTCGAGCAGATGCTCGGTCTCCGGTCCCTTCACGAGCCCCGCGGCGATCTGCGGGTCGGTGGGCCCGATCCCGTAGGACGGGCAGTCCTTCGCGAGCACGCACACTCCACACGCCGGCTTACGTGCATGGCAGACCCGACGCCCGTGAAAGATCACCCGATGGGACAGCAGGGTCCATTCCTTACGCTCGATGAGCTCGCCGACCAGATGCTCGACCTTCACGGGGTCGGTTTCGTCGGTCCATTTCCACCGGTTCACGAGCCGCCCGAAGTGGGTATCGACAGTGATTCCCGGCACATCGAAGGCGTTACCGAGGACCACATTCGCCGTTTTCCGGCCGATGCCCGGGAGCGTCACGAGGTCTTTCATGCGGCGCGGAACCTCGCCGTCGAAACGCTCGAGCAATGCCTGGCCCAGGCCGATCAGCGAATTCGCCTTGTTGCGGTAGAAGCCGGTGGAGCGGATGTACTCCTCGAGTTCGGTGCGGTCGGCTTCCGCGTACGAGCGAGCGTCCGGGTAACGCGCGAAGAGAGCCGGCGTGACCTGGTTGACGCGTACATCAGTGCACTGTGCGGACAGGATCGTCGCGACCGCGAGCTCGAGCGGAGTGGTGAAATCGAGCTCACAGTAGACATGCGGGAAGGCCTCCGCGAGGCGTCGGTTCATCCGCCGTGCGCGCCGGACCAGACCGAGGTGGGACTCGGGGCCCCGAGTCCGACGTGACCTGCGCGGGCTTCGATCTGCGGCGCGAACAGGACTCGAATCGAGGCTCTCGGACGGGGTCGGTTGCACCTGGACCACTGTACGTAAGGGGTCCGACTCAATCCGGGGCCCGTGTCTGTTCTGAGATCTTGCCCGTGTTTACTTCCCGTCATGCAAGCTCTTGCTGTCGTACTTCTCCCGGTGCTGCTCATGCTGTTTGCACTCGCCATGGAAAGGGTCGAATCGCGATTGAGTCGATTGTCCGTTCGCCAGCAGGAGGTCGAAGAGTTCCTCGACCAGGCGGACCACGACGACGTCCACGCACTCGCCCGCGAAGGATTCCCCGGCGCATTGGCCCGGTTCAACCGCCGTCGGAGGCGCAGCGACACCTCCGATTCCGTCGACACTCCGGATCTCCTGGACGCGAGCCGCGCGAGCTGACGCAGGTACCGGCCGGTAGCATTCGAGGGCGGGACCCGACATATACGGAAAGGTTCCGTGGTGTCGGTCACTCACACATGCGGCAGGCACAGTAGACTTGGCGTCCGTACGCCGGAATGGTGACCCTTGCCGGGATGCCTTGGACGTGCACACCCGCCAGTTGAAGAACAACAAGAATCATCCCAAAAGGAGCGCACGTGGACGAGGTCCTGGCCAGAGCAGGCATCTTCCAAGGAGTCGAGCCCTCTGCGGTTGCGGCGCTGATCAAGGAGCTGCAACCGGTCGATTTCCCGCGCGGCCACGTCATCTTCAACGAGGGCGAACCGGGCGATCGCCTGTACATCATCGTCTCCGGCAAGATCAAGCTCGGGCGGCGCTCGCCGGACGGTCGCGAGAACCTGCTGACGATCATGGGCCCCTCCGACATGTTCGGTGAGCTGTCCATCTTCGACCCGGGCCCGCGCACCTCCACCGCCACCACCGTCACCGAGGTGCGTGCTGTGAGCATGGACCGTGAAGCGCTCAAGGCGTGGATCGACCAGCGGCCCGAGATCGCGGAGCAGCTCCTGCGCGTGCTCGCCCGTCGTCTGCGGCGCACCAACAACAGCCTCGCCGACCTGATCTTCACCGACGTCCCCGGTCGTGTCGCCAAGGCGTTGCTGCAGCTCGCACAGCGTTTCGGCACCCAGGAAGCGGGTGCGCTCCGTGTCACCCACGACCTGACACAGGAAGAGATCGCCCAGCTCGTCGGCGCATCCCGCGAGACGGTCAACAAGGCGCTCGCAGACTTCGCGCACCGCGGCTGGCTGCGGCTCGAAGGCAAGAGCGTGCTGATCTCGGACTCCGAGCGTCTGGCGCGTCGCGCCCGCTAGGGACCATCTCCGACAGACTCCGCTTACGAGCGAGGCCGGGACACCATGGGGTGTCCCGGCCTCGCTCGTTCGTTCTTGCCCTGCGGGCTACCCGCGCAGATATGCCAGCTGGACGTTCACCGACTTCTCGGCCGCGCCCCACAGAGACTCGTCGACGTCGGCATACACGTGTTCGACCACCTGCCGTGCCGAGGCCTCGTCACCGAGGGTGCGCAACGCACTGCGAACCTGGTCGAGTCGTTGCTCCCGGTGCGCCAGGTATCCCCGAGCGATCGTCTCGAGGTCGGGCAGTTCCGCACCGTGTCCGGGTAGCACCGTGTACCCCGGGCCGAGTTCGATGTACGACCGCAACGAACCCAGATAGTCGCCGAGGTCGCCGTCCGTGTCGTCGAGCACGGTCGTTCCCCGCCCGAGGATCGTGTCGGCGGTGAGGACGCTCCGATCGTCCTCCAGAACGAACGACAGCGAATCCGCCGTGTGCCCCGGTGTGGCGAGGACCCGAACGCGGAGTCCCCCGGCTTCGACGACGTCGCCGCCGGACAGCTCGGTACCGCCGCCGTGCCGGTGTTCGGGTGTCACGGCGTGAACCGGACTTCCGGTGAGCTCCGCGAAACGCTCACCGCCTTCGGTGTGGTCGAAGTGTCGGTGACTGATGAGTGTCATCGCGACCGGGACCTGCGCGACACGCGCGAGGTGCGCCTCGTCGAGCGGACCCGGGTCGATCACGATGCACTCGTCGCTGTCCGGTGCGCGCAGGATCCACGTATTGGTGCCCTCGAGGGACATCACCGACGGATTCTCGGCGAGTAGCACCGCCGCATTCTCGGTTACCTGTCGCAGTTGCCCATAGGCAGGATGAACGAGCGCCATGATCAGCGCACCTCGACCATCAGCTCTACCTCGACGGACGCAGCGAGCGGAAGTTCGGCGACACCGACGGCGGATCTCGCGTGAGCGCCGGCCTCGCCGAAGATCTCGCCCAGCAGTTCCGAGGCTCCGTTGACGACACCGGGCTGTCCGGTGAATCCGTCGGCCGAGGCCACGAATCCGACGACCTTGACGATCCGCACCACATTGTCGATACCCACGAGGGCATCGACTGCGGCCAGGGCGTTGAGCGCCGAGATACGGGCAGCGTTCTTCGCGTCCTCGGCGGACACGTCGGAGCCGACCTTGCCGACGTACGCCAGGGTGCCGTCGACCATGGGAAGCTGGCCCGAGGTGTAGACAGTGTTCCCGCTGCGCAGGGCCGGCACATATGCGGCGACCGGCTTGGCGACCGGCGGCAGGGTGATCCCGAGTTCGGTCAGACGTGCGGTCCAGGTTTCAGCCATGGGGTCAGCTCTTCGGACGCTTGAGGTACGCGACGTGCTGTTCGCCGGTGGGTCCCTGCAGAACCGTCACCAGTTCCCACCCGTCGGAACCCCAGGTGTCGAGAATCTGCTTGGTCGCGTGCGTGAGCAGGGGCACGGTTGCGTACTCCCACGTAGTCAATTCACTCATGACCTGACCCTATCCGGCGCCTTTCCCGCTTGACGACTTATAGGCTCGACACCGTGGCGACACAGACATCTCATTCCGGCACATGGCCGGCCAAGGCCGCGCGGGCGCGACTGCACTTCGTGTCCGGCAAGGGGGGCACCGGAAAATCCACCGTCGCGGCGGCCATAGCGCTTGCCCTCGCGTCGGGGGGCCGGAAGGTTCTGCTCGTCGAGACCGAGGGCAGGCAGGGAATCGCGCAGCTGTTCGACGTGGCGCCGCTGCCTCCGGTGGAGACCAAGATCGCAACCGCTGAGGGGGGCGGAGTGGTCATGGCCCTCGCGATCGACATCGAGGCGGCGTTCCTGGAATACCTCGACATGTTCTACAACCTCGGGTTCGCGGGCCGCGCGATGCGCAAGATCGGCGCGATCGAGTTCGCGACGACACTCGCTCCGGGACTCCGCGATGTGATCCTCACCGGAAAGATCAAGGAGACCGTGGTGCGCACCGACAAGTCCGGTGAGCGCCTGTACGACGCGATCGTGGTCGACGCTCCACCCACCGGCCGGATCGGCAGCTTCCTCGATGTGACGAAGGCGATGGCCGACCTCGCGAAGTCGGGACCGATCCGCTCGCAGAGCGAAGGTGTCGTGCGGTTACTGCATTCCGACGAGACCGTCGTGCACCTGGTCACGCTGCTCGAAGCACTGCCCGTACAGGAGACGGCCGACGCGGTCGACGAACTCGAGGCAGCCGACCTGCGGATGGGCACGGTGATCGTCAACAGGACCGAGCCCGAGCATCTGCCGGACACACTCGTCGACGACGTCGCCGACGGCCGCATCCCCGCCGGATCCATCCGGTCCGCGTTCGAACGGGTCGGGTTGACGCTCTCGGACGACGATTTCGCCGGATTGCTCACAGAGACCATCGAGCATGCCTCGATACTGCAGGCGCAGCAGGTCAGCGCCGCCCAACTCGACGACGTGAAGGTGGCACGGATGTCTCTACCGCTGCTTGCGGACGGGGTCGACCTCGGCGGACTGTACGAGCTCGCTGAGCTTCTCGCCGAGCAGGGTGTCCGATGACCGAGCGGACGGTGCGCACGGCACCGGTGCTCGATGTCGCGAAGATCCTCCACGATCCGACGTCGCGTGTGATCGTGTGCTGCGGGTCCGGGGGTGTCGGTAAGACGACGACGGCGGCATCGCTCGCATTGCGCGCGGCGGAGCAGGGTCGCAAGGTCGTGGTGCTCACGATCGACCCGGCGAGGCGGCTGGCCCAGGCGCTCGGTGTGCAGAAGCTCGACAATTCGCCGCAGAAGGTGCCGCTCGAGCCCGGCGCGACGGGCGAGCTGCACGCGATGATGCTGAACATGCGGCGCACGTTCGACGACATGGTGCTCGAGCATTCCACGCCGGAGAAGGCCCAGCAGATCCTCGACAACCCCTTCTATCAAACGGTGGCGTCGTCGTTCTCCGGTACGCAGGAGTACATGGCGATGGAGAAACTCGGCCAGCTCGCCGCGAGCGACGAGTGGGATCTCATCGTCGTGGACACCCCGCCGTCACGGAATGCCCTCGACTTCCTCGACGCACCGCAGCGCCTCGGCGCTTTCCTCGACGGTCGGATGATCCGTATCTTCACTGCCCCGGGTCGTGGACTCGGCCGGATCGTGACGGGTGCAATGGGCTTGGCGTTGAAGGCGGTGTCGACGATCGTGGGCAGCCAGATGCTGTCGGATGCGTCCGCATTCGTGCAGTCGCTGGATTCGATGTTCGGCGGGTTCCGTGACCGCGCCAACCGCACCTATCAGCTCTTGCAGCAACCCGGAACGCACTTCATGGTCGTCGCGGCCCCGGAACCGGATGCGCTGCGGGAGGCGTCGTTCTTCGTGGAACGGCTGAGCGGCGACAGGATGCCGCTTGCGGGTCTCGTGCTCAACCGGACGCACCCCACGTTGTCGTCGGTGCCGGCCGACCATGCGTTGACCTCGGCCGACCTCCTGGCCGAACAGGGTGGTGAGGATGCGCCCGCCGCAGAGGCCGTGCTCCGCATCCACGCGCATCGCGCCGTGACGGCGAAGCGAGAAGTCCGCCTCCTGCGTGGATTCACCTCGGCGAATCCACGTGTGCCGGTCGTCGGCGTGCCGTCGTTGCCTTTCGAGGTGTCGGACCTCGAAGCGCTGCGGGCGGTGGGCGACCAGTTGACCCGTCAGGCCTGAGTGTTCCGGGCGGCACGCACGACCTTCCCCGTCGTGCGTGCTCCGGCGTCGTCACACAGGCAGTTCTCTCACCGGCTCGCGGCTCTCACAGACTCGCGGTCATACCGCGTTCTGGTGCTGCCGCTGCGCCTCGAAGAAGTCCGACCAGGACTCGACCTCCGGGTGCTGCTTGAGGAGTGCACGACGCTGACGTTCGGTCATCCCTCCCCACACTCCGAACTCGACGCGGTTGTCGAGTGCGTCCGCGCCGCACTGCAGCATCACGGGGCAGTGTCGGCAGATCACCGCCGCCTTCCGCTGTGCCGCACCTCGGACGAACAACTGATCGGGGTCTACCTCGCGGCATCGAGCCTTCGAAACCCAGGCGATGCGTGCTTCTTCTTCGTCGACGTCGAGCCTGGTCATAGGAGTGGTCAGGTGCATTCAGTTCCCCTTTGCTTCCCGAACTCCGGTGCACGGAGTTCCCGAGGACGCACAATTTTGCACTTAGCATGAAAAAACTTGTACGTCTTCACTGTCGAGGTGTTACCTGCATCACACTGCTGTCTCAATCTAGGTAAACTGATGCCCGCGCGCAAGGCGAACGAAACCTTTTCTGGTACGCCCGTGCATAGCTGCACGTCGGACGGCGTTTCGCCTCCCTGGAATCGTCGCCTGCTCCGATCGGCACGTAGGGTGTACCCGTGTCGATCCGAAGTACTGTGGCGAAACTTGCCGGTTGCACGGCCCTCGGCGGTGTCCTCGTGGCCGGAATGCTCTTCCCGGCCGCGGGCGGATTCGGGTACGTGTCGAATCGCGCCGCGGACACCGTGGACAACAGTTCCGCCGAACTCGTCGAGGGGATCGTTCCCGCCGTCACGACGATGGTCGACTCCGCCGGCAACCCGATCGCGTGGCTGTACGACCAGCGGCGCTTCGAGGTACCCAGCGACCAGATCTCCAACGAGATGAAGCTCGCGATCGTCTCGATCGAGGACAAGCGCTTCCCCGAACACCAAGGCGTGGACTGGCAGGGCACCATCCGCGCCTTCCTCACCAACACCAGTAGCGGACAGGTCGAGCAGGGAGCGTCCACGATCGACCAGCAGTACGTGAAGAACTACCTGCTGCACGTCGTGGCGAAGACCGACGCGGAACGCCGCGCGGCGATCGAGACCACACCGGCCCGCAAGATCCGCGAAATCCGGATGGCACTCACTCTCGACGAAGAGTTGTCGAAGGACGAGATTCTCACCCGCTACCTGAACCTGGTGCCGTTCGGAAACGGCTCGTTCGGCATCCAGGACGCCGCCCAGACCTATTTCGGGATCGACGCCAAAGACCTGAACGTCACGCAATCAGCCATGCTCGCGGGCATGGTGCAGTCCAGCTCCGCGCTCAACCCGTACACGAACGAAGAGGGCGTGACCAACCGCCGAAACATCGTGCTCGACACGATGATCGACAACATCCCCGAGCGGGCCGAAGAGATCCGGGCGGCGAAGGCCGAACCACTCGGTGTCCTCCCCGAGCCGAACACCCTGCCTCGCGGCTGCATCGCAGCGGGCGATCGCGGATTCTTCTGCGAGTACGCACTCCAGTACCTCGCGAACTCAGGTCTGTCACGAGAGCAGATCGACAAGGGCGGATACATGATCCGCACTACGCTCGATCCCGAAGTGCAGAGTTCGACCAAGGCCGCGCTCGATCAATACACGAGCCCGACCGTCGACGACGTCGCAACAGTGATGAACGTGATCGAGCCTGGCCAGGACTCCCATCGTGTCCTCGCCATGGGATCGAGCCGCACCTACGGTCTCGACGGCGACGCCTACGAAACGGTCCAGCCCCAGCCCTACTCGCTCGCCGGTCACGGCGCGGGATCGATTTTCAAGATCTTCACCGTCGCCGCGGCGATGGAGAAGGGCCTCGGCACCAGCGCAGTCCTCGACGTGCCCGGCCGCTACAACGCACAGGGCCTCGGTGACGGCGGTGCGCGTGGCTGCCCCGCCGGCTACTACTGCGTCGAGAACGCCGCGCCGTACCCGCCTGCGCTGTCGGTAACCGATGCACTCGCGCAGTCCCCGAACACTGCGTTCGTGAAACTGATCGAGGCGACCGGCGTCGACTCCGTCGTCGACATGTCCGTCCGCCTGGGCATGCGTTCCTACTCACAGCCCAACACCTCGGGCTTCGGCGAGCAGTCGATGGCCGACATGCAGAAAGATCAGCACCTCGGCTCGTACACACTCGGCCCTACCTGGATCAACAACCTCGAGTTGTCGAACGTGGCTGCCACCCTCGCCTCACACGGCAGGTGGTGCCCCCCGACCCCGATCGACGGCGTGTTCGATCGTGAGGGCAAGCCTGTACCGATCACGCAGCAGGCGTGCGAGCAGGCCGTCGAACCGGGCCTGGCCGACACCCTTGCCAACGCGATGAGCAAGGACACCGCAGGCGGAGGTACCGCTTCCGGAGCTGCGGGCAGCACCGGATGGAACCTGCCGGTGGCAGCCAAGACCGGTACGACCGAGTCGCACATGTCGTCCGCGTTCATGGGCTTCACCAACCGGTACGCCGGGTCCGTCTACACCTACGGCGACTCCCCCACGCCCGGCCAGATCTGCGCCAACCCCGTCCGCCCCTGCTACGACGGCAACCTGTTCGGCGGCACCGCCCCCGCACACACCTGGTTCACTGCCATGACTCCGGTCGCCACCAAGTTCGGTTCCGTCGAGCTTCCGCCGACCGACCCGCGTTACGTCCGCGGCGCAGGTAACGCCCAGGTTCCCGACGTCACGGGCCTGTCGCGCGATCGGGCCGTGCAGCGCTTGCAGGACGCGGGATTCTCGGTGTCGGAATCGACGACGAAGGCCGAGGAGAGGGCAGGCACGGTCACCGGAAGCTCACCGTCCGGCTCGGCGGTACCCGGGTCCACGGTGACGATCTTCATCAGTGACGGATCGGTGCGTGCGGCACCGACGACGAGCGCAACGCCCGCACGGCCGAGCGGTAGCGAGGTTCCGGACACCACGGTGCCGTCGGCCCCAGCCCCGGTCCCCGGCCGACAAGAACCGGCTCAGACCGAGTCGGCGCCGCCCGACGAGAGCGAGTCGGAGAGCCCGGCGGCCACGACGACACCGTCGGCGCCGGATCCGGACAACTAACTGACGGACGGTCAGAGTCGCGACCGCACCGCCGCTGACAGGCGCTTTCCATCCGCCTTGCCCGCGGCGATCGCGGTCGCGACCTTCATGACCTGGCCCATGTTCTTCGGACCGGGACGCGCACCGAGCTCATCGGCGACCCTGCCGATCGCGGTGTCGACCACGTCGACGAGTTCCGCGTCGGTCAGCGGAGTCGGCAGATACTCATCGATGATGCGAGCCTCGGCATGCTCCTTGGCTGCGAGTTCGCCACGACCGTTCTCGGTGTAGACCTCAGCGGCCTCGCCGCGCTTCTTGGATTCCCGCGACAGAACCTTGATGACCTCGTCGTCGGAGAGTTCGCGCGCTTCCTTCCCCGAGACTTCCTCGGTCTGGATCGCGGCGAGCAACATCCGCAGCGTCGCCAAGCGCAGTTGGTCCTTGGCCTTCATCGCGGCAGTCATGTCTGCACGCAATGTGGATTTGATTGAGGAAGCTGTATCCGTCATACCCCAGAACCTACGCCGGGACCGTCGAAGCACGTGCGCAGACGTGCAGCGGCGGTACGCTGGAGAAGTGCCTGACCTTTCTCCCCTCACACGTGTCGCCGCGGGTACCGCAGGAGCTGCCGTCCTCGGTCTCGGTTATGCAACGCTGATCGAACGCAACGCCTTCACCCTCCGGGAGGTCACCGTCCCGGTCCTCGCACCGGGTGCAGCGACCCTCCGCGTGCTGCACATCAGCGACCTGCACATGATGCCGGGGCAGAAACGCAAGCAGAACTGGCTCAGGGAACTCGATCGCCTCGAACCCGATCTGGTGATCAACACGGGCGACAACCTGTCGCACCCGAAGTCGGTTCCCGCCGTCGTCCAGGCGCTCAGCGGCCTCCTGGCCCGGCCGGGCCTCTTCGTGTTCGGCAGCAACGACTACTTCGCGCCTGTCCTGAAGAATCCACTCGCCTACTTCGACAAGGACCACGACCGCGTGTACGGGCCACCGCTCCCCTGGGGCGACCTGCGCGCAGCGTTCAACGAACGCGGCTGGCAGGACATGACGCACGTCCGGCGCGACATCGAGGTCGGCGGCGTGCGTATCTCGGTGGCCGGTGTCGACGATCCGCATCTCGAACGCGATCGCTACGAGACCATCGCCGGAGCTGCCGACAAGTCCGCAGACCTTCGCCTGGGACTGACACACTCCCCCGAGCCGCGAGTACTCGACCGTTTCGCCGACGACGGGTACGACCTCGTACTCGCCGGCCATACCCACGGCGGACAGCTGTGCCTGCCGTTCTTCGGTGCTCTGGTGACCAATTGCGGCATCGACCGGTCGCGGGTGAAGGGCCCGTCCCGGTGGGGTGCCCATATGCAGCTGCACGTGTCGGCAGGAATGGGTACCTCCCCGTTCGCCCCCGCACGCTTCTGCTGCCGCCCGGAAGCCACTCTTCTGACCTTGGTTCCGGCTCCGCGCGACGAGTCTCGGAGGTCCGCGGGCAGCGCCGCGGAAAGCGCGGGGTCTCGTCGCTGACTTTCGGAATCTCATCCCTGAGCTTCTCGTCACTGACCAGGCGATTTAACCTTCATACGAGTCGTGTTGTAAGCTGACCGAGGTTCATCACGGGGTGTGGCGCAGCTTGGTAGCGCGCTTCGTTCGGGACGAAGAGGTCGTGGGTTCGAATCCCGCCACCCCGACTCGTGGAACAGTCGATCAGGGCGCATTCTCCAACCGGAGAATGCGCCCTGATCGCGTTCACGGACGTTCTCCCGTCACGCCCCCACGTATTCCGCGAGATGCTCACCGGTGAGTGTCGACCGCGCGGCGACGAGATCCGACGGCGTCCCCTCGAAGACGATGCTGCCGCCATCATGGCCCGCACCGGGACCGAGATCGATGATCCAGTCGGCGTGCGCCATGACCGCCTGATGGTGCTCGATGACGATCACGGACTTGCCGGAATCGACGAGACGGTCGAGCAGGCCGAGCAGGTTTTCGACGTCGGCGAGGTGGAGGCCGGTGGTGGGCTCGTCGAGGATGTAGATCTCACCCTTTTCTCCCATGTGGGTGGCGAGCTTCAGCCTCTGCCGTTCGCCACCGGAGAGCGTGGTCAGCGGCTGCCCGACCTTGATGTAGCCGAGCCCGACGTCCACCAGGCGATCCAGGATCTTGTGCGCCGCCGGAATCTTCGAGTCCGCAGATCCGAAGAACTCCTCGGCTTCGGCCACAGACATCCGCAGGATCTCGCTGATGTCCCTGCCACCGAATTTGTACTCGAGCACCTCGGCCAGGAAACGCTTTCCGTCGCACACCTCGCAGGGGGTCGCGACTCCGGCCATCATCGCGAGGTCGGAGTAGACGACGCCCGCGCCGTTGCAGTTGGGACACGCACCTTCCGAGTTCGCGCTGAACAGCGCCGGCTTGACTCCGTTGGCCTTCGCGAAGGCCTTGCGGATCGGGTCGAGCATGCCTGTGTACGTCGCAGGATTGCTGCGCCGCGATCCCTTGATCGCCCCTTGGTCGATGGTGACCACGCCGTCGCGGCCGGCCACCGACCCCCCGATGAGCGAGCTCTTCCCCGACCCCGCGACACCGGTCAGCACCACCAGCACGCCGAGGGGGATGTCGACGTCGACGTTGCGGAGATTGTTGGTGTCGGCGCCGCGCACTTCGAGTGCGCCGGCCGCTCGGCGTACCGACGATTTCAGCGAGGCACGGTCGTCGAGGTGTTTACCGGTGAGGGTGTCGCTCTTTCGCAGGCCGTCGAAGGTGCCCTCGAACATCACCTTGCCGCCGTCGGTACCTGCACGTGGACCGAGATCGACGACATGGTCGGCGATCGCCATGACCTCGGGCTTGTGTTCGACGACGAGCACGGTGTTGCCCTTGTCGCGTAGTTGCAGCAGGAGGTCGTTCATCCGCGCGATGTCGTGCGGGTGCAGGCCGATCGTCGGTTCGTCGAAGACGTAGGTGACGTCGGTGAGCGACGACCCGAGATGGCGGATCAGCTTGGTCCGCTGTGCCTCACCACCGGAGAGCGTGCCGGCCGGGCGTTCGAGTGACAGGTATCCCAGACCTATGTCGACGAAAGACTCGAGGTTCTGCCGCAGGTTGTCGAGCAGAGGCCCCAACGATGGTTCGTCGAGATCTCGAACCCACTCGGCGAGGTCGCTGATCTGCATCGAGCACACGTCGGCGATGCTCAGTCCCTTGATCTTCGACGACCGCGCGGCCTCGGTGAGGCGCGTGCCGTCGCACTCGGGACAGGTCGAGAATGTGATCGCGCGATCCACGAACGCACGAATGTGCGGCTGCATCGCTTCGCGATCCTTGGACAGGAACGACTTCTGGATCTTCGGGATCAATCCCTCGAAGGTCACGTTGACACCCTCGACCTTGATCCTGGTCGGTTCCTTGTAGAGCAGGTCGTTCAGTTGCTTCTTCGTGAACTTGGCGATCGGCTTGTCGGGATCGAAGAAACCGCAACCGCGGTAGATTCGTCCGTACCAGCCGTCCATGCTGTAGCCGGGAATGGTCAGCGCCCCTTCGTTGAGCGACTTTGTCTCGTCGTACAGCGCGGTCAGGTCGAAATCGGACACCGATCCCCGACCTTCGCAGCGCAGGCACATCCCGCCGGTGATCGTGAAGGAGCGGCGTTCCTTCACCGTCCGGCCCCCGCGCTCCATCGACACCGCGCCGGCACCGCTGACCGAGGCGACATTGAAAGAGAACGCTTGGGGAGAACCGATGTGCGGCTTACCCATCCGGCTGAAGAGGATACGCAGCATGGCGTTCGCGTCGGTTGCGGTACCCACGGTGGAGCGCGGGTTCGCGCCCATGCGTTCCTGGTCGACGAGGATCGCCGTCGTCAGCCCGTCGAGCACGTCCACGTCGGGTCGGGCCATGCTCGGCATGAACCCCTGCACGAATGCACTGTAGGTCTCGTTGATCAGCCGCTGCGACTCCGCGGCGATCGTGCCGAACACCAGCGAACTCTTGCCGGATCCGGAGACTCCGGTGAACACCGTCAGCCGCCGCTTCGGGATCTCGATGCTGACATCGCGGAGGTTGTTCACCCGCGCCCCGTGGACGAGGATCCTGTCGTGACTGTCGGCAGCGCTCAGTTCACGCGACCGGGTGTTCGCCCTGGCGGACGGCGTCATCGGTGTCTCCGTTTCTCTCTGTCCGGAACCTCGCTCCGGAGGCCCGCGATAATCGACCTGTTCGACTGTGCCACGCGGTTACTGCAGCGTCAGCCGGATCAACGGGTATTCACGATCGGACTTGCTCTGATACTTGGCGATTCGCGGCTGTTCGGCCGCCAGACGCTGCCAGGCCTGTTCACGCTCGGCACCGCGAAGTTCGTGTGCTCTCGCGGAGACCGGTTCGCGACCCGGAAGCTCCACCGACACGCCGTCCGGGTGCGCCATCAGGTTGGCGTGCCAGTCGGGGTTCACACTGCCACCGCCCGACGCGATGACGAGGACGGCGTCGTCGCCGTCCGCCAACCGCATCAGGGGTGTTTCACGCCGTTGTCCGCTCCGTCGACCGATCGTGTGCAGGATCAGCATGTCCATGCCCATCGTCCGGCCCTTGCCCCGTCGGATCTTCCGCATCGTTCGTGCGTTGGCTGTGCGCTGGAACCAGCGTGAGAGCGCCCCCGGCGTGCCGGGTGGTCGCGTCCGGTCGGTACCTGTTCCGTCGCCCTGCTCCATCTCGACCTCCACTCGAAGTTTGAATACCTTGCAGCTCAACTGGTTTGGTTGATCCGAATCAGATTGCCCGCGGGGTCGCGGAAGGCGCAGTCGCGCACGCCGTAGTCCTGATCCATCGGTTCCTGAAGGACCTCCGCGCCGCTGGCCTCGAGACGCGTGAACAGCCCGTCGAGGTCGTCGGTGGCGAGGGTGACCGCACCGTAATTGCCTTTCGCCATCAGTTCGAGGATCGTGTTCCGCTCGTCGTCGCTGATGGTGGGGTCCGCCGCAGGCGGGTTCAGGACGATCGAGGTTTCGGGATGGTTGGGGGGTCCGACGGTGATCCACCGCATGTTCTCGTAGCCGACGTCCTTGCGGACCTCGAATCCGAGGGTGTCGCGGTAGAACGCCAGGGACGCTTCCGGATCGGTGTGCGGGAGGAAGGTGTAATGAATGGTGATGTCCATGGCCGTAACGCTAGCGACGGCCGGACACCTGCGCTTCTCGATTCCTGACCGGTCTCGTGATCTGTTTCGCGACGCACGCCGGAATACCTTCCGTCCCGTATTCGGCCTTGTCCTTGTAGACGCTCGGCGGCATACCGACCAACTCGGTGAACCGCGTGCTGAATGTCCCCAGCGACGAGCAGCCCACTTCGAAGCACACATCGGTGACGCTGAGGTCGCCTCGACGAAGGAGCGTCATCGCACGTTCGATCCGGCGGGTCATCAGGTACGAATAGGGCGATTCGCCGTAGGCCTTCTTGAACTGGCGACTCAGATGCCCCGCCGACATACCCACCCCGCGCGCGAGCGCGTCCACGTCGAGCGGCTGCGCGTACTCGCGATCCATACGGTCGCGGACACGGCGCAACAGCGTGAGGTCTCGGAGACGCTGCGCATCGCTATTCGCCACGTGCGCGATCGTCCTCGGTCACCGTGTCGTTGTCCAGCGGTGACCGAACACACTGAGCCGAACACCCCGGAGCCGGGTCAACTCGATTTCCGCTCGATGAGCTCGACCGGGAGCCGCGTGGACTCCACCGCGCGTCCCTGCACGAGTTCGAGCAGGCTGCGCACCGCGGACGCCCCGATCTCGTGGGCGGGCGAGCGGACCGTCGTCAGCGGGACGGGTAGCTGCTCGACGATGGGAATGTCGTTGTATCCCACGAGTGCGAGGTCGTCGGGGATGGTCAGCCCGAGATCGCGCGCGACTCCGAGGACACCGATCGCGATCGTGTCGCTGACCGCGAAGATCGCACGGGGGCGATCCGGGCGATCCAGCAGTGCGCGCGCGGCCGTCACGCCCCCGGCCACGTCGAAGCCCGACCGCACCATCCGGTCGGGACGCGGCGGGAGCGCTGCACGCGCGAGCGTGTCGACGAAGCCGGCGCGGCGGTCGCGGGCCGTGCTCGCGTGGTCGGGGCCGGCGATGATTGCGATATCCGAGTATCCGCGGTCCAGAAGGTGCTGCGCGGCGAGGCACCCGCCGCGGTAGTCGTCGCCTACGACGAAGGGCAGTCCCGCGTCGGCGTGCCTGGTCACGCACAACAGCGGAAGCGGCCCGAGTGCGAGCGACTCGACGAACGGGCCGCCGGGGATGTGCAGGCTGCTGAGCAGCAGGCCGTCGACCTGCCGACCGACAAGTAGCGAGATGGCGCGGCGTTGCGCCTCGAGGTCGTCGGGAGGACTCGACAGCAGCACCGAGTACCCGGCACGCTCGGCCGCTTCCTCGATGCCCTGGTAGGTCGTGGCGACGACGCCGTCGGTGAGTCTGGGCATCACGACCCCGAGCGTCGTGGTCTTGCGGGTGCGCAGGCTCGCTGCCCACAGGTTGGGGCGGTAACCCAACTCCTCTGCCACCTCCCGCACACGTAGGGCGGAGTCCGACCATCCGTCGACGGGTTCGGGTTGACGCAGCACCCGCGATGCCGTCGAGACGTGCACACCGGCGCGCTCGGCGATCTCCTTGAGAGTCGGCGCGCGGTCGGATCGGGCCATTCGGGCTCTCCTGCTCTGTCGCATCGATGCCGGCGCCGGGTTGACGACCCACATGACTCGCCCTAGCCTAGGTGATGCAAACGTTCTCGCAATCGTTCTTGCATACGATTGCACAAACGATTTTCCTCACCTCGAACCCACCAGCCACGACCCCGGAGAACCACATGTCGAACCCCCAGTCCCTGACACAGCTCTTCGCCCTCGACTCACTGCTGGAACCGGAAGAGATCGCAATCCGCGATACCGTCCGCAAGTTCTCGGACGACCGCATCCGTCCACACATCGCGCAGTGGTTCGAAGACGCGAAGCTCCCGGCCCGAGACCTCGCGAAGGAATTGGGCGGCCTGGGCGTCCTCGGCATGCACCTCGACGGCTACGGGTGCGCCGGAATGAGCGCGACCGCGTACGGTCTGGCCTGTCTGGAACTCGAGGCGGTCGACTCCGGCATCCGCAGCCTCGTCTCCGTGCAGGGCTCCCTCGCAATGTTCTCCATCCACCATTGGGGCAGCGAGGAACAGAAGCAGGAATGGTTGCCTCGCATGGCCGCCGGCGAGGCGATCGGCTGCTTCGGCCTCACCGAACCCGACTTCGGCTCCAACCCGGCCGGGATGCGCACCAACGCCAAGCGTGACGGCGACGACTGGATCCTCAGCGGCACCAAGATGTGGATCACCAACGGATCGATCGCCGACGTCGCCGTGGTGTGGGCGCAGACCGACCTCGACGAGGGGCCCAAGGGCATCCGCGGCTTCGTCGTTCCCACAGACACCCCGGGCTTCTCCGCCCCTGAAATCCACGCCAAGATGTCGCTCCGCGCCTCGGTGACCTCCGAGCTCGTCCTCGACGGAGTGCGGCTGCCGTCCTCGGCGATGATGCCGCTCGCGAAGGGCCTGCGCGGCCCACTGACCGCGCTCGGCGAAGCCCGATTCGGCATCGCCTTCGGCGCGATCGGCGCTGCGCGCGATTGCCTCGAGACTGCCATCGACTACGCACAGTCACGGATCGTGTTCGACAAGCCGCTCGCCTCATTCCAGCTGACTCAGGCCAAGATCGCCGATATGGCGCTCGAGGTGGGCAAGGGACATCTTCTCGCCTACAACCTCGGCCGCATCAAGGACCGCGGCGAAGTCACCCCCGAGCAGATCAGCACCGGCAAGCTCAACAGCGTCCGTGAGGCCATCGCGATCGCGCGTGAGTGCCGCACGATCCTCGGCGCCAACGGCATCACCCTCGAATACCCGGTCATCCGGCATGCCAACAACCTCGAATCGGTGCTGACCTACGAGGGCACCTCCGAGATGCACCAGCTGACGATCGGCAAAGCACTGACGGGAGAGGCCGCATTCAGGTGACCACGCAGACGGGTGGCGCCCTGGACGACCTGGTGATCGCCGACTTCGGCCGCGTCCTCGCCGGCCCTTACGCCACGATGATGCTCGCCGACCTCGGCGCCGAAGTGATCAAGGTCGAACGCCCGGGTACCGGGGACGACACCCGCAGCTGGGGCCCGCCGTGGGTCGGCGAGGAATCCTCGTACTTCCTCGGAGTCAATCGGAACAAGAGATCGGTGGCTCTCGATCTGTCCTCGCGGGAGGGACTCGACGAGGCCCGCCGACTCGTCGAACGCGCCGACGTCATGGTCGAGAATTTCCTGCCGGGCACCATGGACCGCCTCGGCCTCGGCTATGAGCAGGTGCGCGAGATCAATCCGGATGTCGTGTATTGCTCGATCACCGGATTCGGCGGGCACAACAACCTACCCGGTTACGATCTGCTGATCCAAGCGGTCGGCGGCCTGATGAGCATCACGGGCCCCGACGCCGACACCCCCACCAAGGTCGGTGTCGCGGTCGTCGACGTCATCACCGGAATGCATGCGGCACTGGGCATCCTTGCGGCGCTGCGACACCGCGACCGCACCGGCCAGGGGCAGCGCGTCGAGGTCAACCTCCTGTCATCGCTCCTGTCGGCCCTGGCGAACCAGTCCTCCGGGTACGTGGCTGCGGGAGTCGTTCCCACCGCCATGGGCAACCGGCACCCCAGCATCGCGCCGTACGAACTGTTCACCACCGCCGACCGTCCGCTGGTGCTCGCCGTGGGCAACGACCGTCAGTTCGCCTCACTGTGCAGCGTGCTCGGTCTCGACGAACTCGCATCCGACGAGCGGTACGCCACGAACGCGGCGCGCGTGGCCAACCGCGACGTGCTCGTGAAGACGATCAACGAGGCCCTGTCCTCCGAGACCGCCGACACGTGGTTCGATGCGCTGACCGCGGAGCGGGTCCCTTGCGGGCCGCTCAACGACCTAGCCGATGCGATCGCGCTGGCCGAACGGCTCGGGCTCACACCGGTCGTCGAGATCGACGACGAACGGCGCGAGAGGCCGCTGCGACAGATCGCCAACCCGATCCGTCTCAGCGCCACACCCGCGACATACCGGACCACACCGCCACGACTCGGCGAACAGTGACTCGGCGAACAGTGAGGATGCAGTAGACCTCACAAAGCACACTTTTCGCATCCGATGGCAGAGTGGTTGGTGCACGGACACCGACACGAAGGGCCACCATGGCGTTCTGGGATCAGCTCAAGGCGAAGACCACCGAACTGAGCGCGCAGCTCAAGACAAAGACGGATCAGTTCAAGAACAAGGAGTTTGCGAACGCCAGCATGGCGATGTGCGCGCTGATTGCGGCCGCCGACGGCAGCATCGACCCCTCCGAACGACAGAAGACTGCGGCGCTGATCATGAGCAACGACCTTCTGTCGGTGTTCCCGAAGGACGAGCTCCGCGAGAAGTTCGATTGGTACTGCAGCAAGCTCGAGTCCGATTTCGACTTCGGCAAGGTCGAAGCCACCGCCACGATCGCCAAGTTGAAGTCGAAGCAGGATCAGGCCCGCGCGGTCATCCAGATCGGCATCATCATCGGGGGCGCCGACGGGCACTTCGACGACCACGAGAAGGCCGCTGTGCGCGGCGCTGCACATGCGGTCGGGATCAACCCCGCAGAGTTCGATCTCTGACGTCGATTCGAACGACAATGGAGCCGCGCACTCACTCGAGTGCGCGGCTCCACCTCTCCGCGGCCTCGTTGCGGCGAAGGTGCTACCCGATCGGGCGGATCCAGGGGCCGTTGATCGCCAAGGTCAGTCCCGGCGTCTGAATGTTGACGAACAGCGTCCGCCCGTCGGCGCTGAATGCGGGACCGCAGAACTCGCTGTCGTTCAGCTCGTTTCGCGCCAGCGAGAACGGTTCGCCGCTGGGGGTGACGCCGATCAGGTGGCTGACTCCGTCACCGTCCTCGGCGAGCACGAGTCCGCCGTGCGGGGACACCGTGATGTTGTCGGGGCCGTCGTAGTTTCCGGTGTCGACAGACGGATCCGGGTTGACCCCGAAGAGAACCTTCAGCTCGGCGGTCTCGGATGCGGGATCGTAGAACCACACCTGCCCGTCGTGTTCGGCGACACTGCCGTCGTCGTGGCGCGCGTAGCTCGCGACGAAGTACGCGCCGCCGTCGCCCCACCACGCACCTTCGAGCTTGCGGCTGCGCGTGACCTCGCCGTTCCCGAACTGCTCGCGGATAGGCTCGTCGTTCGCGTTCCGGTCGGGGACATCTACCCACTGCACGGCGTAACGCGTTCCCGGCTCGGTCGCCTGCGACAGGTCGGCGACGAAGGCGCCGTCCTGGAAGCAACGCATCGCCTGGAGCGCACCGGCTGCATCGCCGCCATCGGACGCCAGCTCGCGCAGGGCACCGTTCCTCCCGACGAAGCCTTGCGGCGGCACCCACCGGTAGAACAGGCCGTTGGGTTCGTCGGCGTCCTCGGTGAGGTAGATCGCGCTCGTTCCGGGATCGACGGCGACGGCCTCGTGTTCGAATCGCCCGAGGAACGTCAGCGGTATCGGGCTGGTGCCGATGTTCGCCTCCTGACTCGCGGGATCGACTTCGAAGACGTAGCCGTGGTCGACGGTGAGGCCGTTGTCGCCGGCGCGGTCGTCGGTCTCCTCGCACGTCAACCACGTGCCCCACGGCGTGACTCCGCCCGCGCAGTTGTCGACGGTGCCGGCGAGGCTGACGTACTGGCCTTCGCGCTGACTGTTCGGCGAGACGAGGATCGTGGTGGTACCGCCGCGCGCACCGGGATCGTAGGTCAGGCCGTCGACGACGGGGACGGCGAACGGTTCCTCGCTCGCGTCGTCGCCGACCTCGTGGTTCGACACGACCGTGGCGCCGCCTCCTCGCGCGAACACACCCAGCGCGTCGGGACTGCTCGGAACCGGGTTGCCGTCGTCGAGCAACGTTTCCCCCGACTTCGCGAGCACGGTGTACGAGAAACCGATCGGCAGCGCGAGCAGCCCGTGGGGATCCGGAACGAGGGGGCCGTATCCGATCGCCCCGGGCGCCGCTGCCGCAGTACCCGGCCGCACCAGCGCGTCGAGACTTCCGGCGAAAGCGATGCCGACGCCGGCGAGTGCAGTGCGGCCGAGGAAACCTCGGCGATTCAACGCAAGACGATCGACTGCGGAACTCATTTTCCGATACCTCCATATGGGTCGAATACGTAACCCACGAGACGGTAGGGATCGCACTACCCGCGTTGATGGAGGTGCAGAGTCATCCTGATGAACTGCAACCGAATTCACCGTGCCGAGCACGTGGCATCGCATGCTCGGCACGGTGGAGTCCGTACCTCGGGCAGATCCGGTCCCGACGTCAGATCAGTCTGTCGAGGAAACCGTTGCTGAATACGCGATGCGGATCGTGCCGGTCGAATGCCGCGCGCGCCGCGTCCCAGCCCTCCTCGCTACCCAATCCGGTGCGATACATGGCCGGAACAGTATCGCCGAGGAACTGCTGGTTCCGATATCCGCCCTCGGAGTCGAACGCCCAGCCCTTGGACCACTCGGAGCGGAACGTCGCGTAGTCACCGGAGTAGTTGGCGACCATCCACTCCTCCATCTCCTGGAAGAAGGCCGGCAGGCCTTCGGTGCCGGGGAGCGACACCACGTTCATCCAGATCGCGGTGTCCCAATCGGGGCGATCGGGTCGCGGTCGCACCGGCGACAGATTCGGTGCACCGGCCGAGTCGACGAGCACCTCACCCTGGTCGTCGACGGTACACATCCGCACCTCGAACGGCCCGTTGACGGGATACAGCCCTTGCGACGCGTACTCGCCCATCCGGCCGTGCAACCACGTCGTGAATTCGTTGATGACCCGCGCGATGTTCTCGCGCTTCGTCACCACGACGCCGCCGCCCGCGATGACCCGGAGGGTGGTGGCCCGCAGGTAGAACAGCAGGTCCTTCGACCAGCCCCAGAGGTCTTCGGTGCCGGTCGCTTTCAGTCCCGCGGCGACGGCACCGAACTGCGACGCACCGAACGCGGGGGTGATGGCCTGATTTCCGCTCACCACCTGACCGAGCGGAGTGGTGACCAGCTCGGGGATGCTGTCTGTGAAGAAGTAGTTGTAGGGGCCGTGCACTTCGCGTGAGGCGGGCGGCTTGTCGGGACTGACGGACCAGATCTTGAGCCACGGGGTTTCGGTGAACGGAAACCAGATCGCCTCGACACGTCCGGATTCCTCGGCATAGCGCTCGAACGTCCGGCCCGGCGTTCCGGGCGGCGCGAACAGTTCCTGCCACGGCACGTCGGTGAAGCTCTGGCACCGGAGTCGATAGTTCGCTCCGGCCATCAGCGTCACGGAGGTGACGAAGGTGCGACCGAGATGGGTGAGCAGGGGCGTGATGTCGGCGTCGGAGCGATGGAACTCGCGCAGTTCGTACTCCCCTGCGGCCTCGTTCCGGACCACCGCGGTGAGCGCGACGACGAGGTTCGACAGGGAACCGAACGACTGACCCGGGACGGCCTGCTCCCCCGCAGCCGGATAGGTCGCGCCGTGGGCTCCGATCGACAGGGCACCCGCGATGGTGATGTCGCCGATCGCCGGCGAATTGGCCCAGCCGAGTCCTGCGGCCTGTAGCGCCGACAGGATCGATTCGAGACTCGCTCCCCCGCCCGCCGTGACGGTGGCCGGGGAGCCCCCTGCATCGACACTCACGGAGTTCAGATGCGTGATGGTGTCGATCAGCACGATCTTGTCGGTGCTCTCACCGGGCACGAGGGTGAGCGGGCTCCAACTGTGCATCGAGCCCCGCGGGCGGATGCGATAGCCGTGGCTGCGCGCCCAGTTCGCGAGGCGTACGACGTCGCCGGGCTCGCGTGCGGTGGCTGTCCATACGGCATCGAACCGGATGGTCTTCGCCCAGTTCTCGAAGCGTTGCTGCGCGAGCGGGATGTCGGCGGGGAATTCCGGGGGCGCGGGGATGGTCGCGCTCGGGTCGCCGAGCGGGATCGCTCCCGCGGGCGTCCAGCCCAACCCTGCAAACGCCGCGGCGCCCGCGGCGGCACCGAGGAAACCACGCCGGCTGAGGGCAGCGCTCGAGGCTTGTTCGCTCACGTGGATGAGCTCCGTTCTGTGAAGAAACCAGGACGGAGCAAAAATAGAACAAGTTTCTTTTCGATGCCAGTGGCGTCGAAATTCAGAACGACAGACCGGACGCTTCGAGCGCCCCGAAGACATAGCCCGGGACACCATCGACGGACCAGAGGGCGAACCCGATCGCGGCCAGAGTCATCGCCGGCCCGAGGAACACGACCTCGAACGGCCCACCCGCACGTATGGAGATCGCGCTCGGAAGTTTGAACTCCCACCACCGTTTGCCCTGCCACGGCACAAAGGGGGCGAGGAAGGGGATCCCCTCCTTGGTGATCGCATCACCCAGACAGTGGGTGACGCACCCGAGAGCGACGGCGACCCCCAGGCCGGTCGATCCCACCTCCCCGGGGAACGCCGTCCACATCAGGACCGACAGGACGGCAGTGACGACGGTGACGATGAACCACCCGTACTTCTTGGCCCAGGTGCCGAACAGCCCGCGCAGCGCGAGACCCAACGTGATGAACAGGACGCCGATGATCGCGTTGCGACCGAACTGCGCAACCAGCACCGACACCCCCGTACCCAACAGAGCCGCGAACAGCGCCGTGTGCGTCATGGTGCGGTGGCCACCGGTCCGCTTCCGATCCTTACGACCGCGTGTGGCGTTGTAGTACGCCGCCGAGACTGCGCCGACACCCCGGGCGAATGTCTGGCTCACCGGACCGAACGACCGAGCGACGGTCGACTGGGATGTATCGAGATCGGGCAACAGCGCCGATCCTGCGCAGACGCCTGCGAAGGCCAGAATCTCCGGCGTCGACGTCGGGCCACCCCATTCTCGCGGCAGCACGTCGGCGACCAGGAGACCGACGAGCGCTCCGGATACCGCATGGGTAGGACCCATTACCATGTCGGACAACACCTTTCGGTCGAACATCGCTGCCCGCCCCATATCGGAGAAGGTCGAACACCAACCTAGCAACCACAACCGACACATCAGCCACACGGATCACTTCGGGCCCCTCCGAACGACGGAAGGCCGCCCACCGTTACGTGGGCGGCCTTCCGCGTGTTGTTCCGATCAGGCGAGCTGCGCCTGCCACATCCAGTGCAGCTGTTCGAGCCGAGCAGCCTGACCGATCAGCAGATCCTGCGTGACCGGGTCGGCATCGCCGGTGATCTCGATACCCTCACGCAACCGCGCGATGACAGCTGCGAGATTGCCGACGATCGACGCGACGACCTCGGTGTCCTTGCTCCAGCCGTCGCCGAAACCCTTGGTTCCACTGTCGCGGGCGACCGTCGCTACCCGTCCGTCCGGGCTGACACCGATCGCGGTCAGCCGCTCGGCCACTTGGTCGGTGAACTCACGCGCAGTGGTGACGAGTTCGTCGAGGTCGAGGTGGATACTACGGAACTGGGACCCTACGACGTTCCAGTGCGCCTGCTTGCCGATCAGGCTCAGGTCGATCACATCGACGAGCACGTTCTGCAAGGCGTCTGCCGCAACCTTCCGGTTCTCGTCCGGCAGCGTGCTACTGATGGGGCTGTTCATCTTTCGCACTCCTCTCAATTTCCCAACTACCGTTGGGTTCAACAGTTTTCATGCACGAATACTTCCGGGCCTGATCATTTTGTGGTCTACTCCACATCCGGATGAAGACCGGGGTGTGTCACAGGATCGTGTCGGCGGGGCCGACGCCCGTGACCCGACGCCCGCCGCGAGGCATGATGGTTGTACGGTTCATCATCGACCGACGGAGGGGGTTCGCACCATGGACGCACAGTCTCTGATCGTCTGGGCATTGGCAGTTGCGATCTACTTGTGGGGCCTCGCCTGAAGCGTCGGACGCACCCCGAGAGATCATTCGCCGCCTGACCGCACGCCTTCTTCGACCTTCTTCCCCAGATCGGCGTCGACATTGCGCCAATATTCGAAGATGCGCTCGTACAAAGCCACCGACGTACCGCCGAGGACGTGACCGACGATGTTGCCGACCAAGCGTTCCCGCGCGGCATCGTCCATGACGTCCCGAACCAACGCGCCCGCCTGACCGAAGTCGTCGTCCTCCGCGTGCTGGACGTAGTCGGCTCGCACCGCCTCGGTTCCGAAGTCCCACAGTCCATCGTCACCCGCACGCTCAGGATCCGCGTGTGGACCACCGAAGCTGTTCGGTGCGTAGACCGGCGTCGCGGAATCGTTGAACGAGTACGCCATGCTGCCGTCCTGCGAGTACGACTCCACCTTGTTCTTCGGAGCATTGACCGGCAGCTGCGCGTGGTTGGCGCCGACACGGTAACGGTGTGCGTCCGCGTAGGAGAACACGCGACCGAGCAGCATCTTGTCGGGCGAGAATCCGATGCCCGGCACGATGTTCGACGGTGCGAACGCTGCCTGTTCGATCTCGGCGAAGAAGTTCCGCGGGTTGCGATTCAACGTCCAGGTACCCACCTTGATCAGCGGGTAGTCCTTCTGCGACCAGACCTTGGTGAGGTCGAACGGGTTGAAGCGATAGCCCTCGGCCTCCGAAACGGGCATCACCTGCACGTGCAGCGTCCAGCCGGGGAACTCACCCCGTTCGATCGCCTGGTACAGGTCGGCCCGGTGGTAGTCGGGGTCGGTGCCTGCGAGCACATCGGCCTCCGCCGCGGTGAGGGTCTCGATGCCCTGGTCGGTCTTGAAGTGGTACTTGACCCAGAATCGCTCGCCCTCGGCGTTGATCCACTGGTAGGTGTGGGAGCCGAAGCCGTCCATGTGCCGCCAGGTACGAGGAATGCCGCGGTCACCCATCAGCCAGGTCACCTGGTGCGCGGTTTCGGGACGCAGCGTCCAGAAATCCCACTGCATCGTGTGGTCGCGCAGGCCGGACCCGGGCAGACGCTTCTGCGAATGGATGAAGTCGGGGAACTTGATCGGGTCCTTGATGAAGAAGACGGGCGTATTGTTCCCGACGAGGTCGTAATTGCCGTCCTCGGTGTAGAACCGCATCGCGAAGCCGCGCGGGTCGCGCCAGGTGTCAGGACTTCCCTGCTCACCTGCGACAGTCGAAAAGCGCACCAGAGACTCGGTTTTCACACCCGGCTGGAACAGCTTCGCCTTCGTGTAGGCACTCACGTCCTCGGTGACGACGAGTTCACCGAATGCACCGCCGCCCTTCGCGTGGACCACCCTTTCGGGAACACGCTCACGGTTGAAGTGTGCAAGCTTCTCGATGAGGTAATGGTCGTGCAGCAGGATCGGCCCCTGCGCGCCCGCAGTCAGCGAGGTGTCGTCACTCGCTACCGGGTTACCGGCGTTGTTGGTGGTGAAACGGGTGTTCGTCATGTGCAACCTCCGTATTGGCGATTACCCGTGAGACCGGGTACGACGCGTCGAGACGGGTCGCCGGAGCGACACCGTGCATGAAGTGGGTGTGGTGGATATCGAAAGGGTTCAGCGGCAGGACTGGCACAGACCCCAGAAGGTCACCTCGGCCTCGTCGACGACGAAGCCTCCGGCATCCGACGGAGTAAGGCAGGGTGCAGCACCGACGGCGCAGTCGACGTCGACGACCGTGCCGCAATTACGGCAGACCAGGTGGTGGTGGTTGTCTCCGGTGCGGGTCTCGAACCGGGCCGGGGAGCCGGCCGGCTCGATCCGCCGGAGAAGTCCGGCGCCCACGCAGGCCCTGAGTACGTCGTACACGGCCTGGGTCGATACCTTGCCGAGCTCGTCCCGCACAGCGGCGGCGACCTCATCGGCATCCGAATGTGGGTTCCGAGCAACCATATCGAGTACTGCAACACGCGGAGCCGTCACCCGGAGCCCCACGGAACGAAGCTGTTCCTTGGGGTCGAAGTGTGAGTCATCCGTTCGCTGCATGACCTCAAGTATGCCGCTTTTCTGGAATTAGTCAAGAAAAGAGATCGTGTGGTGACGATCACCGGTTAGGGTGGGCAGCATCGCCCCGGTGAGCGAAGGGACCAGAACATGCCCGATTACGGCCAACATCTCCGGTTCGGAAGCTTCCTCACTCCGGCCGCCGCAGACCCGTCGACCGTCGTAGACCTGGCCGTCCTATCCGAACGCGCAGGTCTCGACCTGGTGACCATCCAGGACCATCCGTATCAACCCCGGTTTCTCGACACATGGACCCTGCTGACCTGGATCGCTGCGACGACCGACACCGTGGCGGTGTCGCCGAACGTCGCCAATCTCCCACTGCGAGGGCCCGCGATCCTCGCACGCAGCGCCGCGTCGCTCGATCGACTCAGTGGCGGGCGCGTCGAACTCGGATTGGGTGCAGGTGCCTTCTGGGATGCCGTCGCCGCCAACGGAGGCCCACGGCGCAGCGCCGGTCAATCGGTCGACGCCCTCGTCGAGGCCATATCCGTGATCCGGGCGCTCTGGTCGGACGAACACGGTGCGGCACGCGTCGACGGTGAGCACTACAGCGTCCTCGGCGCCAAGCGCGGTCCGGCTCCGCTACATGACATCGGAATCTGGCTCGGCGCGTACGGGAACCGGATGCTCGCCGTGACGGGACGCCACGCCGATGGCTGGCTACCCAGCGCCTTCAATGCCGGGCCCGACAGACTCGGCGCGATGACCGAGCGTGTGGACGAGGCCGCACACGAGGCGGGCCGCGACCCTGCCGCGATCCGCCGCTTGTACAACATCAGCGGCGCCTTCACCGACTCGGCCGACGGTTCGTTCCTCAACGGGCCGCCGCGGGTGTGGGCCGAGCAACTCGCCGATGTGGCACTGCTGCACGGCACCAGCACGTTCATCCTCGGCAGCGACTCCGCCGAGGACCTCGAACGCTTCGCCGGAGAGGTCGCGCCACAGGTGCTCGACCTCGTCGATGCAGAACGGAACGCGACCTGACTCGGTTTCAGCGGTAGGGGCCGCCTGCGTGCGCAGACGGCCCCTACCGATGGAACAGAACTAGATGGGGCGTTCTCCCTTGAGCGCTGCAATCGCTTTCGCGACACCCTCCCCGTAAGCGGGGTCGCACTGGGTGCAGTTGTCGATGTGGCGCTGCACCACGATCTCTTCAGCGCCGTCGATCGCGCGGGCGGTGTTCTCGAACAATGCCTGCTTCTGCTCGTCGCTCATGTTGTTGAACAACACGCGGGGCTGCGAGAAGTAGTTGTCGTCGTCCTCACGGAAGTTCCACGCATCGGCGACGTCGCCCACCGACTGAGGTGGATTGCGGTACTGCTCCTGCTCCTGCCACTTGCCGTAACTGTTCGGCTCGTAGTGCAGTTTGCCTCCGTGGTTGCCGTCCACTCGCATCGCGCCGTCGCGGTGGAAGCTGTTCACCCCGTTCTTCGCCGCGTTGACGGGGATCTGGAAATGATTGACTCCCAGTCGGTACCGCTGCGCGTCTCCGTAGGAGAACAGGCGCCCCTGCAGCATCTTGTCGGGTGAGAAACTGATACCCGGAACCACATGCGCGGGGTTGAAGGCGGCCTGCTCGACTTCTGCGAAGTAGTTGTCGGGGTTGCGGTTGAGCTCCCACTCGCCGACTTCGATGAGAGGGTAGTCGCCCTTCGGCCACACCTTCGTCAGGTCGAACGGATGGTAGGGCACCTTCGCGGCGTCGGCCTCCGGCATGATCTGGACGCACAACTTCCACTTCGGGAAGTCGCCGGCCTCGATCGCGTCGAAGAGATCGCGCTGATGGCTTTCCCGGTCGGTACCGACGAGTTCGGCTGCCTCGGCGTCCGTGAGGTTCTTGATGCCCTGCTGGACACGGTGGTGGAACTTCACCCAGAACCGCTCGCCCTTGGCATTGATGAAACTGAAGGTGTGCGATCCGAAACCGTGCATGTGCCGGTACGAGGCGGGGATGCCTCGGTCGCTCATCACGATGGTGACCTGGTGCAGCGACTCCGGCAGGTTGGTCCAGAAATCCCAGTTGTTGTTGGGACTACGCAGATTGGTGCGCGGGTCGCGCTTGACGGCGTGGTTGAGGTCGGGGAACTTCAGCGGATCGCGGAAGAAGAAGACCGGGGTGTTGTTGCCGACGAGGTCCCAGTTTCCGTCCTCGGTGTAGAACTTGACCGCGAAGCCGCGGATGTCGCGCTCGGCATCGGCAGCACCGCGCTCACCGGCGACCGTGGAGAACCGCGCGAACAGCTCGGTCTTCTTGCCGACCTCGGAGAATATCTCGGCCGTGGTGTACTGCGAGATGTCGTTGGTGACAGTGAAGGTCCCGTACGCACCCGACCCCTTCGCGTGCATGCGGCGTTCGGGAATGACCTCACGGTCGAAGTGCGCGAGTTTTTCGAGGAACCAGACGTCCTGGAGAAGTTGCGGACCTCGAGGTCCAGCAGTGATGACGTTCTGATTGTCGGGGACGGGGGCACCTGCGCCGGTCGTCAACTTGTCCTGGGTCATAGTCGTCCCTCCGTAGGCATGCGTGGGTGTGCGTGCGTTGAGTCGAAGTTCGTATCCAGTTGTCGCTCTACCACTCCGGGCTGCGGAGCGGCGGGGATCCCTGGCGTTCCACAACGTGGGCTCGTGTTGTGTTGCCAGTCACACTTCATCACCTTTTCTTGAATAGGTCAAGAAAACGAGGCACAAAGTCCCGATGTACCGGCGGGCAGAACCGGAACATCACGATTCAACGTACCCGGCACGGGACCGGCCGTCAGGGAAATACCATCCGATTCACCAGCCTCATGCATCACAGGAGAATCATGACCGTCCGATCACGCTCGCCCTTGCTCGTCGCTGTGGCATGCGCGCTCCTCGTGGTTACCTCCCCCTCCGCGCACGCAGGCGGAATGTCGGGAGTCGTCAGCGCCGACGAGGTTTCGGTCGGGGCCGGCAGCGCACATACCTATGTCGCGTTCGACGACGACCGCGCTCCGACCGCGGTCGGTGTCCGCCTCGACGCCGCCGCCCTCGATGAGCTTCCGATCGGGATGTTGCCGACCACGCAGGAGTACGTCCTGCCGCTACCCGAGCAGGCCGCGACGACGATCTTCGACCACGTGACCCTCGACTGGAATTCGCACGGCCACAACCCTGAGCACGGCTTCGACATCCCCCACATCGATGTGCACTTCTACTTGATCGACTCCGCAGCCAGAGAGGCGATCCATCCCCTGACGCCGGGGTACATCGAAGCGTCCACCCGACTCCCCGACCCCCGGTATCTACCGGACGGCTACGCCGCCGGCGACGATCCTCTCATGGGCACCGTCCCGGGCATGGGGCTGCACTGGCTCGACACCGGCGCACACGATCATCACTTCACCGAGACGGTATTGCACGGGACGTGGGACGGTCAGGTCGTGTTCATCGAGCCGATGATGACCCGCGAGTGGCTCACGTCGAAGCCGGATCTGCACGAGGACCTGCCCCAACCCGCCGCCTACCAGCAGTCCGGCGCGTACCCCACGACCTACTCCGTCACCTGGGACGAGGCCGCGCAGGAGTACGTCATCGAACTCGGCGGGCTCACACCGCGGGAACCGTCGTAGGCTCTCAGCCCTGCACGACCTCGAGCCCCTGCGCACCCGCGTACGCCAACGCCTGGCCGAAATCGATCTTCGCGCCCTGCAGGCTCGCGGAGACCCACAGCATCGCGTCGATTCGCGCGCCGGTCAGGTCCGCCCCGTCGAGTCGCAACCCACCGGCACGCACACCGCTGAGGTCGGCGCCGACGAGCAGCGCTTCACGCAGATCGGCCTCGACCAGGTTCGCCTCCCGCAATCTGCATCCGCTCAGGTCCGCCTTCCGCAGATCGACACCGCCGAGCGAGGTCAGGCTGAAGTCGACCTCGTCGAAGGTCATCGGCCGCATCCGGCAGTCCCGGAAAACCGAGCCGAGAAACGTCGAGTTCCGGAAGGTGCTGCCGCGCAACTGCGTGTACTCGAATGTGCAGTTCCGGAAGGCTGCACCGGAGTGCGTCGAGCCCGTGAGATCCGCGCCGGTGAAGTCGCAGTCGGTGAACGTGACCGCTTCCGTCTCGAGCCCGGAGAGGTCCGCATCGTGGAATGTGCAGCCCACGTATTCCTGACGACGCCACTGCCCACCCGGTAGACGCGCGTCGGAGTAGTCCTCCCCCACGATCGTGTCGGATGCTGTGTCGAAGGCCGGGTCGTTCATACACTCAGTGTTCACCATCAGGCCTCACGCCGATCTTCCGCATCGGCACCTCCGGCGCTACCGCGCGATGCGGGCCGGCCCGGTCGCCATCGAACCGGACGTGATGACGATTCCGTGATGGGTCCCCGACCGCAGCCAGCGGCTCAGCGTCGGGCCGTCGGCATCCACCGTCACCCGCGCATACCGGAAACGACCACGAAGACGTGCAGAAGCCCTATGAAGTTCTCCGCTCACGCCCGGCTGCGCGAACGTCAGACCCCCGACGATGGGCAGTTGCGGCCCCCGCGGGGATGCTGAGGTCCGGACCTTCCACCCCTCGCCGGTTGCGGTGAACTCGCCCAGGACGTCTCCGCCGAAGTCGGCAAGCACCTTCGGCAGTCTCCAGTGCTCACGGCCACCGTGTACCGACGGTTCGGAATCGACGGCGATGAACGGCACCGCCATCGCAGGGATCAGCCCACGGCGCAACACCGGGCTCGCCAGGATCTCGCGATACGGGCCTACCGGAGAATCCAGATAGTCGACCATCATGGCGAGCGTCATCGGCACGATCGGTCCGTCGGGCCCGTATTCACGGGCACCGGGATTGCTACGGTGCCACCACAGGGTGGCGCGCACGTTCGCGGGCCACGGCGGTGGCGGCGACACCGGCCAGTCGATACGGTCGTCGTCGCTTTCAGGCACGCTCCACAGCATCGCCGGCCTCCTCACGTCGGATCGTGAACAGCGGCAGGCGCAGGGCCCCGGGCGCATCCGCGGGCACCGTCGGCCGCACCGGCGGCACCGGGTCCACCGCGACATAGGGAGCTCCGACGCCGGGTCTCGGGTCGATCTCACCCTTGTTGGGCCACAATGCCATTGCCCGCTCGGCCTGCGCGGTGATGGTCAGGGACGGGTTGACGCCGAGGTTCGCCGTCACGACCGAACCGTCGACCACATGAATACCCTCGTGACCGTACGCGCGAAGGTACGGGTCGACGACGCCGGTCTCGGGCGAGTCCCCGATCACGCAGCCGCCGAGAAAATGTGCGGTCATGGGGATGTTCACGAGATCCAGGAGCGATCCCCCGGGGTCACCGCCGATCTCGTCACCCAGCCGCCGGACCGCCTCGTGGCCGACCGGAATCCATTCCGGAGGTGGATTTCCGGATCCTCGCTTGCTGGTGACGCCCCGCCCGAACGGGCTCCGCCCGGTGGCGAGTTCGAGGGAGTTGTCGTCGGTTTGCATCACGAGCGCGATGACGGTGCGTTCGGACCAGTGCCGCACCGACAGGCTGCGTAGGAAGGCACGTGGATTTCGGGCCGCGACACCCGCGAACTTCGCCAATCGGGGAATCCTGCCGCCGCCGTCGACGAGCATTGCCTGTAACAGACCGATCACATTGCTGCCCTTGCCATATCGAACCGGCTCGATGTGGGTGTGGTCGTCGGGATGGAACGACGACGTGATGGCAATACCCTCGGTGTAGTCGACCTCGCGGCTCTGCGCCGTCGCAGCGAGCACCGCCTCCGAGTTGGTCCGGACGACTCGGCCGAGACTCGGCGACAACCGCGGCAGGTCGCCGCTCTCGCGCATGGAGAGCAACAATCGGGCGGTGCCGTACGTGCCGGCTGCGACGATCACCTCGCCTGCGGTGAACGTCGTCCGCCGCTTACGGATCCCGTTGGTGCTGCGCGCCTCGATCTCGTATCCGCCACCCGCTCGAGGCGTGACGCGGGTCGCAGTCGTCAGTGGATGGATTCGCGCACCCGCACGCTCGGCAAGATGGAGGTAGTTCTTGACGAGGGTGTTCTTGGCACCCACACGGCATCCGGTCATGCAACTGCCGCACTCGGTACATCCTGTGCGGTCCGGACCCGCGCCACCGAAGAACGGGTCGGGTACGGTCGTGCCCGGCTCATCGAAGAAGACACCGACCGGAGTGGGGCCGAAGGTGTCGCCCACTCCCATGGCGTCGGCGACCTTGCGCATCACCTCATCGGCGGGGGTGATGCTGGGGTTCTCGCGCACCCCGAGCATCCGCGACGCCTGCTCGTAGTAGGGCGAGAGTTCGGTCTCCCAGTCGGTGATGTGTCCCCACTGGAGGTCCTGGAAGAACCGCGACGGCGGACGGTAGAGGGTGTTCGCGTAGTTGAGCGAGCCGCCTCCGACCCCGGCTCCGGCCATGACCAGCACGTCGGGAAGAAGGTGAATACGCTGCACGCCATAGCATCCAATGGCCGGAGCCCACAGGTACTTGCGTAGTCTCCAGCTGGTCTTCGGGAGCTCGTCGTCGGCGAAGCGGCGACCGGACTCGAGAACTCCGACCCGGTATCCCTTTTCGGTCAGGCGCAGGGCGGAGACGCTGCCACCGAATCCCGATCCGATGACGAGGACGTCGTAGTGGGTCATCCTCGTGCTCCCGTGTTCGCGGCCCGCAGGTCGTAGTTCTCTGCATCGAACTCCTTGGTCCGAGTGCGGTAGTGCCAGGTGAAGGTCGGCCACATCACCGAATTCCGGCCGGTCCTGTCGAGGTACCAACTGCTGCAGCCACCGGTGTTCCAGACCGTACCGGCCAGCATCGGGTCGAGTTCCTCGGCGAAGCGACGCTGTGCGTCGGCTCTGACCTCCACCGCATCGAGACGACGGGTACGCATGACCCGCAGGGCGGCGGCGATGTACGCGGCCTGGGACTCGAGCATGTACACGATGGAGCTGTGTCCGAGATTGGTGTTCGGGCCGTACATGAGGAACAGGTTCGGGAATCCGTTGACGCTGATTCCCAGGTGTGCCGAGGGGCTCCCGTTCCATACTTCCGCGAGAGTCCGCCCGTGCTCCCCTCGGACATGTTGTGCGACGGGAGGCTCGGACGGCGTGAATCCGGTTCCGAAGATGATCGTGTCGACGGGGTATTCATTGCCGTCGGCGTCGACGACTCCGTTCTCGGTCACCGACGTCAGCGCCGACGACACGACCTCGACATTGCTTCGGGTGATCGCCGGGAACCACTCGTTGGACAACAGGATTCGCTTGCAGGTGATGGCGAAGTCCGGTGTGAGCCGGTTCCGCAGCTCCGGGTCGGGTACCTGCTTGCGCAGGAACGAACGGGCACGCTTCTCGAACAGCGGCAACGCGTACTTCCGCGCGAGCGGTTTCGTCATGCCGACGACGTACATTTCTTTCTGGCCGTACACAGCACCGCGAACAGCCTTCTGGACAAAGGGGAATCGGCGGTACAGCGATCGCACAGGTGAAGCGATTCCATGATCGCGCTTGGGCATCACCCACGAGGCGGTGCGCTGGAACAGAGTGAGGTGGTCGACCTTTCCGACGATCTCGGGAACGAACTGGATTGCCGATGCGCCGGTACCGATCACCGCGACCCGCGCGCCTGTCAGATTATGGTTGTGGTCCCACTCTGCGGAGTGGAACATGGTGCCGCTGAACACTTCCAGACCAGCAACCTTGGGCAGAGCGGGTGTGGACAGCGCGCCTGTCGCGGCGACGAGCACGTCGGCAGTGAGGTCGCCGCGCGAGGTCGACACCACCCATCGCGCGCGCTCTCCGTCCCACTGCGCGTCGCGCAGTTGGCACCCGAACATCGTCCGTTCCGTGACCCTCTGTTCGCGGGCTACCCGTTGCAGGTATGCGTAGATCTCGGCCCGAGTACCGTGCGCCCTCGTCCACTCGGATTCCGGAGCGAAGGAGAAGGAGTACAGCGCACTCGGAACATCGCATGCAGCACCGGGGTACGTGTTCTCCCGCCAGGTTCCACCGACGTCATCGCCGCGTTCGACGACGAGCACGTCGGCTCCGGGATCGTCGCGCAGGAGGGTGGCGGCCATGCCGATTCCTCCGAACCCCGCACCGACGATGAGGGTATGCACGTGCCGAGGGAGCGACTCCCGACTCCCTGCGTCACCAGGTCTCACTGCATCACCGGGTCTCACTGCATCACCAGGTCTCACTGCATCACCGGGTTTCACTGCATCACCGGGTTTCATTGCATCACCAGAGCCTTCCATGCCGGGAGCAGCCGTTCCCGGAACTCACGATCGGATTCAGGAGTGCGCATCAGTGCCGATACCGCAAGTCCTCGGGCCAGTTCGATGCTGAGATCGATCGCCTCGGGACTCAGCCGACCGCCCATGATCTCCAGCATCCCCACGCGCAGCGCATCGGACACCTTGCGCTCGAGTGGGATCATCGCGGCGTGCAACGCCGGATCGGTACGCGCCGCGACCCACAGTTCGAGTGCGGCGTCGAACAGCGGCCCGGAGAACGCGTCCATCAGCGTCTCGATCCCGAGTTCGGGATCCGGTTCCGCTTCGAGGATTTCGACGAGGCGCTTGTCGACGAGATGCTCCACAGCCGCGACCACCAGGGCTTCCTTGGTCGGGAAGTGATGGAGCTGCGCGCCGCGCGAGACCCCGGCCCGCTTGGCGATGCCGTGCGTGCTGGTGCCCGAGTACCCCAGTTCTACGAGGGTGTCGACGGCCGCGTCGAGCAACTTCGCGCGGGTCGCCGCGGTGCGTTGCGCTTGGGTTCGCGACCCCTGCGTCACAGTGTCGTGGATCACGATACCGAGCGTAACGCCAAACCAACAAACAGTCCAGACTGTTTTTATCTTCTACCTACGGTGCCGCAGGGTGGCGAGACCGATTCGATACCCAACCTGGGACCAAACGGTGGCGCACGGAGCAGAATCGCTTACGCGCACTGCAATACCGAGTAGTAGGGAGTCCCCATGACGTCCACTGAAACCACCGGTACCCATGTCTCCACCCTCGCCGAACTCGCCGAATATGTGGGCAAGCCCCTCGGTCTCAGCTCCTGGATCACCGTCGGACAGGATCGGATCGACACCTTCGCCGACGCCACCGACGACCACCAGTGGATTCACATCGACCCCGAACGCGCAGCGAAGGAGAGCCCGTTCGGCGGACCGATCGCACACGGGTATCTGACACTCTCGCTGATCATCCCGATGTGGTACGAGGTACTGAAGGTCGACAGCGTGACGCTGGCCCTCAACTACGGCTTGGACAAGGTTCGCTTCACCAACCCGGTGCCCGCCGGTGGTCGGGTACGACTCGACGCAACACTGCAATCCCTCGACGAACTGCCGAAGGGGGGCGTCCAGATCGTGATCGAGGGCGTGATCGAACTCGAGGACAGTGAACGCCCCGCGGTGGTCGTCGAAGCGATCTACCGCATGTTCGAGTAACCCATTCCCTGTCGCACTCCACTCCGTGAGGAGCGAACGGCACCTTCGATCGAAGGTGCCGTTCGCTCGAGAAAGCAGGGAAGTACTACACCAGGAGCTCTGCGATCTGAATGGTGTTGAGCGCAGCGCCCTTCCGGAGGTTGTCGCCCGACACGAACAGTGCGAGGCCACGACCTTCGGGAGCGCCGGGATCCTGGCGAATACGACCCACCAGCGACACATCGTCGCCGGCAGCGGCGAGCGGCGTCGGCACATCGACGAGCTTGACCCCCGCAGCCGACGCAAGAACTTCCTGCGCGCGTGCGGGCGAGAGCGGACGCTCGAACTCCGCGTTGATCGACAGCGAGTGCCCCGTGATGACAGGGACGCGCACGCACGTACCCGAGACGAGCAGGTCGGGAAGACCGAGAATCTTGCGCGACTCGTTGCGCAGCTTCTGATCTTCATCGGTCTCGCCGGTGCCGTCGTCGACGATCGCTCCGGCCATCGGGAGAACGTTGAACGCGATCGGCGCGACGTACTTGTCGGGCGCCGGGAAATCGACGGCGCTGCCGTCGTGCACGAGCTTCTCGGCGTCGCCGATGACGGCACGCGCCTGGCCGAGGAGTTCCTCGACGCCGGCGATACCGCTACCCGACACGGCCTGGTAGCTCGAGATGACCAGACGCTGCAGGCCGGCCTCGTCGTGCAGGGCCTTGAGGACCGGCATCGCAGCCATGGTCGTGCAGTTCGGGTTGGCGATGATGCCCTTCGGCGGGTTCTTGGCCTCCTCCGGGTTGACCTCGCTCACCACGAGTGGAACCTCGGGGTCCTTGCGCCACGCCGACGAGTTGTCGACGACGGTCGCACCGGCAGCGGCGAACCGCGGAGCCTGTTCACGCGACAGGGTGGCGCCGGCAGAGAAGAGGGCGATGTCGATACCCCTCAGATCCTCGTCGGAGGTCGCGGCCGCGTCCTCGACGACGATCTCCTCACCGCGGAACGGCAGCTTCTTGCCTGCCGAGCGGGCCGATGCGAAGAACCGCACCTTGTCGGCCGGGAAATTGCGTTCCTCGAGAAGTGTGCGCATGACGATGCCGACCTGTCCGGTCGCACCGACTACAGCGATTGTGGTCATGATTACCGTCCCGTCCCTGCATGCACGACGGCTTCTTCGTCGCCGCCGAGTTCGAACGCGGCGTGGAGTACACGCACCGCGTCGTCGAGCTCGTTGTCGTCGACCAGCACCGAGATGCGGATCTCGGAGGTCGAGATGAGGTCGATGTTGATACCGGCGTCGGCCAACGTCTCACAGAATTTGGCGGTGACGCCGGGGTGGCTCTTCATTCCCGCACCGACGAGCGAGACCTTGCCGATGTGGTCGTCGAACAGCACCTGGGTGAACCCGATCTCGTCCTGACGCTTGCTGAGCAGCTCCACGGCGCGCGGGCCGTCCGAGGTCGGCAGCGTGAAGGTGATGTCGGTCTTGCCGGTCTCCACCTTGGAGATGTTCTGCAGCACCATGTCGATGTTGATCTCGGCGTCTGCGACAGCGCGGAACACCTTCGCGGCGTAGCCGGGCGTGTCGGGCAGTCCGACAACGGTGATCTTCGATTCGCTGCGATCGTGTGCAACGCCGGTGATCAGGGCTTCTTCCACGGGGATGTCCTCCATCGATCCGGTCACGAGAGTGCCGGGCTTGGTGGTGTACGACGAACGAACGTGCACGGGCACGTTGTAGCGGCGGGCGTACTCGACGCAGCGCAGCATCAAGACCTTGGCACCGCACGCGGCGAGTTCGAGCATCTCCTCGAAGGAGACCTTGTCGAGCCGTTGTGCATCCTTGACGATCCGCGGGTCGGCGGTGAACACGCCGTCGACGTCGGTGTAGATCTCGCAGACGTCGGCGTTCAGTGCGGCAGCGAGTGCGACAGCGGTCGTATCCGACCCGCCACGACCGAGCGTCGTGATGTCTTTGCTGTCCTGGCTGACACCCTGGAATCCCGCGACGAGCACGATGCTGCCCTCATCGAGCGCAGCACGCACACGACCGGGCGTCACGTCGATGATCTTCGCCTTGCCATGGCTGCCGGTGGTGATGACACCTGCCTGCGAGCCGGTGAACGATCGGGCCTCGGCACCGAACGAGTGGATTGCCATCGCAACCAGGGCGTTGGAGATGCGCTCACCCGACGTGAGGAGCATGTCCATCTCGCGGACCGGCGGCGCCGGACAAACCTGTTGAGCGAGGTCGAGGAGTTCATCGGTCGTGTCGCCCATCGCCGACACGACCACGACGACGTCGTTGCCCGCCTTCTTGGTCTCGACGATCCTTTCAGCGACGCGCCGGATCCGTTCGGCCGTCGCGACCGATGATCCTCCGTACTTCTGGACGACGAGTGCCACGCTGGCGAACCTCCGGGGTCTTGGGTACAAGTCCAGGAAGCAAGCTTACCGATGTCGACCGGCGGTGCGGGTCCCGCCCTATCCGGACACGGTTGTGTGCAGAAGCATGACGTTGTAATCGCTCCAGCGTGAGGCTGTGAAATAGAGGTCGTTGCCCGTCGACCACGGGTGGATGAACGGGGCGTAGATGCCCCCGAGCCGATCGCGCGCCACGATTTGCCGCGGTTCACTCCACGGGCCCTCGGGCGACGGGCTGGTACGCAGGTCGATCCCGCCGGTCACGTCGTTGCCGTAGACCATGACGAACTGGTCGCCGGTGAAGTGCACCGACAGCTCCCCGACCGTCCCCGGGATGATCGGAACCGCACGGTCGACGTCACCCGGAATCCAGCCGTCGGCGGTCCAGTATTCATATGCGGTGAGGTCGAGAATCAGATGCTCGGGAACACGGGAGAGAAATGCAGCGCCGAACCTCCCCTGCGGGGTCCCGAAGTCGTAGAGGTAACCGTCGTGTCGCACGTACGCGTGCTGCTGGAAATTCGCGTTGCCCATCGACAACTGCTGGACACCCGGAATATCGAGGGGAACGTTCAGCCTCGCGGTGGCCGGGTCGACATGCCAGGTCTCGCCATTGTCGACGGAGGTGCCGATCATGGAGGCGTTGGTCCACCATTCGCCGTGGTCTCCCCAGGCCCGCACCGACATGAAGTTGATGTACTGCACCCCGCCGACGGCGATCCCCGCAGTGGGAATCACGGTCTTCTCGATCCCTTCGATCCCGAGCGCCCCCACGAGCTCGCGGGAGAAATCGGGAGCGTGCGCATCCACCGGCGAACCTGCGTGGATGTCGCCGGGAACAGGATCGGGAACGTCGATGCCGTCGGTCAGGTCCGTGTCCGCACTGCGCATGAGGACGTTGTGCCGCCATTCCTCACCCGGGGCAGCACAGTCTCCGAAGGTGTCGCCGAAGGCCATCAGGATTCTGCGATCGGGCTCGGCAGCACCGTTGTCCCACATGATGGCCAGGTCTGTGCCCGAGACGGAGAACCGCGCATCGGTCCGGTTGTCGCTGCGCGGTCCCGTGACCCATGCGACGGTCCGGGTAGGTCCGGGCCCCGGATCCGGGAGCACGTCCTTCGGCGCATCCGGCAGGAAATCGAAACTGCCACCGCTGCCGAGTCCGCTGCTACTGGGACTCTCGTGGCCGCACGGCTCGGCACCCGCTTGCGCGGCAAGCGGCACCGTCCCACCCAGCGCGAGGACAAGGGCGCAGCCCCCGACGGCTGCCGTCCTCAAAGACCGCATGAAACACACCCCTTGTCACTCGCCTGGTACCAATGTGACTGGTGATACTCGAGTTTGTCTCTGAGCACAATAAGGCCTCGAGGTGCGAACATGCGGGATGCGCTGATTTCGATCGGGTCACGAACGCACCCTGTTCATGCCCCACCTCCGGCAATGTCGATCTCGACGAGGCGTCGACGCAGCACTCGGGCGATCGACTCGTTGCCCGTCACCGCGAGCGCGGCACGATAGGCCTGCGCTGCCTCGGCGAATCGACCGGCACGACGCAACAGGTCGGCGCGAGCCGGCTCGTACAACCGGCGCAGTTCGGCATTCTTCGGCACTGCAGCGAGCGCGTCGAGCCCCGCGTCCCATCCATCACGGAACCCGAGCGCAACCGCCCGGTTGATCTCGACCACCGGCGAGTCCGTGAGCGCGACCAGGCGGTCGTAGGCTGCCGAGATCACCGACCAGTCCGTGCGCTCCCACGACGGCGCGGTGGCGTGCACTGCCGCAATGACCGCCTGAAGCAGGTACTGCCCCGTCGAACCGGCAGCCCGATCGAGCGCGGCCAACCCCTGAGCGATGGAGTCCGCATCCCACAGCGTTCGATCCTGATCTTCGAGCGGCAGCAGTTCCCCACTACCGTCACGACGGGCACCGCGCCGGCTGTCCTGGAGCAGCATGAGCGCAAGCAGCGCCCACGCTTCCTCCTCGTCCGGCATGAGCATGCACATGAGGTGGCCGAGTCGGATCGCTTCGTCGCACAGGTCCGAACGAATCGGGGAATCCCCCGCCGTCGCTGAATAACCCTCCGTGAACACGAGGTAGATACACGCCAGCACTTGCGGGACACGTTCCGGCAGAAGATGTTCGGCAGGGAGCCGAAGCGGGATCGCCGCATCCCGGATCTTGGCCTTCGCGCGCGTGAGTCGCCTCGTCACAGCGGATTCGGACTTCAGGAATGCGCGCGCGATCTCGGTCGCCGTGAGGCCGCACACCAGCCGCAGGGTCAGCGCGACCTGCGCATCGCGTGCAAGGGCCGGATGACAGCAGGTGAAGAGCAACCCCAGCTCATCGTCGCGCACCGCACCGGCTTCCGCGTCCCCCGAGCGCGGCAGCGGTGTGAGAGCGATCGCCGCGGATTCCTTCCCGCTGCGTGCGGCCTCCCGACGCAACCGATCCACTGCGCGGTTGCGGGCAACCGCGGTGATCCAGGCCCCGGGGCTCGAGGGGACGCCACGTTCCGGCCACGTCCGCAGGGCCTCGACGAAGGCGTCCTGAACTGCCTCCTCTGCGAGGTCGAGATCGCCGAACGCACTCACGACGGATGCGACTGCACGACAGTGCTCCGCCCGGAACACCTCCGCCGAGTCCATGCCCTTTGTTTACTCGTCGGCTGCCTACTCGTCGACCATGCGCCGCACCTCGACGCTCCCCTTCGGCCCCACCGGGATCCTGCAGGCCAGATCAGCCGCCGCGGCTCGGTCGGGTGCCGACAGGATGTACAGGGCGGTCGCTGCCTCCTGCGCATCCTCAGGGCCGTCGGACAGAATCATCTCGTCGCCGCGTGTCCGCACGGTCGTGGCGGAAGAGGGCGGACGGAACACCGCGACGCCGCGGACGGCGTCTGTCACCGAGGCGAGCGAAGCGACGGGGGAGGTCGTGCTCGGTGAGTGGCCGACGGCACCCTGTTCCGCGTCCTGCTCCTGGTCGCGCACGATCGCGAGCCAGCAGCCGGCCAACTCTTCCGACACGGTCCAGCTCTCCAGCGGCCACAGTTCGGTATACCCCTCGTCCATACCGGGGATACGGCGCGTCAGGTCCAGCGCCGTATCGAGGTCGTCGGCCGCGAAGACGTAGAAACCACCGACCACCACCTCTGCCAGCTCGACGAAGGGGCCGTCCGTGATCAGCGGTGCACCGTCCGATTCGCGGATGGTCACCGCATCCGCCGACGGATACAGAGCAGCCCCGCCCACGATCGCCGAACCCGCGTATTTCCCGAACTCGTCGTGGAGTGCGACCTCCGCGTCGAATTCGTCGGTGCCGGGTACGACCTCCGGCCCGATCTCCGGACCCACCAACAGCGCGAGAAAGTCCATGATTGCCATCCTCTCGTGTCCGTGAGGAGCAGCAAAGCCCCTCACCATGACGACGAACGAGCAGGTGCCGATCGGACACCGCACCGCCTACGGACAACCCCGCGGGCGAAGAGCGGTCTTGCGCGTTACACTGCTTGGCATGCAGCGTGCGCTTCTTCTCGGCCGCCGCGGCGGGATTTGACCAGACCGGCCTCCCGTCGCGGGGTTTCGTCGCGCCGGTCGATATCCTGATCTGGACTCACAAGTCCCCTTTTTTCTTGGAGTACGTCATGTCACCCGCCGACGCTTTCACTTCCGGTTCGCGCAACATCACGCCGCCGACCAAGCCTGCTCCCGCCGACCAGGCATCGTGGAACAAGCAGAAGAACTCATCGATGCCCACCTACCGGTACCGGCCTTTCGCCGAAGAGGTGGAGCCCGTCTCGCTGCCCGACCGGACCTGGCCCGACAAGATCATCGACCGCGCCCCGGGTTGGTGCGCGGTCGATCTGCGCGACGGCAACCAGGCGCTCATCGACCCGATGAGCCCGGCGCGCAAGCGCCGCATGTTCGATCTGCTGGTCCGCATGGGCTACAAGGAGATCGAGGTCGGCTTCCCGTCGGCGAGCCAGACCGATTTCGATTTCGTCCGGGAGATCATCGAGGACAACGCAATCCCCGACGACGTCACTATCCAGGTGCTGACACAGTCGCGACCCGAGCTGATCACCCGCACCTTCGAGGCCTGCGCCGGCGCGCAGAACGTGATCGTGCATTTCTACAACTCGACGTCGATCCTGCAGCGCCGTGTCGTGTTCAAGGCCGACCAGGCCACCGTCAAGAAGATCGCGACCGACGCGGCGGAACTGGTGATCGAGACGGCGAAGAACTACCCGGACACGAACTGGCGGTGGGAGTACTCCCCCGAGTCGTACACCGGAACCGAACTGTCGTATGCCAAGGAGGTGTGCGACGCAGTCGTCGAGACCCTCGGCGGCACCCCCGAGAACCCGGTCATCATCAACCTGCCGGCCACCGTCGAGATGGCGACGCCGAACGTCTACGCCGATTCGATCGAGTGGATGCACCGGAACCTGGCCGAGCGCGACTCCATCATCCTGTCGCTGCACCCGCACAACGATCGGGGAACCGGCGTTGCTGCGGCTGAGCTGGGCTACCAGGCCGGCGCCGACCGCATCGAGGGTTGCCTGTTCGGCAACGGTGAGCGCACCGGCAACGTGTGCCTGGTGACGCTGGGCCTGAACATGTTCAGCCGCGGCGTCGACCCGCAGATCGACTTCTCCGACATCGACGAGATCCGACGGACCGTCGAGTACTGCAACCAACTGCCCGTCCCCGAGCGCCACCCTTACGGCGGCGACCTGGTCTACACCGCGTTCTCCGGCAGCCACCAGGACGCGATCAACAAGGGCATGGACGTCATGAAGGCGGACGCGGACGCCGCGGGCGCCGACGTCGACGACATCATCTGGGCGGTTCCGTACCTGCCGATCGACCCGAAGGACGTCGGTCGCAGCTACGAGGCCGTGATCCGCGTGAACTCGCAGTCCGGCAAGGGCGGCGTCGCGTACATCATGAAGCACGACCACGGACTGAACATGCCGCGCCGACTGCAGGTCGAGTTCTCGCAGGCCGTGCAGAAGGTCACCGACGGCGAAGGCGGCGAGGTCAGCCCGAAGGAGATGTGGGACATCTTCAACGAGGAGTACCTGGCCCCCATCACGCCGCTCGAGCGCATCCGGCAGAAGGTGACCGCGGCCGAGACCGACGACGGCGAGGACACCGTGGTCGCCGTGCTGAAGGTCGACGGCGTCGAGAAGGAGATCACCGGATCCGGCAACGGACCGCTGGCGGCATTCGTCGACGGCCTGGAATCCCTCGGGTACCAGGTGGCGGTTCGCGGCTATGCCGAGCACGCGATGTCCGCCGGTGACGACGCCAACGCCGCAGCCTTCGTCGAAGCCGACGTGACACGCCCCGACGGCACCACCGCACTGGTGTGGGGTGCGGGTATCGCGCCGTCGATCACTGTCGCGTCGCTGCGCGCCGTCGTCTCGGCAGTCAATCGTGCCCACCGCTGACGCGATGAAGGTGAACCGCACCCACCGCTGACGCGACAATCCCGACCGCACGAACGCGGCGGGCCCCGACCGGGCCCGCCGCGTTCGTCGTCTGCGCCTCACAAGACCCAGAGTTCGCATTCCCCTGCAACAGGACAATCCCGGTTGTACTCTGCGGGTGGCATCTCGACTCGATCGCGTTCCGATTTCACCTGGGGAACTGCGATACTCCGTCGATATCCGAATTCAGTTCGTGCACATGATGGTCCATTCGTAGACGGAGAGTTGCATGGAATTCTGGGACATCATCTGGTATATCATCGTCTGCTTCGCCTTCATCGCTTACCTGATCATGCTGTGGATGATCATCAGCGATCTGTTCCGGAATCGGGAACAGTCCGGCTGGGTCAAGGCCATCTGGATCGTCTTCCTGTTCATCGTCCCGTGGCTCACCGCCCTGGTGTACCTGATCGTGCACGGCGACGGAATGGCGAAACGGTCGGCCCGCGAAGCGGCCGAGTTCAAATCGGCACAAGACAACTACATCCGGGAAGTCGCAGGGGAGAAATCTCCCGCCGAGCACATCGCGGATGCGAAGGCCCTGCTGGATTCAGGCACGATCAATGAGGACGAGTTCCAAGCCCTCAAGGCGAAGGCCCTGGCCTGATCCGGTCTGATCAGTGCTCGGCCGAACGATCGACCCGCGTCGCGGCGGTGCGGAATGCTTCCAGCACCGCGGCGATCGCGGGTCGTTCCGTCGCTCCGGGGCGCGTGACGAGGTCGTAGATCCTCGCCGCTCGGACACCGGCCACCCGCACCCGCACCACACGTGGATGCTGCACCGAGAACCTCGGCATCAGCGCGACACCGCGACCGGCGGCGACGAGCTCTTCGATCACGTGAAAATCGTTGATGCGGTGAACTACCCGGGGTTCCACACCGGTCACGGCGGCGACGGACAACAGCACGTCGTCCACCGGGAAGCCCCCTCGCACACTGATCCAGTTCTCGTCGGCAAGCTCACCCAGCCGCGCTTCGCCGTGGCCCGCGAGACGATGATCGGGTGGGAGTACGAGGTCGATCGGCTCACGTAGCAACCCGGTCGCCGCGACGCGAGGCCCGGCCAGAGTCGGGGCACGTTCGTCCCTGTGGGTGAGAACCACGTCGTAGTCGGCCAGCAGTGGCGGCACCGCCGAGGCGGGCACATCCTCGTCCTGGGCGTCCACATCCACGCCGCTGCTCGCCATGAAATCCAACACGGCGGGCAGTAGGAGCGCAGCGCCCGACGGGAACAACGCGACGCGCACGCGGCCGCGCGGAGAAGTCCGGTACGCGGCCATCTCCGCGTCGGCACGGTCGAGCGCGGCGATCACGTCGTCGGCGCGCACAACCAGCGCCCGGCCCGCATCCGTGAAGCGCAGGCGGCGACCCGACGGCTCCAACAGTGCGACGCCCGCTTCGCGGGCAAGGAGCTTGAGCTGCTGGGATACCGCCGACGGGGTCATCGACAGCGCCGCGGCCGTCGCGGCAACGGTGCCGCGGTCGGCGAGTTCGCGAAGAATCCGCAACCGTGTCGCATCCATGAAGCAAATCTACATATTGGCTTAAGAAAGTTCAGATTGTCGCAATTGTTGCCATAGCGAACAATATGGGAGTGACCACCCGCGCCCGACTCCTCGCCCTGACCGTCGTCCTCCTGTGGGGATGCAACTTCCTCGCCATCCGGGTCGGGATCGATCACTTCCCTCCGATCTTCTTCGCGGGTCTGCGGTTCCTTGTCATCGCCGTCCCCGTCGTGTTGTTCGTACCGCGACCCAAGGTGGCACTGCGCTGGCTTCTGCTCTACGGCCTGGCATTCGGATTCGCGCAGTTCGGATTCCTGTTCTGGGCGATGAACGCGGGGCTCGCGACCGGTCTTGCGTCGTTGGTCCTGCAATCCTCCGCCCCGATGACCGTCGTACTCGGCGCGGTGCTGCTCGGGGAACGACTCGGGCGCACCCAGATCATCGGACTCCTCGTCGCCATCGCCGGAATGCTGCTCGTCGCAGTGGCGCAGGGTGGCAGCAGCGTCGGACTCGTACCCCTTCTGCTCGGGCTGCTCGCCGGCCTCTCGTGGGCGATCGCCAATATCGCGACACGGAAGGCGAAATCCACCGAACCGATGAAACTGATGTCCTGGATGTGCGTGATCGCCACCGCCCCGCTGTTCGCGGTGTCGTGGATCGTCGAGGGCCCCACCACCGGCTGGGCCGCACTCGCCTCCGCCTTCTCCACCGGAGAAGGACACATCGCACTCGTCGGCCTCGCCTACACCGCCATCGCGGGCACCATCGTCGGCACCGGCATCTACGTCGCTCTCCTCGGTCGGTATCCGGCGAGCACCGTGGCCCCGCTGTCGCTGATGGTGCCGATCGTCGGGTTCACGGTCGCGTGGGCCGCGCTCGGGGAGGTACCAACACCGCTGACACTCGCCGGCGGGGTCGCGGTGATCGCGGGGGCACTCGTCGCGCAGTCGGCGGGGCGCCGGGCGGCAGGTGCCGCCGGACCACTAGGGCGTCTCCGGCGCCGGGGCATCGTTCGGGCTACTCCAGGGGCCGAAGAGACGTGCCGGCACGGGGCGTCGCTCCACGTGCCTGCACCGCCCGGGTGACGCGATCGGCAACTCCTCGTACCACCCGCCCGGCCGCCGCACGTGCACGTGTGCTTCCCCCGCGACGACTCCCGAAGGCTCGCGGCCGAGCAGCCGCGCCAGCACGTAGGTCGCGCTCAGGCTCGTGACGTCGCGGATGACTCCGAGCGGAAGCAGCGAACCGGTCTCGGCGAGAAGTTCCCGCTCACCCGCGCGCAGTACCAGCCGCAAGCCCGGGGCAATGCCCTGCACCGCCAGCGAGACCGCGATGTTGTCACGATCGTCGGATCCGACCGCTGCCAGCGCAAGGGCACGCTGCACCCCGATCCGCTCGAGCAGACCACGGTCTCCGCCGTTGCCCAGGACCACCGGGATGCCCAATTCCCGCACCTCCCCCAGGTGCTTCGCGTCGGTATCGCGTTCCACGCCCACCACCGGGATGCCCAGCTCGCGTAGTTCCCGGCACAATCGCAGACCGACCTGTCCGAGTCCGACGACGATCACGTGCCCCGACCGCGGCAGCGACCGCCGCCCCCACAGGGCCGTCAACCGGGGTCCGAGGAGCCGGTCCACGACTCCGGCGGTGAACATCGCGGTGAACACGATCGTCGCGAGCATCGCCGACGACGCGATCAGCCCGTACATCTCGTTCCCGTGCGGATCTCCCGCCGGTCCGACCGTCGTGACCACCCGCACCGCCTCGTGGAAGGCGTCGACAGCACCGTGGCCCTCACCGAACGTCAACCACGCCCAGTCCCCCAGCATCACGACGGCCAGACCGAACAGCCCGGCGATCAGAATCCGCGTCCCGGTCTCGTGTCCCCTCATCGCGGCCGTCAACTGACCCACGCTGCGCTTCCACCACGGCACCCGCAACACCGTGATCGGAACCTCGTCGAGCACGTCCCCGACCTTGCGGACGCCGCGCGGACCACGCCCCGTCGACGTCACCGCCAGCAAATCCGGCGCCACGCACGGACCGGCCAGCGACGCCGCAGCCAGATCCGCCGGCGAGGTCACATCGCACTGCGGCAGGAAACGCGCGAGCTGATCACCGATCGTGCGGTCGAAGATCGTCGCGACCATCGGCACCTCCGGATGCAGGTGCCCCGCGGCCAGCGCGTACCGCAGCGCCACGACATCGTCCTGCAACAGGATCGCGATGCCCGCGATCGGCTCACCGGTGAGCAGGTCGTGAAGCTGTTCGTCGTCGGGTTCGGACTCGTGCCGGACCGCGATGTCCTGGGCACGCAGCGATGCACACACGCGACGCGCCACCGTGGTGTCGCCGACGATCACGTAGGCACCCGCCCTGATTCCCGTCGTATCGTTCTCGAGCACGGAACTCACCTCCGCAGGTCGCGTTCCCCTCGATACCCTGTGTGCCTCCAGGGGAGCACGCAGGCCGCTGCTCTGCACCCGCCCACGACTCCTCTGTGAGCGATTCCGGCCACCGGTTCGCTTTGTGACCGTGCGGACAGCACTGCGGCTCCGCGACCCGAACGCGGCTATGGAAAACTCGCCCGGGTGGGAACTAGCACTGGAATCACCACCCGCGGCAGGCTTGCACTGCGCGCGGCGAAAGCTGCTGCGTGGGCGTCGCGCAAGGCCGGACGCGGTAACGGCTCGATGATCGGCGGGCTCATCGCCCTCGCGATCGATCCCGACCTGATGACGCAGCTCGGGCGCGGGCGCCGCACCGTGCTCGTCACCGGCACCAACGGAAAGTCCACGACCACGCGGATGACCGCGGCAGCGCTCGAGACCCTCGACGCCGTGGTGACCCAACCCGACGGCGCGAACATGGACGCCGGCATCGTCGCGACGCTCGCCGCGAACCGCACCGCGCGGCTCGCGGCGATCGAGGTCGACGAGCTGCACACCCCACACGTCGCCGATGCGCTCGAGCCCGAAGCCATCGTGCTGCTCAACCTCACCCGAGATCAGCTGGACCGCGTCGGCGAGATCAACATGATCGAGCGCAAACTTCGCGCGGGGCTGCAGGGGCACACCAGCGCAACGATCATCGCCAACTGCGACGACGTGCTCGTGACCTCGGCTGCTTTCGACAACCCGAACGTCGTGTGGGTAGCGGCCGGAGCCGGGTGGGCCGGCGACTCCGTCAGCTGCCCCCGCACCGGCGAACCCATCGTGCGCGACGGCGACCACTGGTACAGCACGGGATCGGACTTCGCCCGTCCCACGCCCGACTGGTGGGTCGACGACGACAACCTCTACGGGCCCGACGGGCTCGTCCTCCCCCTGACACTGACCTTGCCGGGCCGCGCGAACCGCGGCAATGCGGCACAGGCCGTTGCAGCCGCCGTCGCACTCGGCGCCGATCCGGCCAAGGCCGCGGCAGCAACGTCCGTGGTCGAAGAGGTCGCGGGACGCTACAAGACCGTTCAGGTCGGGCCTCATTCGGTGCACATGCTGCTGGCGAAGAACCCGGCCGGCTGGCAGGAAGCACTGTCGATGATCGATCCGACCGTCGACGGCCTGGTGATCGCGGTCAACGGTCAGGTCCCGGACGGCGAGGACCTGTCGTGGCTGTGGGACGTGCGATTCGAACACTTCGAGGGTGTCCAGGTGGTCGCTGCAGGTGAGCGCGGCACCGACCTGGCCGTGCGCCTGACGTACGCCGGAGTCGAGCACACACTCGTCGCGGATCCGTTGCGCGCCATCGCCTCGTGCCCTCCCGGACGCGTCGAGGTTCTCGCCAACTACACGGCGTTCCGGGATCTGAACACCGCGATCGCCAAGGGGGCTACGAATGTCTGAGTCGACCGTGCGGATCGGCCTCGTCCTGCCCGACGTCATGGGCACCTACGGCGACGGCGGCAACGCACTGGTATTGCGCCAACGCCTCCGCATGCGTGGCCACGACGCGGAGATCATCGAACTCGGCCTGAACGATCCTGTCCCCGACTCGCTCGACCTCTACGCACTCGGCGGCGCCGAAGACGCGGCGCAGCGCCTCGCGACACGCCACCTCCAGCGCTACCCGGGCCTGCAGAAAGCGGCGGAACGCGGTGCACCCGTCCTGGCGATCTGCGCGGCCATCCAGGTCCTCGGACACTGGTACGAGACCTCGGCCGGCGAACGGGTCGACGGTGTGGGCCTCCTCGACGCGACAACGTCGCCGCAGAAGACCCGCGCGATCGGCGAAATCGTCATCGCCCCGAGCATCCCAGGTCTCACCCTGCCCGTCTCCGGTTTCGAAAACCACCGGGGCGGAACGACGCTCGGATCCGATGCGAGCCCCCTCGGCAAGGTGACCCGCGGCGTGGGCAACGGCGTCGGCGACGGAAACGAAGGCGCCGTGCAGGGTTCGGTCTACGGAACGTATCTGCACGGCCCGGTGCTGGCACGCAACCCGGAGTTCGCCGACCACCTGCTCGCTCGCGCGCTGGGTGTCGAATCGCTGCCGCCGCTCGACCTTCCGGAAGTCGAACAACTCCGCCGGGAACGACTGCGCACGTAGAGGGTTCAGTCCCGCACAATGTGGGAGAGAATCAGGTCGGCCAGCTTGCCCGGGGCCTCGTCCGGGATCCAGTGACTGACCCCGGCGAGCGTTTCGAGCCGATAGGGCGCCGCGACGTACCGAGGGTTGGCGTCGACTGCGGCGCGCCCGATCGCGACGTCGGCGTCGCTCCACACCATGAGAGTCGGTACCTCGACACGACCGAGACTCGAGCGGGGATCGGTCAGCGGCAGCGCGCGGTACCAGTTCAGCCCGCCACGGACCGCGAACCGATCGCCCATACGCTCGACATCGCGTGCGGCGGCGGCCGGTAACTGTCCGGTCCTCCGCAGGACGGCGTTGCTCACCGCCGGAACGGTCAACAGCTTCTCCGGGATCCACGGCAACTGGAACGCCACCATGTACCAGGATCTGAACAATTGCGTGCTGGTGACCATCGACCGCAGGAACGCTGCGGGATGGGGCACGGACACCGCGGTCAGTGTGCGCACCACAGTCGGATGCCGCGCGGCCGACGCCCATGCGACAGCTGCACCCCAATCATGTCCGACGAGGTGCACGGGACCGACCCCGAGCTGCGCGATGAGGGCATCGACGTCGTCGGCGAGGTGGAAGAGCCGGTAGTCGCGGCGACGCCGCGGACGAGCCCGCGGCGAGTAGCCGCGTTGATCGGGTGCGATCGTGCGATACCCCGCCTCGTGCAGATCCGCCGCGACGTCGTCCCACGACCGTGAATCCTGCGGGAATCCGTGCAGGAGAACCACCGGTTCGCCGTCGATCGGGCCTTGATCGCGCACGTCGAATGTGAGGCCGTCGCGCACGACGGTACTGATACGTTCCCCCACCGCCGCCTCCCCACCTGCCCTGAACAGGGGTTCGGCCCGTCGATTCGCTTTACGCGATCTCCGGGCCGGATCTCTGCTTCACGAGCCTCTGTCGTCCTCGGACGTCTGCTCGATTCGCACCTCCGATGTTAGCTACATCACACCTAGTACGTCAAGGGCAGTATCCTGATGTCGGACTTCTGGCGCATCACGCAGCGCGTGATGCGCAACGGACGCGGACTCCCACCCGCACATTCTCGGCACGAACCGGTCGTCGACACGGCCCCTCAACGGGGGAGGAACCCCGATGATCCTCGAGCAGTACTACCTCCAATGTCTTTCCCATGCGTCGTACATGATCGGCGACGACACCACCGGCCGAGCAATCGTGGTGGACCCCCGCCGCGACATCGGCGAATACCTGACCGACGCCGACCGCCTCGGCCTGAGCATCGAAGGCGTCGTCAACACCCATTTCCACGCCGACTTCGTCTCCGGACACCTCGAACTCGTCGAGGCGACGGGTGCCTGGATCGGATTCGGTGAAGCGGCCGAAACCGAATACCCGATCCGCCGCCTCGCACACGGCGAGCACATCTCGCTCGGAGAAGTGGACCTGGAGATTCTGTCGACACCCGGTCACACGTGGGAATCGATCAGCATCCTCGTACGCGAGAACCCGGATGCCGAACCCACCGCCGTCCTCACCGGCGACTCGATGTTCATCGGCGACGTCGGCCGTCCCGACCTGGCAAACCTCCGAGACGGTTCGACGGCGGATCTCGCCCACGCCATGTACCGCACGATCCACGACACCCTGCTGAAACTTCCCGACGACACCACCGTGATGCCCGCGCACGGCGCCGGCTCGTCGTGCGGGAAGAACCTCTCGTCGGAACTCACCTCGACGATCGGCCGGCAGCGCCTCACGAACCCATCGGTGCAGCCGATGCCCGAGGACGAATTCGTCGCCCTGATCACCGAAGGACAGCCCGCCGCCCCCGGCTATTTCTCGACCGATGCCGAGATGAACAAGCACGTCCATCCATTGCTGAGTTCCACACGTATCGTCCCGGAGCTCTCCCCTGCGGAGATTCGGAAGCAAACAGGTTCCGGCACAGTGATTCTCGATGCCCGCAGTGTGGACGATTTCGCCGCCGGACATCTACGCGGCTCCGTGAACGTCGGATTCGACGGGCGCTTCGCCGAGACGAGCGGGATGGTCGTCGAGGTGGGCGAGCCGATCGTGCTGATCACCTACCCCGGCGAAGAACAGATGGCCGCACTCCGGCTCGCACGCATCGGTCAGGACAATGTGATCGGCTATCTCGGCGTCGACCACGACCGACGGTTCCCCGCCGAACTCACCGACCTGGTCCGCACCGCTCGTCGCATCGACGTCGACGAGCTGCTGGAGCTTCTCGCGGCCGACAGCATCACGCTGCTCGACATCCGCAATCCCGGCGAACGCGCCGCCGGAGCCATCGCCGGATCCGTCACGGTTCCGCTCGCACAACTCCGGACCAGGCTCGATCAGGTGCCGACAGGAAAGCCGATCGTCGTGCACTGCGCCGGCGGATGGCGCTCGAGTGTCGCGGCATCACTGTTGCGCGCGAAAGGGTTCCAGGACGTGACCGATCTGATCGGCGGATACGGCGCGTGGGTCGCCATGAAAGCGACAGCCTGATCCAGCGTCTCCGCTACACCTCGGTTGCATCGACAAAGTCTGCGTTGGCAAGAATCCGGGACGGAACATGGTTCGCCCACCCGGACTCGGGCCAGTTGAACCATCCCGACGAGGCGAAGGTCCCGCCATCCGGGTGCAGCGTGGTGCCGGTGATGAACGACGACAAATTCGACGCCAGGAACACCACACTGTTCGACACATCGGTGACGTGCCCGGCCCGGCCCATCGGGATCGCGACGCGGACCCCTTCGGGGGTGGACAGGGACGAGTCGCCGCCACCGAGCGAGGCGAGCTTGGCAAGGTTGGGTGTCGGAACATAGTCGGGCGCAACATTGTTGACCCGGATTCCGTCGGGCGCGACCTCGATCGAGAGTGTCCGCGCGAACTGCTCGACAGCCGCCTTCGCAGCCGAGTAGACGGCGAAACCCGGCGCCGCGCGATGCGCTTCGATGGTCGTGAGATTGATGATGCTCCCGCCGCGACCACCGGCCTGCATTCGAGGCACCGCGAGCGAACACGCGTGGAGCACATGCGAGAGGTTGGTGCGCAGGATCGCATCCCATCCCTTCGCGCCGGTGTCGACGAATTGTGCCCGGAACGTGCCGCCGACGATGTTGACGAGGGTGTCGACGCGACCCCAGCGCTCGTCGACCTGCTCGAACAGCGCTGTCAGCGCGTCGGGGTCACGGGCGTCGCCCTGCGTGACGATGTGGTCGACGCCCTGCTTGTCGAGCACATCACGTACTTCTTCCACCGCGGCCTCGTCGAGGTCGATGACGGCGGGGCACACCCCGTTCGCCGCAAGATCCTCCACGATGGCGGCACCGAGGCCTCCGGCACCGCCGGTGACCACTGCGACCGTCCCGTCGAGCGCCGCGCGCTGTTCGAACCAGCTCATGTCGCTCATCTGCTTCCGATGTAGGTGGCGCCGAAGGACTCGAGGAAATCTGTGGTGGCCGAGAGTCCGTCTATGGGACACGACACCAGCACCCAATCGACGCCTGCCTTCTCGAGCTGCTCGAGCACGTCGCGATGACGGTCGGCCTCGACGGACGACAACATGATTTCCTGGCTGTACGAGTAGACGACGTCGATGTGGTCGGTGCGGCCGGCCGTGACCGCCTGGGCGCGAAGTTCGGCGATATCACCGCCGAGTTGCTCGACCGGACCGAGTGCTGCGGTGCGCGCCGTGGTGCTCAGGGTCGCGCCGCCGGACATCGGCATCCAGCCCTGAGCACGCTGGGCAACGCGTCGTCTGGTCAGTTTGGAGTTGCCCCCGATCCAGATCGGGATCGGATCCTGGACGGGGCGCGGCCGGGCGATGATGTCCTGCGCACTGAAATGCCGCCCCTGATACGAGAAGGGTTCGCCGCTCCAATGCAGCGGGAGCACGTCGAGAGCCTCGTCGAAGAGGGCGTTGCGCTCATCGAAGTCGACGCCGAGTGCGTGGAATTCACGCTTCTGGTATCCCGTTCCGATGCCGAGGGTGAACCGTCCGCCGGACAGCTTGTCGAGCGTGGCGGCCCCCTTCGCGAGCAGGAACGGATTGCGGTAGGGAACCACTGCGAGATAGGTGAGCAGCCTCAGTCGCTCGGTAGCGGCCGCCACGTAGCCGAGCGCGACGAACGAGTCGAGGGTTTGATGCCCGCCGCGCTCGAGCCACTTCGCGCCCGGCGCCGGATGTTCACTGAAGGAGAGCGCATCGAACCCGGCCCGCTCGGCTGCGACGGCGACGTCGCGCAGTGGACCCGGATCGAGAACATCGCCGTCGGAGCCGCTGATCTCGGGGTAATGGAAGATGAAGCGCATCGCCTGCCTCGTCGCACCTGAGAATCCGACCGGGATTCTGAATCGAGAAAATCATCCTTCCGATTCAAGATAGCCCGATTCTCATATGATGCAACAGGCTCGAGCTGGACCCGTTCCTTGGTTCGGTGTCGCTACTTCGCGTCGGCGCCGTCGAGCATCCACCTATCGTCGATGCGCTTCAACGTGATGAGGAACCTCGTTGCGTCGTTTCGTCCCTCGGGGACGACGACGTTCTTGACGTCCTGATCGAGAAACACCAGCACCGTGGCGGTGTCGCCGTCGAGCGTCTCGAGGCCGGCGTGCGAGACCGTCGCGACCGACGAGCCCTGCCCGTTCTCGACGAGTCCTCGCAGGTCGCCCGCGACGCCCGAGTACTTCGCCGCGAACTCCTCGGTGGAGGCCGCGGCCACGGCCTCGAGTGAATCGTCGAACGACCGGTAATCGTAGGTGCCCAGGGTCGTCGCGTACTCCCGAGCGGTGTCGACCGCCTCGGTACGCAAGGAATCGGTCTGCTCTGCCTGCCACCACCGGTATCCGAAGAAGCCGGCGACGACCGCCAGCAGCACGATCACCGCGATGGCCACCGCCCGTCCGATTCCGGAGCGTCGTGTGGGCCGCTGATCCGATTCGTCGGTATCGGCCCTCGCCGGCGCCGACTCTTCGGTCGCGGCGTCCGCCGACTTTCGGGTCGGGTCCTCGTCGGTCATTGCCCGAGTCCTTCCAAGAGTTTCTGCCAGTAGTTCAGGGCCTCGACCCCGGTCGGGATCAGGAGCGGATCGTCCGCCATGTCCGGACCCACCACGCTCCCGGGAGTGGTCTGTGCCTGCAGGCCCAGATCGTTCGGCCTCGGAGCGACACGTGCGCCGCGTTGAGAGAGATCTTCTCCGGGCGGGCAGTACAGCGTCCGGTTGGGCTCACGCGGGCTCTCGTCACCGACCGTCATCCGCTGAGTGTCGTAGACACAGACCGGCCCCTGCGTCCCGACCAGAGAGAAGTCGGCGCGGTCCCCCTTGACGATGCCGGACAGGTCGGCGAGCGTCGCCGGCATCGCATCGAGGAGCGCGGAGGCCGCCGGCGCCCGAGGACCGGCCACCTCCCCGATCGTGACGAGGTTCGTCATCAGCACGCCGAAGTTGTCTTTCGTACCGGCGAACAATTCTTCGGTGCGTGCAAGCGCATCGGGCGACCGATCGAGCAAGTACACCAGCGATTCCTTGCTCCCGACGAGTTGGTCCGACACGTCACGGAACGCACGCATCGAGCCCGGGAACCCCTCCGAATTGCGCGCGAGTGAGTCGACCAGGCCCAGGCCTTCGTCGAGCAGCGTCGCGATGGTCGGCGCGCGTTCTGCGACCATCGTCGACAGAGCGTCGGCGTTCTCGATCAGTGCCTGCAGTTCCGGACCGGTGTCGCGCAGCGCGGTGCCCCAGGTGTCGCCCAGCGACACGATCGAATCGGCGTCGACACTCTCGATCAGCTCGGTCATGTGCACGAGCAACTCGTCGAGACGCATTCCCTGCATCTCCTCCGGCACCTCGAGCGTGTCGCCGCTCTGCAGATACGGCCCGTCCGCGGTCTCGGGCTCGATATCGAGGGCAAGGATGCCGATGGCCGTTGCAGTGGACACCCGGCCGACGCTACCGACCGGGATCTGCGTTCCGGGGTCGAGCGAGAGTTCCGCTGTCGACCCGACGCCGCCCGAGTTGATCGTGACCGACTCGACCGTCCCCACCGCCACACCGCGGTAGGTGACCGAGGTGCCCGGTCCGATGCTGCGTGCATCGGCCAGCTGCGCCGTCAGTTCGACGGCACCGCCGAAGCTCTGCGGGCCCAGCACGTACCGGACGCCGAACGCGGTCGCGAAGACACCGACCAGCACGAACGCGACCAGCTGGATGAGAACGGGGCGGGTCATCCGATTCCCCCCTGCAGCAGATCGGTCAGGCTCGACGCGATGTCGGTCGGCGGCGGTGCGTCGGTCTCCGCGCCGGGCGGCACACCGCCGGTCACGAGCAGGTCGATCGCGGCAGGAATGTCGAAAGCGCCGTCGAACAGTAGGTAGTCGCCCCGCACGGCCGAGTTGAAACCGGTGATGAAGTCGTTGACATCGACGAGCATCGACCCCACCGTCGTGTTGAAGTCGCGGATTCCTGCGGTGATCTCTGCGAGGTCGTCGACCGCGACACCGATCGTGGCTTCGTCGGCCATGACCGTGTCGATCGACGACACGGCTGTCGCCGTACTCGACACCAATGTCCGGAGGTCCTGTTGTTGCGCGGCGAGGAGCCCGATCAGTACAGCGCTGTCGGCGATCCCGTTGTCGATCAGTTCCTGCTGCTGCGCAAGCCGCGCGGTCACCGAATCGACGGCCGCGAGCGTCCTTTCGAGGTACTCGGTGTTCTCGTCGGCCAGAGCCATGGTGGAGTCGAGCTCGGTGAGCATCGTGCGGATCGACGTCCCACGGTCACCGAAGGCCGCATCGAGTTCGGTGGTGATGGTGCGGAGCTGGTCCAGTCCACTACCGTTCACGACGTTGCCGAGCATCGCGAAGGTGCTCTCGATGTCGGGGCCGAGCTCGGTCCGGGTGATGGTGTCTCCGTCGGCGAGCAGTTCTTTCGACGCCTCGTCCGGCATGTCTATCCGAATGTACGGGCTACCCAGTGCCGACTGCAGTCGCACGGACGCACCGACGTTCGCCGGCAGATCCACGGACTCGGTCATGCTGAGTTCGACGAAGGCCTGCCGACCGTCGGTCGACATCGAGTTCACGCGGCCCACGATGGCCTGCCCCGCGCGGACCTCGGCACCGAGGTCGACGCGATCGGCGCTTCCGAAGATCGCGGTCACCGTGTAGGTGGAGCCGGGACCGGTCCGGCCCATGGGCAGACTCTGGAAGCCCAGCCCGCAGCCGGAGGTCAGCAGCCCGACCGCCGCGACCAGGACGACGACCACGGTCTTACTCCGCATCATCGCGTGCCTCCCTCGCCCAGCGCACGATCCAGCGACTCGGGCACAAGGTCCTCGAACGGATCGGACAGGTCGAACGGCACGGTGATCGGATTCGTGAAGCCTGCACCGGTGCACAGCGGCAGCGGTTCGCGGGCACACAACTCCTGCGCGCGCGGGAACTGACTGATCTGCGTCGAGATGTTCAACCGGATGCGGCCACGCCCGTTCTCTCCGATCGCCTGGTCGATGTTCTGCATGGCGAGCGGCAGGACGTCGAACAGTTCCGCGAATCCCACCTCGTTCGCGGCGAAGGTATCGGTGAGGGTGCGGGCATTCGCCATGAGCTCTCGGGCGTCGCCACCACGCTCGGCGAGGAGAGTGTCGAGTTGATCCAGGATCGTGGTCAGCTGCGTGATCGGTGCCGAGACATCGATGTTCTGCCGCTGAAGCTCCTCACCGAGCTCGGCGACGCCGTCGACGAGTGCTTCGAGCGATCCCTCACGAGAATTCACCGCATGCACGGCCGTCCCGAGGTCGCCGATGAGTTCGCCTATGTCTTCCGACTTGGCGCCGACCACCGATGTCGCTTGGCCGAGCGCGATGATCGCCCGGTTCATCTGTTCGCCGAGACCCTCTGTGGCGGTGGCGGATACCTCCAGTGTACGACCGAGGTCGCCGCCCTCCGGGCCCATCGCAGCGGCGAGAGTATCGATGCTCTCGAGCATCTCGTCCCAGTTGATCGGAGAATGGCTGCGTTCGACGGGAATCACATCGCGGTCGCCGAATTGCGCTCCGTCGCGGTAGGCGGGCGCGAGCTCGACGAACCGGTCGCTGATGACGGACGGATTCATCACGAACGCCGAGACATCCTCGGGCAGAGCGATGTCGGACGGCACGCTCATCGTCACCTCGACGTGCGTCCCGGCGGGACGCACCTCCTCGACGGTACCGACGGGAAGGCCCAGCACCGCGACATGACTACCCGGGTAGATCCCGCTCACAGTGGCGAACTGTGCGGTGACGGTGCGGGTCCGGTCGGGACCCACGACGTACCACACTCCGGCAGCGCACAACGCCAGCACCGCCACGATGGCAACACCGCGGATCGACCACGTCTTCACAGCCGGATTCACTTGCAACCCTCCATCACTCCGATGGAGCACAGGAAATTGTCCGGAATCGGCCCGGCAGGCGCATGGACGTCGACCCACGTCCCGTTACCCGCGGCATTGGTGGCTGCGCGTAGGGCCGACGGGAATTCGAGAAGGATACGGTCGATGTTGCCGGCGTTCGCCGCGAGTGTGTCGGTCACCGAACGCATGTTCACGATCAGCCCGTTCAGGTCGTCGGAGTTGTCGGTCAGGAACGTCGCGGCCGACTCCGTGAGTGCGCGAAGATCCTCCACCAGCTGGAAGAGCGCTTCCTTTCTGGCGGTAAGGATGCTCACCACCGCGGTCGAGTTCTCCACCAGCGCGGCAACGTCTTCGCTCTGCTCGGTGACGATCGATGTGAGTGATTTCGACGCCTTCAGCAGGGACGTGATCCGTGCGTCGTTGCGAACCAGCATCTGCGAGGTCGCCTCCACCCCGGCGAGTGCGGAGGCGATCTGCTCCGAATCTGCGGGCATCGTGTCGGCGAGGGTCTGCATCATCGCCTCGAGCCCCCCGACATCGAGTCCGTCGGCCACGCGCTCGGCATCGGTGGCGAGTTCGTCGAGGCTGTAGGGCACACCGGTGCGCGCCAACGGAATCAATCCGTCGTCGAGTTCACCGGCTCCGGCGGGACTCAGCGAAAGATACAGCTTGCCGAGGACAGTCCTGAGCTTCACCTCTGCTGTGGTGCGGTCGCCGAGGTTCTGCGACCGATCCACTCGGAAGTCGACGATCACGCGATCACCCGACAGTTCCATCGACTCGACCCGCCCGGCCGGGACTCCGGCCACGTAGACGGGGTCGTTCGGCTTCAGACCGGCCGCATTGGCGAGTTCGGCGGTGTACGAATCCGTGCGGAGCCAGTAGGTCACCGTCGGAGCTGCCAGCGCCGCCAGCATGAGGACTGCGACCGACGCAATACCGGCGACACCCAGCACCACCGGGTTCGCATTGCGATCGTGCCGGCCCGAGAAGATCGCGGCGAATGTGTCACGAAGTGTCCGTGCGATACACCGAGACGTCCAACGCCGAAACCGGCTCATCGGCACACCTCCGAATAGGTCGACCCGAAGATGTTCGCCTCGAAGTCGTTCGATTCGATCGTGAAGTTGCACATGTAGAGGTTGAGCCAGCCACCATAGTCGCCGATCCTGTTGATCTTGTGTCCGAGTTCCGGCAGCAGCGCCATCGATCGGTTGAACTCGTCGGTCTGCGGAATCCAGGCATCGGTCATGAGTCGCAGGTCGGTGACGGTGGTATCGAGCGGCGCCATGGCACCGGACATCAGCACCGACGTGGATCGCACCGCCGAGGAGCCGCGGTCGATGAGGGTGGCGAACTGCTCGGTGTCGCCCGCGAGCGCCTGTCCTACCACGTTCATGCCCGAGATGAGTTGCGATACTTCATCACTGCGGCGGTCGACCACCGTCGCGAGTTGTTCGAGATTCACGATGACATCACCCAGGACCTGCTCCTGCTCGACGATGTCGGTGCTGACGGAAGCCACGTGCAGGAGCAGGGATTCGAGGGTCGCACCCTGCCCTTGGAATGCGTCGACGACCGAGGACGCCAATGAGTTCATCTGTGCCGGTTCGATCGCTTCGAACAGCGGCTTGAACCCGTTGAGCAGGGCCGTGAGGTCGACGGGGGGCGTGGTCTGTTCGATCGGGATCGTCGAGCCCGGTTCGAGCACCTGGCCGGATGTGCCGTCGGGCAGGCTCAGGGCGACGTACCGGACACCGATCATGTCGCCGTAGTTGATATCGGCGAGTACGTCGGTGGTGAGCTCGTGACCGGACTCGATCTCGAATTCGACTGCAGCACGCGAGGTGCCATCTACCTGCGGTTCGAATCTCACTTTCGACACCTGGCCGACACGCACGCCCGCGAGTGTGACGTCGCTGCCGGGGGTGAGGCCTTCGACGTCGGTGAACTCCGCGGCGTACTCGCTGGTGGATCCGATGACGGGGCGCTCCAGGGTGTTACCGACGACGACCGCCGCGAGCACTCCGACCATGCACAACCCGGCGAGCTGGATCCCCTGTCCGATATTCGACTTCACCGAATACTCACCGCCGCCCCTCTGACGAGCGGGCCCAGAAGGACCGAGGCCGCGGTGGACGGATCACGGAGTAGCGCTGCAGGGTCGGCGGGGTCGACGCTCGCGGAGATCTGCTCGAGGAATCCGAGCGGCGCGCTCTCCTCGGCGGCCGACACCACCTGCCGGCGGGCGGTCGCCGAGGTCTGGACCGGGGCGCCGCAGTTCGACCCCTCCATGCCGGGGTATCTCGGACAATCCGCGCTGGTATACGGCATGGGGTCGGCGAGATCGGCGATGGCGGTGATGTTGAACCGTCCGGTCGAGAACACTCGCGCGCCCGCTTCACCGAAGATCCCCAGGTATCTCAATGTCTCGTCGAGCCCCTCCGTGTTGCCGGCGAAGGCTCCGACGACCGGCGCTCCGTTGCGCACGACCGCAATCATGTTGTCGGTGTTCGAGGAGAGGAGGTCGGCTCCCTGTGTTCCGAGTGCTGCACCGCCGGAGAGCAGACGGGCGATCCCGTCTTCGTGCGCGAGGGCGATCCGCGACAGTTCCGAGGCGTTCTGCATGACCGTGATGGCATCGTCGGTGGCGGCGGACATCGATTCGGCCACGGCAGCCATCTGCGGCGCCGCTGCGATACCGGCGTCGACCAGCGGGCCCAGGTCCTCCGTCAGTGCAGCCATCCTGTCGATCGTCGCGCCCAGGGATTCTCCGCGACCCTCCAGAGCCTGGCTCACGGCGTCGAGCGCGGTGGCCAGCTGTTCGGGGCGCAACTGTTCGAGCAGGTCGGCGGCACGATAGTAGAGGTTGGCGAGCTGCACGGCCTCGTCCGACGTATCGACGGTGACCTCGTCGCCACCCGAGAGTCGCGGGCCGATCGCCGGATTCTCCGGCGGGACGAGTTCGATGAACACGTCGCCGAACAGCGTGCGCGGCACGATCCGCACCATGACGGACGCGGGGATCTCGGCGATCCGGTCCTGGCCCAGCTGCATGGTCAGGCGAGAGCTGGCGACCCCCGCATCGATACCGACGACGGAACCGACATGTACCCCCTGGTACTGCACACCCGCGGCACCCTGGATCAGGCCCGCTTCGGCCGGCACCGTCGCAGTGACCTGCGGATCACGCGAGAGCGAACCCGCGCCCGAAGCCACGAGCAGCCCACCGACCACGACCAGGACGACGGACGCGACCGCACCGATGACGGCAAGGACGCCCTTGCTCGGCCCTTCGGTCCGGTTCTTGCGTCGCATCCCGGTCCGGCTCTCGGTTCTCACTCGTTCGACGGTGGCAGTGGTCGTCACGACAGCCCGACCCCCGGGATCGTCGGAACCAGACCCCACAGCGCGAACGTCAGGACCACATCGGTGATCCCGATCGCGAGGATGCTCGTGCGCAATGCACGTCCGGCGGCGCGGCCGACACCCTCGGGCCCGCCGGAGGCGTAGAACCCGTACGAGCAGTGGACGATCGCGACGATTATCGCGAAGACCACGGCCTTGGTGAGTGAGTACCAGAGGTCGGTCGGCGACAATGCGAGGTGGAAGTAGTAGTCGTAGGTGCCCGCGGAGTTTCCTTGGAAATTCACGACGACGAGGCGGGTCGCGACATAGGAACCCAGCAGACCCACCATGTAGATCGGGATGACACACACCGCGGCTGCGATGAGGCGGGTACTCGCAAGGAACGGAACCGATCTCACTGCCATTGCGTCGAGCGCGTCGATCTCGTCGGAGATCCGCATCGCGCCGAGCTGCGCGGTGAAGCCGGTACCGACCTTGGCGGCCAACGCGATCGATGCGACGACCGGAGCGAGTTCGCGGGTGTTGGCGATCGCGGAGAGCATCCCCGACAGCGAGGTCATGCCGATGAGTTCGAGACCTCGTTGGGTTTCGACACCCACCATCATGGCGGCGACAGCGGACATCGCGAGCACGATGCCGATCGTTCCACCGCCGGCCAACAGCGACGCGTACCCGAAGCTGACTTCCCCGATGTGGCGTAGGACATGCGAGAAATACCGGTGCAGCGCCGTCGGGATACCCGCTATCGCGCGAAAAGCGAAGACGACATGGCGGCCGACTTCGGCGCATCCGTCGACGACGGCGGTGACCGGCCGTCCTGCCGTCGAACGCACCCGGGTCGCGGTGGAGTACGAGATCATCAGTACGCACCTACGGCCGGCACCATCACCGTATACATCTGGGACAGAACAGTATTCACGACGAACACCATGATGAAGGCGAGAACCACACCTTCGTTGACCGCGTCGGCGACACCACTCGGACCGCCCTTGGCATGGAGCCCCTTGAACGACGCAATGAGAGCCGACGTGACGCCGAAGCAGGCCGACTTGACCATCGCCATGGCGAAGTCCGACAGCCGTCCGTACTCCGAGAGAGTGCGGAGGAATGCTCCACCGGACCCGTCGTTGAGATAGATCTCGTACAGATAGCAGGCGCCGATACCGACGACCGTGACGAGCGCACACAGGATCATCGACACGAGCACCGCCGCGATGAGCCGCGGCACGACGAGGCGCTCGATCACGTTGAGGCCCAAGACCTCCATCGCGTCGATCTCTTCGCGGATGGTGCGCGAACCGAGGTCGGCGCAGATCGCCGAACCACCGACCCCGGCGAGCATCAGCGCGACCACCAGTGCCGCGGCCTGCCCCACGACGACGAACGATACGATCGCGCCGGAATAGGCGCCGGCGCCGAGCTGTCCGGCGAGGGATCCCACCGACACGGCGATGAGCACGCCGATCGGCAACATGAGCAGCAGTGACGGTCCGCTGCAGACCCTTGCTATGAACAGAGCCTGCGTGATCGTCTCCCCCAGAGACAGTTTCCGCTGGACGACGACACGGAACGCGGCTACGAGCGTCTCGAGCGAGAAGCCGACCAACGCGCCGATCTGGATAGCAAGATCGTGCGCCGGGCCTTTCGCCTTCGGTAGCTCGAATGCCACGTTCCCCACCCCCTCGGTGCCTACTGTTCACATGCCCGGGCTCGACGGCCGGCGTCCGGTTCGTCCCCTGCGTTCGGAGCTCAGCCCTGCGTGACTGCGGACAGTCCGCCCCGCAGATCGCCCTTGACGACCTTGCCGCTGGCGTTGCGCGGCAACGCCTCCACGATCACGATCTCCTTCGGGTGCTTGTAGCGCGCGAGGTGCTCGTCGAAGTACGGCTGCAGCTCTTCGAGGGTGAGATCTCCGTGGTCCGGCTTCGGCGCGACGACCGCGACGGGGACCTCGCCCCACTTCGCGTCGGGCCGGCCGATGACTGCTGCCTCCAGAATCGCGGGATGTCCGAAGAGGACGTTCTCGACCTCGGCGCAGTAGATGTTCTCGCCGCCGGAGATGATCATGTCCTTCTTGCGGTCCACGACGTAGACGAAGCCTTCGTCGTCGACGCGCACGAGATCGCCGGAGTGGAACCATCCGCCGTGGAAGGCATCCGACGTGGCCGTCGGGTTGTTCCAGTAGTCGCGCATCATGGTGGGGCCTCGGTAGACGATCTCGCCGACCTCACCGGGGGCGACATCGTTCATCTCGTCGTCGACCACTCGTGCCTGGATCGTCGGGATGACGCGACCGACGGAACCGAGCTTGCGGATCGCGTCCGCGCCGTCGAGCACGCACGTGATCGGCGACATCTCGGTCTGGCCGAACACTGCGACGTTGAATGCGTCCGGGAAGGCCTCGGCCATGGCGCGCAGAATGGTGTCGGAGCTCGGCGCGGCACCCCACGAGATGTTGCGCAGAGCGAGCTTGCGTGGGTTCGCCTGCTGTGCGGCACACACGGCCTGCCACTGCACCGGCACGAGGAAGAGACTGGTGACCTGCTCGGCCTCGAGCACGTCGAGCAGCGCACCAGGGTCGAATGCGCCGACGGGGTGGATCACGGTGCTGGTGCCGAGCATGAGGCTCGGTGCGATCGAGCCGAGCGCAGCGATGTGGAACATCGGCGAGGCACAGAAGCCGATGCCGGACTCGTCGAACTGCTGGAACGCCCGGATGCAGGTGAGCGCTTGAGCTTCCATGTTCGAGTGGGTGAGTACCGCGCCCTTCGGTCGGCCCGTGGTGCCCGAGGTGTACATGATCAGCGCCGGGGTGTCGTTCGGGATATCGACCTGCGGGTGCGGGTCGCCCTCTTCGGCCACAAGGGTGTCGTACGACACCGCGTCACCCTCGGGTTCTGCGCCGATGGTGATCGCCAGGTCGATACCCTCGGACTGAGCCCGGGCGGCAGCAGCGAGCGGCACGAGCGGGCCCTCGGCCACGATCGCCTTCGCTCCGGAATCCGCCACGAGGAACGCAACCTCGGATGCGGTGAGACGAAAGTTGACCGGTACCGCGATGGCTCCGACCGCATTGGCTGCGAGGACGATCTCGACGTACTCGGGGCGATTGAGCATCAGGATGATGATGCGATCGCCGAATCCGATGCCGCGACGCGACAGCGCATCCGCAAGTTTCTCGATGCGCTCGTCCAGCTGCGACCAGGTGGTCGACTCGCCGAGGAAACGGAACGCAGTGCGGTCGGGCGTCATCAGCGCGTGACGCGCGACCTGGTTGTTCCAATTGTTGCTGCGGTAGCGGTGGGCATCCGAGACAGAGGGGGAAACCATCGACGGTCCTCTCGAGACAGGAGGTTCGGGACGAAGGGCGCGGTAATTGCCGGGTTCCGGTGTGATGCACCCTACAGGCAAACTCCGATTGTGACCAGATCTTTGTTAACGGAGATTCTCATGGGTATCGACCGAGAACATCCTCGGTCGACACCCAGCACACCCTCCGGGATGATGCACGATAAATAGCCCATGAACAGCTATTTGGCGATCGAACAGAAGCGAGTACGGAACCGTGTCCGCATCCGTTCCGTTCACCACATGTGCATACCGTCTCTAGGCGAACCTGGGCCGTCGCTTCTGCAACATGGCCATGGCACCCTCCGCAAAATCCGCAGAGGCGAGCAGCTCGATCTGACCTGCTTTCTCGAACGCCAGCGCATCGTCGAGGGCCGGCAGGGTCGCGTTGTTGAGCGCCTCCTTGGTGAGCGCCAGAGCCCGCCGCGGGCCGCTCGCAGTGCGGGCTGCCACTGCATCGACGTGCGCGACGAGCTCACTGTCCGGGAGGGTGCGGGCCACGAGACCGAATCGGTCGGCGTCGACCGCCGAGACACGTTCGCCGAGCAGCGTCATCTCGGCCGCGCGGGCTCGGCCGATCGCCGCCGGGACCAACAGGCTCGATCCACCGTCGGGCATGAGTCCGATGTTGGTGAAAGCCAGGAGGAAGTACGCCGTCTCGGCCGCGTATGTGAGATCGGCGGCCACCGCGATCGACACACCGACGCCGGCGGCCGGCCCGTTCACTGCCGCGATGACGGGCACGGGCGAGTCGACGATCGCGCGAATCAGCGAGTTCGCGGTGTCCATCACGACATTCGGATCTGCCGGGTTCGCCCCGGCAGCCGCGAGGTCTGCTCCGGTGCAGAACGCGGCGCCCTCACCCGTGAGAACGATGGTGCGCACCTGCTCGTCGGCCCCGGCCGCGGTCACCGCGCCACCCAATGCGCCCATCGTTTCGAGATCGAGCGCGTTCATCCGCTTCGGACGGTTGATCGTGAGGCGGAGAATTCCGCCTTCGAGTGTCGAACGCACACCTTCCACGGCGACTCCTTCCGTCGTCTCGGTCATACTCGGACCCCGGCCTTCGCAGCGACGATGCCGTTCAGGCGCCCGGTGATGATCGTCTCGGCCTCGGAGATCATCCGGTCGACCAGTTCGGCCACCGTCGGGATGTCGTCGATCAGCCCCTGGCTCTGCCCGGACGTCCAGATGCCCGCATCGATATCGCCTTCTTCGAAGACTGTGCGACCACGCGCACCGGCGACGAGGTGCGCGATGTCGGCGAACTCGGCACCGCCGGACTCGATCTCGACGACCTCTCTGCTCACCGCGTTCGCCGCGACACGTGCCGTGTTGCGGAGCGTGCGGAAGATCAGCTTCGTGTCGAGCTCGCTGTTCGCCACGATCTGTTCCTTGACCCGCTGCGCCACGGGGGACTCGACGGTGCACATGAATCGGGTGCCCATGTTCACGCCGTCGGCGCCGAGAGCGAGCGCGGCGACGAGACCGCGTGAATCGGCGATACCACCGGACGCAATCACCGGAATCCGGAGCTTGCGGGTGGCGGCGGGAATGAGGACCAGACCGGGAACGTCGTCCTCGCCCGGATGCCCGGCGCACTCGAAGCCGTCGATGCTCACAGCATCGACTCCCACTCGCTCTGCTTTGAGCGCGTGCCGAACACTCGTGCACTTGTGGATGACCTTGATTCCCGCATCCTTGAAGAAAGGCAGGTGATCGACCGGGTTGGACCCTGCAGTCTCGACGATCTTGACGCCCGACTCGATGATCGCGGCTCGGTACTCGGCGTACGGCGGCGGTGTGATCGACGGCAGGATGGTGAGGTTGACACCGAACGGCTTGTCGGTCATCTCCCGGCACCGTGCGATCTCGCGAACCAGGTCTTCCGGTGTGGGTTGCGTCAGTGCGGTGATGAAACCCAGTGCGCCGGCGTCGGCCACAGCGGCGACCAGCTCGGCACGACCGACCCACATCATGCCGCCCTGGACGATGGGATGCTCGACCCCGAACGCCTCGGTGAATCGGGTCCTCAAGTGTCCTCCTCGAATCGGCGCAGGACGCTGCACTACGCCCCAACGTCACCGGTCTTCCAGAGTGGATAGGAAGAATCGATGTTAACTTTGGTTGTCACCGCAGGGTTTGTCAATACACTGTGTTCTGCGGTTTTGATCCGAATTCGTTGCCGTAACCGCATTCCGATGCAGAGGTTTCGACTGTTACCTTTAGAGTTGAGTGACTCTCCGCGATCGGTCGCGGGTCCGACACAATCGACGAGGAGTTCAGGGTGGCCGAACACGCGCAGGTCGGGGCGCGCGCACGAGCGAACCCCGGTAGAAAGACCACAGCCGGCAACACCACGGCGGTGCGCCGCCGCCCCAAGAACCGCAAGGCGCAGATCGCGGCCGTCGCTGCCGAGGCATTCAGCGAGCGTGGCTACCACGGCGTGAGCATCGACGAGATCGCGAAGACCGTCGGAATCTCCGGTCCTGCCCTCTACCGCCATTTCCCGAACAAGTACGCGCTGTTCCTGCATGCGGTCAACGAGCTGGCCGACTCCCTCGGCGCAGCCGTCGACGAGTTCGACGCCGGCGACAACACCGACCCGAGCGACACTCTCGACCGTCTCCTGTCTGCGACGATCCGCACCACCATTGCCAACCGCCGGACCGGTGGCCTCTACCGCTGGGAACGCCGCTACCTGTCGAAGGACGACGGCCTACAGGTTCGCGACAAGATGGTCGCGATCAATCGGCGCCTCGCCCACCTCACCGCACAGCTGCGCCCCGATCTCACCGACTCCGACGACGTCGTGCTCAGCACCGCGCTGCTGAGCGCAATCGGTTCGATCACCACGCACCGCGCTCCACTGTCGAACCGTCGGCTCCACCAGCTCCTGCTCGACGCATGCCACTCGATTCTGGCGACACCGCTCGTCCCCCTCGATTCGGATTCCGGAGAACCACAGGCCAAATCCGGTCTCGCGACGTCCAACAAGCGCGAAGTGTTACTGCACGAAGCGATTCTGCTGTTCGACGCGCGCGGTTATCACGATGTGAGCATCGAGGAGATCGGCGCCGCGGCGGGCATCAACGCCTCGGGTGTATACCGGCACTTCCCGAGCAAGGCCGATCTGCTCGCCGCAGCCTTCCACCGCGCAGGCGACCGCGTGGCGATGTCCGTGGAATCGGCCCTGACCGAATCATCCACTCCCGACCAGGCACTCGAGCATCTGGTGGACGTATTCGTTCGGTTGGCGTTCGACCACAGTGAGCTGATGTCGGTCTATTTCGCCGAGATCGGCAACCTCCCGAAGGCCCATCGCAGCGATCTCCGCAACATCCAGCGCCTGAACATCGAGGAGTGGGCACGCATCGTCGCCGAACTGCGCGCCGATCTCTCCGCCGTCGAATGCCGTTTCCTCGTCCACGCTGCGCTCATCCTCTCGCTCGACGTCGGGCAGGTGATGCACTTCCGGCGAACGGAATCCAACCAGCGTCGAGTGCAGCAATTGATGATGGCGGTGCTCGTGGGTAACCGCGGCGTTCCCGTCGAGGAAGTGTCCTCATGACCCGCGTCGCGCGCGCAGCCGTGTTGCGCGAACACGGCGCTCCCCTCCGGATCCAATCCGTTGTCGTCCCCGAGCTTCGGCCCGACGAGATCCTGGTGAGGATCCGCGGGGTCGGGATCTGCCACACCGATCTCACCGCTGCGGCCGGCGGAGTTCCAATTCCGCTTCCTGCCGTACTGGGCCACGAGGGGTCCGGGGTTGTCGCGGAGGTCGGGTCGAGCGTCGTGGGCCTGCGCGTGGGTGATTCGGTGGTCATCGGCTTCGATTCGTGCCGGACGTGCCGCAACTGTCGTCGCGGCCGTCCCGCCTACTGCACCCGATTCGCTCCGCTGAACTATTCGGGTACACGACCCGACGGCACCTCGGTGTTCCACGACGGATCCGGCAAGCCGGTTCACGGCAACTGGTTCGGTCAGTCGTCGTTCTCCTCGCTGGTGGTCGCCACCGATCGGAACGTCGTTCGACTCCCCGAGGGAGTTCCCGTCGAGCTCGCCGGCCCCCTCGGGTGTGGACTCGCCACCGGAGCCGGCACCGTCCTCCGGGTCCTTCGGCCCGAACCCGGTTCGTCGATAGCCGTATTCGGTCTCGGCGCGGTGGGGATGGCGGCGATCATGGCGTCGAGGATCGCCCGCTGCGACACCATCATCGGCATCGACCCGAACCCTCGTCGCCATGCGCTGGCACTCGAATTGGGCGTGACGGAGGTACTGTCTCCCGACAGTGTCGACGACATCGGCCGTCATGTGCGCCGGGCAACCGGCGGCGGGGTCGACTACGCGGTGGAATCGGTGGGATCCGAAGCAGTGATCCGCCAGGCGATGTCGTCACTCACGAGCCCCGGAGTGTGCGCGACCCTCGGTTTACGCGGCGGACGGAACCCCATCACGATCGATCAGACACATCTGCTCAGTGGTCGCACCCTGACCGGGGTCATCGAGGGCGACGCCGACCCTCACATTTTCCTCCCCGAACTCGCCGCATTCTGGCGCGACGGTCGTTTCCCGGTCGAGAAGATCACCAGCACATTCCCTTTCGATAAGCTCGACGACGCCTTCACCGCAGTAACCGCAGGTGAGGTCGTCAAGGCCGTACTCACCTTCGACTGACAGGAACCGACATGGACGTTGTCCAGGAGCTTGCAGCACTGCGTAGCCGCATCGACCGGATCGACCCTCGCGAGCTCGATGCCCTCTGGGAACGACTCGAGCCCGCACGAATCGACGACCTGATCGGATATCGCTGGAAGGGATTCAGTTTCGACACCGGCCATCGCACCCACCAGATGCTCGGCGGCGCCCACTGGTACGGGAAGTCGTTCGCCTCGGTCTCCGAGGTCCACCCTCTCGTGTGCCGGGACGAGGACGGGGAGTTGTTCTCCGACAAGAAGACCGGTCGTGGCGAAGCGAGCCTGTGGGACGTGGTGTTCCGGGGCGAGGTGACCGCAACGATGGTGTACGACGGGATGCCGGTGTTCGACCACTTCAAGAAGGTCGACGACGATACCGTGATCGGCGTGATGAACGGCAAGGGCGGTCTCGTCTTCGACAACGGCGAGCACTACTGGTTCGGCCTCGAACGCGACGTCGCACTCTGATTCACCGATCACATGTGAATGCCGCCCTCCGCCGAGCGACTCGACCGGGGGCGGCATCCGCCGTTGCGGTGTCAGACGATACGGCGGCCCGAGGCGAATCGGCGCCGCATATCGCGAAGGTAATATGTGGCCGACAGCTGCCGGATCGGCCGCGGCACCTTTCGGTACACCGGGGGAACGACCTTCCAGAACAGATCGAACCGGCGCTGGTCGCGGGGGTTCCACGGCAGGGAGAACTCGTCGCGAATGCGCTGCGGCAGAAGGCCGGTGGTCATGAAACGCTGCAGCGGCATCAGTAGCCTCACAGGCAGGGGCGAGTCGCCACCGCGGAGCAGACCGCGGGCGAAGGAACGCACCTTCTCGTCGACTTCCATCGTCGCGATCATGTTGTCCCAGTACGCGTCGAACTCCGCACGGGTGGCCGGCCACATGCCTTCCTTGACCTGAAGCGCCGTGCCGTAGACCGCGGACTGTCGGTAGATCCACTCGAGGTCGGCGTCGGAGAGCTTGTGGAACATGCGCTCGTACATCTCGACGCCGTTGCGGTAGAGCGTTGACGCAACCCACAATTGGAGCTCGGGGTCGAACGCGTTGTAGGTCTCGGACCGCACCGGAACGTGGGCCTTGTTGACCATCCGGACGATCCGCTTTCGCTCCTCGGGACTGCCGAGAGTAACCGCGTAGACATAGGTCATCGTCGTGCGCAGCCGGTCGAGTGGACGCTGGAGAGTGGTGCTGTGGTCGGCCACGCCGTGCCCGGTGCCTCGGTCGGCGAGTTGCAGCAGCACGGTCGATCCGGCCCCCAGAAGAAGCATCGATTCACCGACGAAGTCCGCGATATCGACCGAACCCCGCTCGAGCGGAGCGAGATCGGCGGCGTGACCATCGGCGACGGTGGCCTCGACCACGCTGGGCTCGTTCACTTCCACTGGTGATGCCATGGGTCGCCTCCTCGGCGAAAGTACGGATGCTGCACTGTCATCCAAATTGTGCACGACCGTACTCAGATAGGCAAGGGCTCTTACTCGCCAGCTTCCGCCGCCCCGGCGACCCGTGTCCGATGTGCCAGCAACCGGGCTGCGGCGTCGTCGAACTGCACGAGAGTCTGTGTGATGACCTCACCCCGATCACCCACACGCATCGCGGCGATGAGCCGCTCGTGCGACCGCACGGCAACGACTCCCCACTGCCGATCCCGCGCGAACAGCCGATACGGCAGCGCGCGTGCGGCGGCATCGAGGAACCACGCGAGCTTCGGGCTGCTCGCTATGCGATTCACCTCGCGGTGAAAGCACCACTCGGCGTCGGCAATACGTTCGACGTCGGGCGCTCCGTCCGACGCCGTCGAACCATTCGGTGCCGTCACACGAACACGCAGACGCTCGTTGAGCTCCACCAGAATCTCGAGGTCTCCGGCATCGGCGTGATCGGTTGCCCGCAAAGCGAGCTCGACCGCGAGTTGCCCCTGCAGCCAGAAGATGTCGTCGATGTCCGATCCGCTCATCCGCGATACCCGATACCCGCGATTCGGCGCGGACTCGACCATGCCCTCACCCCGAAGTGTGAGCAACGCCTCCCTCACCGGCGTGACACTGACTCCGAGTTCCGCTGCTGTCTCGTCCAATCGAATGAATTCACCCGACCGGAACGAGCCCGACATGATGGCACTGCGCAGGTGGGAGGCCACCTCGTCGGAGAGCTGAGGACGCCTACGCATACGGGACCGATCCCTGCGCGATGGATCGCGATCGGTAGCAACGGCATCGGTTGCGCGGGCCGGTAGGGCCATGTGCTTCTCCTGACGGTCCACAGGACGAGCGGATCGGGCTTGTCCGTTCGGTACAAGGCGCATAGTGTGAGCTCCACTACAGCTAATCACATCAAATATATGTGATGTGATCCGTCAGAAAGCGTCAAGAGATGACACAGAAGAGCAGAACGACGGGCTCGAACACCACTACCTCGAAGACCGGGGCCGAGTCGTCCGCCACCACCTTCGCCAGCCTCGACCCTCGCTCGGGTGACGTGATCGCCGAGTATCCGGTCGCCGATCAGGCAGCGGTCGACGAGGCAGTCGACCGTGCTCGTATCGCCGCACGCTGGTGGGATGCACAGGGGTTCCGCGGGCGTCGCGAATGGCTCCTCGAATTCAAGAAGGCCGTCGCCCAGGATGCGGTCGCCCTTGCGACGCTGGTCTCACGCGAGACCGGCAAGCCGTACGGTGACGCGTTCCTCGAGGTCATGCTCGCGATCGAACACCTCGATTGGGCAGCGAAGAACGCGAAGAAGGTGCTCAGAGCTCGGAAGGTACCCTCGGGAATCGCGAGTTTCAACCAGGCCGCAACGCTCGAGTACAAGGCACTCGGCGTCGTCGGTGTCATCGGCCCATGGAACTACCCCGTATACACCCCGATGGGTTCGATTTCCTACGCCCTCGCCGCCGGCAACGCCATCGTCTTCAAGCCGAGCGAGTTGACGCCGGGTGTCGGCAAGTGGCTCGAGGAGAAGTGGAACTCCATCGCACCGACCCAACCCGTGCTCCAGGTCGTGACCGGGCTCGGCGAGACCGGGTCTGCGCTCACCCGCGCGGGTGTCGACAAGATCGCGTTCACCGGCTCCGGCCCGACGGCCCGCAAGGTGATGGCCGTGTGTGCCGAGTCCCTCACCCCGCTCGTCGCCGAGTGCGGCGGCAAGGACGCGATGATCGTCGCGGCCGACGCCGACATCGACAAGGCGGTGGACTTCGCAGCGTTCGGCGCTTTCGGCAATGCCGGGCAGACCTGCGCGGGCGTCGAGCGCATCTACGTCGTCGAGTCCGTCTACCAAGAGTTTCTCGACAAGCTGACGGCCATCGTGAAGCGGGCCGAGCCAGGTGGAAGCGACGAGTCGACCTACGGCCCGATGACGCTGCCGCGCCAAATCGATATCGTGCGCAGCCACATCGAGGATGCACTCGCCAGCGGTGGCACCGCGGTGGTCGGCGGCGCCGAGTCGGTGGGCGAACGCATCATCGAGCCCGTGATCCTCACGGACGTGCCCGAGACGTCGCGCGCGGTGTGCGAGGAGACCTTCGGTCCCACCGTCGTCGTCAACAAGGTGCGCGACCTCGACGAGGCAGTCGACCGGGCCAACGGCACGTCGTACGGACTCGGCGCATCGGTCTTCATCGGCAACAAGGCCAAGGGCCGCGAACTGGCCGAGCGCCTCCGGAACGGCATGGTCTCGGTCAACTCGGTGCTCGGCTTCGCAGGAATCCCGTCGCTGCCGTTCGGCGGTATCGGCGAGTCCGGATTCGGCCGGATCCACGGCGCCGACGGCCTCCGGGAGTTCAGCCGGCCCAAGTCCGTGACGGTCGAGAGGTTCAGCTCGCCGCTGAGGCTGATGAGCCTCGAGCGGCCCGAGCGCGATCTGAATCTGTCCGCGAAGATGCTGAAGTTCATGCACGGAAGGTAGGCCGATGACCACCACAGGACCGCGGGCGAAGCGATCGCGGAAGCCGGCCGTCGTCGCGTCGCCCGAAGCGCGGATCGAGAAGGCCGGGACGTTCCCCGGGCCGGATCGCGACCCGCATCCGAAGGCCGGACGAAACGGCTGGCTGAAGGTGATCGAGAGCCTCGACCCGGTCACCCATCATCAGGACATCCTGCGGATCACCGCGGGATACGAGTTCCCGTGGGACTACCAGCGGTCGCTCGAGTTCGCGTTGTTCCGTACGTACTGTGTGCCCACCATCTCCGAGTTGCTCGCCCGGACCGGCGAGTTCGAGCATCGGCCGCAGAAGCGTTACGACGACACCTCCCTGCTGATGGCCGAACTCATCGAGCACGGGTACGACGCCGAGCGCGGACGTGAATCGCTGCGCAACATCAACCGCATGCACGGCAAATACTCGATCGACAACGACGACATGCTGTATGTGCTGTCGACATTCGTGTACGACCCGCTGGACTGGATCGACAACTACGGCTGGCGTCGCCTGCATCCGAAGGAGCGACTCGCGTCGTTCTACTTCTACCGGCAGGTCGGAATCCGGATGGGCATCAAGGACATCCCGGAGTCGTTCCAGGAGTTCCATCGGTTCAAGCTCGAATACGAGCGGAAGATGTTCGACTACAGCGACGACAACCACGCCATCGGCACCTACACGCTCGAACTCTTCAAGTCGTGGTACCCGAAGGCACTCGGTCCCGGCGTCGAGAAGGTCGTGTACTCCTTGATCGACGACCGGATGGCCAGGGCGTTCGGTTTCCCCAAGGGGTCACCGCGCATGCGGGCAATGTCGGAGGGCGCTCTGCGGATGCGGTCCGCGCTCGTGCGCAGGTTCCCCAAGCGCAGGGTGTCGGTGTCGGGAGGCAACGCCACCAACCGCACGTATCCCGGTTACCCGCTGGGCTATCGTCCACGGGATCTCGGCGTCTGACACCGATCCCTGCCGTCGCACACAGAACAGGACGCTCCCGCCCGCAGACTCATACGCCTGCGGGTCGGGGGGTCCTCGGCCCGAGGGACGGCAGCGCGAACGCCGACACGAACACGACGACGGCGCACGCGCCGCACACCAGATATACGATGACGAATCCGCGGGGGCCGATACCGCCCGCGACCATGTGCGCGGCGAGGACCGTCGCGACCACGGCGCTGCAGACGGTGCTGCCGACGGTCCGGAGCAGGACGTTGACACCGTTGGCGGCGGCGTTCTGCGAGAGCGGGACCGCGCCGAGCAGCAGGATCGGTAGCGTGCAGTAGACGAAGGTCGTTCCGATCGCCGCGATGAAGATGGCCGCCACGACCGTCCACAGCGGCTTGTCCGGGACCGCATGCACGGAGTAACCCACGATCAGGAACGTCGCGCCGATCATGATCGCGATCTTCGGGCCGAACCGGTCCGAGACGCGCGATGCCACGAGCGCGAAGATCATCATCGCGAAGCTCGCGGGCAGCTGACATGCTGCCGCTTGCAGAATGGTCAGGCCGTATCCGGCGCCGTGCTCGGGCGATGCTTGGAGCAGCTGTGTCGTGATGAGGGTGTTTCCGTAGAAGGCGAAGCCGACGAGCAGCGCGGACAGGTGCGGGGTCAGCACCGAACGCCGTGCGGACACCCGCAGGTCTACGAGCGGGTTCCGGTTGCGCAACTGCTGGAAACCCCAGATCGCGAACAGCAGGATCGAGCACACGAACATCGTCAGGACCGCGACGCTCGTCCACCCCCACGTACTGCCCTGCGTGATCGGTACCAACAGGCAGATGAGGGCGCCGGTGAGCCCGGCGGCACCCGCGACATCGAAGCGACCGCCGGTACGAGTACTCGACGGACGAATGACGAACGACGCTGCGACGGTGACTCCCAACCCGATCGCGGTGGTGACCCAAAACAGCAGATGCCAATCCGCGAACTGGACGATCGCCGCAGCGAACGGGATTCCTACGGCCGTACCGATCCCGAGGGTGGAGCTGAGGATGGCGATGGAGCGATCGACGCGTTCGCGCGGCATCACCTCCCGCAGGATCGCCATGCCGATCGGGAGGACGGCGGCACCCGCGCCCTGGAGTCCGCGGGCGAAGATGAGCAACCCGATGTTCGACGTGAGTGCGCAGATCAGTGACCCGACGGTCATCAGTCCGAACGCGATGAGCAGCATCTGCTTCTTGCCGATCATGTCGGCGAGGCGCCCGAAGATGGGCGTCATCACGGCACCGACGAGAAGCGTGCTTGTGACCAGCCACGACACTGCTGTGGGCCCCGCACCGGTGAAACCGGGAAGGCTCGGCAGCAACGGCACGATGACGGTCTGCATGATCGCCTGGAATATCGCCCCCACAGCAAGGACGGGGAAGACGAACTTCGACAGGTCCGGCCGGCCGGACGGCGCCGTGGCGCGCCCCCGTGCGGGTGCGGCACGGTGTTTTCCCGGAGCGTGCAGCCGCAGTGGGAACGAGACTGTCACGCGACCCCCTCCGAGATAGGTAAATGGCTGTTCACCACTTTAGGTGAACAGCCATTTACCTCACAAGCGGAGTGGGGATTGTCTCAGAGCGTTCGGCCGTCGAGCAGCGACTGTACGAGAGGCGCGTACAGCGCAACCACCTCGTCGACCGATCCCGCAGCCTTCTCCTGCATCATCCGCCGGCGCATGAATGCGACCCCGAGGAGCATCGAGAACACGAGTTCCGCACGGATCCGAGCGTCCGGCCCCCTCATCTGCGCCACCAGTGCGTCGATCATCTGCGACGAATAATTCTCACGGAGCTTGCGGTTGCTCTCCTCGCTGGATCCGCTCATGAACAGCAGAGCCATCGACAGCGGCTTGTGTCGCGCGGACTGCCTCGCGAAGATCGCGACCATGCGTTCCGCCAAGGTCTCGAACGGGCCCTCGTACAACAGCTCGGCTGCGGCCTTGAAGTCGACGAGCTCGTCGTACAGCTGTTCCTTCGACCCGAAGTACTTGATGATCAGCGGCGCGCTGACCCCGGCATCCTCGGCGATGTCCTTGAGCGTGATCTCGCGATACGGGCGCGTCGCGAAGGCAAGTCCGGCGGCGTCCAGAATCAGCCGACGCGTCTCCTCCGACGTTCGCCGCCTCTTGTCCGGCGCGCTCGTTGCCGCTCCGGGTTCGTGCTCGGTCACATCGCCCGCCTTCCGGACAACGCGCGACCGAGCGTCAATTCGTCGGCGAACTCGAGGTCTCCGCCCATCGGCAGGCCCGACGCCAATCGGGTGACCGCCAGCCCCGGGAAGTCGCGCAACATTCGAACCAGATAGGTGGCCGTTGCCTCCCCCTCGGTGTTCGGGTCGGTCGCGATGATCACTTCGGCGACATCGACACCGTCCTCCTGATTGCCGATCCGGGTGAGCAGCTCACGGATGTGCAACTGGTCCGGTCCGATGCCGTTCAGCGGATCGAGCGCACCACCGAGCACGTGGTACCGCCCCCGGAACTCACGGGTCCGCTCGATCGCCTGCACGTCCTTGGGCTCCTCGACCACACAGATCTGTGTACGGTCGCGGCGCGAATCGGCGCAGATGCGGCACCTCTCCTGATCCGACACCGTGCCGCACACCTCGCAGAACTGCACCCCGTCGCGGACCCTCTGCAACGCGGCCTGCAGCCGGTCGATCTCCGGAGGCTCGACGGACAGCAGATGAAATGCGATCCGCTGAGCGCTCTTCGGACCGACACCCGGCAACTTGCCGAGTTCGTCGATGAGGTCCTGAACTGGTCCTTCGTACACTCGTACCTCTAGAAACCGGGCAGGCCGGGGATGCCGCCGCCGAGTCCACCCGCGAGCGGACCGAGCTTCTCGGAAGCGATTTCCTGAGCTTTCGCAGATGCGTCGGACACCGCAGCGACGACGAGATCCTGCAGGGTCTCGATGTCCTCCGGGTCGACGACCTTCGGGTCGATCCGGACAGCGACGACCTCTCCGGTGCCCTTCACGGTTGCGGTCACGAGGCCACCGCCGGCCTGGCCGGTGACCTCGGCCTGCGCCATCTCGTTCTGCGCGGCCATGAGCTGCTGTTGCATCTGCTGGGCTTGGGCGAGGAGTTGCTGCATGTCGGGCATACCACCGGGTTGCACGGACACGTCCTTCCTGTATTGGACCCCATGTTCTCGACCCGGCGTGTTCGACCGCGTGTGTTCGACAACAGAGGTTCCGACTACCGAGATTTCTGTCTACTCAGATCGTCTACCTGGCTTTTCGTCTGCCAGGTTAGTCGCACGCCGGCGCGGCCGGCATACACGCGACGGTCAGTCGACGGTGTTCTTCAGATTTTCGAGAACCTGCTGCTGAATCTTGCGCAGGCCGATCGGCGCGAACGTCTTCTCGAAGAACCCACCGATACCGCCCGCGCCCTTCCACTGGGTAAGGGTCACGACCGTCGACCCTGTGCCGTTGGGAACCACACTCCATGTGGTCACGAGCGACGAGTTCGCATCGGTTTCCGTGATCGTGCTGCCGGAGACCGTCACCTTCGCCTGCACGTCGCGCACCCGCTTCTCGGTGGCCTGGAGCAGCCAGTGCACGATCGTGCCGTCTCCCTGTCCACCGGAGATCACGCGGTAGTCCCGGTAGTGGTCGGAGAGGATGCGCGGACGCACGGTCTCGTAGTCGGCAAGTGCCGCGAGCACCTTCTCGGGTGCCGCTGTCAACTGGATCGAGCTGCTTGCACTGACCTGTGCCACGGTGGACTCCTCTGTAACTGTTGATTCGTTTCTCCGGTTCGAGCCGGTGCGGCTCGCCACGCCCCCTACATCCTGCCTGCCGGTATCGGGACGTGGGTGTCCGGCAGGGCTATTGTGGATTGGACCACTGGTGCGCTGCTGCAGGGGAGTCGAATGCTGAGAACGTCACGAAGTGTCGGGCCGTACGGAGACTCGATCCACCGCGAAGGTGTGCAACGGCTGCTGCACTCGTATCGCACCATCCCCGCCGATGCGCCGGTGCGACTCGCCAAGAAGACCTCGAACCTGTTCCGGGCCCGCGCCAAGATCGATTCTCCGGGCCTGGATGTGTCGGGGCTCGGTGGCGTCATCTCCGTCGACGCGCAGGCACGCACGGCCGACGTTGCCGGAATGTGCACGTACGAAGACCTCGTCGACGCGACACTCCCGTACGGACTCGCGCCGCTGGTCGTGCCGCAGCTCAAGACGATCACCCTCGGCGGAGCAGTCACCGGACTCGGCATCGAATCCACCTCGTTCCGCAACGGATTACCGCACGAGGCGGTCCACGAGATGGACATCCTCACCGGCAACGGCGAGATCATCACCGCCACACCGGACGGCGAACACGCCGACCTGTTCCGCGGCTTCCCCAACTCGTACGGGTCGCTGGGATATGCGACTCGGCTGCGGATCGAACTCGAACCGGTGAAACCGTTCGTCGCATTGCGCCACCTGCGTTTCACCTCGCTGACCGACCTCCAGTCGACGCTCGACCGGATCACCACCGAACGCGTGTACGCCGGAATCGCCGTCGATTACGTCGACGGAGTCGTGTTCTCGGCCGACGAAAGCTACCTCACTCTCGGCATCCAGACCGCCGAGTCCGGGCCGGTGTCCGACTACACCGACAGGAACATCTTCTACCAGTCGATCCGGCACCGGTCGGTCAACCATCCCAAGACCGACCGCCTCACCATCCGCGACTACCTGTGGCGTTGGGACACCGACTGGTTCTGGTGCTCCCGCGCCTTCGGAGCCCAGAATCCTCGTATCCGGAGGTTGTGGCCGAAGAAACTGCTGCGCAGCAGCTTCTACTGGAAGCTCATCGCGCTCGACCACAAGTACTCGATCGCGGATCGCATCGAGGCCCGCAAGGGAAACCCGCCGCGAGAACGCGTCGTCCAGGACATCGAGGTCCCCATCGAACGGACGCACGAGTTCATGCAGTGGTTCCTCGACGAGATTCCTATCGAGCCGATCTGGCTGTGCCCCCTGCGACTACGCGATCAGTCCGCGTCGTACGATCCCCGTCGCCCATGGCCGTTGTATCCGCTCGAACCGAAACGCACCTACGTCAACATCGGCTTCTGGTCGTCGGTGCCGGTTGTCCGCGGCGAGGTCGAAGGCGCCGCAAACCGCCGCATCGAGCGTAAGGTGGCGGAACTCGACGGTCACAAGTCGCTGTATTCCGATTCGTTCTACAGCCGTGACGCATTCGAGAAGCTCTACTACGGCGAGGGGGAATACCCCGCGCTCAAGGATAAATACGATCCCGGGTCCCGCTTGACGGACCTGTTCGCGAAGGCGGTGCAACGACATTGACCACATTCAAAGCGGAACCCTCCGGGCGCCAGACCGACAAACTCAATCTCGCTCAGATCGTCGAGATCGCAACGGGCGGTGAGATGCCGCTGCGGTTCCGCGCATACGACGGTTCGACGACCGGTCCTGCGGACGCCCCGTTCGGACTCAACCTGACGGCTCCTGAAGGCGCTACCTACATCGTCACCGCCCCGGGCGACCTCGGCATGGCGCGCGCGTACGTCTCGGGCACGCTCGAGGCCGAGGGGGTGCACCCCGCCGATCCGTACCCCTTGCTCAAGGCGCTCGGCGGCGTGCACTTCGAGCGTCCGCCGGCGCGGACCCTCGCGCAGATCGTGCGGTCGCTGGGCCCCGACCTGATCAGGCCGATCGCCCCTCCGCCGCAGGAGCATCTCCCCCGCTGGCGCCGTGTCGCCGAGGGCTTCCGCCATTCGAAGGCACGCGACGCCGAGGTGATCCATCACCATTACGACGTATCGAACACGTTCTACGAGTACGTTCTCGGTCCGTCCATGACGTACACGTGCGCGGTGTTCGAGTCGGAGAACCAGAGTCTCGAGGACGCCCAGGAGAACAAGTACCGCCTCGTCTTCGAGAAGCTGCGGTTGAAGCCCGGAGATCGCCTGCTCGACATCGGCTGTGGCTGGGGCGGCATGGTGCGCTACGCCGCCCGCCGAGGTGTGAAGGCGATCGGCGCGACCCTGTCGAAGGAACAGGCGGAGTGGGCGCAGAAGGCCATCACCGAGGAAGGTCTCGGCGACCTCGCCGAGGTGCGACACTCCGATTATCGCGACGTGTCGGAAACCGGGTTCGATGCGATCTCGTCGATCGGCCTGACCGAGCACATCGGCGCTGCGAACTATCCGTCGTACTTCCGGTTCTTGCACGACAAGCTCCGCGTGGGCGGTCTGCTGCTCAACCACAGCATCACTCGCCCGCACAACCGCGGACGGATGAAGGCCGGCGGCTTCATCGACCGCTACGTATTCCCCGACGGGGAGCTCACCGGATCGGGTCGGCTCATCTCGGAGGCCCAGAACGTCGGCTTCGAGGTGATGCACGAGGAGAACCTGCGCCAGCACTACGCCCTGACGTTGAAGGCATGGTGCGAGAACCTCGAGGAGCATTGGGATTCAGCACTTTCCGAGGTCGACGAGGCCACCGCTCGCCTGTGGGGTCTGTACATGGCGGGATCGCGGGTGGGCTTCGAGACCAACGGCGTCCAGCTTCACCAGATTCTCGGTGTGAAGCTGGGTGAGGACCAGGCCCCTCAGGTCCCCCTGCGCCCCTGGTGGGTCGCGTAGGCGGCTCCGCCACCCGTGATGCGGTCTCGGTAGTGGGGGCTACCGAGACCGCGCACGTTGGCCTCCATGCGGCGATGATGCAGCGCCCACGCACGACAGGAGCCCTCGAACGCGTTCGAGGGCTTCTGTCTGTGGATAAGTCGTGCGCTAGCGCAGGCTCGCAGGCGGAGTGAAACGTTCGCCGTACTTGGCGGCGAGTTCCTCGGCCCGCTTCACGAAGCCTTCCTTGCCACCCGGGTATCCGACGATGTACTGCGCAACACCACCGGTCCAGGCCGGGAAGCCGATACCGAGGATCGAGCCGATGTTGGCGTCGGCGGTCGTGGTGAGCACGCCCTCGTCGAAGCACTTCTGGGTCTCGATGGCCTCGGCGAACAGCATGCGGTCGATCAGATCCTGCAGCGGCACATCGAGCGTCGCCACTGTCTTGTAGTGGTCGCGCACGCCCTGCCAGATGCCCAGACGCTTGCCGTTCTCGTCGTACTCGTAGAAACCGGCCTTCTCGAGACGACCCGGACGACCGGCCTCGACCATGAAGTCGACGACGTCGATCGCGGGGTGGCGAGTGGTGCCGAGCTTGGTGTCGCCCTGCGCCGCAGCCTCCGCGGTCTCCTTCGCAATCTTCTGCATGAGCTTCATGTTCAGCTCATCGGTCAGCTGCAGCGGCGGCGCCGGATATCCCGCCTGCGAGCCGGCCTGCTCGATCGTCGCGGGCTCGATGCCTTCGCCGAGCATCGCAATGGCCTCGTTCACGAACGTGCCGATCACGCGTGAGGTGAAGAAGCCGCGGCTGTCGTTGACCACGATCGGGGTCTTGCGGATCGCGAGCGTGTAATCGAACACGCGGGCCAGCGCCTCGTCGGAGGTCTTCTCACCCTTGATGATCTCGACCAGCGGCATCTTGTCGACCGGCGAGAAGAAGTGGATACCGATGAAGTCCTCGGGACGCTTCACGCCCGTCGCGAGACCCGTGATCGGCAGCGTCGACGTGTTGGAACCGAGCAGCGCGTCGGGCTCGACGATGTCTTCGATCTCCTGGAACACCTTGTGCTTGAGGTCGGTGTTCTCGAAGACGGCCTCGATGACGAAGTCGACACCCGACAGATCTGCGGCGTCGGCGGTCGGGTGGATGCGAGCGAGAAGCGCCTTCGACTTCTCCTCGGTGGTCTTGCCACGCGAGAGCGCCTTCTCCTCGATCTTCACCGAGTAGTTCTTGCCGCGCTCTGCGGCTTCGGCGGTGACATCCTTGAGCACGACCTCGAAACCGGCCTTCGCCGACACATAAGCGATGCCGGCGCCCATCATGCCCGCACCGAGCACGCCGACCTTCTTGATCTCGCGCTTCGGCACATCCTTCGGACGCGACGCACCCGAACTGATGGACTGCATATCGAAGAAGAACGCCTGAATCATGTTCTTCGCGACCTGGCCGGTGGCGAGTTCGGTGAAGTACCGGGACTCGATGGTCGACGCGTTGTCGAAATCGACCTGCGCGCCTTCGACGGCCGCGGACATGATCGCGCGCGGAGCCGGCATCGGGGCACCCTTGAGCTGCTTGCGCAGGTTCGCTGGGAAGGCCGGGAGGTTCGCCGCGAACGCAGGCGACGACGGGGTACCACCGGGGATCTTGTAGCCCTTGGTATCCCACGGCTGCACGCCGCCCTCGGGGTTGGCCTTGATCCACTCCTTGGCGGCAGGGACGAGTTCCTCGATGCTGCCGACGACCTCGTGGACGAGACCGAGCTCCTTGGCCTTGACCGCGTTGTACTTGTTGCCCTGCAGCAGAAGCGAGAGCAGAGCTGTCTGCAGGCCGAGCAGTCGGACGGTCCGGGTGACACCGCCTCCGCCGGGCAGCAGACCGAGGCTCGCCTCGGGCAGACCGATCTGGATGCCCTTGACATCAGCGGCGATACGGTGATGAGTGGCGAGTGCGATCTCGAGGCCGCCGCCGAGGGCGGCACCGTTGATAGCGGCCACGACCGGCTTACCGAGGGTTTCGAGGCGACGCAGGTCGGACTTGATGTCCTGTACCTCGTTGAACGCGGCCTGCGCGTCGTCGGGTCCGATCTCGATGATGTTGCGCAGGTCGCCGCCGGCGAAGAAGGTCTTCTTCGCGGAGGTGATGACGACGCCGTTGAGTGAGTCCTTCTCGGCGACGAGACGGTCGACGGTCGCCTTCATCGATGCCTTGTAGAGCGCGTTCATCGTGTTCGCGCCCTGGTTGGGGTCGTCGAGCGTGAGGACGACGATGCCGTCGGCGTCCTGATCCCAGGAAATCATGTTGTCGGTCACTGTATTTCGGATCCTTCCGGTATCAGACGCGCTCGATGATGGTGGCCACGCCCATGCCGCCACCGACGCACAGGGTGAGCAGGGCACGACGCAGACCGCGACGCTCGAGCTCGTCGACCATCGTGCCGAGGATCATGGCACCGGTCGCGCCGAGCGGGTGCCCCATGGCGATGGCGCCACCGTTGACGTTGAGCTTCTCGTCCGGGATGTTCAGGTCCTTCTGGAACTTCAGGACGACCGAGGCGAAGGCCTCGTTGATCTCGAACAGGTCGATGTCGTCGACCGTCAGGCCCGCGGTGGCGAGAACCTTCTTCGTCGCCGGCGTCGGGCCGGTGAGCATGATGGTCGAGTCGGCACCCGAGGTGGCGGTCGCGACGACGCGTGCGCGCGGGGTCAGGCCGAGGTCGTTACCGACCTTCTCGGTGCCGACGAGCACCAGCGCGGCGCCGTCGACGATGCCCGAGCTGTTACCGCCGTGGTGGACGTGGTTGATCTTCTCGACGAAGTGGAACTTCTGCAGGGCGACAGCGTCGAATCCGCCGACCTCACCGACCGTGGCGAACGACGGCTTCAGGCCGGCCAGGCCCGCGAGAGTCGTGTCGGGACGCATGTGCTCGTCCTGGTCGAGGATCGTCAGGCCGTTCTGATCCTTGACGGGGACGACCGACTTGGCGAAGTATCCGCCCGACCACGCGGCGGCGGCAAGCTGCTGCGAACGAAGAGCATAGGCGTCGACGTCCTCGCGGGAGAAGCCCTCGATCGTCGCGATGAGATCGGCGCCGACACCCTGGGGCACGAAGTAGGTGTCGTAGTTGGTGGCCGGGTCCAGGCCCCACGGGCCGCCGTCGGAGCCCATCGGTACGCGCGACATGGACTCGACGCCACCGGCGATGACGAGCTCGTCCCAGCCGGAACGCACCTTCTGTGCTGCGGTGTTCACGGCCTCGAGGCCGGACGCGCAGAAGCGATTGATCTGGATTCCGCCGACGGTGTCGGGCAGTCCGGCCGCGGTGGCGGCGGCGCGGGCCATGTCCGCGCCCTGGTCGCCCACCGGACCGACGATGCCGAGGATCAGGTCGGAGATGCGATCCTCGTCGAGATCGGGGAAGCGGACACGCAGCTCGTCGATCAGGCCGGTAACCAGGGAAATCGGCTTGACGGAGTGCAGCGAGCCGTTCTTCTTGCCGCGGCCGCGGGGAGTTCGGATGGCTTCATAGATGAATGCCTCGGTGGTCACAGTGCGCAGGTTCCTTCCCGTGCTGACGGTGTGGTGACGCGACATCACATGGGGACGTCCGCGCCCAACCTTCCGACTCCACCGTAAGAGCGCATCCCGGCCGCGATAAGGACCGAACCGATCGGGCTCCGTGACCGAACCGAGCCGCGTGGCGGCGCTCCACTACACATTCTTCTGCGCTTCGCACCGCGTTGACCTGCCGAAATAGGAGAACTTGCGAGAATTTCGAGTTCGACGGGAACTTTTCGCCCCGCCCGCGCCTCATATCACCGACACACACGAACGCCCCGTCACCGGCATCCGAACGTACCGATGGAAAGCGAGCACACCATGACCAGCGGATTCTTCTCCAACACCTCGGCCAACTCCGCCACCGAGTCCACCGACAGCACCCGCTCCGACGCCAGCTTCGGTGCCGCATCGTCCGCGGAGACCGCAGAGTCGACCGACAGCACCCGCTCGGACGCATCGTTCGGCTCGACCGCATCCTCCGCAGACTCCGCGTCCGCCGCGAGCGACCGTGCCGACTCGTCCTACGGCTCCAACTCCTCGTACGACAGCGACTCCTCGTTCGGATCGTCCTCGGCCAGCGACCAGGGCTCCGTGAGCTACGAGTCGTACGAGCGCTACGAGCGCTACGACTCGTCGGGGTCGAGCAGCTCCGACTCGTCGTACGGATCGGCGAGCGACAGCGGCTCGTCTGCCTCGGTCGGTGCATCCTCCTCGGCTTCCGACTCGAGCAACAGCGCCTCGTCGTCCGACTCCGCCACCGCCGGCATCTCCTCCTCTGCCACTGATTCCGCCGACCGCTCTGCATCGTTCGACACCGGTGCCGCCGGTTCGAACTCGTCGGCCTCGAACTCGAGCGAACGCGCTGCGTCGTCCGGCTCGAGTGAGACAGGTGCTGTGACGTCGGGCAACTCCGGTTCTGCATCTTCCGGCGCATCCGGCTCCCAGCCGGTGGTCCTCGACGAGTACTCGGGCTCGGACGGCTCGCAGTACGTCGACTACGACACCAACGGCGACGGCGTGGTGGATCTGACCACCGTCGACCTCGACGGTGACGGCCGCATCGACGCCAACATCACCGACAGCGACGGCGACGGAGTGCTCGACCAGATCTCGATGGACACGGACGGCGACGGACTGGTCGACATCTCCGCAGTCGACTCCGATGGCGACGGGAGCCTCGATATCGCCGCGATCGATGCCGACGGAGACGGCGAGGTCGACGCCGTGGTCGATCTGCACACCGGTGCGGTGGACTACGACGGTGACGGTGTCGCCGACGACTACGTCGATGTCAGCGAGTTCGACTCCGGCAGCAGCTCGGAGTACAACACCGACCTCGCCTGATCGCCCATGACGACCGATGATGCAGGTACGCCTCCGATCGCCGATCGGATCGACGACCTGATCACCGCGGCCGACGTAGCAGCAGAGGGCGACGAGTGCGCCGGCATCATCGACCGACTCGCCCGGTTGGGGGTCGAACGCGTGACCGCTCCGGCGGGCACGCCGTTCGACCCCACCCTCCACCGCGCGATCGCAACGCTGCCCACAACATGCGAGACCGACGTGAACACGATCGAGGCGACCGTCCGAGCAGGCTGGCGACACCGCGGCCATATGATCCGCTACGTCGAAGTGAAGGTGCGTGTGCACCGATGACCATGAGGGAGAGTTACCGATGAGCTGGGTCCTAGCGGTCGACTTCGGCACGTCCAACACAGCCGCAGCGCACCGAATCGGACCCGACCGGGTCGAGACACTTCCGCTGACGCACACGGGCAACGCCCTGTCGTCGTCGGTATTCGTCGGTCAGAATGCGATGTCGACCGGGGATGTGGCGCTCAACCAGGCGTCGCTCGACCCCGCCGGATTCGTGGTCGCACCGAAGTCACTCGTGGTCGCCGGCTCGATCGTCGTCCGAGACCGGGAGGTTCCCGTCTCGTCGATCATCGCGGCCGTGCTGCGCACCGTGTACGGACAGGCACTCCAGCGCCACAACAACGAACCGCCGGCGGAGGTTGTGCTCACACACCCCGAGGCATGGTCGTCACGAGAACTGTCGGTGTTGCGAGAGGCCGCGTCGATCGCAGGGCTCGGCGGGAGCGTCTCGCTGATCTCCGAGCCTCGCGCGGCGGCGTTCTACTACTCACGTCAGCACGACGCGAAAATCGTGAAGGGCTCGACGATCGCCGTGTTCGACTTCGGTGGCGGAACGCTCGACGTGGCCGTACTCACCGCAACGAACGAGTGGACCTTCGAGGTTCTGCGTGCCGGTGGCGACAATGCACTCGGCGGCAAGAGCCTCGACGGTGCGATCGCACGGTGGGTCGAACAGCATCTGGCCGAGGAGAACCCGCAGCTCGCAGCGTGGCTGCGCACACCGGACGGTCTCGAGACCCGCCGGACCCTCGACGACCAGATCCGTAAGGCGAAGGAACTCCTCTCAGAGGCTCCGTCGGCAACGATCCGGGTCCGGGGCAACGGGTCGGACATGACCCTGACCCTCACCCGGGACGAATTCGAGCAGCTGATCGAACCGCAGATCACCCGTGCCGTCCACCTCGCCCGCGGAGTGCTGCGCGACGCCGGCATCGGTGGCGGCGGCCTGCAAGCGTTGTACCTGACCGGCGGCTCGTCCCGAATCCCTTACGTGCACCGTAGGCTGGCCGAGCTCGGACCGATCGCCACACTCGACGACCCGAAAACCGTCGTAGCGAAGGGTGCCGCGGGGTTCGTCGCCGGTGGTCGTGTCACCGACCCGCCCGCGTTGGTGGACACCGAAGTCCTCGAGCGCCGGCCGACCCCCAACACCGCGTCGACTCGCCCGCCGGCGGCGCCGCTCGCCAGACCGAATACCGACTCGTCGACACCGACGCGCAACAACCGGAAGATTATTGCGCTCGCAGGAGGAGCTTTGGCAGCCGCAGTCATCGCGGCGGCAGGCTTCTACTACGGCACGCAGGACGACGCGCAGGCCGCCGAAGCCGCCGCCACGACCACCGAAGCCGCGGCTGCTCCGGACAACGGCGGGAAGCCGCCCGCCACGTCGGACTCCAGTTACGTCAGCGAAAGCTACGACGACGTCACCGCATTGCTTCCGCGAAAGCTCGTCGACTCGAGCAGCGAATGCAATCAGTCCGGGTTCAGCACCCAGGGTGCGCTGCAGGTCCGCTGCCTGATCAATCCGAATTCCTCACTCGGACGGTCGATGGGCATGGAGCAGAACGATTACGCAGCGGTCACTGCCTGGCGCGACGACCAATACGCGCGGTCGACGTTCATCCGGACCCGCGACACCGACAATGGAAACACGGTGGTCGAATCGACGGACGGCACCCGAATCGTCGACCAGGGCAACGACGGAACCTACTTCACCGCCATCGACCGATCGACAGGACTGCTGATGCAGTTCTCGTCCGAATCCTCCGAACAGGGCATGACACTACTGACCGAGATCGATTTCATACAAAGCTGATTCGAATCACTCACATAACCTGCACCGCACTCGCGTGCAGGGTTAGGAGCACACGGACCGATGCGTACTCCACGCACCCTTCTCGCCGTCACCGCAGTCGCGTTGACACTGGCCGGATGTAGCGCCAGCGCCGACGGTACGGCCGTCGCCGAAGGCGAGTCCACCGGAACATCCACCGAGGCAGCCGAACTCGACGTCGCAGCACTGGACACCGGCGAATACAATGTCGAACCTCGCGACTTCGTGGCCGAAGGTCAGCTCGCGGGCGACTTCGGCCCTGCCGTCGAGGGCCAGCGCATGGCCGAGTTCGTGATCCATCCCTATACCATCGATCCGATCCTCGTGTCCGGCGGTGGTATGGCCACGGGAGTGGGCGTCGGCGGAATCGGCAAGGTCCTGTCGGGCGGGGGCGCCGACGACGTCGCGAAATCGTTCGGTGTCATCACCGGTTTCGGCAGTTTCGCCAGCACCGACGACAACTCGCGTCAGCTGGGTGTCGCGGTGTGGCGGTTCCCCGACGAAGAGAGCGCAACGCAGGCTGCGGCTGCCCTGCATCAGAATGCGCTCGCCCCGGAGGATGACGGATTCTCCGCGGGCCCCTCGACGCCGGCATCCCTCCCGCAATCGCCCGACACACTCGCGACGACCTACTACTGGGACGGCATCGACACCGCAAGCATGTCGACCTTCACGGCGCGCGGCCCGCACGTGGTCTACACATACACGTCCTCGGAGGAGAACGATGTGGCGTGGAATACCGAGACCACGACGCGCGCGGTCGAGCAGCAACTCCCGTTGATCGAGCAGTTCCCGTTCACACCGACCGACGAGATCGAGTCGCTCCCGGTGGATCTCGACAAGGTTCTGGCCCGCGCGGTCGGCTTCACCGAGAACGAGTACGCCAGAAATTCCGACACGGCCGTCTACGGACCGCTCGGTTGGCTGCACTTCGATTCACATCCTGCCGAGACTGCGGAAATCTTCGAGGCCACCGGGACCGATCGCGTCGCCCTGGCCAACTCGACCGTCTACCGCACCAGCGGACCCGACGAGGCGAAGGAGCTGCAGCAGGCCTTCGTCGAGCAGACCCTGGACACGTACCCTGACCTTGCGGAAGAACCCGCGCCTCAGGCTATTCCCGATACGATCTGCTTGTCCGGCGACAACGCCGACGGCAGGATGATGACCTGCATGATGACCTACGGTCCGTATCTTTCGCAGACCACAGGGTTCCGGTCGGTCGGGAACACCGATCCGGATTCGGACACGCTACGCACGATGCCCCAGCGTGTGGCCGCGCAGTACGTCAAGTTCGTCCGCGCCGAGGAAAAGGGGCTCGGGGAGAACTGAGCCGAACCCCACCCGCTCCCTTGTGTGAATCCTTCAGTTCGTAGGAGCTGCAGGCATCCCGCTCTGCGGAGTCCCACCCGGTCCCCCACCTGGCATCCCGCCGGGAGGGGGACCAGGTGGCATTTCACCGGAAGGCATCTCGCCGGGAGGCCTACCACCACCGGGAATCCCACCGCCGGGCATGTTTCCACCCGTGGGCTCCGTCGTCGTGTCGACGCCCACCGCAAGGGTGACGTGGTATCCGCTGGTGATGTCGCCGGTGACGGTGCCGAGCTGACTCACACCACCGTCGTCGCCGAAGACGTTGTCGGTCTCGAGAGTGAGCGCCGCCAGATTGGCAACCGACGCCTCATAACCCGGTGTGGCGTATACCGCTTCGTTCACATCCTGAGGGAGGGCCACCTGAGAGGTGGCGATGGCATTGGTGGAGTCGGTGATGGATGCCTCGTCCGGGTACACCTCGAAGTGGATGTGGGGCCACCGGCCAGGATAGGCCGCGGGGAAGATACTGGTGAACCGCACCTTTCCGTCGGCGTCTGCGATCTGCACGCCGCGCAGGTAGTTCTCTTCGGTGATGCCTTCCGAGTACAACGAGTAGCCGCCTTCGCGGTTACAGTGCCACACGTACACCGCCGTCCCCGCGAAGGGAACTCCTCCCGCCGCCAGATCGTCTATGGACAGCTCGAGCGTCATCGGGATCCCCTCGGCCGTCGCGGATGCGTCACCGAAGCTCGAACGGATGTCGCTGCGCACGATCCCGCTCTGTTCGAGCACGTCCGGGCCGTTGGATCCGTCACCCGGGTAAGGCCCGGCCGTCTCGTCAGGGATCTCGGTGAGGCCGGACGCCGCAGCCGTTGTCGACGTCGCGGATGCGGCAGTGCTGCTGTTCCCGCCCCCGCATGCAGCCAGGCCCAGCGTTGCGGCACCCAATCCGAAGAACGTGAGCATCTTGCGTCGGCTCAGCAAGGTACCGACGTCGAACGCCAAACCCTGGTCGACGATCTCGTCGTGCGGCCTGGGCAGGCTGCGACCTTCGTATGTGCCCTGGCCGGTGTTCGAGGACTGTTTCCTCACCGTGTCTCCTTCCCGTGCACCGACCGAAGGTCGCTGCACCACCACCCCAGTCTGGGGCGGCACGCAGTGACTCGGCTGCGGTATCGCTGGGGAGTTCGCTGTGAATCGCGCGGCTTCTCGCTCAGCGGGAGTGCCCGGCCCGGAACAGGGCGACTCCACACAGAATCGCCGGGCAGGTACATCAGACCCCAAGGAGCCCCGCATGACCTCGATCGGCCACCCCGAATCCCACCGATTCGAGAACAAGGTCGTGTTCATCACAGGGGCAGCGCGCGGACAGGGCCGCGCCGAAGCGGTCCGGTTCGCGCAGGAAGGCGCCGACATCATCGCGGTCGACGCGTGCAGCGAGTTCTCGTCGACCGCGTATGCCGGGGCCACGCGCGACGATCTCGACGAGACCGTGCGCCTGGTGGAGGCGACCGGGCGACGCATCGCCGCCACCGTCGCCGACGTGCGCGATTTCGATGGACTCTCGCAGGCCCTTGCAGCGGGGGTCGACGCATTCGGTCGGCTCGACGTCGTCATCGCCAACGCCGGCATCTGCTCGGGCGGGCTGTCGTGGGAGATCACCCTCGAACAGTGGAAGGAGACGGTCGATGTGAACCTGACCGGTGTGTTCCACACAGCGAAGGCCGCGGTACCCCACCTGCTCGCAACGGGCGACGGCGGATCGATCGTGTTCACCAGCTCGGTCTCGGGAATCAAGGGCACCCCGTTCACCGGTCACTACGCCGCGACGAAGCACGGAATCGTCGGTCTCGCGAAAACCATGGCCAACGAGCTGGGCGAGCACCGTATCCGGGTCAACACCGTTCATCCCGCCGGGGTCGAGACCGGTATGACCGTCTCGGATCTGCACCCGCTGATCGCGGAGTACGGCTCCACACTCGGCCCTATCTACATGAATTCGCTTCCATATCAGATTCTTCAGGCCGACGACGTCGCCTCGGTGGTTGCGTGGGTCTGCTCCGACGAGGCCAAGTACATCACCGGTGCACAGGTGCCGATCGATCTAGGCAACCTCATCCGCTGAATCGGCCGAGCGGACACTCACGCAGGTAGCGGAATGTTCTGCAGTCGCAGCTGACCGCGAGCGAGAACCTTGTCGGTCTCGGTATCGCTGATGATCACCTGCCACAGTTGCTGCGTGCGGCCCTGCTGGATCGGCTCGGCGACCACCTCTGCGCGGCACCCGTTGCTGGACCGGAGGAAGTCGGTGGCGTTGTGCACGCCGACTGCGAATTGACCGCGGTCGACGACTGCGACGCTGGCTCCGATGCTGCCTGCGCTCTCCACGATCGTGGCGTAGACACCGCCGTGCACGACACCCCACGGGGTGAGGTGGTCTTCGCCGAGTTCGACGTATCCGGCCACTCGCGTCGGTGTCGCCTCCTCGACGACGAATCCGCTGGCGGCGACGAATCGGCTCGCGGCCGCGAGCGATGCGTCCGGTACCGCCGCAGTTCCGTTGGTCTCCGACATAGGTACTCCTCACTCCACAGCTGACTTCTCAAATCACAGTTAGCCAGGAGTGCAGCTGCCTGTCAAGGCCACACTCAGCTAGGCTCTTCGCATGCAGTGGCTCGACTACAGCACCGACAACTGCTCGGTTCAGCGAACGATGAACATCATCGGCGAGAAGTGGACGATGATCGTGCTGCGCGAGGTCTTCAACGGCGTGCGGCGATTCGAGCAGATGCGCCGGCACACGGGCATCTCCGAGCCGGTCTTGTCTGCGCGACTACGCACCCTCGTAGACGCGGGTGTGCTCGACACCGTGCCCTACCAGGAGTCGGGACACCGGACCCGTCATGAATACCGGCTCACCGACAAGGGCCGGGATCTGTATCCGATCCTCATCGCCCTACTGCAGTGGGGCGACCGGTACTGCGCCGACCCGGAAGGGCCGGCCCTCACGGTAAGGCACCACGACTGTGGTGAACCCATCGCGGCAGTCGTGCAATGCGAGGCGGGTCATCGAGTCGAGCCGCGCAATGCCCACGTACTCCCGGGCCCCGGCGCGCAGCGAGCGGGCTGACAGACCGCTACTTCTCGTCGATCGGCCGAGCGCCCAGAACGTCCTTCAGCAATTCCATCGCCACTTCCTCAGGGTCGCGACGGGCCGACGGGTCTGCCGGCGTCGCGGCCTCGGCGAACATCTCGTCGACGTCCTCCTGCGAGATTGCCGACGGATCCGGTGGCGGCGCATCGTAATTCGAATCCGGACCGGGGTCGTCGGGCAGATCGGGGCCGTCGGGCGGCGGGATGTCGTCGTACTCGGAACGCGGCTGCGGCGCCGCACCCTGCCCGCTACCGGGCGGAGGCGATACGTCCGGCGCGGGTGCCCGCTTGGCCTGGCTGGGCCGCGAGAACCGCGGCTGCCCGGTGGGGCGCGACTGTTTCGGTGCCGCAGCAGCTTTCGCAGGTGCAGGCGCAGCAGACCCGTGGACACACGTGACCTCGAAATCGGCACCGAACAATTCGCGGAGCGCATCGGCGATCACGGTCGCGTTGCGCGGCTCGGCGAGTCGCTTGACCAGCGGCGCCGAATCGTGAACCAGGACCACCCGGGTGCCATCGACTTCGCGAACCGTGGCACCGGACAGCATGACCTCCACGGTCTTGCTGCGGGCACGCACCTTGGCACGGACCTCGGACCACACCCCACGGATCCCGGCGGCGTCGGGCCCCGACGCCGCGGCAGGTTCCGGCTCCGGCACGGGCTCAGGAACCGGCTCGGGCTCCGGAGCCACCGGCTCGGACTCGGGTGACGGGTCGGGCTCCAGGGCCACCGGCTCGGGCTCGGGAGCCGGTTGCGGCACCGTAGGTGGAGGAGGCGGAGTCTCAGCACGCGACTCGGGAATCCGAACAGGCTCCGGCGCCGGCGGCTCGGGTTCCGGGGACGGCGGGACGGCCACTTCGCTCGGTGCCGGATCGGCCGCTTCGCTCGGTGCCGGATCGGCCGCACGACGCTGGGACGGACGCTGGAAGCGCGCTGCCGGTTCGTCGGGCGCAATCGGAGCGGCGGTAGGTTCCGGCGCTGCCGGAGACAGAGCCGAGGCGGAACTCACTGCCGCCACCGCTGCGCCGGTCGCGGCCGGGCCCGGGACGAATCCCTGCTCGAGCCGCTCCAGCCGCTGCAGTACCGCGGACTCCGCGTCGGATGCCGAGGGGAGCAGCATCCGAGCGCACATCACCTCGAGCAACAGGCGCGGAGCCGTCGCGCCGCGCATCTCGCCGAGCCCGGCATGGATGATCTCCGCGTAGCGCGTGAGCGTGGCCGGGCCGAGCCGAGAGGCCTCGTCACGCATGCGCTCGAGCACATCACCGGGGGCATCGACGAGTCCGCGGTCTGCGGCATCCGGGACGTTGCGCATGAGGATGAGGTCGCGGAGACGTTCCAGGAGGTCGATCGCGAAGCGACGCGGATCGTGTCCGGCGTCCATGACCTTCTCGACGGTGCCGAAGAGCGCGGCACCGTCGCCTGCCGCCAGTGCGTCGACGGCTTCGTCGATCAGCGCGACATCGGTGACACCGAGCAGCGACAGGGCGCGCGGATAGGTGACGCCCTCGGGCCCCGCCCCCGCAAGGAGCTGGTCCATGACGGACAGCGAATCTCGGGGCGAACCGCCGCCGGCACGGATGACCAGCGGATACACCGTGTCCTCGACCGGTACGTTCTCCTGGACGCAGATCTTCTCGAGAAGACCTCGCATCGTGGCAGGGGGGAGCAGCCGGAACGGGTAGTGATGCGTTCGCGACCGGATGGTGGGGAGCACCTTCTCCGGCTCGGTGGTCGCGAACACGAAGATCAAGTGCTCCGGTGGCTCCTCCACGATCTTGAGCAGGGCGTTGAATCCCTGCGTGGTGACCATGTGCGCCTCGTCGATGATGAAGATCCGGTACCGGGACTCCGCCGGTGCATAGAACGCTCGATCGCGTAGCTCGCGGGTGTCGTCGACGCCGCCGTGGCTGGCCGCGTCGAGTTCGGTGACGTCGAGGTTGCCTCCCCCGCCGGGACCGAGCGACACGCACGATCGGCACTCCCCACACGGCGTCGAGGTGGGGCCCTGTTCGCAGTTGAGCGACCGGGCGAGGATGCGCGCCGACGACGTCTTACCGCAGCCACGCGGACCCGAGAACAGATATGCGTGGTTGATACGCCCCGTGTCGAGTGCCGTGCTGAGGGGCGCGGTGACATGCTCCTGCCCCACCACCTCGGCGAAGGTCGCGGGTCGATACTTCCGGTACAGGGCCACGCGCCGAGAGTACCGGCGCGCGCCGACAACATTCGAACGGCGCCGTTCTTGACAAACGATATATCGTGAAATATCGTGACTGCATCAACGACGATAAGGAGTTCGCACCATGCGAAACACACGACAGATGCGCGGCGGACGCCGCGCCCACGCCATGAATCAGTTCTTCACCGAGGGCCCGTTCCTGGGCGAAGATCCCCGACGCGGGGGGCCGTTCCCGGGCGACGACCCGCGACGCAGCGGCGGTCCTTTCGGTGACGGCCCGCACAGCAGAGGTCACCGCGGTGGCCCTATGCATCGCGGCGGACGCCGAGGACGCGCGCAGCGAGGCGATGTCCGCGCGGCCGTCCTGCAACTGCTCGCCGACGAGCCCATGCACGGCTACCAGTTGATGCAGGCGATCGCCGATCGCACCGGCGGAGCCTGGAAACCCAGCCCCGGAGCGATCTACCCGACCATCTCGCAGCTCGAGGACGAAGGACTCGTCCGCGTCGAGAAGGACGCCGGACGCAAACTGGTGTCACTGACCGACGAAGGTCGCGCCCACCTCGACGATCCCGCCAACGAGCAGACCGATCCGTTCGCAGGGCATTCCGCCGACGGAAACAGCACCGACCTGCGGGGAGCACTCCGCGACCTGCAGACCGCAGCACGTGTGGTCGCCGTCAGCGGCACCGACGCCCAGATCACCGCTGCACACAAGGTGCTCGCAGAGGCACGCAAGTCGCTGTACCTGCTGCTCGCCGAGGACACCGACCCGGCACCCGACGCGACCGATCCGATCTGATGGGCCGGTCACTGGTGGGCGAGGGCCTCACGCGCCGGCCCACCCGCAGCGGCAGCAGCCACATCTCTGCCATCGTGTGTGCGCGACGCGGCACGGCAGCGACGAATGGCACAACGTGAAGCAGGAGCAGGTGAACGTGCCACCTTCATGATCGACCTCCTGGAAACCGGTTCGAGCTGAGCCGACGTTCTCAGGGTGTATCGACGAGGGTGAAGCCCGCGCCGACTCCTCCCTGCGCGTCGATCTCCTCGACGATCCGATCCGCCCGCTGGTACGCCGCGAGCCCTCGGCCGGTCGGCCGGTACCCGACGGAGAGCCCGATCCACTCGCGGGTGTCGGCCCGGGCCAACGGGCCTCCCGAATCCCCGGGCTTCATCAGCAGTGCGGACGACATCAGGTTCGAGTCGACGAGCACGTCACCGGACGTACAGGCCACCCCGTTGGTACGACCCGCAGCGCACTGCGCTCCGACGGCGCTGCCACCAGGTTGCAGCGATCCGACGGATTCGAGGACGACTCGTTCTCCACGGTCGTTCGGCAGCGAGGTGTTCGAGCCGCGTACCTTCGTCTCGTCGAGCAGGAGGACGGCGTAGTCGGGTGCTTCGTCGGTGGGGAAGCCGATGGGGTCCACCGAGCCGGTGCTCGCGACATCGGTCTCGATGCCGACCGGTCCGCGATGCTGCTCACCGACCTTCCAGATCGGGGACGAACCGTCCTGGCGGCAATGACCGGCGGTGATTGCCACAAGCCGGTGCGCGTCGTCGCGACCCACGGCGGCGACGGAACACCAGCCGGGTACCGGCTCTGCGGAGAAGGTGATCCCATCGCCCGGCCGAAGGACGACGCGGTCGTCTCCCCCTCCGGCCGCGGCGATCCCCGGCGTGGCCAGCACAAATGCAAGCGTTGCAGCCGACAGCGCGAAGCCGCGCCTCACTTCTTTCCGGCCTTGGCAGCGGCTTTCGCCGCCTTCTTGAATTCTCGTACCTCGTGCAGCGACTGCGAATCGACGACATCGGCGATCGAACGGCGGGCACCCTCGTCGCCGTACGCCCCCGCGGCCTCTCGCCAGCCCTCGGGCTGTACACCCCGCTGCTTACCGAGCAGGGCGAGGAAGATCCGAGCCTTCTGGTCGCCGTACCCGGGCAGCGCCTTGAGCCGCTTCAGTACTTCCTTGCCGCCGGGGTCGCCCGAGGTCCAGATCGCGGCGGTGTCGCCGTCGTACTCCGCAACGATCGCGGCGCACAGTGCCTGGATGCGCTGGCCCATCGACTTCGGGAACCGGTGCACCGCCGGTGGCCGAGAACACACCTCGATGAACTCGTCGGGGTCCATGTCCGCGATCCGGTACACATCGAGTCCGCCGAGCCTATCGGCGATCTTCTTCGGGCCCGCAAACGCCGTCTCCATCGGTACCTGCTGGTCAAGCAGCATCCCGATCAGAAGCGCGAGCGAGTTCTCGGAAAGCAATGCGTCTGCGTCCGGATCCCCGACCAGGTTCAGCGTCGTTGCCATGGGTCGATCATGCACCCAGCGTCACTGTCGCCGCCACAGGACGACCCCCACGATCACCGTCGCTGTGAGCGCAATCGAGGCGGTCAGTGCATACATCCAGTGCGGGAAGAGCGTCGGCTCCGAGGTGCCCGGCACCGCCGCGAGAGCAGCGAACAAGGCGACGACAGCGATCGCGCCACCGGCCGCGGACCATCCCCGCGCGAGCCGGGAATGATGCGCGCCGCGCAGTTCGGCGCTGCGCAACACTGCGCGCTCGATCACCTCGACGGCGCCCGCGAGCTCGGCATCGAGGTCGGCGATCTCGTCGGCGGCCCTGCGGACCAGCAAGGACCTCAATTGTGTCGGTTGTGTCCACGAGTGGAACCGGTCGTTGTGGAGTGAGGCCTTTCGCAGCAGCGCCCTCTCCATCTTCCGGGCCTGCATGGCAGCGATGTCGTCGAGCGCCTCGACGAGGCGGTCGCCGGTGAGATCGTCGTGGTTGCGGAGGTGGTCGAGGACGCGCCAGAAGTCGGTCGAGCAGTGCGCGCGCATCGCTACCCACGGGAGCAATTCGAAGATCATCTCGCTTGTGCCGTGCCCGACGTAGTCGCTACCCACCGGGGTCGCTTCGAGATCCAGCAGCACCGCGCCGCAGTCCTCCCGTACCGCGACCGCTGCACCGGGCTGCACGGGTCGTTCCACGAGCGGGACCCGATCCCAATTCCACAGCACGCCCCACATCTGCGCTGTAGCTCTGGCCTGTGAGTCGGTGCGGCGCCCGTCGACGAGTTCACGCACGCGGTCACCGCCGCTCGACACCACCTCCACCATCAGGGCCTCGACGATCTCCTGGTCGCCCACACCGCGATGGCGGTGCACGACGAGATCGCTCAGAGGGCTGTAGGTGGTCGGGGCGGGCATCCGTCGGTTCAGGCCGGGGAACAGGTCGTTGAGGCATGCGGCGCTGGTCAACGAGAACGGTGCAAGGAATTCGTCGACCGCAGGACGGAAGCCGGCGCCGTCACGGTCCTGTAGCGGGTCGGCGCGCCAGTCGATCAGCGGAGATTTGTCGTCACTCAGAGATTCCAGGGCGAGGACGAGGCCGTGCCCGGGGATCTCCCACAGGGACAGGCACGTCGCAGGCGACCCCACGAACGGATGTGCGGCACCGGTGCGCAATGCGCCCGTCGAGGAACCGAACGACAACGGTGTGCGCTCGCGGTCGGTGATATGCCGATACGCGAGCAAGCTGGCCGGGCGAACACCGTGTTCGGTGCGCGGCAACGTCCCGATGCGAGCCGGAAGGAACGGCTCGAGTTCGTCCACCGCCGCGACCGGCGGTGGCGACACCGCCGCGGCCTCGATGTCGAGAGCCAGGAGAAACACCTTCAAAACACCGTGACAGCCCGTGACGGAACCGACGGCTGCTGCGCCGGCTCCGGATCGTACGAGAGCGCGGTCTTCCATCACACTCACCACTTCCGAACCCGCCGCGGGAATGCGGCGACCCTGACATCGGAGTATGGCACTTATTCACAGGAAAGCGAATCTGCCGATTTCAGGAGGTCAGAGCGATGCGTCCGAGGTTGTCCACCGTCGGTCCACCTGTTCTCCACAGGTTTGTCCACAGCTTGGGAGAACGTGTGACACCCGGGGCCAGTGAGCCCCCGAGAGGTCAGTGTCCGAGCGATTTCTCCGTGGCCGCAAGCAGCACGCAGGTTGCGACACCGTCCATCGCTGTGGCGAGCTCGTCGAGCGACGGGAAGCTCGGAGCGAGGCGGATGTTCTTGTCGTCGGGGTCGTTCTTGTACGGGAAGGCCGATCCCGCGGCGGTCAGTGCGATCCCCGCGTCCTTTGCGAGCGCGATGACCCTCTTGGCGGTGCCGTCGACGACATCGAGGCTGATGAAGTAGCCGCCCTTCGGCTCCGTCCACGACGCGACCTTCGACGCACCCAACCGGTCTTCGAGGATCTTGCGGACCAGCGCGAACTTCGGAGCGAGGATCTCGCGGTGCTTCGCCATGTGTGCACGCACGCCGTCGGCATCGCCGAAGAAGCGCAGGTGGCGCAACTGGTTGATCTTGTCGGGTCCGATCGTCTTGATCCCGAGCAGCTTCTGGTACCAGTCGAGGTTCGCAGTGGAGCTACCGAAGAAGCTCACACCCGATCCCGCGAACGTGATCTTGGATGTCGAGGCGAGAGCGAACACGCGATTCGCGTGCCCGGCCTCGGCAGCGAGACCCAGGATGTCGATCGCCGGGGCGACCACTCCGAGAATCGGGTGCACCGCGTACGCGTTGTCCCAGAAGATCCGGAAGTCGGGAGCCGCGGTCGGCATCGACACCAGTGCTCGAGCGACATCTTCGCTGTAGACCGCACCGGTCGGGTTCGAGTACGTCGGGACCGTCCACATGCCCTTGATCTGCGGGTCGTTCGCGACAAGCTCGGCGATCGCTCGGACATCGGGGCCGTCGTCGTTCAGCTGGACCGGAATCATCTCGATGCCGTACGACTCGGTGATCGCGAAGTGACGGTCGTAGCCGGGTGCCGGGCACAGGAATTTCACGACCGGCTCCTGCGACCACGGGCGCGGCGAATCGACTGTGCCGTGCAGCAGCGACCACGTGATGAGGTCGTGCATGGTCTCGAGGCTCGCGTTGTTCCCGGCGAGCAGGTTGTCGACGGGGATGGCGAGCAATTCCGCGAAGACCGCGCGCAGCTCGGGCAGGCCCTTCAGCCCGCCGTAGTTGCGGCAATCGGTGCCCGAGGCATCGCGGTAATCGTCCGCGCCCGGCAGCGACAGCAACTCAGAGGAGAGGTCCAGCTGCTCGGGGGACGGCTTGCCGCGGGTCAGATCCAGCGTCAGCTTCTCGGTCTTCAACCGCTCGTAATTCGCGGATTGGCGCTCGTGCTCTGCAACGAGTTCCTCATGGCTCATCAACCCGATCTGGGTCTGCGTGGGCATGCGGAGAGACCTTTCACCGTGCACGGTGACACGGGCATCGGCGGAAAATAAGGGGACCCCGCGCACCCGGCAGAGCCCGTTGACCCTTGCTGCCTTCCGGCCCTGGGGGAGTTCACAGGATGCGCGCCGCGCGGGATCCATCGGCAAGTCTAGAGGACTCTCCGCACGGGTGCGCACCACCCCCTCCGAGGCCTCTCGATTCGCGTTTCGACCTGCCCGTTTGGGAAGTCCGTGGGTTGATTCGGTATGCTTCCCCACGGAGGATTCGCCTAGTGGCCTATGGCGCTCGCCTGGAACGCGGGTTGGGTTAACGCCCTCAGGGGTTCAAATCCCCTATCCTCCGCCAACGGAAATGCCCGTGACCAGCAAGAATTTCTGGTCACGGGCATTTTTCGTTCTAGATCATCTCACAGGACTTCGTACAGAATCCGTGTCATCGTTTGTCTCAGGTCACCGCACATTGGACACTGGAACAACCTCGGGTAGTGACTCGGGATGCACCTGTGGATCGGCGGCGGCGCCGTCGGGATCGAAGGAGTTCGTCGAAGATCGTGCTCAGCGACCACAACGAAACGATCCGCTACCAGGCCGATTCATTGCAGGCGGCCCAATGGCGCGAGATGCTGGACAGGGAAATCGACGAGGTTTCGGCCGCGATCGAGAACGTCGAGAAGCGCGCGCTCGCCGAACACCGTGCCGGCGCCGTCGACCGCGCACGCCGGTTCGATACCGACAGCGAGAAGCTACGGACCGAATTGACGGATCTGCACCGGATGCGACGCAACCTCACCGACCGATTCGCCTGACCCGACATCACGCCGTCCGGCGGGTCTGACGGATTCCGACGAGCAGACCCACAACGCACGTCACCAACGCAGCTACGACACCCTTCAGTACGTCGGCATCGGTGAACGAGCCACCGAGCAATGCGCGTTCCGCGTCGACGATGTACGTCAACGGGTTGGCGAGTGCGACTGTCCGCATCCAGGCGGGTCCTGTATCGAGCGGGAGCATCATTCCGGACAGAATCAGCAGTGGGAAGATCAGCGTCTGCTGCACCGTCCAGAACAACCATTCGCGGTTCTGTGCCGCCAACGCGAGCGCACACGACAACGCACCGATCCCGATCCCGAAGACACCGAGAATCACCAGGCCGGCCAGCAGGTGCAGCGGATGCAGAACGAACCCGAACGGTACGCACACGATCGTGATGAGCAGGCCCTGCACCACGAGCGGCGCGAACTCCTTGAGTGCTCGGCCGACCAGTAGCGACGAGCGGCTCAGCGGTGTCGCCAGAACCCGTTCGTACGACCCGGTCATGAGCTCGTACAGCAGATTCGAGCCGGTCATCGACGTGCCGAACAACGCGATCATCACGATGACGCCAGGAACGAACCACTGGAGTGTCTCTGCCGTCGATCCTCCCCCGAGCGTGCCGGCGAGCAGCGGCCCGAACAGTGCGAGGAACACCAGCGGTTGGAGCAGCGAGAAGATCAGACTGAACGGATCCCTGAGCAGCAGCAGGATCTCTCGGATGAATACCGCAGAGGTGTCGGCGACGAACTTCGCGATGCCCGTCCGTTCGGGATTCTGCATGTCCGTCGTGGTGGGCGCGACGGTGTTGTCAGTGCTCACGCCCATCACGCGACCTCCTCTCGCAGGCTGCGACCGGTGAGATTGAGGAACACGTCGTCGAGGCTTGCCTGCGTGAGCGATGCCGACTGCACGGTCCACCCGGCGAGCCGCAGCGCCTCTAGCGCAACGGGTAATCGTTCGGCTCCGTACGTGGTGGCGATGGTGACCGTAGCAGTGTCGGCCCCGTCGGGCGCAGGCATCACCTCGACTTCCCCGATGTCGGGCGGAAGGCACTTCCTGATCCGATCGGATACTGCCGCAAGGGAATCCGGTCGGTCGATCGCCACGGATGCGGTGATGACGTCGTCCGCGTAGTCCCGCTCGAGATCGGCCGGGGGCGCGTCGGCGACGACGCGACCGTGGTCGATGACGACCACCCGTTCGGCCATCTTGTCGGCCTCTTCGAGGTAGTGCGTAGTGAGCACGATGGTCATTCCGGTGCGCTCACGAAGCGCCGAGATGTGTTCCCACAGGTTGGCTCGGCTGTGCGGGTCGAGACCGGTGGACGGTTCGTCGAGGAAGAGAAGCGGCGGGTGGTTCATGAGCCCGAGCGCGACGTCGAGGCGCCGTTTCTGTCCACCGGACAGCGACGAGATGCCTCGCTTCTCGAGTCCGCCGAGCTCGAGGGCATCGATGAGATCTGCTGCGCGACGTCGATATTCGCGGCCCGGAAGTCCGTAGAATCTCCCCTGGTTGTGCAGCTCGTCGCGCACCTTGTAGGAATAGCCACCTCCGTTGCCCTGACCGATGTAGCCGATGCGCGAACGCACGAGCGACGGCTCGCGGACCACGTCGAAGCCGGCCACCTCGGCGGTGCCGGAGGTGGGAGTGAGCAGGCTGGTGAGCATTCGCATGGTGGTGGATTTCCCGGCGCCGTTCGGGCCGAGGAATGCGACCAGCTCCCCCTCTGCGACGTCGATATCGACGTTTTCGACGGCCCGGATCGTGTCGCCTTTTCGATGGAAGGTCTTGGTCAGACCGCGTGCTCGGATCACAGGATCCCCTTTTCGTACGACGTACTGAAATGAGCCGGACCAGATTATCATACGATGTACGGGAATAGCGCCCACGGAAGGGATTCGCGTGACGATCGATAAGCAGGACGGCCCCTACGAGGTTGTACGCAGCCCGGAGGTCACGCGACGGCTCACCTTGCTCTGGGACCCGCCCGAACCGAAGACCCGCGGACGCAGAGCCACCCTGACACGCGAAGATGTCGTCGCCGCGGCCGTCGCTCTCGCCGACGAGGGCGGGCTCGATGCACTTTCGATGCGGCGGGTCGCGTCGGCCCTGAACGTCGGCGCCATGTCTCTCTACACCTACGTGCCCGGCCGCACCGAACTGATCGACCTCATGATCGACCGCGTCTACGCCGAGATGGATCTACCCAGGGCAGGCACGCAGTGGAGGCCGGCACTCGCACAGTACGCCCGCGAGCACTGGACGCTCTATCAACGTCACCCGTGGATCCTGCAGACCAACATGTGGCGGGCACCCCTGGCTCCGCATGTCCTCGACGCACAGGAAGCCGGACTACGCACTCTCATCGACGCCGGACCCACTGAACGTCAGGTGGTCGAAATCCTCGGAGTCGTCGACAATTTCGTACAGGGACAAGCCCGCACGGTGATCGCCGAGGACCGCGAGAAGGAGAGCACGGGCCTCGACAGCGACGCGTACTGGACGTCGATGAGCAGCTTCTGGGTGGATTTCTTCGACGTCGAACGGTTCCCCACGATGACCCGCATCTGGAACGCGGGCGCGTTCGACGAACCGCAGGGCACGTTCGAATCGAGCCTCGAACGTCTGCTCGATTCGATCGAGCTCACCGTCGAGCGGGCACGCGCCGGTTCCTGACGCCTACTCGCAGGCCACGCCGTCGTTGTCGCGGTCCATCTTCGGCCGGTACCCGGGCTCACCCACGTACAACGGCGCAGCCCCCGCCGCGCGGGCGGCGGCACAGTTCTCGTAGTACACCGAACCTGGATCGGCCTCGACGACCGGAACGGGTTCCGCGGTGGGCTGGGGTTGGACCCGCTGGGGTGCTGCAGTGGTCGCAGCGGGTACCGGCTGCGGCGCTGGGAGAACCGTGGTCGTGGTCGGAACCGCCACGGACTCCGACTGCTGCGCGACCGGTGCCGACCCGCCGCACGAGGTGAGAACCCGCACCATCGCATCGTGTTCGGCCTGCGTCACCCACAGGTTGTAGGCGGCCTTCACCTGCACCTGGCGTGCCACATACGTGCAGCGGTAGGGGCGGTCGGGTGGCAGCCAGGTCGCGGCGTCACCGTCGCCCTTCTGCTGGTTGGTGGGTCCGTCGACCGCCTGGAGGTTTCTCGGATCGTTCGAGAAGTCGGCTCGGGCCTGCGCATCGAGTTGCTGCGCGCCCTTCTGCCACGCGTCCGACAGCGCGACGACATGATCGATCTGCACCGCCGTGGAGGTGTCCTGGCCCCGAGTGAACGCGATGGTCGTGCCGGTGTACGTGTCGTGCAAGGTGCCGGACAGGACGACGCAGTCGCGGGTCCCCTGCCTGTAGACGATATCGACGAGGTCCCGGGCCAGGATGTCGTTGCGGGTGTCGCAGCCGTTGTGGCCGCCCGCAACCGAGACGTCGTCACTCCATGCCTGGCCGAACAGGCTGCGGTCGTAGCCGGTCTTCGGTGCACGGCCCTTGATCGGCAGCGTCGAGAGTTGTGCGAGCGCGGCCCCCGCTTCCCCCGTGACCTCGATGTCCGCCGGGATCTCGGCGACGGGCGCGGCCGCAGGCGACGACGGCGCGACAGTCGCCGCTGTGGGAGTGGTCGTCCGCTCGACGCTCGAGGTTGCGGTGCTCGCTGCGCGGTCGATGTCCGGTGCGACGTCGGTGGCCGCCTCGGTGCAGCCGGCGACGAGCACCACCGCGGCGGCGATCCCCGCAACCCAGCGGGCGCGCGAACGAATGGGGACTGTGACGTGCAATGGGGACAACGGAGCACTCCTGTGCGCGCGAACAAAACTACTGCCAGCGGTATCGCCGCACCATGCCCGTTTCGTTACATTCACTACCCAACCGCCCAGGTTGTCGGCGCACCTATCATTTGTCCGTGGTCGGATACAGCAGGAAACTCCATGCACTCGCGGTTGTACTGGCCTCACTTGCCGGATTCGTCGACGCCCTCGGCTTCATCACGCTCGGCGGAATCTTCGTGTCTTTCATGAGCGGGAACTCCACCCGGCTGAGTGTCGGGATCGCCGAAGGAGCGTGGCAACACGTAGGCCTCGTTGGAGGTGTCATCGCGCTGTTCGTCCTCGGGGTGATACTCGGCGGGGTCGTCGCGGAATTCACCGATCACGACCGACGCACGAGGAAGAGCTCGGTGCTCGCCCTGGTCACCGGACTGCTTCTGATCGGCTCGATCGGTGTCCTCGCCGGATGGGTCCCGCTTGCGGTCATCGCAATGACGTTGGCCATGGGCGCCGAGAACTCCGTTTTCCGGCGCAACGGCGAGGTCAGTATCGCCTTGACCTACATGACCGGCGCGCTCGTCAAGATCGGTCAACGCATCGCCGCCGCGTTCTTCGGCGGCCCCCGATGGAGTTGGCTCCCCTATTTCGCCCTGTGGGCAGGACTGGTCGGCGGAGCGGTCCTCGGAGCACTCGCACACCGCGGGCTCGGTCTGCACGCACTGTGGATCGCCACCGCCGTGTCCGCCGCGCTCACGGTCGGGGTGCGGTTCTTGCCCTACCGAGCGTGAGCGGGGCTCAGAGACGCGATGCGACGACTCGGTCGTCGAGAAAACCTTTCAACCCGCCACTGAAGACATCATTGTCGTCGCCGGCGACCATATGGCCGGCTCCGGCAACGTCGATCATTGTGGCGGTCGGGATCAGCTCGAGCAGTTCTTGCGCGCCTTCCTCGCTGACCACATTGGACTGCTTACCGCGAACGAGCATCGTGGGAACGGCGATCGCGGTCGCGGCGTCGCGGGCGCGTTCGTACCGCAGGATCGAGTCGGATTGGCGAGTGGGTTCGTCGCCCTCGCGAAGAAACGCCGGATCCCAATGCCAGTACCACCGGCCGTCACGCAATCGAAGATTCTTGCGCAAGCCTTCAGGATTGGGCTTGCGAACACGATTCGGCGTATAGGCCGCGATCGCCGCGGCAGCATCATCGAGGCTCTCGAATCCGTCGAGGCCACTGCGCATGAACGACATGATCTCCGCGGTGCCGCCGGTTTCGACCTTCGGAGCGTTATCGACCAGGACCAGACCGCGTGCGAGCTCGGGATTCTCGCCTTGCCCGATCAACGACGTCATTCCACCCATCGACGCGCCGACGAGAACCGGCTTCTCCCCCAGCTCACCGATGATCGCCGTCAGGTCGGCGACCAAGGCATTCATGCCGTAGTCCCCGTCGGACGCCCACTGGCTGTCCCCATGCCCACGCGCATCCACAGCGATGGCGGACCAGCCGTCCGCCGCAAGACTGCGGCCGGTGTTTCGCCAGGAATGCCGAGTCTGCCCGCCGCCGTGCAGCAACAGCACCACACCTTTTCTGTCGACGCCCGGCCCACCGGCGCTGCGGGTCGGTGGATCCCACCGGTCGGCGGCAAGGATGACACCGTCACCGTGAAATTCGGGCTGTGTGACTACCGGATCCATGAAATCCCTCACCATCATCGAATTGCGTATCACTCATCATGCAACCAGGTGAACAATCATTCACCGGACTCGCCCTACAACGCGTCGATCAGCGCGGGGGCTGCGCACCTGTCGCGACGGCGAGATGCTCTCCCCTTCCGGGGAGAGGCACGCCGGAATCAGGCCGAGACTTGCGGCCGTGCACCAACCAGTAGAAAACCAGTAGTGCCACCATCACGCCGGACAGGACGAGATACATCCCGGAATATCCGGTCGCCGGTAACAGCGCGCCGAGCACGATCGGACCGACACCCACGCCGGCATCGAGCATCAAGAAGAATGTGGAGGTAGCCGTGCCGACCTTTTCTCGAGGCACGATGGACACAGCCACAGACTGCAAGGACGTCATCAACGCGCCGAAGCCGAGTGCACACAGGATTGCCGCAGTCACGAATCCACCTGGGGCAGACCACAACGACAGAACGGCCAACCCGACCGCGAAACACACGATCAGCGGACAGACCACCGCATTGTCGCCGTACCGATCCTGCAATGGGCCGGCGAAGAACCGCGATGCGAGGAGCACTGCGGCGTAGACCAGGAAGAAGACGCTGGGAACAGCCGGGTTCAAATCCTCTTCCTGCGCATAGCCGTTGAGAAAAGCCAGCACGGAAGAGTACGCCAGACCACCGATCAGAATGACCGCAGATATGGGAATGACCTTGGTGGAGACCATCTCGCGCATCGAGAACCGTCGAGCACTGCGATGGCCGGGCGCCTCCGGAAGACGGACGATCGAGCCGACAACCAAAGCCGCCACGGCGAAAACGGTGCACGTGATGAACAGTGAGTCGTAGCCGAAGATGTCCGTCAACTGTAGTGCGAGCAAAGGGCCTATCGCCGTTGCCACGGTGGTGGACGTGCCGAACCAGCCCGTGCCTTCGCTCAGCCGCCCGCGAGGTATCAGTCCGATGACCGACGCCGCCAATGTGGTGTTGGCAGCACCGAAAGCCAGACCGTGCACGAAGCGCACCGCGATGAGCAGCCACAGGGATCCCGCCACCATGTACGCCGCCGAGACCCCGAGGAACACCACCAGAGCCACGATCAGGGTCCTCCGTCGACCGACCAGATCCATTGCCTGACCGGTGAACAGTCGCGTCACCACAGACCCGATGACGAACGCGCTGACCGCGAGACCTGACTCTGCGTCCGATGCCATGAAGCGATCCACCGCATAGAGGGCCATCGCGGTGACGAGCAAGTAGAAGACCATCGCTATGAGGAAATTGGTCAGCGATGTCAAGATGAAATCCCGAGACCACAGGCGATGACGCTGGGGCGAGGTTTCAGGGGCAGAGGTTTCGGGGGCAGAGGTTTCGGGGGCTGAAGACCCAGACAACGCTGACCGCGCGGTGGGCTCACTCATCGGGCAAGGCCTTCACCAATTTGCGCAGGACAGGCAGGACGGACTCGAGCATCTCGACCTCATCCGCGGAAAGCCGATCCGCGATAGCGCGTTCCAGCCACATATTGCTCGTGGCGCGCTCCTGCGCCAGCCTGTCCAGTCCCACGTCGGTCAACTCGACCCACACCCGCCGACGGTCCTCGTCGTCAGGGGTGCGCACGACGAGCCCGAGGCTCTCGAGTTCTCGTACCGCTGTGGCGATTGCTTGAGGACTGATCCGTTCGGCCACGGCCAGGGTCGAGGAGGTGGTGGCGCCATGATCCGCGAGGTATCCGAGCACACCCATCTTCCCGACGGAGATGGATTGGTGAGCACTGAACCGTCGCCAGAAGGGACGGAGCGTCTCGCGGAGTTGCTGGGCGATGCTGCGTTCGACGGTGGTCACCCGGACCAGTATACAACTAGGTTTATCAACCCAGTTGACTAACTGATGATATCTTCGCCATCTTCTCGAGCCACGCCGCGCATCGTCGGGAAGGTTTCCGCATCCCTCGGCATGAGCGCACCACCGCTTGGTGGCAGCGAGGGACCGATGTTTGCATCGAATGGCCGCACCATACCCAGCGGGCAACAGGTTGTCGGCACGAGGACTCATACGACATACCCGATCTGGAGGTGCAGCCAATCCATCAGCCACGCAATGTCATTGCGGCCGGCGTGTCACACCGGGGGGCGAATCCACCCTTCACCGACACTCCCGTTTCCGATTCTGCGGCACGGGATCATCGTCATTCGGAGGGCGCATCGGCCGCGCGCGCCGCGGCAAGCAGCATCAGTATCCCTTGTTCGATCGAGACGGAGAGGTCGGTGAGGTCCGGGGTGGTGTCGTAGTCGCCGGTGAGACCGAACGCGAGATGGTCGGCATAACTGAGGATCGCGATCCCGATCCGCAACCGTAGTGCGATCGGCACGTACGGGAAGATCTCCAGAATCGTCCGTCCCATCACATGTCGTGTGGTCTTCGGCCCGGGAACATTCGTTGCTACAGCGACCACACTGCGCTGAGGGAATCGGGTAGCGAGCCGAACGACCCAGGCCATGGGCATGAACGGCCCGTATTGGGCCGCCGCGGTGAACGCCTTACCCCCTTCCGCTTCCTTGCTCGCCTTGTGCGTCGTCAGCCGGTCGTGGACGGCGACCAACTGCTCGACTGGGTCTTCGATGTCGACTGGCAGGAAAGGCAGCATGAGTGAGATCCGGTTGTGGATCACGCCCTCCTCGGTCGAGGAACGAACTGACACGGGAACGAGAGTTCGGACGGTATGTGGTTCGGGGCGTTCTCCCCGACTCGAGAGCAACTTCCGGAGTCCGTTGGTGATCGCTGCCAGTGCAACATCGTTCACGGTGACCCGGTACGTAGTGCAGATCTCGCGAACATCGCACATCCGCACTCGCACGCCGCAGTAGCGGCGCTGGCGTCCGATCGGTCCGATCAGAGAAGTGTCCGTAGACGACGTCAGCATCTCGGACAGCAGACGGGTGAGGCCTTCTGCCACGCCCAGACCGGCAGTCGTGAGCCGACGTGGAATGGACATTGTCGCTGAGATGAGCCGGAGTTGCCGAGTTGGGGAGAGGAGATCGATCGCCGAGCGGACGAGGCTCTCGACACTGTCAGGTCGTCTGGTGAGGGTCGGCGCCAGTTCGCCGCTGGCGTCAACGGCGGGCGGTGTAGCGATCCCCGTATCAGCCTCGACTTCGTCACACATCGCCTCGAACAGTTTCGTTCCGGTGATCCCGTCCGCCATACAGTGATGAATCTTCGTCAGTACGGCCCAGCGATCACTGGTGAGACCTTCCACGACCCAGCATTCCCATAGAGGGTGGTCGCGGTCGAGCCGAAGTGCCATGACCCGGGCAACAAGATCGAACAGCTGCGCTTGCTCGCCGGACTCCGGGAGGGCGACCCTCCGCAGATGATGACCGAGGTCGAAATGAGGATCCGCTGACCAGGAAGGTGCGCTGAAATCCAGAGGGACGGTGCGGATCCTATCGCGAGTATGTGGGAGTGTCGCAAGACGTGCTGCTACGGTGTCCCGAAACTCGCCCTGTCCCGGGCAGGGGCCTTCCATGATGGCGAGAGCACCGATTGTCAGGCTCGCGTGTGGGTCGGAGTCCTCCGTTTCGAGGAAGCCCGCGTCGAGAAAACTCAAATTGTCGTCCACCGGCTCCGACCTCACTATTCCGAAATCGCCGTTGTCGAAACAAGGCGTCGCATTTGCCATCCACACCGCGAGTACGACGCCGGCTGCCTCGAACCCGTACTCCGTGCCCGTAGTACTTCGATCACTGCACTACGACCACCCTCGTGTCGGTTGTCTTCTCGCACAGTTCGAGGACGGTGCGAAACCCGTCGGCTATCGAATCGGTCAAGGCTGCAAGATCCGGGACAGCGTCGGGGTCGGCGTTGATCCCAACACAGCATCGCGTGGTGTAGGACAGCAAGGTGACGTTGAACGCTGATCCGAGTGTGGGGCTGAACGCGTAGTAGCGCAGAATCTCCGACCCGGCGATGAACAGCGGTTCGGGAGATCCGACGACGTTCGAGGCCACGAAGTCAACGTGCTCGAGCATGTTTCCCAGCGACGAGGCCGGAAGCAGATTCAAGACACCGGCGATCACCGGCGACAGCGGAATCGCGGGCTCGTGGCGCCAGGCCTCGACTACGGTGTGCACCCTGCACATCAGCTCTGCGGGGTCATCGACGTCGGTGGGTAGCGCGAGCCGTGCCAAGGTGATCCGGTTGCCTCCCACCGGGTCCGCCTCTGTCCGCAGGCTGATCGGCAGCGTCATACGCATTGTGCTGATCTCGGACCCGTGTAGTCGGTGGTACTGCACCATGCCGAGCAGGACGGCTGCGAGAAACGCATCATTGATCGAAACGGCAGCAGTCGCGGCAGCCTGAGCGAGAGCCTCCACCGGCACGTCGAACACCGCGCAGTGACGACGCGTGCTGCGTTTCGTCATCACCGGGGAAAGCGTGGAGGCCACAGGACGCGTGAGGCGCAATGCAGACCCGGCAAGCGCAGCCACCTCATGCCAGGCGGCCCTCGGAGCCAGAGCAAGCCTGGCGCTGTGGCGGCCCAATGCATTCGGAGCAATGCGGGCCACCCCCGTAGCCGTGTCCCACCACCAGGAGAGCCAGTCGGGCAAGATGGGTAATTCGTCGTCCGGCGCTGCCGTCCGGCGCTCGGTCCGGCCCGCAGGTGACGCACCATCGCGGGTGAAATCAACGATTTCCTGGGCAATCTGCATTCCACCGACACCATCTGTGAGAGAGTGATGCACCTTCATCACCAAGGCTGACTTGCCGTCGTCCAGTCCGTCGAGAACAGTGAACTCCCATAATGGCCGGCGCTTGTCGAAAGCGGTCATCCCGGCGGTCCGGGCAAAGTCCAGGACGTCGCCCCATGTTCGGGGCTCAGCGAGGGTGTAGCGGCGCAGATGCCAGCTCAGATCAAAATCCTGATCGTCTGTCCACCTCGGTGGGGCAATGCCCATCGGGTTCACAATTGCCTTCCGCTTGAAGATGGGAACCAACTCGACTGCCCTGCGCATCATGTCGACGAAACGTGCCTGATTCGGACTTCGGTCGAGCAACGCAACCGCAACGATGGTCGAGCGGAGGATCGGATCCTCTTCCATTCGCCACGACATGAAGTCCGTCTGGGTCATGTATTGCTGGTTTGTGGTGTTCACGTCGGTCAACTCGTTCGTCGGTTGGGCCTGCGGTCGAATGGAGGTCGGTGTGTTTCGGACCCGTTCTCGAGGTTCCCGCGCCGCGCAATCACATCGACGTCATACGTATGGTGACAGGACACTCGAGCTGAGCAGCCACATCGGGAACATCTGGCACATCTGCATCGCACCCATCACTGCCACCTTCTCCGGTGTTCGGTTGTCGGAGTGTCGTTCCTGCGCGCAGACGTACAGGTGACCCGAAGCTCCACCATGCATCCAGTGTCCAACCGGACGGGGTTCGTCAACAGGGCCTTTCGGCCGTTCCGGCGGTTTTCGGTCGGTCCTGAAGGAGTCAGTGCGCCATATCCGGCTTCGTACGCAAGCAATGCGTGGCAGCAGTATCGGCCGATCGCCGAAGATGAAGGCGTACTCGACCGAAGCCGCAGACTCGGGTGGCATCTCGATCGCCACTCGCAAGATCCTCGCCTTCGTGATCTGTAGCTGTATGGCCGGACCGACCACCTCCGCGCGCATCTACCCCGCGAACTTGATTGGTCAGCGATGCGCAAGCGCAGGCGACAGTGAGTTCACCGCGCACAGCCGGTCCGGATAGGAGTGCGGAGTCTCGAAGTGGTGCGGCCCGGCACATGCACCGGCTGGGGCTTGACGACGAGGGGATTCACGCGACCACGCTCGGTTCTTCGTCGTGCCGGCCCGGGGACGCACCGCGGCAGGAGTTCCGGCGGATGCCTTGTGGCCTGTCGGTCACTCAAGGGGTGGCAGACGCCTCGGCCGCAGAAGTCGAGGCTAGCTGCGCGGCTGGTTTTCCTTCGCGCGGGATCAGCAGGATGGCCACCAGTCCCAGGGCCGCGGCGAGCAGGAATGCGTAGAAGTTCCACTCGAAGCTCAGGTTCGAGTCGAGGATCATGCCCACCATCAGCGGTGCCACGACTGCCCCGAGGCGGCCGACGCCCAGCGTGATGCCGACGGCCGTGCCCCGGGTCCAGGCCGGGAAGTAGGCGGCGGCGTAGCCGTTGACGAGGATTTGGGTGCCGATCGAGCCGAGCCCGGCCATCGCGACGAACACGTACAGCAGGGCTGCGCTGGGTTGCAGGCTGAGCCCCACGAGGGTGATGACGGCCGCGACGAAGGCCAAGGTCACCGCGATCCGCGAGCCGACCCGGTCCGCGAGGGCAGCTGAGGCGATGGTGCCCACGACGGCGCCGAGGTTGAGGACGAGGAGGAAACTGATCGAGGACCCGAGGGGGTATCCGGCCGAGCGCATGATCTGTGGCAGCCAGGTGTTCAGCCCGTAGACCAGCAGCAGACCGGCGAAGGAGGCGGTGGAGAAGAGGACCAGGGGACGCAGGCGCTGGGGGCCGAGCAGGTAGCGGAACGCGCCGGTACGCCCGGTGTCTGGGCCCGGACCGCTGGCGGTCAGCTCGATGCCGTAGGTCCGGGACAACTCCTCGGCCCGCCCGGTCCGGCCCCGTCGGATGAGGTAGCTCATGGACTCGGGAAGGTACTTCGCGATCACCGGAACCAGGAGGATCCCGGGAATGGCGCCGAAGGCGATCAGCCATCGGAATCCCAGGGGTTGGACCAGGACGAGCGCCAGGAGGGCGGCAAGCACCCCGCCGACCGAATATCCGACGAACATCATGGCGTTGTAGAACTGTTTGCGGTTTGCCGGAGCGTATTCCACAGTCAGGGCGATGGCCGTCGGCATGACGCCGCCGAGTCCGATCCCTGCCAGCAGGCGCAATCCCCCGAACAGCTCCGGAGTGGGGGCGACGGCGCTGAGCAGGGTCATCGCGCTGAACCAGATGGTGCTGATCAAAAAGACGCGGCGCCGGCCGAAGATGTCCGAGAGCGTGCCGACCAACAGGGCACCCACGAGCATGCCCAAGGTGGTGAGGCTGCCGATGATGCCCACCTCGCCGGCACCCAGTCCCCACTCCTGGAAGTCCAGGAGCACCGGGACAATGGCCCCGAAGATCATCAGGTCGTAGCCGTCGAGGACGATGACGGCGAAGCACAGGGCGACCACGAGCAGCGGGCTGCGTCGCTTCAGGGTGGCAGGAGGACTAGTCATGATGAGCCGTTCTGGTGGGGAGGAAGGTCAGAGCGCGGCAGGCCGGGGGCGCGTGCGGTCGCAAATTTGCGGATCCAGGAGCGGTGGTGATCCCAGGGTCCGGCGCGGTGGGCGTTCCGGGCCGTTGCGGGTCTACCGTGCGGCAGGTGCGGGACCCTCGTCCGCGGGGGCCGAGGCGATCTGCATCTGCAGGAGAGTCCGTTCGATCCGCAGTTTCTGGTAGCGGTGGCGTGCTGCGGTTGATGGTTTGCCCGGATTGGGATGCTCAGGCGGCGACGACGGAGGTCTCTGGGATCTGTTCATCGGCCTTGAACGAGTGGATCCAGTGCAGGTGCCGGTCGAAGGCGCCCGGGGAGGACAGCCGGGCGTTGCGTTCCTGGGAGCGCGGGCCGTCGGGCAGGTGGAGCATCTCCCCGACGGTCACGGAGGCATCGACGACCTTGCGGGTGCGGAAGCGGCGGCGCTGTTCGTATTCGGTGCGGGCCCGGTCCCAGTCCGTGGACTCGAAGAGCAAATCGGACAGGACGATCGCGTCCTCGATGGACTGGTTGGCACCCTGGCCGTGGTGGGGCACGGTGGCATGGGCGGCGTCGCCGAGCAGGGTCACCCGGCCCTGCGACCAGTGGGTGAGCGGGGGACGGTAGAACAAGGCCCACTGTTCGTGGACGGGCACGGCCGAGATCATCTCGACCACGGCCGGCGCCCAGTGCGCGAACGGTTCGATGTGCTGGCCGTCCTTGGCCGGGACGACCCAACCCTTCTCCGCCCACGGCACGGCCTCGCGCTTGACCAGGAAGAAGTTCTGGTCCCCATTGCCGATCGGGTAGTGCAGCAGGTGCCCTCCCTGGCCCATCCAGAACTGGATGGCCTCCGGATCCGGTAGGGAGGGGAGCAGTTCCGGGGCGACGATGCCGCGGGCAGCTGTGCAACCGGAATAGCGCGCGTCGTCATAGCCCAGCAGCAGCCGCCGAGTCAGGGACTTGGCCCCGTCGGCCCCGATGACGAGGTCCGCTTCGGCCTCGTCGCCGTCGGCGAACGTCAGGCGAGCGGCCGAGCCGCTGTCGTCGAGCCCGGTCAACCGTTTGCTCAGATGCAGGCTCTGCGCGTCCAGGGCACCGAAGAGGATGCCCTGCAGGTCGGCCCGATGAATGCCGACGTACGGAGCCCCGTAGCGACGGCGGTACTCTTCGCGCGAGGACAGTCGGGCGATCTGTTCACCGGTGCGCCCGTCACGGAACACCAACCCGTCGACCTCTGCCCATTTCTCACCGAGCTGTTCGGCCATCCCGAAACGGTCCTGGTAGAACCGGGTAGCGTTGGCCGACAGCGCGACAGCGGCCCCAACCTCCTCGAGGACCGGGGTCTGTTCGTAGATCTGGACGTCCAGGCCCTTGCGCTGCAGGTCGATCGCAAGGGTCAGGCCGCCGATTCCCGCGCCGATGATGGCAATCCGCTTGGACATGGTCAAGGCTCCTTCTGGTGTGGTTGACATCGAGCGTATTCAGCGACTGTGACCCCCAGCACTAGACAGATGTGGGAACATGAGACGATTATTTCCGACGTTCTGTCCATACTGCGGGGTGGGGCTTGGTGTCCAGGGCGGCTGGCTTGGATGATGCCCTGCAGGATCTGTCGGAGGCCGTCGGGCGGCGCCTGGCGGTGTTGGACTGGACCATGACCGTGGTCGGCTACTCCATCCACGAGGCCGAGGACGACCGGCGCCGACTCTCGCTGCTGCTGGCTCATTCGGGCCGATGGGATCCGCTCGGGCCCCTGAAGGACGGGCACATCCAGGTCTCCTTGCCCCCGCTCGGACGTTGCCTGCTGATTCCGCTCACGGATCACCGACGACTGGCGGGATACCTGCTGACCGTTCTCGAGGGTTCCCCACTCGGCGAGGGAGAACTGCCGATCCTGCTGCAGGGCTCCTCGGGGCTGGGCGTGCTGCTCTCCCTGCGGCTGCTGTATGAAGAGCATGACCGTTCCCGCGCCCGAGAGCTGCTGATCCGGGCCACCGGGCCCGATCCGGTGGCCCGACGCGCGGCCACAGAGGCCCTGGTCGCCGAGCGCCACGTGGGCGCGGCAGCGCACTACACCGCCGTGGCCATCGACGGCGACCCGCGCCCTGGGCGCTCATCAGGCCGCGCGGCATTGGCGGTGCAGATGACCTTGGATTTCGTGGCCCGCTCATCCACGGCCTCGGTCGTGGGCACCACGATCGATGACGGCACCGGCGTGCTGATCTTTCCGCGCCCCGTAGTCAAGGAACGCCTGGCCCGCATCCTCACCGACCCCAAGCTCGGTGGGGTGCGTGCAGGGATCGGGCCGGTGGTCAGCCGCCTGGAGGAAGTACACCACTCACTCACGCTGGCCCGCAGGGCCCTGCGGGTGACGTGGCTGGCACCGGCCGATCACGGACTGGCGATCACCTGGGACGACGCCGGACTTGACGGGGTGCTGGCGTTGCTGCCCGTCGAGCAGATGACCACCGAAGACCTGCCCAGGTCAGCAAGAAGACTCCTGGCAGCGGGTTTGTCACCCGAGATCCTGTCGACGTTGCAGGCCTACCTGGACTGCGGCGGGGACGCCCAACACACCGCTGACACCCTGAACATCCACCGCTCAACGCTGTACTACCGACTCGGAAGAGTGCGCTCCGCACTGGACACCGACCTGAGCGATGGGCGACTACGGGCCGAGCTGCACATAGGACTGCGCCTCCAGGGCATGCGCCTGGCCATAGATGAGAATTCCCGCCAGAATGTCCGTAGCGATTCCCGTTTCGATGTCAGTGACTGAGTCAGTTCTACGGAGTCAGTTCTACGGATGAAGTGAGTCCCCTACTCCATCATATTTCCCAAGGTCATCCGTGTCGTTTTCGTAAGTTCCCAGGAACGTGTAATTTTCCAGATTTGATGTCACTCGCATGTCGATTTCCAAATTTCGTGTCACTCGGGGCAACTGAGACTTCCCATCGGGATGTCAGTGCCGTGAGTTGGCATTCCCCGTCTCGGTCAGGAGAGTTTTCCCACTCGATGTCAGTAGGTCCGATGTAGGTGGATACGGGCAACCCAGGTCCATGGCGATCCGCCGCAACGCTGCCGGAACGACCGACACCCCTGCCGCACCGGCCCAGCGCCGCACCGATCAGACTCCCATTTTCGCCATCTTGTCGAGCCACGCCCGCGCATCGTCGGGCAGGTTTCCGCACTTCTCGGCATGAGCGCACCACCGCTTGGTGGCAGAGAGAAAATTCATCGGGTTGTAGGCGTCCTCCTGATAGGACCACAGCCCGTCGCCGGCGTAGTGCAGGATCGTGATGTTCGGGGCGTTGTGCTCGGTGCCGTCGCCCGGGTCCTCCATCGGGTTCTGCACTTCGCAGATCACCCAGCCGCGTTCCTCGTCGATCACGTACCAGGACGGCGGAAACGACGTCATGCGACTGCCGGGGAATGACGACATCGTCCGCGTGACCCACTTGCGGATCGCTTCGCGGCCGTTCATCGTCCCGTACGCGTGCTCGACGTATTTCGCGTCTTCGGTGAACTGGTCGGCGTAGTGGTTCCAGTCGCGGGTTCGCGTCGCCCGCACGACAGTCTCCCGATAGTCCGCGTACGCCTTCTCCAGCTCGTCCCGACTCCACCCCATCGCAGTACCTTCCCTGTAGTTGCGCGCATGCCGAGCTCCACCGAGCACAGCCGCGTGGAGGTCGTCACCCATGACATCAGGTTCCTCACGCGCTCCGCTACGGTTCTCCCATGCGCGCCCGCCCCTACGCAACCACCAGCCCCACCAGGCTCGCTGCGGCACTGCTCGAGGTCGCCGCACGCAGCGGTCTGGAATCGGCGAGCGTACGGGAGGTCGCAAGCCAGGCGGGTGTGTCGATCGGCGCTGTCCAGCACCATTTTCCGACCAAGGACGAGATGCTCGCGTACTCGTTCCAGGCCCTCGCCGACCGGGTGCTCACGCGGCTGGCGACCGTCGACCCCGACATCGACCCCACCCGCACGCTGTTCGCCGCACTGAGCCAGTTGCTGCCACTCGACGATCAACGCGGCAGCGAGGCGCACGTGATGGCCGCCTTCGCAGTGCGCGCCGCGACGTCGCCATCGTTGAGTTCGATCCGCAGTTCCGTTCTCTTCACCATCAGGACGGGGCTCGCCACCGTCCTGATCCGCATGGGCACACCCGATCCGGAGACGCGTGCAGCCCTGCTCGTCGCGGCCGTCAACGGCCTGGCATTGGACGCGACATCGAGCCCGGATCTGTACCCGCGGGAGTACCTCACCCATGCGCTGCACACCCAGATCCAGCTGACGCTCGACACCCCGAACTGACACACGCGCTGCCCGATAAGGTGCACGGGTGTCACATTCGGCCGACCACGGCGCGGGCCGGTTCGCGCCCAGCCCATCGGGCGACCTGCATCTCGGCAACCTCCGTACCGCTGTTCTCGCCTGGCTGTTCGCACGATCCACGCAACGTCGATTCCTGGTGCGCGTCGAAGACCTCGATCGGGTACGGCCCGGAGCCGAACAGGCCCAGCTCACCGATCTCGCTGCGCTCGGTCTCGACTGGGACGGCGAGGTGGTTCACCAGTCCCGCCGCCTGCGTCTGTACGACGAGGCGATCACACGCCTCGACCGCGCCGGACTGACCTACGAGTGCTATTGCACCCGGCGCGAGATACAACAGGCCACGTCGGCGCCGCACGCACCCGCGGGCGCGTACCCGGGCACCTGCCGCTCCCTCACCGAAGCCGAACGCACCGCGAAACGCGACTCCGGTCGCCCACCGGCGATCCGGTTACGCGCCGGAGACGCGTACTACACGATCCACGATGTGCTACACGGCGACTTCACCGGAATCGTCGACGACCTGGTGTTGCGCCGCGGCGACGGCACCCCCGCCTACAACCTGGCGGTGGTGGTGGACGACGCCGACCAAGGCATCGACCAGGTGGTGCGCGGGGATGATCTGCTGAGTTCTGCACCTCGCCAGGGGTATCTGGCCTCGTTGCTGGGGCTTCCGATACCCCGCTACGCGCATGTCCCCCTCGCGTTGAACGACGAAGGAAAACGCCTGGCCAAGAGAGACGGAGCCGTCACGCTGGCAGACCGGATCGCGCTCGGAGAAACACCCGCCGACGTGCTCACGACGATCGCGGTGTCGCTGGATCTGGCCGATCCCGATGAACCGGTCACGTTGCCCCTGTTGCTCGACCGATGGGATCCGCGGCGACTGCCGAGAGATCCTTGGGTGTACCGACTTCTGTAATCACAAGATCGGAAGGGATGCATCGGGGATGGAAGCGCCGTAGCCTCACGGTGAAACCGAAAACACGTGCTCCATCCCATCCTCGAGAGGATCCGATGACGACCGGCGGTTACGACCCGAACAAGGACCCGCAGAACCAGGGCGGCGATCCCGATCCGGAATGGCCCGGGTATCCACCCAGCGGTGCAACCCCTCCTCCCGGCGGATACCCCCCTCCTTCGGGCGGGAACTATCCCCCACCTCCTCAGGGCGGCGGCTTCCCTCCGCCTCCGGGCGGAAACTACCCGCCCCCACCGGGAAGCTATCCCCCGCCACCCGGCGACTATCCCCCACCTCCGGGCGGAGACTTCGGCGGCGGTTTCGGACCGGGACCCGCTCAGCTGAGTGTGGGTGACGCGATCTCCTACGGCTGGCGCAAGTTCAGCCAGAACCCCGGCGTGTGGATCATCGTGATGCTGGTGGCCTTCGTCATCCAGGCCGTGCTCAGCTGGATCTTCAACGGGGGCAGTTTCTCCTACTCGTTCGACGACGGTGCGAGCGCATTCGGCGTCTGGTCGATCATCGGCAACCTCGTCACCGCCGTGGTCGGCTACATCATCCAGGCGGCATTCGTGCGTGGCGCGCTGAGCGAGGTCGACGGTCGCAAGCCCGCGGTCGGAACCTTCCTGCAGGTCGGCGCAGTCGGCGCCGTGATCCTTGCCGGCCTCCTCGTCGGCATCGCGACCTCCATCGGTTTGGTCCTGTGCATCCTGCCGGGACTCGTCATCGCGTTCCTGACCTGGTGGACGATGCAGTTCGTCGTCGACCGTAACCAGGATGCGATCACCGCCATCAAGTCGAGCTACAAGGCGGTCACGTCGAACGCAGGGACCCTGATCCTGCTCGCGCTGGCGCTCGTCGGCATCAACATCGTCGGCGCGCTGTTGTGCGGCCTGGGTCTGCTCGTCAGTGTTCCGGTCTCGATCATCGCCTCGACCTACGCCTACCGGATCACCACCGGAGGCCCTGTCGCTCCCTGAGCCACCGCATCGTTGCGCCCCTGTGTAGCTGCGCCACCGTATGGCTGTCCGTCACCGGAACGTTGTACGGTGGCGCAACTGCATCTTGATCACAAAAGGGAGTCATATGACATCCGGTGGATACCCACCTCCGCAGCCCAACCCGCAGAATCCGGGTTCGTACCCGGGCGGCGCTCCGCAGTACGGCAATCAGCCGGGCTTCGGGCAGCAGCCGGCGGATTACACCCAACAGTTCTCCGGACCGATCGACGGCTACCCGTCGTCGGACGGCGGCGGCCAGTACGGAGCCCCTCAGTACGGGGCACCCCACCAGGGCGGCGGTCAGTACGGCAGCTCCCAGGGCAACCAGTTCGGTGCACAGCAGCAGGGCGGTCCCCAATACGGCGCTCCGCAATACGGACAGGCCCCCGGAGGCCAACAGTTCGGCGGCCAGCAGTTCGGCGGGGTGCCCGGCTACCCGTCGCCGACACCCGGATTCGGTCCGTCGCAGCCGGGTGAGCTGCTCCCGCGCCTCGGTGCCCGCATCATCGACGGGTTGATCGTCGGCATTCCGATGGGCATCCTCACCGCGATCGTCACCTTCGGCAGCGGCAGCGGGTTCATGTCCCTGCTCATGTCGATCCTGACGGGGCTCGTTGCATTCGGGTACTGGACCTACCTCGAATCGTCGCAGGGCGCCACCTTCGGCAAGAAGCTGCTCGGACTGTCCGTGGTCGGCCCGGCCGGCGGACATCCGACGCTCGAAGAGGCAGCCAAGCGCAATGCGTTCGTCGCGCTCCAGGTACTGACCGGAATCCCCATCCTGGGATGGCTGGCAAGTCTCGCGTCGCTGGCCGCGTACATCGGCATTGCCGTGACCATCGAGAAGGACGGCACCAAGCAGGGCTTCCACGACAAGTTCGCGGGTGGCACCCGAGTCGTCAAATCCTGACACTCCTCACCAGCCCAGCGGGCTCCGTCCATCGAGGACGGGGCCCGCTGTCGTTGTCGCCGCTTTCGCGATCGATCAGCCCGGATGCTTGGATGGCCAGGTGACAAACCCAGCCGACCTCACGAAACCCGCATCCGAGCAAGTGGCCTTCGCCCGAGTGGGGCGCAGCTTCTACCCCGGAATCCTGGTGCTGTTCACCACGGTGCTGATCATCTCCAACATCACTGCGACGAAAGGCGTCGCGTTCCTCGGCGACTCCGAATTCGCTGTCGGACCGTTGCAGATCCTGCCGATCATCACCGACGGCGGGTTCTTCCTGTTCCCGCTGGCGTACATCCTCGGCGACGTGCTCAGCGAGGTATACGGGTTCGCCGCGACCCGGCGCGCGGTGCTCTTCGGGTTCGGCGCGGTCGCGCTGTCCGCCCTGTGCTTCTGGATCACGTGGTCACTGCCCGCTGCCGAGTTCTACGAGCATCAGGAGTCGTTCGAAGCCGTGCTCGGAGTGGTGCCGCGCATGCTTCTCGCAGGTCTGGCCGGGTATCTGGTCGGCCAGTTGCTCAACTCGTACGTGCTCGTGTGGATCAAGAAGCGCACGAAGGAGAAGCACCTGTGGGCACGCCTGATCGGATCGACGGTCGTCGGTGAGTTCGCCGACACGCTGATCTTCTGCGCGATCGCGGCGGGCGCGATCGGCATCTCGACGTGGTCGGATTTCGCGAACTACGTGGTGGTCGGGTTCCTGTGGAAGACGCTCGTCGAGATCGTCGTCCTGCCCCTCACGTACCGCGTCATCGCGTATGTGAAGAAGCACGAGCCGAGTTACGGCGACCGTGTGGAGGCGTAGAACCGGCCCAGTGTCTCGGCCTTGTGCTCGGCGAACCGGCCGTCGTCGATGCTGCGGCGGATATCGTCGACGAGGCGCACCGTGTACCGCTCGTTGTGGATCGTGCACAACGTGGACGCGAGCATCTCCTTCGCCTTGAACAGGTGGTGGATGTACGCGCGCGTGTAGTTCGCGCACGTGTAGCAGTCGCAGTTCTCGTCGATCGGCGTGAAATCTCGGCGGAAACGGCTCGTGTTGATGTTGAACCGTCCGTCGGGGGTGTAGATCGCAGCGTTCCGCGCGACCCGTGACGGGTTGACGCAGTCGAACGTGTCGGCGCCGTGTTCGACTGCGACGAACATGTCGTCGGGCTCACTGATCCCGAGCATGTGCCGCGGCTTGTGTTCCGGAAGTTCCTCGCTGCACCAGCGCACGATCGTGCCCAGGTTCTGCTTCTCGAGTGCCCCACCGATGCCGTAGCCGTCGAATCCGCGACCCGTCTCACCGTGAATCGATTCGAGACCACGACACGCCTGCCTGCGCAGGTCCTCGTACTGCGCGCCCTGCACCACACCGAACAACGCCTGGTACGGGCGGTGGGTGCGCTGCGCAGTGAGCTTCTCGTGCTCTGCGATGCAGCGCACCGCCCACGCCTGCGTGCGCCGCAGCGACTCTTCCTGATACCCGCGGGTGTTCATCAGGGTCGTCAGCTCGTCGAACGCAAACATGATGTCGGCACCCAGCTGATGCTGGATGCGCATCGACACCTCCGGGGTGAAGCGGTGCTTCGACCCGTCGAGATGCGACTTGAATGTCACGCCGTCGTCGTCGACCTTCGCGAGCCGTTCCTTGCCCTTCGCGATGACGTCGTCGTTCTGGACGCCCACCGACTCCATGGCGATGACCTTCTTGAACCCCACACCGAGCGACATCACCTGGAACCCGCCACTGTCGGTGAAGGTGGGACCGGGCCAGTTCATGAACGTGCCGAGCCCACCGGCTTCGTCGACGATGTCCGACCCCGGCTGCAGATACAGGTGGTAGGCGTTCGCGAGGACCGCCTGTGCCCCGAGATCGGCCATCGACTCGGGCAACACTGCCTTGACCGTCGCCTTCGTGCCGACCGCCACGAACGCCGGCGTGCGGATGTCGCCGTGCGGGGTGTGGATGGTGCCGGTGCGCCCCAATCCGTTGTCGAGACGGGTCCCGATGGTGAAGAACGGGTCGTTCGGGGCTGGCACGGCTGCGGCGGTAGTGCTGGGGTCGGTCACGTCGTCATCCAATCATGACGGCCGAGGACCGCGGCTGTCGTATGCCACGGTTCAGGGCAGCCGCACGGCGACAGCAAAGATCGCCACGCCCGCCAGCGCCAGCACCACGCCGACGGCCGCGGGAGCCGTGTATCCGAAGCCTGCCGCGATGACGGCTCCACCGATCCACGCACCGAACGCATTCGCGAGGTTGAACGCCGCGTGGTGGAGCGACGCCGCGAGTGTCTGCGCGTCCTCCGCGACATCCATCAACCGGACCTGCAGACCCGGACCCACTGCGGCGCAGCCCGCACCGAGCAGGAACACCAGCAGTAGCGCCGTATAGGGGTTGTGCGCTGCCGCGACGAACACCGCCAGCAGCACGGCGAGCGACGTCACCGTCATGAAAATTCCCGGCACCAGAGCACGATCGGCGAGCCGGCCGCCGACGAGGTTTCCGACGACCATCCCGATCCCGAACAGCATCAGCGCAACGGGGACCAGCGACTTCGACAACCCTGCGACGTCGGTCAGCGTCGTGCTGATGTAGGTGTAGACCGCGAACACACCGCCGAAGCCGATGACCGCCACCGCGAGCGTCAACCACACCTGCCTGCGCCTCAGGGCTCCGAGTTCGACCCGCACACTCGTGGTGGGGATCGACAGCGACGGCACCCACATCGCAATCGCTGCGACGGTCACCGCGCCGATCACCGCGACCAGGACGAACGCCGAACGCCACCCCAGCGCCATTCCCAGCCACGACGCTGCCGGCACCCCGACGACGTTGGCCACAGACAGACCCATCATCACCAGCGACACCGCCCGAGCGCGCTGCCCCTTCTCAGCGAGATGCGCCGCGACCAGCGCCGCGACACCGAAGTACGCGCCGTGTGGAAGTCCCGCGAGGAACCGGGACGCGACGAGCAGCTCGTAGTTCGGTGCCAGCACCGTCGCCGCGTTGCCGAGGGTGAACGCGATCATGAGTGCGATCAACAGCGTCTTGCGTGGCAGTCCGGCGCCGATCACTGCGATCAGTGGAGCTCCGACGACGACACCTGCCGCGTACGCCGACACCACGTGTCCGGCGGTGGGTTCGGAGATGCCGAGCCCGGACGCGATGTCGGGCAGCAGACCCATCGCGACGAACTCGGTCGTTCCGATTCCGAACGAACCCAGCGCAAGCGCCCACATCACCCAGGCCCGTCGCGGGTGGGTGGTGGTTGTCGTGCGGGCCGTGTCCGGGGTCGTGGATGCAGCGCTTGGTGGACGGTCGGAAGCCGTGGTGGTCATGCAGGAGGAACCTTCGATTGTGCGAGTCGCAGGAGCCGGTCCGTCCGCGGACCGGGCAAGCCTCCATTGTCCTGTGCCTGCGCCCCGTCGACGACTCCGGACGGCGTGAGTTACGCCATGCGATGCACCATCGATCCGGGCACTACCAATCCGCGCCTGCACGCTCCGACACGAGCAGCCGGAGGGTGCCGTCGTCGATCCGGTATCGGCTCATCGTCGACAGGGACGGCGCGTACACGTGGACGCTGACGGCGGGAGTGTCCGACTCGTTCGTCACCTCGTGAATGTGGTGGGCACCGAATCCCCGAACCTCACCGGATCGAATTTTGTTCTCCACCAACGATATATGAGATCCGAGCAGATTCGAGTCGGCAGGCACGTGCACAGTGGTCTCGGTGAGCACCCCCTGTGCCACTGCGAAGGCACCTGCGCTGCCGCCATGATCGTGGATCTCCGTCCGCTGACCGGGGAGCCATGTGAGTAACCACACCTCGCGGTTGTCGGCGACGGTCAGCCGGGTGTACCAGCGCTCCTGCTCGTCGAATCGAACAACCGATAGCCATCGGTCGGGATCGCGTGCGATCTGCAGCGCGAGGGAGGTGAGATCGAGGTCGGCACGGATGGGCAGGTCTGGCTGAGTGAGCATTGCGAACTTCCTGAAATCGGGGCACAGATGTACCCGGGCAGAGGAGAGGGCGATTTCAGCGACAACAGTGCAGTCGCGCGTCGTCGGCACGGGTCGAGACCGTGCAGAGACCGCGGTGCGCGTTCGCCGGAAAGTTCACGCAGACCATGTCACCGGTTACGGAACCGCAGGTCAAGAGTTTCGCTCACAGCCATTCGAAAAGAATCGTGCCGGGTTGCCCGTGCGCAATCGCACGCCGGCGGAACCACCGAGAGCGAGCGGTGCCGCGTAGGGGCGATCGGACCCGAGCAACACACGGTCTTCGCCCAGACGGTCCATCACCGTCGCGACGATCTCGCGCCCGTACGACGACGTCTCCACATACACACCCGGCGCGGGCACACCCGCGGGCCCGCCGCGGGCGGCCATCCGATCGGCGTGCAGTGGGGCCAGGCCCGCGAGCATGGCGAACAGTACCCGCAGCCTCGGGAATCGGCGCGCACCGAATTCGTGCCATCCGAACCACGCGGTGTGCATCTGGCCGACGTAGGACACCATCGCCGGCCACCACGCCGGCGCACCGGGTGCCGCCGCCGGACCGGGGTGAACGAACAGCGGTGCGCCCGCGCGCTCGAGTTCCTCCAGCAACGGCGCGCATCGGTCGAGCCCCGCCGGATCGGCCACGGCTGTGGCCGGTATCTGCAGGCCGACACAACCGGCTGCGAGCACGTCGCGCAGCATCCGGGGGTCGGGCTCTTCGATATTCGCGGCGGCCCACACCCCGAACGGGCCCGGTAGCGCCAGCGCACCCTCGTGGTAGGCGTCGAGGAGCGGCCCGGATTCTTCCGCGGGCAGCCTCTCGATTCCGAGCGCGCTCGACATGGACACCAGAGCGAGGTCGATTCCGTCCCGAACGGTCAGGGCAGCCCTCGCCGGGACCGAATGGTCCGCGGGGTCGACCTGATACGGCAGTTCACCGGACAGATGCAGTGTCCAGCCGTCGAGACGAGGCGGGTTGCTGCGGTCGCGGAGGGCATCGACGAACGACGAGGGCCACAGGTGCTGGTGTACGTCGACGCGCGGTCGTCGCTTCATGTGCTCCAGCGTTGTCTCCCCACCGTCTCCGGTCAACACCGTCCCGAGTCGACACCGTCCCGAGGCAACGCTCCCTCGCAGCAACCGTTCAGGTCAGGACGGGCGTCTCGACTCGCGCCGACCTCCGGGCTTCGACTCTCCGGGCCACGATCTTGCCGATCTCGTCGACCCACAACACCGTGGATCCGACCGCGACTGCGAGCGCCCATTGTTGTGACGTCAGTGAGGTGGTGTCGAAGAATCCCTGCAGCACGCTCATCTGCACCACGCAGATCTGCAACACGATGACCGCGACGATCGCGATCCAGATCGTGTGATTGGTCAGCGTCCGCATCGAGAACACCGAGCCGAGGTCGGACCGCACGTTGAACAGATTGAATACCTGGTAGAAGACGAACGTCGTGAACGCGAGTGTGGTCGCGAACAGCGGGTCGGAAGCACTGTCGGGGAACAATTCCGGGCCGTAGTAGAGGACCACGATCGTGCCTACCGTCATCAGCACACCGAGCCCGAGGATCCGCTGCACACGATCCCGGGTGAGCAGTGCCTCCTTCACCGGTCGCGGTGGCCGCTTCATGGCATCCGGGTCGGTGGGGTCGACTCCGAGTGCGAGCGCGGGTGGTCCGTCCATGATGATGTTCACCCACAGGATCTGCAGGGCGGTGAACGGTGCCCCGCCGGCCAGCCCGAGCACACCGGCGGTGAGGAAGATCAGCACGAAACCCCATGCCGTGGTGAGCTGGAATTTCACGAACTTGACGATGTTGTCGTAGATCCCGCGGCCCTCCGACACCGCCGCGACGATGGTCGCGAAGTTGTCGTCGGTGAGGATCATGTTCGCAGCGCCCTTGGAGACGTCGGTGCCGGTGATGCCCATGGCGACGCCGATGTCGGACTGTTCGAGCGCGGGTGCGTCGTTGACACCGTCGCCGGTCATCGCGACGATCTGACCGTCGGACTGCAGCGCCTTGACGAACCGTATCTTGTGTTCGGGTGCCACGCGGGCGAGGACGCCGAATTGTGCTGCTTGCTCCCGGAATTCGTCGTCGTCGAGGGAATCGAGGTCGGCTCCGGCCGCAGCCTTGCCGTGGATGCCCAGCTCGCCCGCGATCGCCGACGCGGTGACCAGGTGGTCGCCCGTGATCATGTGCACGGCGATACCCGCACCGTGTGCCACCTCGATGGCGTCCTTCGCTTCGGGGCGTGGAGGGTCCACGATGCCGACGATCGCGTACACGGTCAGGTCGGACACACTGTCCTGAAGCGCATCCGCATCTCCCCGTGGCACCGCGTCGAGTGCGCGACCGGCGATCATGAGGGTACGAAGACCCTCGGACGCGAGGTCGTCGACCGCCTGACGGATCCGAGTGCGCGCGGCGTCGTCGATCCGGATCGGGCCGTCATCGCCGAGAGTGGTCGACGCACGTTCCAGCAGGACGCCCGGGGCGCCCTTCGCGAAGCACCGGTAGCCGCCGCTCGGGAGGGCGTGGAAGGTCGCCATGTACTTGTAGTCCGAGTCGAACGGCACTTCCTCGATCCGGGCCAGAGCAGCACGGCTGCCCTCGACGTCGATGCCGCCCTTCTCTGCCAGCACCACGAGCGCGCCCTCGGTGGGGTCGCCGACGAGGGTGCCATCGCGCACGGTCGCGTCGTTGCACATGGCCATGCCCAGCAGCGCGTCGGTGAGGTCGGGTGCGGGCATTCCGTCGCCGACGAGGATCTTGCCGTCGGTTCCGTAACCGGTGCCGGTGACGCGGAAGTTGCGCCCGTGCACCAGCAGCCGCCGCACCGTCATCTCGTTGAGGGTCAGCGTCCCGGTCTTGTCGGTCGCGATGTGGGTGGTGCTTCCGAGCGTTTCGACGGCCGCGAGTTGTTTGACGATCGCGCCGCGCGCCGCGAGCCGCGACGCACCCATCGCAAGGGTGAATGCGACGACCGCGGTGAGCCCTTCCGGGATGGTCGCGACCGCGAGCGACACGGCGGTGACGAGGAGTTCGGACCACGTCTGTCCGCGCAGCAGACCGAGCACGAATACCAGCGCGACCGTGATGATCGCGATGATGGTGAGGGTCTGTGCGAGCTGGCCGATGCGGCGCTGCAGCGGGGTCTGTTCCACACCGGCTGCACCGAGGAGCGCGGCGATCGCGCCCATCTCGGTGCGCATTCCGGTGTCGGTGACGATCATCGAGGCGCGTCCGCGGGTCACCTCGGTGTTCATGAACAACATGTCGTGGCGGTCGCCGAGTGGAGCGTGCGGATCGTCGACAGGATCGACGGTCTTGTCGACGGGCTGCGATTCGCCGGTGAGTGCAGCCTCGGCCACCTGGAGTCGCACCGCGGCGACGAGGCGGCCGTCGGCAGGCACCGAGTCGCCGGCCTCGAGCTGGACGATGTCGCCGGGGACGAGATCAGCGCGGGGCAGTTCGACACCGCGACCGTCGCGCAAGACCCGCGTGGTCGACACCGACATCTGTTTCAGTGCCTGCAGGCTGTTCTCGGCTCGGGCTTCCTGCACGTAGTTGAGGACGGTGTTGAGGACGATGACCGCGAAGATGACGACGGGGGTTTCCCACTCCCGCGACACGGTCGCGCTGACGACGGCCGCGACGACGAGAACGAGCGTCATCTTGTCGGCGAGCAACGACAGCATTTTCCGCCACGCGGGGATGCTCTTGGCCTCGTCGAGGAGGTTCGGCCCGTACTCCGCACGGCGGCGCTCCACTTCGCCTGCGGTCAGGCCCCGATCCGGGGCGACGTCGAAGGCCTCGGCGACGTCGTCGGCGGCGCGGGTGTGCCACCTCGACACGGTCTCGACTGTCATCGATACTCCGATCCACGTGCGCGGGTGGGTCGTTCTCACCGTAACGGCAGGTGGTACTCCTGCGCCGGGCGTACGTTCATGATGTGCTGGAGGGGAAGCATCGAAGTTTCGAGGAGGAGCACCGATGAGCGAGTTCCCGGAATCCGATCGGCCCGTCGTTCGCCTGTCCGAGGAACAGGCCTGGGAGCGACTCGCGTCCGCGAAGGTGGGACGCCTCGTCACCGTCGTGGGTGATCGCCCCGAGATCTATCCCGTCAACTATGTGGTGACGGACGGCAAGGTGTACTTCCGCACCGGAGAGGGGAGCAAACTGTCCGAACTGGCCGTCCACCCGAACGTGGCGTTCCAGGTCGATCACATCCACGAGGACACCGCGTGGAGCATCGTCGTGCACGGCAGCGCCCATGTGCTGCGGAGCTTCGACGATGCCGCGAAGATCGATGCGCTGGGCCTGACCCCGTGGGTTCCGACGCCGAAGTACGACTACGTCGAGATCCGGGCAGCGGAAGTCACCGGGCTGCAGTACAACCTCGTCAAGAACTGACACGACGGTGGTCTCGGCGCAGTCGCATCGGCTGCTCATGCGGTTCATGTGGTTGTCGGTCGCGGCGGCACTGGCCACGATGGCCCTGAAATCGCTCGCTGCGTGGTTGACGGGATCGGTCGGTCTGCTTTCCGATGCCCTGGAGTCCGGCGTCAATCTGGTGGCGGCGATCGTGGGTCTGCTCGCGTTGCGCCTGGCCGCGAAACCGGCCGACTTCAACCACGATTTCGGCCACGGCAAGGCCGAGTATCTGTCGGCCGCCGTCGAGGGCACGATGATCTTCGCGGCCGCGACCGCAATCCTGTGGACGTCGATCGACCGACTGCTGTCACCGCAGCCGGTCGAGGAGGCCGGTCTCGGTCTCGCGCTGTCGGCCGGGTCGTCCGTGATCAATCTGGCGGTCGGGATGGTGCTGATCCGCGAGGGCAGGAAACACCGGTCGATCACTCTGGTGGCCGACGGCAAACACCTGCTCACCGACGTGTGGACGTCGGCCGGGGTGCTGGCGGGTGTCGCGCTGGTCGCGATATCCGGGTGGGACGTGCTCGACCCGATCGTGGCGATCGTGGTGGCGCTGAACATCCTGCGCATCGGGTACGGATTGGTGAAACAGTCCGTCGTGGGCATGCTCGATGCCGCGCTCCCCACCGAGGATGTCGCCGTGGTGAACGCGGTGCTCGACCGGTACCGCGCGTCGGAGCCGGTGGAGTTCCTACCGCCTCGCACGCGTGAGTCCGGACGCCAGCGTTTCGTGTATCTGACGGTGCGGGCGCCGGGCGACTGGTCGGTGCGTGCCGGGCACGATCTGCTCGACCGGCTCGAAGCCGATCTTCAGGACGCGTTGCCCGGGGTGACGGTGTTCACCCACCTCGAGCCCCTGGGCTACCGGAAGCGTGGCACTGCTCCGAGCGCATAGCACGACCGTCAGGAGGACACCACGAGTCCGGCGCCGAGGCCGAGCATCAGGACCGCGACGCCACCGTCGAGAATCCGCCAGGATCCTGGCTTGGCGAACCAGTTGCGCAGATAGCGCGCGCCGTATCCGAGAGCGACGAACCACACGCCGCTCGCAGCGATGGCACCCGCACCGAACCACCAGCGACCCGGATTTCCGTAGTGGTTGGCGACGGATCCGAGCATGAGCACGGTGTCGAGATAGGTGTGGGGATTGAGCCACGTCAATGCCAGACAGGTCAGTAACGCCGCACCGATGGTGACGGCGCCGCCCGGCGCCGCGGACAGCGCCGACGGCCGCAGTGCCCGCCGCGCGGCGAGCAGCCCATATCCGATGAGGAAAGCGGCTCCTGCCCAACGGATCACATCGATGACGCCGGGTGCGTGATCGAGGATCGTCGCAATTCCTGCGATACCCGCCGTGATGAGGAGCGCATCGGAGATCGCGCACACTGCGATCACGGGCAGCACGTGTCGTCGCGCAATGGCCATGCGCAGAACGAACGCGTTCTGCGCACCGATCGCGACGATGAGTGACAGACCTGTGACGAAGCCGGCGGCGAGAAGGGACATGCGTTCCACGCTAGGAATCCGGCGATCATTAGAACAATTGATTCAGCTAACGCTGCATTAGAGTTGCTTCATATGGACGTCGACTTCTCCCAACTGCGGACCTTCGCGGCAGTCCTCGACGAAGGCACCTTCGACGGAGCTGCTGCGGTCCTGCGGATCACGCCGTCGGCGGTGAGCCAGCGCATCAAGACCCTCGAACAGCACGTGGGCCAGGTCCTGCTGCGCCGCACCCGTCCCGTGTCCGCCACTCCGTCCGGCGTAGTGGTGATGCGTCTGGCTCGGCAGGTCGCGCGACTCGAACAGGACACCTCCGAAGAACTCGGATTCACTGCCGATGAACACAGCTACGTGACAATTCCTCTTGTGGTCAATGCCGACTCGATGTCCACGTGGATGCTGCGCGCGCTTGCACGCATGCCGGTCCGCCACCGCGCGCTGTTCGAACTGCACCGCGAGGACGAATACCACTCCACTGCGCTGCTCCGCGACGGCACCGCGATGGCTGCGGTGACCTCCGTGCCCGAACCCGTGCAGGGCTGCACCTCCGAGGAACTCGGATCGATGCGGTATCACGCGATGGCCAGTGTCGACTTCGCCGAGCGATGGTTTCCCGACGGCATGTCCGCGGAGGAGCTGCAGAATGCACCGATGCTGACCTTCGACCGCAAGGACGATATGCAGGATCGATTCCTGCGCAAGCGAACCCGTCGCCGGATCACGGCACCCCGCAACTACGTGCCCGGGGCACTCGAATTCGTCGATGCCGCGCGCCTCGGACTCGGCTGGGGCATGCTTCCTGATCCGATGCTCACCGACAGCACCGATCTCGTGAACCTCGCCCCCGACCACCCACTCGACGTCCCGCTGCACTGGCAGCGCTGGAGACTGGACTCCCCCGTGCTCGACGCCCTCACCGCGGCGGTCCGTCGCACGGCGCGGGAAGTGCTACGTCAGCCGTAGGATTCGACTACACACGATTCCGGGGAGGCGAACGACATGACAGACCGGCCCGACGAACATGATCTGCGATTGAGCGACGACGAACGGCTGCATGCCTTGAACGTCATCAGTGAGCACTTCGCGGCGGGGCGGCTGGATGCCGACGAATTCTACGAGCGTTCCGGCGAGATCGCGGCTGCCCGCGCGCTCGACCCCCTCCGCAATGCATTCCGCGGACTTCCTGGAGGCGCACCGCTGGAAGTGGTCGACAACCGGATCCGGAAGGTGTCGACCGAGATCGCCGAGACCACGCCCGTCGGTACTCCGTCACGCAGCGCCGAGACAGAACTGTCGTCTCTCCTCCGGCGAGGAAATCTGGTCGAATCCCTCGACTGGGTGATCATCGGCATCACCCTCGTGACGTTCCTCGTACTGAACAATGTGTTCGATTGGGACCACGCCTGGCTGGTCTGGCCCAGCCTCATCGTGACCCTGGGACTGCCTCGATTGATCTTCAACTACAGCGACTCCGATGAGGAGCTCTACGAAGAGTTGAAAGAATCCGAGAACGAAGAGCGCAAGAAACGGTTGAAGCAGGCTGCGGACCGGATCAAGCAGCTCGAGAGCAACGACCGCGACAACTGATGGTCAGTCGACGAGAGCCTTGAACTGCGCCTCGTAGAGCCGTGAGTACGCGCCGCCCCTCTGGAGCAGTTCCTCGTGGGCACCCTGCTCGACGATCCGTCCATCCTCCATCACCACGATCCGATCGGCGTCGCGGATCGTCGACAAGCGGTGCGCGATCACGAAACTGGTGCGGTCGTCGCGCAGCCTCGCGGTGGCCTGCTGCACGAGGAGTTCGGTGCGGGTGTCGACCGAGCTCGTGGCCTCGTCGAGGATCAGGATCGACGGCTTCGAGACGAACGCGCGAGCGATCGTGATGAGCTGCCGCTCACCGGCGCTGAGGCTTCCGGCCTCCTCGTCGACGATGGTGTCGTAACCGTCGGGCAGGGCCCGCACGAACCGGTCGACGTAGCTCATCCGTGCGGCCGACATGATCTGGTTCTCGGTCGCGTAGGGGTTACCGTATGCAATGTTCTCGCGGATCGTGCCACCGAACAGCCAGGTGTCCTGCAGCACGATGCCGATACGGGATCGCAGCTCCTCCCGCAACATCCCGGTGACGTCGACACCGTCGACGAGGATCCGGCCCGAATCCACCTCGTAGAAACGCAGGATCAGATTCACGAGAGTGGTCTTGCCGGCCCCGGTGGGACCGACGATCGCGATCATCTGGCCGGGTTCGGCGCGCAACGTCAAGTTCTCGATGAGCGGACGTTCCGGCGTGTACGAGAACGACACGTCCTCGAACTCGACGAGTCCGTGCCTGCTCCACGGCATCGTCGGGGCCGCAGGTTCAGGATCCTGTTCCTCCTCGTCGAGGACCGCGAACACGCGGGTGGCGGATGCCGCGGCCGACTGCAGCAGATTGATCATCGCGCCGATCTGAGCGAGCGGCTGCGACAGCTGCCGCGAATACTGGATCATCGCCTGGATCTCGCCGAGCGTCGAGGTCCCCGACGCCACACGCAGACCACCGATCACCGCCACGACCACATATCCGATATTGCTGAGGAACGTCACGAGCGGCATCACCAGACCCGACACGAACTGCGCTCGGTACGCGGCCTGGAACAGTGAATCGTTGGTCTCGGTGAACCGACGCTCGATCTCCGCGGTGCGGCCGTACGCGGTGATGAGTTCGTGCCCGGTGAACGACTCCTCGATCTGCCCGTTGAGCGTGCCCGTCGCATCCCATTGCGCCGCGAAATGCTTCCGCGCACGCTTCGCCACGTAGATCGTCACCACGGCCGCGGCGGGGACGAGCAGCAGCGCAATCACGGCGAGCAGTGGGGAGATCCAGAACATCATCACCACGAGCCCGAGAAGCGTGAACACCGCCAGCACCAGCTGGCTTATGGACTCCTGCATACCCGTCGACACGTTGTCGATGTCGTTGGTGACACGGCTGAGCAGGTCACCGCGCGAATGCGTATCGAAATAGCGCAACGGCAGGCGGTGGATCTTCCGTTCGACGCTCGCGCGCATGTCCCGCACGGTGCGCTGCACGATCTCGTTGAGCCCGTACGCGGCAACCCAGATCAGCGCGGACGACAACAGATAGAGAGCGAGGACGATGACGAGGGTCCGCCCCAGGCTCGTGAAATCGATGCCCGCTCCGGGGATCACGTTCATTCCGGCGACCATGTCGGCGAACTGATCGCGACCCTCCGCGCGTAGCTGCGCGATCGCGGCGTCCTTCGACAGCCCGGCCGGGAGCTGCATCCCGACCACACCGTTGAAGATGATGTCGGTGCCCCGGCCGAGCACGAGCGGTGCGATCGAGGAGCTCACGACACCGAGCAACGCCGCAATCATCACCGAGTACACGACGTACCGGTGCGGGTGTAACAGGCCGAGGATGCGGATGATCACGCGCAGCCGAGACTGCGGAGCGGCCTGTGGTTCGGCCGCGGCCGGCGTCGTCATACAGCGGCCATTCTCTGCGATTCGACGATCTCGGCGTACGTCGGGGAACGGCCGAGAAGCCCGAGATGGGTTCCGGACGCGACCATCGCGCCTCCGTCGAGGACGACGATGCGATCCGCGTCCTGCACGGTCGAGACGCGCTGAGCGACGATGAAGACGCATGCGTTGCGGGTTTCCGGTTCCAGCGCCGCGCGCAGGCGGGCGTCGGTCGCAGGGTCGAGCGCCGAGAACGCGTCGTCGAACAGGTAGATGGACGGCTTGCGGACCAGCGCTCGGGCGATCGCGAGTCGCTGTCGCTGTCCGCCCGAGACGGTGGTGCCGCCCTGCGACAGCACCGATTCGAGCTTGTCCGGCATGGCATGGACGAAGTCGGCAGCCTGGGACACCTCGAGCGCGTGCCACAGTTCGTCGTCGCTCGCGTCGGCGCGGCCGTAGCGGAGATTGTCGGCGATCGTGCCCGAGAACAGATACGCCTTCTGTGGGACGACGGAGATCCGCGACCGCAGCACCTCCGGGTCGAGGCGCCTGACGTCGACACCTGCCACCAGCACCTGCCCGTCGGTGACGTCGATGAGTCGCGGGATCAAACGCATCAACGTGCTCTTGCCCGAACCGGTACCGCCGATGATCGCGGTGGTGGTGCCGGGCTCCGCCCGGAAGCTGATGTCGCGCAGCACGGGCGCGTCGGCGCCCGGGTAGGAGAATCCGGCACCCCGCAGTTCGACGTCGACATGGGTGCGGAGTTCGCGCACCGGTTCGGCCGGCGCCGCGACGGTCGGTTCGGTGTCGAGGACCTCGAGTATGCGCCCGGCGCACACGCTTGCGCGCGGCATCATCATCGCGATGAACGACGACATGAGGACCGCCATGAGGATCTGTGCGACATAGGTGATCATCGCGGTGATGGAGCCGACCTGCATGGCGCCGGAATCGATCCGCGCACCGCCGACCCACACCACGGCCACGGTGCTGACGTTCGCGATGAGCAGCACCGCCGGATACAGCACCGAGTTGACGCGGCCGACGCGCAGCGCCGTCGCGGTGAGATCGTCGTTGGCGCGGTCGAAACGGGCCTTCTCGGTGTCGTCGCGGACGAAGGCCCGCACGACACGGATCCCGCTGACCTGTTCGCGCAGCACCCGATTGACTCCGTCGAGTCGTATCTGCATGACCCGGAAGCCCGGCAACATCAGTGCGATGAGCACGACCATCGTCAGGATCAGTGCCGGTACTGCGACCGCAAGTACCAGGGAAGCGCCGACGTCCTCGCGCAACGCCATGATGATGCCGCCGACACCCATGATCGGCGACATCACCACGATGGTGCAGGTCATCAGGACCAGCATTTGCACCTGCTGCACGTCGTTGGTGTTGCGGGTGATCAGCGACGGTGCCCCGAAGGTGCCGAATTCGCGGGCGGAGAACCCGCCGACCCGCTGCACGAGCGCCAGCCGGACGTCTCGTCCGAACGACATGGCGGCTCGCGCAGCGAAGTACACGGCACCGATGGAGCAGGCGACCTCGACCGCGCTGATCCCCAGCATGAGGAGCCCGGTACGCAGTATGTAGTCGATGTCGCCGACCGCCACCCCCTGATCGATCAGGTCGGCGTTCAGGCTCGGCAACAGCAGCATGCCCGTGGTGGCCGCGAGCTGCAGCAGGACCACAGCTATGAGCGAACCCTTGTAGCGCACGAGAAAGCGCCGTAACAGCCGAACCAACATGGGCAATACGCTACCTGCGTCTCCGGACGAACCTCGCGACACTCACACCCGGGTGGATTCCAGGGTCGCTGCGGTCGCTTCCAGCTCACGAGCGAGCTTCTCGCCCTCGACGTCGACGTTGGGCAGGATCTTGTCGAGCCACTTCGGCAGCCACCACGCCTTGTCGCCGAGCAGAGCCATCACCGACGGGATGATCACCATGCGGACGATGAACGCGTCGAAGAAGACTGCGGCGGCGAGCGCGAAGCCGATGGACTTGATCAGTGAATCCGGTTCGGCGATGAACGCGGCGAACACCGAGATCATGATGACGGCGGCGGCGCTCACCACGCGGGCGCCGTGCGCGAAGCCACTGCGCACCGCGTCCGTGGCGGACGCACCGTGCACGTATTCCTCGCGCATACGGGTCACCAGGAACACCTGGTAATCCATGGCCAGGCCGAACACCACACCGATGAGGATGATCGGCATGAAGCTCACGATGGGCTGCGGGTTCGAGATGAGCCCGCCCCAGCCTTCCTGGAACACCGCCACGGTCGCACCGAAGGTCGCCAGGACGCTCAGCAGGAAGCCGAGGGTCGCGGTGAGCGGCACCAGGATCGAGCGGAACACGAGCATGAGCAGGATGAACGCGAGACCCACGACGACAGCGAGGTACGGGACGAGCGCGCTCTGCAGGCTCTCCGAGACGTCGCCCTCCAGCGCGGTCTGGCCCGTCACGCCGTACGAAAGCCCGTACTCGTCGTTCAGCGCGGCCTCGTCGCCGCGGATCTCCGAGACGAGATCCATCGTCGCGGGATCGGTCGGGCCACTGCGCGGGGTGATGAGGATCTGCGCGGTGTCGCCGTCCTCGTTCACACCGACGACCTGAGCGTTGACGACCTCTTCGTGCTCGTACAGCGATCCGAGGACGGCGGCGAACGCGGCATCGGCCGGAACATTCGCGTCGCGGGCGTCAGCGACGACCACCAGCGGGCCGTTACGACCCGGCCCGAATCCTTCGTCGATCAGGTCGTAGGCCTGGCGTGCACTGGTGGCAGGGTCGCCCGTCGCCTCGGTGGGCAGGGCAAGACGCAGACCGGTCGCCGGAAGTGCGAGAACACCGAGGAGTACGACACCGGCAATGAGCGGGATCAGCGGACGACGTGTGATGGCGCCGACGAACTTCTGGGCAGCGCCCGGCTCACCACCTTCGGGGTCGCGTGAGCTCAGTCCGGGAATGCGGCCCGCGAATGCCTTCTCACCGAAGAGACCGAGCACGGCCGGCAGCAGCGAGATCGCGATGAGCACTGCCATGAGCACGGTGAAGGCGGCCGCGTAACCCATCACGGACAGGAACGGGATGCCGACGACGCTCAATGCCATGAGCGCGATGATGACCGTGAGGCCCGCGAACACGACGGCGGAACCGGCTGTGCCCACCGCTCGACCTGCAGCTTCGGCTCGGTCGGAGGTCTCGAGCAGTTCGTGGCGGAAGCGGGAGACGATGAACAGCGAGTAGTCGATCGCGACGGCAAGACCGATCATGATCGCGAGCGTCGGTGTCATCGAGCTCAGGTCGAAGAAGCCGGTGGCGATGGTGATGCCCATGCTTCCGATACCGACACCGACGAGCGCGGTGATCAGCGGCAGACCTGCTGCGACGAGCGAGCCGAAGGTGAGAGTGAGGACGATCGCGGCGATGCCGATGCCGATGAGTTCGGCGGTGCCGCCGGGCATCGCCATGTCGGCTGCGGCGGTGCCGCTGACCTGCACGGTCAAACCGGCGTCGCGGCCGATGTCTGCGGCAGCGGCGATCTGGTCGCGCATGGCCTGATCGACGTCGGTCACCTCACCGTCGAAGGGCACGGTGACGAACCCGACGGTGCGGTCGGCGCTGAGCGGCGACAGGGCCTGCGCATCGGCGAGCGCGGCGTCTTCGGGTGTGCCCTGCTGCGCGGCCAGCCCCATCATCTGCTCGGTGAGCCCGGCATCGGCAACCACAGGGTTGACCAGGGCTCCGGCCTGCTCCTCGGGCGAGGCGGTGGCCGGATCGACCTTGGCGGGCGCGGAAACCGTGTCGATCCCGCGGATCGCCGCGAGCACCTCGTCGACGGCGGCCGCGTTCTCGGGATCGTCGAGTGTCTGCCCGTCCGGCGCCGCGAAGACGTACCGGGCGCTGAGCGCATTCATCGGATCTTCGGCCGTCGGGAATCGCTCGGCCATCAAGTCCTGCGCATTCTGCGCGGGGGTTCCTGGAAGGCTGAAGGAGTCCGTCGTCGGGCCGGACAGGGTCGCGGCCCCGACTCCGAAGAGGACGAGCAACGCGATCCAGAAGGACAGGACTGCGCCCTTACGCCGGTAGGCGAACTTGCCTATCCGGTAGAGGTAGGTCGCCACGGCAGGCACCCTTTCTGTGGTCGAACGTGGTGGTGGGGCAGGGTGTTACGCGAATCCTCGTCGCAGCAGCGCGAAGGCTTCACGGATGAGGTGTTCGGGTGAGGAGGCGGAATTCGCCATGGACATTTCGACGGCCGATTTGATCGCTCCCAAACCGACGTAATGCACAAGGTTGGGGTAGATGTCCGTGGCCGGGTCGGTGCCCGTCCGTTCGGCGATGGCGTCGACGAGCAGCTGCGACGAGCGCTTCGCCACTTCGATGTGCCGGGATTCGTTCGCGGACCCCTCTTCGACGAACGCGACGCACGTGCTGATGTCGTCGAACGACCACTGCGGGTCCGTCACGAGCCCGACGGCGCATTCTTCGAGCGAACCCATGATGGGTTCGCCCGCGGGACGGTGGCGCAGAAGATCGATCCAGGTTTCGATCAGACCTTCGAAGTGCACGAGGACCGCTTCTTCCTTGCTCGCGAAGTAATTGTGGAAGGTGCGGGTCGAGACGCCCGCCCGGGCGGCGATCGCATCGGCAGTGACCTCGTGGAGGCCGTGCTCGCGCGCGAGTTCCGCAGCAGCGTCCGCGAGGGCCGCGCGGGTGGCGGCCTTCTTGCGGTCACGCAATCCGAGTTGAGAGCTCACTTCAACAACGGTACAGATTTTGCAGAGCTGTGTAACTTTGCAGAGTTCTGCAATATTTATGGGATCGACCACACCCGATCAGTGCGGGTAACGCAGCTCACACGCTACGGCGCTCCCAGGCGCCCGGATCGGCGGTCAGGTCACGGACGAACTGCGACAGGTCGTCCGCAACGATGTCCGCGAGCGTCACGTCCTCGAGCACCGCGCGCAGATTCACCCGTACCGCGATCCACACGTCGCGCAAGCGCTCGGCCACCCCCGTGTACTCCACGCTCTCAGGCCGCTCTCCGCGTACCGACGCGAGTGGCCCTTCCACCGTGCGAATGATGTCCGCAATGGAGATCTCGTCGGCCGGTCGCGCCAGCCAGTAGCCACCGTCGGGGCCACGCCGGCTGCGAACGAGACCACCTCGGCGAAGATCCGCGAGCACGGCCTCGAGGAATTTGTGCGGGATGGACTGTGCTGTCGCCAGCATTTCCGCCTTGGCAGGGCCGTCACCGCATGCAGCGAGTTCCAGAAGCGTCCGCACCGCGTAATCGACCCTTGCACTGATATGCACTTCGGTGCCTCCTCCGACATTTCCGGCCGACCAATTCCTACCAAACAGGGGAGAAATCAGCACCGTCGATCACCGATAGTGACGCGCGCCATAGGCGCACGTACACTCGACGATCGTTCACGTACCAGTTCGGAGGTCCCGCGATGTGGGAGACGCTGCGCGATTCGTGGGGTTCGCTGCTCGAACCGTTGCATGATCCCGTCGCCCTCGCGATCCCGGCGTTTGCACTGTTCCTGATCCTCGAGTGGGTGGCGGCCCGCACGCTCGAACGCGTCGAGCCGGGGCCCGACGGCCGCGTACACCCACCGCGCGGCGGATACGAGATGCGCGATGCACGCGCGAGCCTGTCGATGGGACTGATCTCGATCGTGACGAGCGCCGGCTGGAAGGTCCTGGCACTCGTCGGGTATTCAGCGTTGTGGGTGTACGTCGCGCCGTGGCATCTGCCCGCCGACGCCTGGTACACGTGGGCGATCCTGCTGCTGGGGATCGATTTCCTCTGGTACTGGTATCACCGGATGGCACATCGGGTCCGTCTCGTCTGGGCGACACATCAGGCGCACCATTCGAGTCAGTACTTCCACTACGCGACCGCGTTGCGGCAGAAGTGGAACAACAGCGGCGAGATCATCATGTGGCTGCCGTTGCCCCTCATCGGCATCCCGCCGTGGATGGTGTTCGTGGGGTTCTCCGTGAGTCTCGTCTACCAGTTCTTCGTTCACACCGAACGTGTGGGCACACTGCCCACACCGATCGAGTTCGTGTTCAACACTCCGTCGCATCATCGGGTGCACCACGGGTCCGATGCCGAATACCTCGACCGCAACTACGCGGGCATCCTCATCATCTGGGATCGGATGTTCGGCACGTTCAAGATCGAAGAGCAACGACCCGTCTACGGACTGACCACGCCGGTCGGCACCTTCGACATCTGGGAACTGCAGACCCACGAGTACAAGGCGATCGCCCGCGACTGGCGGTCGGCGGCGTCCTGGCGCGACAAACTCGGGTACGCGTTCGGCCCGCCCGGGTGGGCTCCGGTGCAGTCCGAGACGGACCCGGTCAGCCCATCTCGAGGGTGATCAGGAAGTCCACGCTCCCGGCCTCGTCGACGGCGACGAACCCGAGGTTCGGCGGCTGGATCCCCCAGTCCGACCACGTCGTGGGGATGCTGCCGGACGCCACGATGCTCTCGCCGCTACGCAGGACGTCGACCTCGACCGTCACGGGTCGCTCTTCGCCGCGCAAAGTCAGGAGGCCCGTCGCGGGCACGGTCGTGAGCGTGCCGTCGGTGGGCAACGACGACAGATCCACGGGTTCGGTCAACGTGAACGTCGCGGTCGGATGGTTCGCGGTATCCATGACCATGCCTCGGAACTGACCGTCGCGCTGGGAGCTGTCGGTGGCGATTCCGTCGACCCGGACGGTGACCTCGGCGGCGATCAGCGATTGGTCGTCGATCGTCGCGGTGCCGGACACCTGGTCGGTGCTCCCCACCACGGTGACGTCGGCGCCGCGCAGGATCTCGTGCACGGTGTAGCCGGCCGCGGTCCGGTTGGGGTCGGCGCCCGGGGTCACGTCCCACTCGCCGTCGAGCTCACCGGTTGCAGCCTGGGCGCCGGAAGTGGACACCGAGGCGGCGGGTGCGTCGTCCTCGGCTATGAACGTGCCGTATACCCATGGTGCGACGAAGAAGCCCAGGAGCGCGACAACGACGATGGCAACGATCGTCCACCCGATTTTTCGCATGCACCGAGAATAGTTGTCGTTTCAAGTCAAGTGGGAGCTACGCTCCGAGAATTCTCTGAGAATTCGCGTACCCGAGTTATCGAGCGACAACTTGCGCTGCGACCGCGGCGCCGACCCACCGACGCAGATATCTACGCATCTCGTCGTCGCTGCGCGGTGGATTTCCGGGAGAGACGAAGAACGACTGCATCGTACGCAGGAGGTACTCGACGAGTTCACCGAGTGACGCGTCGTCGTACCCGTAGTTCTCCCACTCGACATCGAACCGTCTGATCATCGTCATACCGAAGGCCTGCGCCTCGTCGGATGTCATGTTCTCGGGGTGGACGTTCGCGTACGAACTCGACAGCAGCAGACCGAGGTGCGGAGTGCGGCGCACTTCCGCGAGGGTGAAGACGACGGCTTCGACGGTCGCGTCGACGGGGTCGACGATACCGGTGACGTGGTCGGTCAGGCGATCGAGGAATCCGGCGACCGAGGCGATGGCCGCAGCCTTCATCAGCGCATCCGCACTGGGGAAATACCGGTAGACCGTCTGCCGGATCACGCCCAGCGATTCCGCGACCTCGGCGATGCTGATCGCCGCACCGGTCTGCGCGATGAGGTCGACCGCGGTGTCGACGATGCGCCGAGTTGCCTCGTCGTCGCTCCCGGGCGGACTCCCACCCCACCCTCGCCTACGTGCCACACCCGCCTCCTGGAATGAGGGGCCGAGATTATCACGCAGCCCAATCCGGGAGTCGGTATGCCAGGACATCTACACGAAAGTCATCATACATACATGACCAAAGACGTATGATGTAGTCCAATTGCGGGTCCTACCTGCACTGACTGCATCGGACAACCCCGAGAACGAGGTATGCGAACATGACAAACCTGCACGTCCGCAAGATGCGTTTCGCGTTCGAGGACTACGACGTGCCGTTCCTGTGGAACCCCGAGAACCCTGCGTTCTCGAGCATGGCCAACGCCGTCTCTTTCCTCGCCGTCGGATTCGAGAAGATGATCGTCCAGATGATCACCGAGGCGAAGCCCCAGTTCGCCGACGACACGGTTGCCGAGGAAGCCGACGCGTTCATGCGCCAGGAGGGGCAACACTCCACCGCGCATCGCCAGCACGTCCGTGCCCTGATCAAGAGGTACCCGGGCCTGCAGGAGACCCTCGACGACGTGATCGGCGCCTACGACAACCTCACTGCCGACACATCGCTGAAGTACCGCCTGGCCTACACCGCGGATCTCGAAGCGACCTTCACACCTGTCTTCAAGCTCATGCTCGACAACGACGCGTCGCTGTTCCGCCCCGGCGACGACCGCGTCGCTTCCCTGTTCATCTGGCATTTCGTCGAGGAGGTCGAGCACCGCAGCTCCGCACTGATCATCTTCGACTCCGTCATCGGCAGCGACGTCTACCGCATGCGTGTGGCGGCCTCGGTGTTCAAGCACGTGCTCGACGTCATCCGGATCGCGTGTGCGGGATTCAACAAGCACGTCCCCATCGAAGACCGCAAGATCGATGCTCTGTCGATGTTCGCGTCCTATCGGCGTAAGCAGAAACTGCTCGAGCTGATTCCGGGCCTGCAGGCCGCGAATGCCGGGCCGATGCCGCGTGCCTTCGACGACCTCGGACTCAAGGAGCAGCTCATCGCGCTGCGGGGCATCATCCGCAGCCAGATGCCGAAGCACAACCCCGAACACGAGGACCTGCCCGAACTGGCCGGCGTGTGGTTCGAACGCTTCGACGCCGGTTACGACGTCACGAAGTGGTACACCGCGGAAACCGCTGCACCGGGGGTCAATTGATGTCGGATCTGTGTTCACCCACCTTCGAGGACCTCGCGACGAGGCTCGGCTTCTCCTGCGACGAGGCCGGTGGACTCCTCGAGTTCCGTAATCCGGTGGCGTTGGAGAACTGGACGCTTCCCGTCCTCGAACTGACGATCACCGTCGGCGCCGTTCTCGCCCTCGTGTACGCCGTTCTCCGGCTACGCCGGCACGGTGATCCCACCAATCTGGTGCTGTGGTTCGGCGCGTGCGCATATCTGTTCATCATCGAACCGCCCCTGTACTTCCCGGCCGCGTTCGGAATCGAACAGCACGTCGACACGATGTTCGCGCACAACGTGTTCACGGTCGAATTCATGTGGGGCAGACTGCCGCTCTACATCGTCGCGATCTATCCCCTGCTCGCGACACTGTCGTTCGAGATCGTGCGGATGCTCGGCGTGTTCCGCAGGTACGGCGTACTCCTCGGCGCAGTGTGTGTGGGATTCGTCCATCACGCCTTCTACGAGATCTTCGACCACCTCGGCCCGCAATTGCGCTGGTGGGAGTGGTCGCTCGAGAACCCGATCAACCAACCGTTCTTCGACTCGGTCCCGCTGCCGAGCGTCGTGGTGTTCGCGGCGCTGTGGCCGATGTCCCTGGCACTGTGTGTGCAGTTCTTCGTCGGTCGACACATCGACCGAGGGGAGAGTTTCACCGGACTCCAATTGGTGTGGCGCACAATCGTGATCGGCATCCTCGCCTCCGTGGGTACGTTCGTCCTCCCCCTTCCCGCGACCATTATCGGGATGGGAAGCACGACGGTGCGCGGATTCATGTACGCACTCGAACTCGTCGTCCTGTGTGTGGTTGCGGCATGGGTGCTCGGTCGCCAGTGGTCGCGCTTGCGCCGCGGCGAATCCGACACTCCGGCCTACACGAACGTGTTCGTCCAGCGGTTCTCGCTGGTGTACCTCGGTGTGCTGGCCGTCCTCTGGATATCCGCGTTGCCCGATTACTTCTCGGCGGTCGACGGCGTTACCGGGGGCGGCGATCCCATCGGCAGCCTCTGGTATGTCGCGGCATGCTTCGTCGTGGCCGTCGCGAGTGTCGTCGCGACCTTCACGGTTCCCCGGGCAGCATCCGCAGCCGATGCCTCGGCCGTCGGAGTTCGGGAAACATCGTCATCGTGAGGTGGGCACGCGAGGTGTGAGCATCCGCGCCGCCAGCAGCGCGGAGACCACCATGAGCACCATTCCGATTCCCGACGTGATGGTCACGCCGCTGTCGAACGCCTCTCCCGCGGCTCTGAGCAGAGCAGTCGCCTGCTCCGCGGGCAAGGCGTCGGCAACGGCGTGGGCGCCGCCCAACGTTTCGCGAGCAGCGGCGGCCGCGTCCGAATCGAGCCCGGCCGGAACCCGCAGATTCGCGCCGTAGGAGGCCGTGAGGATCGAGCCGAGCACTGCGGTTCCCAGCACAGCGCCCATCTCGTACGCCGTCTCGGACACCGCCGACGCCGCACCCGCCTTCTCCGGCGGCACGCTCGAGACGATCAGGTCGTTCGACAACGTCTCGGCAGCGCCGATCCCTGCTCCGAGCACCGCGAACGCCACGATGATCGGTGTCACGGCCGTCGGCGACGCGAGCATCAACACGAGCGCGTATCCGAGCGCCGACAGCAACAGCGCCGACACGATGATCGTCGACGGCCGGACCCATCGCACCAGTGTGACCACCGTCAGGCCCGCCACCACCATCGCACCCAGCCCAGGGACCAGGCTCATCCCTGCCTGCATGGGGCTCTGCCCGATCACCAGCTGAAGATGCTGCGAAACGAAGAACAGGAACCCGACGAGGGAGACCACCGAGAGCAGGTTCACCAGGACTGCGCCACTGAACGTGGGCACCCGGAACAGCCGCACGTCGAGCATGGGATCGGGCCGACGTAGCTGGCGGCGCACGAACGATACGAGCGACACGATCCCGACAGCGGCGAGCACAGCCGTGGCGACGACGGATTTGCCGTTGGCGAGATTCTTGATGGCGAACACCAGCGGTGCGAGCGCGAGCATCGACAGCGCAATGCTCACCACGTCGATACGTCCGGGCGCCGGATCCCTGGATTCCGGCACGAAGATGGGGCCGAGGATGAGCAGCGGGATCAGCACCGGCACCGCGAGCAGGAACACCGATCCCCACCACGCGTGTTCGAGGAGGAAGCCACCGACGATGGGACCGAGCGCAGCACCCGCCGCGAAGCACGATGCCCACACCGCAATCGCGAGCCGACGTTGCGCCGCGTCGAGGAAGATGTTGCGCAGCAACGACAGTGTCGACGGCATCAGCATTGCACCGAAGAACCCCAGTGCGGCACGCGACGCGATCAGCGCTTCCGCCGTCGGCGCATAGGCCGCGATCACAGAGACCGCTGCGAACCCGGTTGCGCCGATCAGCAGCAGGCGCCGTCGCCCGATGCGGTCGCCGAAGCTGCCCATCGAGACGAGCAGGCCCGCCAGAATCAACGGGTAGATGTCGATGATCCACAGCTGCTGCGCACCGCTGGGCCGCAGCGCGGCGGAGATCTCGGGTAGCGCGAACGCAAGCACAGTGTTGTCGACCGAGACCAGAAGCACTGGGAGCATGAGGACCGCGAGGGCCACCCACTCACGTGGGCCGGCCTTCGGAGCGGTGGTGGTCGCGTCCGGTTGCGAGACAGGCGTGATCGACACGGTTATCGGGCTTTCGAGAGAGTTTGGGATCGAACCTCCGTTACTGTACCAGCTGGACGGTAAAGTAACGGACGTCGTATCATCGGGCCGTGCCGCCCCCTCCCGCTGCCCGCGCCAAATTGCTCGACGCCTTCGTGACAATCCTGCTCGAGCATGGTGAACGCGCCGCCACGCTCGACGCAGTCGCGGCAGCGGCGGGCGTATCGAAGGGCGGCCTGCTCTACCACTTCCCTTCCAAGGACGCCCTCGTCGAGGGCCTTGCCGACCACGTGGAAGGACTCGCCGCAGCCGATGCCGGCCTCATGCGAGACGCCCCCGAGGGGCCGGCCGCGTACTACATCCGCACGTCCGTCTACGCGGGCACCCCGATCGACCGCGCGATCATCGCCACGACGCGACTGAGCCAGAACGCGATCCCCCGCGCCCGCCTTGCACTCCAGAGAATTCATCGAGGCTGGATGGATGTACTCGTCGATGAGATCAGCGATCCCGCCGTCGCACGCGCGATCATGCTCATGGGCGACGGTCTCTATTACAACGCGGCGATGTCCGGCGAGACGAGCGATACCCCACCCGAGGACGTCGACGAATTGCTCGACGTGGTCGGGCGCCTGATCGAAGGCCGCTGAACCTCAGCGGAAGCACACCCGCATCGGCTTCGCCGTGCCGACGACGCGCGGCTGCCTTTTCGGTTCGCGGTCACGGTCGTACCCTGTGGACATGAGCAGGTCAGTCATGGCCTTGGCCCACGACGAACGCGCCGACCTCGCCGATTTCCTGGAGACGCTGTCGCCGCGACAATGGGAGCAGCCGAGCCTCTGTCAGGGGTGGACGGTGCGAGACGTGGTCGCGCACATGATCAGCTACGAGGAACACGACACACCGGACCTCCTGAAACGCGTGGCCAAGACCAGATTCCGTCCGTGGAAGCTCAACGAGGTGGCCCTCGCCGAATATGCTCACCTCGGCCCGGACCCTCTCGTCGACTTTCTGCGACGACACCTCGATCCGCAGGGCGCCACCGCACGGTTCGGTGGCCGCGTCGGGCTGGTCGACGCCCTGATCCACCACCAGGACATCCGTCGGCCACTCGGGGTCCCGCGCCCGGTACCACCGGAACGCCTCCGCTGCGCACTACCGTTCGCCGTCACAGCTCCCCCGCTCCGCGGGTTCTGGAAGGCACGCGGGGTCAGGCTCGTCGCCACCGACCTCGACTGGACCTACGGACGAGGCCCCGAAGCGCGTGGCCCCGGCGAGGCCGTACTGATGACCATGGCGGGTCGACGGGGGATCGCGAAAGAACTGTCCGGCCCCGGTGCCGAGATACTCGGTGAACGACTGGGGTAAGGCAGGGGGACCCGCAAAGGCGTTTCGGATGGGCAACCGCGCATTGTCGGCAGCGAGCGGATGCCATTTTCATTCGCGCGCATCCCCCGGTAGGCATCACGAACGAGTGACGCCCCCGAACCGAAGTTCGGGGGCGTCACTCTTGGCGGTGGCGGTGGGATTTGAACCCACGGACGGGGGTTACCCGTCACACGCTTTCGAGGCGTGCTCCTTAGGCCGCTCGGACACGCCACCGCTAGAAGACTTTACCGGATCGGGTCGCTGAGTCGAAATCGCCTGGTCACAACCCGGACGGGGTTATGCGCTGGCCGCGGAAGAACTCTTCGAGCACCGCCGCGCACTCGCCCTCGAGCACACCCCCTCGAACCTGGGGTCGATGGGTGAGCCGGCGGTCGCGCACGACATCCCACAGCGACCCCACAGCACCGGTCTTGGGCTCCCACGCACCGAACACCACTCGCGAAACCCGGGCGAGCACGAGCGCTCCCGCACACATCGTGCACGGCTCCAGCGTCACCGCGAGCGTCGTTCCCTCGAGTCTCCAGCCATCTCCGTACACCTGAGCGGCAGCTCGCAGCGCGAGTACCTCGGCGTGAGCGGTCGGGTCGCCGATGGCCTCACGCGAGTTGGCGGCACGAGCCAGCTCCGTGCCGTCCGACGCGAAAACCACCGCACCCACCGGGACGTCTCCGGCGGGCGCGCCGGCCGCTGCTTCCAACGCGACCCGGATCAGCTCTTCGTCCCCGCGCAGCCCCATGTCACCGCGCAGACCCATCTAGTTCATCTTGTCGAGCGTCGAGCTCAACACATCATCGAATCCGAGTCGCTGCGCGATCTCGTCGATCTGCTCGTCGGGATACAGGTCGGTCTCGGACAGGATCACCGTCAGCACCGGCTCCGGAAGACCCATGTCGGCAAGGATCGCGACGTCACCTTCTTCCCACGGCTCCACATCGTCGAGCTCGTCGGGATCGATATCCGGGATGTCGATGTTCAGCGCCTCGAGAACGTCGGCTGCGATGTCGTAGTCCACGGCCATCGTCGCATCCGACAACAGCAATTGAGTGCCCGCCGGTGCTGGGCGCACGATGACGAAGAACTCGTCGTCCACATTGAGCAGGCCGAACACTGCTCCGGAGCTCCGGAGCTCCCGCAATTCCGTCACCGCCGCGTCGAGGCTCGTCAATACCGATGCTGACAGTGCACGGCACTTCCAGCGTCCGTCCTCACGCGTCACTGCAACGGCAAAACCTTCGAAGTCCTCTGTCGAACTCACCGCGGGGCTCTTGTCCCCGACACGCTGTGCAGCCATGCGCGCAACGGTAGTCTGCCCGGTCCCACGAATGAAGCCCACCGGTGAATATGCCAATCTGAAGCGGTGTCCACACCTGCCGCCGCGCCCCCCGTCTGTGTACTCGGTCTCGGTCTGATCGGCGGATCCGTCCTCCGGGCCGCGACAGCCACGGGTCGTCGAGCCTGGGGATACAACCGGTCGGCACACGCGGTGGAGGCCGCCGTCGCGGACGGGTTCGACGCGTCCACCGACCTCGCAGCCACACTGGCGCGTGCGGAAGACGCTCGCGCGTTGGTGGTGCTCGCCGTGCCGGTGCCCGCAGTCGACTCGATTCTGGCGGCGATCGCCGAGCACGCACCGAACGTGGCGCTCACCGATGTCGTGAGCGTGAAAGGCCGGATCGCCGACGCGGTAGCAGCGCATGGCCTGTCGGCCCGTTTCGTCGGCGGACATCCGATGGCCGGGACCGCCGAGTCGGGGTGGGAAGCCGGATCTGCCGACCTCTTCCGCGACGCCGTGTGGGTCGTCACCGTCGACGACGGCACCGACCCCGACGTGTGGCAGCACGTTGCGCGGCTCGCCCTCGACTGCGGTTCGGTCGTCGTTCCCGCCGAGTCCCGCGAACACGATTCCGCGGTCGCGCGGATCTCCCATCTGCCGCACATCCTCGCCGAAGCCCTCGCACTCTCCGGAGCCGGCGGCGGCGACCTCGCGCTCGGGCTCGCGGCCGGCTCGTTCCGGGACGGCACGCGCGTCGCGGCAACCGCACCCGGCCTCGTCGACGCGATGTGCGAGGGCAACGCGACCGCGCTGCTCGAGGCCCTGGACGAGGCCATCGACGTCCTGCAGGCAGCACGCGAGCAACTCGCAGACGGCAGCACCGGCGACCTCACACGCAGCGGCCACGACGCCCGCACCCGCTACGAACAGCGCCAACGCCATCCGATCACCGGGATCGTCCCCGGCGACGACAATTGGATCGAACTCCTCAGGGCTGCCGGACGACAAGGAGGTGTGTGGAAGTGACGAACCTTCGCGACACCGCGGCCGCCCTCACCACCGGAAAACTCACCGCCACCGAGCACATTCGCCAGGTCCTCGCAGATCTCGACGCGCTCGACGGCACCCCCTGGGCCAACATCGTGGCCGCCCGCGACGACGGTGCGGCCCTCGAGTGCGCTGCGCGCGCCGACGCCGAGATCGCCGCGGGAAGCTGGATCGGCCCGCTGCACGGCGTCGCGATCGCGATCAAGGACAACATCGACGTCGCGGGCCTGCCGACCCGCTGTGGAAGCAACGTGTTCGCCGACGCACCCGCCGCCGACCGGGACGCCCGCATCGTCGAGAAGCTGCGTGAGGCCGGTGCGATCATCGTCGCGAAGACGCACCTGCACGAGTTCGCGTACGGACCGACGGGCCTCGTCAACGCCTCGGGTCCGGCTGCTCATCCACACGATCCCGCTCTCATCAGCGGCGGCTCGTCGTCCGGTTCCGCGGTGCTCGTCGCGAAGGGCATCGTGCCGGTCGCGGTGGGCACCGACACCGGCTGCAGCGTCCGTACACCAGCAGCATTGTGCGGCATCGCCGGATTCAAGCCGGGCAGCGGCGCACTCCCCGTCGACGGCGTCTTTCCGCTGTCCACGACCTTCGACCACGTCGGCCTGCTCACCACCGACAGCCTCGATGCGGCACTCGCCTGGGGTGCGATGCCCGGTGTGGCGCATCTACGTTCCCCCGTGTCGGGTCTGAGGATCGGCAGGCTCCGCGGCGGAATCTGGGACCTCGCCGACACCGCGTTCGAGGCTGCCGCAGACCTCGCATGCCGAACCCTCGCAGATCTCGGCGCCGAGGTAGTCGATGTTGTACTGCCCGAAACCGACGATCTGCTCGGCGTGTATCCGATCATCACCGGATCCGAGGCGTACGAGACGCACCGCGACACGTTCGAGGCCGACCCCGGCCGCTACCAGCCGCCCACTGCGGCACTCCTCGAGGCACAGCGGGATCGACCTGCCCACGAGTACCTCCGGGCGCTACGAACCGCTCACAAGCTCCGACATGACGTCCTCGAGCGGTTGCGGCGCGCCGAGGACCTCGATGCCTTGCTCACCGCCACCGCGAGCATCCGATCCGCAACCCTGAGTAGCGACCCGGCAGAGCTGCGAGCACCCTTGCTGCAACTGTGCATTCCGTTCAGTGTGCTCGGCGTACCTGCGATCTCGGTGCCCGCGCCCGGTGACGCCGGCATCGGGCTACAAATCGTCGGACTCACCAGCGGTACCGGCGGCCACGGAAGTCACCCAGCAGAATCCGCGGCGCTCGCGGTCGCGCTGGCAGTGGAGGGTGTCGGCGAAAGCTAGATGCGTTCGGCCAACCCACGGTAGGTGACGACGAAACCGTCTTCGTCGACCGTCACGGAGGACGACGACACCGGCGACAGGACATGGATCCCGTCCGCCGCGCTGCTGTAGATCACCAGGGCTTCCTGCACCGTCAGGTCCAGCAGACTGACGTACACGACGGGAACTTCGAGCTCGTCTGCGCCCTCCTGCAAGCGGTAGCGCCGGATCGGCAACGCGTTGAAGAACGGGCTGAGGATCACGTCCACGTCGAGCGCCCCACCGAAGGACGCTCGCTGGTGGTGGGTTCCGCTGTCGACCATCCAGATGCCCTCGCCGGAACGGCTGATCGACATGTGACGCTCGCCGGCCGCCATCGTGGTGCGCACCGACAACCGGCGCGTGACTCCGTCTTCGTCTGTCACGAGATCGTAGGAGGCGCTGAACGCGGGATGCTCGGAGCACTCGGCTCCGACGATACGACCGGTCGCCTTGATGCGCTGGCCGCTCAACTGCACACGTACCGATTCCATCCGGGGCGCATCCAGCGACCGCCAGGTCAGGAGCGCGGGCCAGTTGGACGCTGGGGTCGCCGCAGGGGAAACGGCATCAGAGTCTGGGCTGCTCACGGTCTATACCGTATGCGACAAGTCACCGACGAGGGGCATCGGTGCCGGTATTGGAGACCCTCCGGTACGGAGATGTTTCACAGCGCTGCTCCGACCCTCGTGAGCAGAGCTGGCTGCATCGCCTCTACCTGCATCGATACCCCTTCACTTCCGATCGGCCCACCCACCGAACCCCCTCTCTATCAGTCCGGATGCTCGTCACGTAACGAAGATCGAAAACTGTACGACGCAGCCGCCGCGGAATCGGTTCCTCGGCCCTATATTGGCCTAGAGTCGCTTCATGCGCACCGTGTGGACAGTTCCTCTGAACATCGCCCAGACATTGCTGGAGTCTCCAGAGATCCAGATGTTCCTGACCAGCAATGAGCTGCCGGACACCGCGGACGATCCACGGCAGAGACTCTCCGAGTTCACGCTCGCGCTGGGCGCACTGGCACGCAACAGCGGACGCACATTCGGTTCGGTCGACGCCGCGAACCGTGAGCTGTTCGGGGGCTCTGCGGGTGCAGTCCCCGTATCTCTCCGCCTGACGGTTCTGCGCGCCATCGTCACCAATGTCGACGACCGAACACCGACACCCGGACCGCTCCAGAAGAACGTGATCGATCAGCTCGGCGCGTATGTCTACGCGATCGTGGACTCCCGTGATCGCAGCATCCTCTACGTCGGAACCGGTCGAGCCAATCGCATCTTCACCCTCACCTGGACTGCGCTCGGCGAGACTCACAAGCTCGAGGAGGCGAAGGAGAAGGCGCCCGTCGCGACGCCCGAGACCGAGGCTGCAATCCGTCGCATCAAGGCGGTGTACGCCTCCGGCTACGCCGTCGAACACTTCATCATCGCCGACGCGCTGCACCCCGCGAAGGATCCCGAGCACACGGCCGGCGAGGTCGCGCAGGCAGTCATAAGCTCGCTCGGACTGCTCGAACCGCATCGCGGCGAACCGGTACTGACGAACCTGGCCGGTACCAACGAGGAGTCGGAAGCCGACCGCACCGCAGTACCGATCTCGGAGATCGTGCGTCAGTACTCAGCGCAGGCCGCGCCCGCACCGCCCACACCGTGCGTGGTTCTGCGTATCAACGAAGCGAAGAAGGCCTCGACTGAGGCCGTGCGCGAACTTGCATCACGCCCCTGGCCGGCCGGGACGGCAGCCAGGGGAATCGACGGACTACCGATCATCGTGGTTGCCGACAACATCGTGCGCGGCGTGTATCGCGCCACGGGGTGGGAAGCAGGTGCCCGCACCGAGGAAAACGGCGGCACAATCCTCTACCGGTTCCGTGGAGAAGCGGACCCCGAACTCGAAAAGGCCTTCGTCAATACGCGTCTGACCCCGGATCGTCTGGGACTCAAGCGCTGGCCGACAAGTGGCTGGGCCCCACGACTCACACGTGCGCTTCCGAAGCCCGGTGGCCATCCGGTTTCGAAGCCGGCGCCGCGACCGAAAGCACCCCGGTCGTAGACAGAATCGACAAAAAGAAATGGGGGCGGGGCCGGGATAATTCCCGGCCCCGCCCCCCACTTCATTCCCACAATTACAGGATCGCCCATAATTACAGGCACAGAAAACGCGTTTGGGGCCCACACAAAAGTGTGAGCCCCAAACGCAACGGGTGTTCGGCGGCGTCCTACTCTCCCACACCCTGACGAGTGCAGTACCATCGGCGCAGACAGGCTTAGCTTCCGGGTTCGGAATGGGACCGGGCGTTTCCCC